>OMWV01000001.1 GCA_900314845.1 uncultured Eubacteriales bacterium
ACCAGCCGCTTTAGCAGACTGACCGATGGCATGAAAAAAGCATACACTTTTATTTTTGCTGTGTCCTTGACATGGGGTACACTTTACCCATTTAGACTGATTATTACGTCCATCCTTGTCTTTTCCCTTGAAATGGACGTAATCCCCTGCATCGCAGCCGAATCCTGTAATCCCCTGCATCGCCGCCGGATCCTGTAATCCCCTGCACCGCCGCGAGATTCAAATCCCTTACGAAAAGAGGGCTGTCCGCGCGGATCCCTCCGTGCGGACAGCCCCCCTTGCTATCATACATTCAGATTTTCAATCGTGTTCACGTCGTAGGATGGCTCGAAATCATCCGTGTCGCTGCAGACCCGGCCTCCTATGGAGCCCATGATATTTTTCATGACCTGCTTTACCTGATCCAAGTCATTGATATCGAAGCTGATCTGGAACATGGTCGTGATGCCGTGCTCCTTGAAGTATTCCTGGTCCAGAGGATCCACAAAGCACTCGGCCGCGTCCTGGAATATGAGGGAATCCAGGTTCAGGACGACCTCCACGAGATTCAGCTCCGGCCAGATATCGGCCTTTTCGGCAAAGTCCGGTCCTACGTTATCCACGATCTGCCGGGCGCCTGCCCCTTCTGCCGGAAAATAGTAAAAATTCACGATCTTCCTGACCGGCTTTTTCTTGAGAAAGGCTGTCATGTCGCCGGCAGGCTTCTTTTTCTGCACCTTTTTCGCTTTCTTCTTGTCCATCAGATGCCTCCCGTATCCGTCTCATTTTTCAGAATAGAAACAATGCTCTGCATGATATAGGCTGTCAGCCCCCAGATCGTGCGGCCGCCGTAGGTATAAAAGTAGACATTCTTATAGCCGGGCCTCCAGTAGTAATCCCTGCCGCCCGGGATCTTGTCGTATGGGAAATCCTCCTGGGTCTGGGACAGGATCTTTATCTGGTGCACCTCGGGCTTCGTCTCCAGGAAAAATTTCAGGGGGACGAGAAAGACATCGCCCACCTCGCTCCTGGAAAATGTCATCTGATAGTCCGTCAGCCGGCCCAGGTAGACGGATACTTCATTGTTGTATACCGTGTAAAGGGTATCCATCTGGGCGATCACCTGGATCTGATCCCGGCTTATGCAAAGTTCCTCGCAGGTCTCTCTGACCGCGGTCTCCCGGGAAGTCTCCTGGCCGTCGCGGGCGCCGCCCGGAAAGCAGATCTCCCCCGGCTGGCGCTTGAGCCTGCTTGCCCTCTCTTCAAAAAGCACGCAGAGCTGGCCGTCCTTTTCGACCAGGGCAGCCATGACCGCAAATTTTCTGTAAGAATCCTCGTCTATGGAGCGCACGGCCCGTCCTTTAAGTTCTTCAAACATTTATCAGTACTCTATGCCCTTTCTTGCCCTCTGGCCCTTGTCAAAGGGATGCTTTATCTTCTTCATCTCTGTGACGTAGTCCGCCCGGTCTATAAGCTGCTCCGGGGCGTCCCGCCCGGTCAATACAATCTCCATGTCATCGGGCAGCTGATCGATCAGGTCCAGCAGCTGGGCGCAGTCTAAAAGTCCCAGGCTGCAGGCAGTTGCGGCTTCATCCAGCACCAGCATGCCGTAGTCATCCTGCTGGATGCGGAAAAGCAGCATATCCAGATACTGGGCATAGATAGCCTTCGCCTCTTCCATCTCCTCTTTCGTCATATCCCAGGTAAAACCATAGCTCCAGGGATTGGGCATAAGGGTGATATTGTCAAGGTCTTCGAATATACTCAGCTCGCTGGAATTTGAATCCTTGAGAAACTGGATGAACATGACCCTGCCGTCAGCCCCCAGATATCGGATAGCCTGGCCTATGGCCGCTGTCGTCTTTCCCTTGCCGTCACCTGTATAAATTTGAATCATGTATTTCTCCTCCTCAGATCTGCTTGTGAACGATCTTGTACTCATCGCCCATCCTGAAAAACGGGCAGACCTTGCGGCCCGAGTTCATAAAACGCCAGACGTCGTCTTCGTCCATCTGATCATCCACTTCGCATGTATAGCAGTCATATTCTTCATCGTAGCTGTAATACATGCAGATATCGCAGCTGGCGCTGACATTCTTGCCCATAAGTGTTTCCTCCGTTCCTTGCGGCCTATGGCTGTCAGGGAATGATTCCCAGGTGCTCAAGGAGGATCCTTGTGCCCATGATGATCAAAATGGCGCCGCCTGTGTATTTGGCCGGTCTCTGCCATCTGGAGCCGAAGAAGTTTCCTATCCTTACGCCGCCTGCGGAAAAGCAGAATGTACAGACTCCGATCACGCTTACAGCTTCTATTATATTAACATCAAGAAAGGCAAATGTCACGCCCACCGCCAGAGCGTCTATGCTGGTGGCCACAGCCATCATGAACATTTCCCCGAATCTGAGGGAGGCATCCCCCTCCTCATTCTGCCGGGCTTCCCTGAGCATGTTGCCGCCGATCAGGACAAGCAGGATAAAAGCGATCCAGTGGTCGACTGCCTGGACATAGCGGCTGAATGTGCTGCCCAGAGCGTATCCGATCAGGGGCATGAGGGCCTGAAATCCTCCGAACCAGAGGCCGGGAATGACGCATTCTTTCAGCCCGCTCCTGTTCATGGCAAGTCCTTTGCAGATAGATACCGCAAAGGCGTCCATGGAGAGTCCGATCCCCAGGATGATAAGATCCAGAATGCTCATATCCTACCCCTGTGCCGCCGGGGCTATGAGCTTCCCGTTCCTGATTTCGTGAGGGTAGTAATGCCCGCCGTCGGGGAGGATGGCTGTCCCCACTCCGATAATGCTGAACAGCTCCAGAAGAAGGCTGTGGCGGATCTTTACATCGAGAAAATGCACTCTGGGTATGCCTGCCTGGATGAGCTCTATGGCATAGCGCTCCCTTTCCGCCAGCAGGACGTCAGCCTGGTCATCATTTTTCACCATTTCTATAAAATCGTCCAGGAGGATCTGGCTGATCAGCTCTGAACTCTTCCTGTCGTGGATCCCGTCTATCCCGCCGAGAAATATCAGTTTTTCCGCATGAACCGCCTCAGCGACCTGGGCCGCGCACAGGGCGGGCGAGATCGGTGTATCCTCGTTGTCTATATCGTTGGGTGTTATGACCGGTATGTAGTCGTTGTCCACATTGAGCATGATGGTCTGCAGGTCTATGCCGCAAATGCCGACTGCCTTGACGCCGCTCATCTCTATCATCTTGGCCACAAGCTTGTTCTCTCTGAATTTGTCATGGCCCATGCGCGAGTCGTGTACAAGGATGGGCCTCATGCCGATCGTCTTGAGCAGGGCGACGTCCCTCATGACGACTTTTTCTTCTTCGTCTGTCAGGATATTGCTGCCCTCAAAACAGACAATGACGATCTTCTGGTTGAAATCCCTGATATAAGGCAGGGCGTCAACCAGGATCTGCGCCTTTTCCTCTATCTCATCTGTTATCGTCTCATCTCTGAATATCATATTGATCTCCATTCCGCCGCTGGAAAATTCTGCGGCCAGTCTCTGTAAATATGCAAAACAATGAATAAAAATAACATTGTATACATCTGCTATGGACATTACCATCTATTATAATTTTGTGATATAAGTCCGTCAAGTCATTTTCTCGGGCTGACCCGCTTCCTTTCGGGATAAAATAGATTATAATAGGTATAAAAATACATTTGTGCAAAACAGGAGATCAATATGGAAAAATACAGTGTCAGGCCTGTCTTTTATCAGGCAGGTTCTCGAACGGGCGCAGGCTCAGGCGCGGCGGCGGGCTCAGGCGCCCCTGTTACGGATGTGGGACCGGGTGCAGGCGCGCGAAATCTGGATATCAGGGTGCCCGGCTCAAAGAGCATAACAAACCGAGCCCTCATGCTGGCGGCCATGACAGATGGCTTGACCGTTCTCGACGGCATCCTGCTCAGCGACGACTCCCGGCATTTCATCAGCTGCCTGAAGACCCTGGGCTTTGACATGGAGCTTGATGAGGATGCGCACTGCATAAAAATACATGGCTGCGGGGGTTCTATCCCCAGAGATCATGTCAGCATAGACGTGGGCAGCGCCGGCACGGCGGCCAGATTTCTGACGGCTCTTCTGGGCTGCTCTGAGGGCAGCTGGCATCTGACATCTTCCGAGCAGATGATGCGCCGGCCCATGGCGCCTCTGATAGACGCCCTGAAAACCCTGGGCTGCAGCTTTTCCTTTGATGGAAGGGAAGGCTTCTTCCCTTTCACCATCCATGCCGATGGAATACATTCTTCCAGCGTCAGCGTCGATATCGGCAAGAGCAGCCAGTTCCTCAGCGCCCTGCTCATGGCATGCACCCTTTCCTCTGGCGATATCCGGATCCATGTCCGCGGCTCCCACGGTCTGTCCTACGTGCGTATGACGACAGCTCTTATGAAGGACTTCGGAATCCAGGTGGAGGAAGAGACCGGGGACGGCGCCGGTGAGGGGATTGGTGACGAGACTCTGACCGGTGACAGGACCGAGGAAGAAGCCCTGACATTCCTCATCCGGGGCGGATCTCACCCCAAAGCCGGCAGATATCAGATAGAGCCCGACCTGTCGGCGGCCGCCTATTTCTATGCCATGGCCGCCATATCAGGCGGCAGCTGCCTTGTGCGAGATGTCCGCAAAAATACTCTCCAGGGGGATATTGCTTTCCTGGGCGTCCTTGAGCAGATGGGCTGTCACACGCAGGAGACGGAAGAAGGCATCCTTGTGACCGGCCCCGCGGGCGGCAGCCTGAAGGGAGTAGATGTCGACATGGGCAGCTTTTCCGACCAGGCCCTCACCCTTGCCGCCATCGCCCCCTTCGCGGGCAGCCCCGTCACTATCCGCGGCATCAGCCACATCCGCCTGCAGGAGTGCGACCGGATCGAGGCCATCCTGGAAAATATGAAGCGCATGGGCATCCGGACCCAGTGCAGCCCCGGGGACGTTCTCACCATCTATCCCGGCGATCCCCGGCCAGCCCAGATAGAGACATACGACGATCACAGAGTCGCCATATCCTTCGCCCTCACAGGCCTTCGCGCACCCGGGATCGTGATAAAAGACCCCCTCTGCTGCCGCAAGACATTTGAAAACTACTTCCAGATCCTGGACCAGATAACCGGGAGGGGCGGACAGGTCTGATACTGCCTGGGCGTCCGCCACAAACATAATTTCTTCTGACGGGCGCCGGTAAGCCGGCTTTCTACAGATATGGTCTCTCCAAAAGCATACACTTTGGCGAAAATCCGTGTCCACCATATGGGGTACAGTTTAGAATAAATTCTACGTCCATATTTCCTTTTTGCGGCGATATGGACGTCTATAGTCCCATATTAGGACTAAATATTACGTCCATTTTTTCCATTTCCCCTTGGATGGACGCTTTCGCAAAAAAATGTCGTGTATTTTATGCAGCAATCAAACGTACTCCCCTCATGGCTATTCCTTTGCGAGACCTCCCCAGCCTCCTTCCCACATCGCCAATCTCCGCCCTCCGCCGGAATCCTATTATTTCTTTGCGGCAGCTCCACAGACATATTTCCCAGCCGGGGCCGGCAGCGGCCCCGGCTGTTTTAGCCCACAGACAAGAACTCCCGGCAGACCCCACAGACAAAATCCCCCGGCAGGCGGGCCTTACAGGCCCGTCTGCCGGGGGGAACTTCTGACACTTTATTTCTCGATATAATATTTACTCTACCGTCACGACCTTGGCCAGGTTCCTGGGCTTGTCGACGTCCAGGCCTCTGTCCATGGAGACATAGTAGGCCAGGAGCTGGAGGGCGGCGGAGACGGGGAAGATGGAGAGTCTGTCGTCCATGGCCGGAAGGCGGAATACGTGGGAGTATTTCTCCTGATCCGACAATTCCATGTCCTCGCTCACAAAAAGGGTGAGCTGGGCGCCGCGGGACTGGACCTCGCGGATATTTGACAGCTCTTTTTCCTTGATGTCGTGCTGGGTGACGACGGCGATGACCGGGGTGTTCTCCGTGATCAGGGCGATCGTGCCGTGCTTGAGCTCGCCGGATGCGTAGGCTTCTGTGTGGATGTAGGAGATTTCCTTGAGCTTGAGGGCGCCCTCGAGCAGGATAGTGTAATCAAGGCCGCGTCCGATCATGAAGGCATCCTTTGCCTCCAGAAGATCCCGGGCGATCCTGTGGATATCCGTCCGGCGGTCGAGAACATTCTGGACTCCGGCGGAGATGCCGAGAAGGCCTTCGATGAAACTCTTCTCCTGGGACTCATCAAAATTCCCGCGCAGGACAGCCATGCGGCCGATGAGGGCGTACATGACAGCAAGCTGGGTCGTGTAGGCCTTTGTGCTGGCGACCGCGATCTCGGGACCTGCCGCTGTATACATGACGTAATCGCTCTCCCGGGCGATGGAGGAACCCTTGACGTTGATGACGCCGATACTCCTGGCCCCCTGCCTGCGGGCATACTTGAGGGCTTCCAGGGTGTCTATGGTCTCACCGGACTGGGAGATAACGATGACGAGAGTCTTCTCATCGATCACGGGATTGCTGTACATAAACTCAGAGGCGTACTCCACGTCCACATGCATGCGGAGGATATTCTGCATCAGAGCCTTGGAAGCCAGGCCGACATGGCGGGCCGTTCCGCAGGCCGTGATGACGATCCGGCTGCAGTCCGTCAGCAGGGGATCGGGGATCCCGTCTGTCTCAAGGCTGATGTGACCATCCACGATACGGGAGCAGAGAGCATTTTTTATGACCTCGGGCTGCTCCATGATCTCCTTTTCCATGTAAAATGGATACCTGCCTTTGCCGTCCCGGGTCGTATCCCAGTCGATCTCAAGGAATTCAGGCTTAACCTTCTGGTCCTTCTCATCGTAGACAAGGATGGCGTTCTGGTGGAGCTCAACGATGTGGTACTCGGGAACGACCATGTATTTGTCCGCCTGGCCGCCCAGGGCAGCCACATCGGAAGCCAGCATGGTGCCGTCGCCCGTGTAGGCGGCAACGATCGGGCTGACATTTCTCACAGCGTAGATCACGCCCGGCTTGTCGTCGAACATGATAACCAGGGCAAATGTCCCCTTGATATACTTGATGGCGCGGGAGATGGTCGCGCGCGGCCTGCCGTCGTAGAATTTGTCGATGAGAGCGGCAATGACCTCTGTATCTGTCTCGGAGATCAGCTCGCCGCCCAGGCCGAAATGATCCCTGATCTCTTCATAATTCTCTATGATGCCGTTGTGGACAAGAGTCACCCTGCCGCAGCGGTGGGGGTGGGCATTCTCATCGCACACACCGCCGTGGGTCGCCCAGCGGGTATGACCGATCCCGCATGTGCCGGCCACAGGAACCTCCTGGCATTTCTCACGCAGGTCAGAGACCCTGCCCGCACACTTGCGAACAACGACCTGCTGGAATTTTTCATTATAGATGGCAAGGCCGGCGCTGTCATAGCCCCTGTACTCCAAAAGCTCCAGAGTGTTCAGTATCCTGTTCTCTACATCCTTCCTGGCTGTATATCCAACGATTCCACACATAGGATCACCTCACAAAATCTTTCTCTTCTGTCCACCCGGAATAGTCGTATGCGTGATGCGGCGACTCGTCATATTCTTTGATGTACCGCTTTACATATTCTACATCGGAAATGCAGGGAGCATATGTTGTCCCGTACTTCTGTCTTGTCTCATTTCCCTTGCCTGTTATGAGGATGACCGTGGGCCTTTTGCACTCCAGGATGGCCTTGTGGATAGCGGCTCCCCTGTCCTCTATGATCTCGTAAGGGCAGCCCTGTTCCCTGACATAGGCCGCGATCTGGCCGGAAATATGAGCCGGCGGCTCCTTGCCGGGATCCTCCGCCACAAGATAGACCTTTGAGCAGTAGGACCCGGCGATCAGGCCCAGATCCCGCCGCCTGATGTAGGCCTTATAGCCCGGGCAGCCGAATATGGCTACGATGTCGTGGTCCGGATACTCCTGCCTTGTCGATCCGAAAAGCTTCTCAAAGCTGAGCTTGTTGTGGGCATAGTCCACAACGGCCGTGACAAGTCCGTCCCGGCTGGCGAAAAGCTCCATCCTGCCGCTTGACCTTGCCCTGTAAAGGCCGGACCGGATGTAAGACTCAGGGATTCCCAGAATATCAGCCGCAGCTATGGCTGCGGCAGCATTTTCCACATTGAAAAGGCCGGGCATAGTGAGGCGGAACTCACTGTCAAAGTGCTGGCATTTTACCTGAAATACGATTTCTTTCCCGTCCTTGTGGATGTCATAGGCATAATAATCGGCCGAAGGGTCCTTTGTGCTGAATGTGTGCACATCGCCTGCCGCCTCGGCTTCCTTTTTGACCCGGTCTATGCAGTCGGCGTCCAGATTGATCACGGCGTGATCCGTCAGGGCGAACATCTTCATCTTGGAAGAAAGATAATCTTCAAAATCCTTGTGCTCTATGGGGCTGATGTGGTCTTCGGATATATTGAGGAAAACGCCCACGTCAAAGCGCATGTTGTCTACTCTGTCATACTTGAGGGCCTGACTGGAAGCCTCCATCTCCATGTAGGTGATGCCGGAGGAGACCGCGTTGAACATATGCTCGTGCAGTTCCACGGATTCCGGTGTCGTGATATGGGATTCTGTCCTCGTGACCCCGTCGTAATCGTCTATGGATGAGATGACCGCGCTCTCGGCTCCGCCGGAAGCGGCCATGTAATCGTCCACGATGGCCTTCATATAGTAGGCGGATGTGGACTTTCCCTTTGTCCCCCCGAAGGCTGTAATCTTCAGCTTCTTCCAGGCATAATTAAAAAACATCTCCGCGAGCGGAGGCATAGCCTTGCGGATATCCCTGACGATCAGGCAGGGCAGATCATCCCCTGCCTCGTATTTCTTCTCCGAGACATAGGCCCCTGCCCCTGCCCAGGCCGCGCCCTCCAGGTATTCCTCCTTAAAAGCCGCGCCCTTGCAGATAAAAAGCGTGCCCTCTCTGACAGTTCTCGAATCATAGGTCAGCCATCTGACCGGCTGACTTTCGCGGCCCTTCAGGTCCGCTTCCACCAGCAGCCCGGCCTGATCCAGCAGATCAGCATATGCTTTTAATGAATAATATTCCACTTTTTCTCTCCTGTTAAATATAGTCCGCGCCCGAGCGGATGACAGATTCCCGGATCAATACTTCCATGGCATCAATGCAGTCGTCCGCGGCGGGATAATATCTCGTATAAACGGAAAGCTCCGTGCAGGCCAGCAATACGCAGTCGCAGCCGGCCTCCTTCAGTTCCCTGTAAGCAGACTCGAACTTATCTCTGTCCGGCTTCCTGCCGCCCTTTATGTCATCGTAGATGACGGACATGATATCCGCCTGTCTGGCCGGCGTCGGAAGGACCACAGAGCAGCCGGCCTCTTTGAGCTCCTTCTCATAGACGCCCGTGCGCACCGTTCCGTCCGTCGCCATAATGCCGACGCAGGGCTTTTCCCCGTCCCTGCTGTAAGTGGCTGCCGCCTCCTTCACGGTCTCCCGCACCATATTTATGATAGGGATGCGGGTCATGGACTGGATCCGGTCGTAAAAATAATGCGACGTGTTGCAGGGGATCGCAATGTTGGCCGCCCCTGCCGTCTCCATGATCTTAAGATCCCTGCGCATGGCGTCCAGAAGATCCGCCTCATGGCCGGTCAGGATAGCCTTTGTCCGGTCGGGCATGGAGGCATGGCTCAGGATGATCATATCGATATGCTCCTGATCGCTCCCCGCCCTGGTGTGGGCGATCACTTCATCATAAAAGAAAGCAGAGGCCTCCGGCCCCATACCTCCTATCACACCCAGTATCTTCTTCATCTTCCACCTCCTGAAAACATCTTCCCCCTATGAAAAGGATCAGGGAGTGTAATATTCCTTGAATTTGTAATAATGGCTGAAATGCGTCTTGAGCATCCGGGCCAGCCTGGGCATGCCCAGGTCTCCCTTCATAAAGACAGGATTGACCACCCTGCCCTGGCGGATGAGCTTCTTCATCTTGGCCTTCATCTCGGGATCTGTGACATAGCGGAAGGCAACGCCTCGGGGAACGACCATCCACAGGTGCTCCTTCTTCGCGATCTTAAAAGGCAGATCTTCTCCCCTGATATAGTCTTCCACGAGATACTCGGCCACATTGAAGCCGGACCCGGTTACATAATAGTTGCTCCTGCCCTGGCGGGTATTGATCTCGAAGAACTTGTACTTGCCGTCCCTCTGGTCGTATTTAATATCAAAATTGGAAAATCCTACATAGTTGAGCTCTTCCAGCAGGGCCTTTACCCTGGACATGAGGCTCTTGTTGGGCTCTGTGATGATAACGGCATGGTTGCCCAGCCCGTGCGGGGTGTGCTCCTCCAGGAGCACATGGCCCAGGCACATCATCTTTACCTTGCCTGTGTGGTCGGAGTAGGAGGTAAGAACCCTCATATACTGGTCATTGCCCGGGATCATATCCTGGATGATGATCTTGTCCGTGTAGCCCGCGTCGTAGATCTGGCCGAGAACTTTCAAAAGCTCCTGCCTGTCGTGGATGGTATAGACCTTGTGCTGGGTCTCAAAGGGATGCTCCCAGTACTGGATGCCGTTTGAGGGCTTGAGTATGACAGGATAGGGGAAGGGAAGATCAAAATCTTCTCCCATATCCCTGCTGTAGATGAGCGTTCCCGGGTAATCGATGCCGTGCTTGTCGCAGAGCTTATAGAATGTCTCCTTGAGCTGGAGATGGTTCATGAGATCATAATCGATATAGGGGGCGATGATATTCTCATTCAGCTCGCTCTTATGCTTGCTGATGAGGGCGACATAGCTGTCCCCGCAGCCCACGAGCATGATCTTCTTGTCCGCGTGCTTTTTTGCAAAGCGGTTCACAGTCTTCAGAAAAACTTCGTCTGTGTCGATATCTTCATTGGCCCTGTATGTTATGATCCTGCTCTGATAGCTGGGACCTGTCGGGTACTTCCCGAATATATAAGATCTTACCTGATACTTTTCATAAAATGCTCTCGCAACGCTGTATGTATTGATATCTCCGCCCAGCATCACGGGTATAAAATCTCTCTCAACGAAATCCATATACCTCTTGTCTCCTTCATATATTATGCTGATCAATAGCCCCCGTCGGAGCCATCGTCGTAATTTCCCTCATCGCCGGAACCGTCGTCATAACTTCCGTCGTCATAGCCGCCGTCATCACCGGAGCCGTCGTCATAATTGCCATCGCTGCCGGAACCGTCGTCAGAATTTCCTTCATCTGCCGAGGTCTCCGTCTCGGTCTCCGTCTGGGCCTTTGCCTTTTCTGCCTCGCTGTTCTTTTTCTCAGCTGCCTTGGCCGCGCTTGCCCCGGATGATGTAGATCCGATCTGATCCAGATACTGTTTGGCATCGGTATAATACTCCGAATCGGAGTAGTCGTCCACGATCTGCTGGTAGTAGAGGGCCGCGTTCACCAGGTCTCCCGCCCTGTGGTAGGATCTGGCCAGATAATAGATAGCCGATGTATAGGTGGAATCCATGCGAAGGACCTTGGAAAAGCCATTGACAGCCTTCGTATAGTCGCCGTTCTCATAGTCCGCCTCGGCGTTCGCGTAAAGGGTAGGCGTGATGGAGTCCTTTGTCGCCTCTTTAAGAGCCTTGTAGATCTTCTTCTCATTGTCATCGGATATGGCGTCGGGATCTATCTCGGCGACAGCCTTGCCGGCGGCTGAATAGTTGTCATCCAGAAATTCCACAATGGCCTTCTCCAGGTTTTTGCGGCTCTGCCCGTCGTCGTTGACCGTTGTCCCCACCTTTGACTCATAGTCGGATATCGTCTTCTTCAGAGTCTTTATCTGGGTCTCCAGGCTGTCGACCTTCTTATTGCGTTCGGAGAGCTCCGCGCTGTAGGATATGACCGCGTCATTGTAGTCCTTTTCCTTGCCCTTTGTCATGGAAGGAACGATGAGCAGCCATACGACAGCCGCGCCGACGACAAGACCGATCAGGATATTGATAAAGGATACAAATCCTGTGTTGTACTCTCTGTACCTGCCTTCCGGCTTCTTCTCTATGACGATAGGAGTCGGATCGCTCACCCGGACAAGAGGCGCCGTTTTGGACCGGACCGGCTTCTTGTAATGCTGATTGACCTCCTTGAGGTACTTCATCGTTGTTACATTGTTCCTGTCCACCTTGACCGCCCGGGTCAGCATCTTCCGGGCCGCAGCGTACTGCTCCCTGCGTATAAAAAGAAGAGCGAGCAGCTGGTAGGCGCGCACATACTTGGGATTCAGGCTGACCGCCTTCTTCAGCTCAAGTATGGCCATATCCTCGTTGCCCTCACTTAAGTAATCCAGGGCTGTGTTGTATTTTTTAATGACCTTGGACGCCTCCTGGAAGAGGGCCTGGTTCTCCTGTATGGTATTGATATAATCGCGCGCCGGGTTGCTCTCCGGCTGAAAATTCACGCTGATGACCCACTGGCTGATGGCATCCACGATCTCGCCCATCTGAAAATAGATGAGGCCCAGGAGATTGCGCGCGCGCGTATTCCTCTTATTGTACTGGAGCGAGCGAATGAGAGACTGGGCTGCTCCGGACAGATCCCGGATATTGGCCCTGGCAAGTCCCTGATTATAGTGCCAGTTGGAAGAATATATGATCTTTCTGGCAACTTCGTCCGTGCGCCCGCACCTGGGGCAGACATAAGTCCCCTCAAGCGGTGTGCCGCAAATAAGACATTTCATTCCCCGCTAGACCTCCCGGTTGTGCAAGGCGGCAGTCCTGTTCAGCTCCCTTATGAGGTCTTCCACCATGTCCGCCGCGTCCTTCAGATCATTCTTATATATATTATCCTCAGCCTGGTCTACCTCAAGGCTGGGTCTGAACTTCTTCAGCTCTTCTTCAAAATTTATCATAGAGACGGTCCTCCTTCTCTACCTTCTATCTATGTGGATCCTCCGCCTGATCCCTCAGGTCCTTCAGGATGCTGCCGGCCAGATACAGCGAGCCCGCGCAGACAAGAAGGCCATCCGGCCCTGCCTGCCGGCGCCCCGCGTCCAGAGCCCTTGAGGCCGGATACAGAGCCTGTACTCTGACTTCCTGCGGAAGATATCCTGCAAAATCATGGGCCACAGTTTCTATAGAAGTCCTGCGGCTTCCCTCTATCTGAGTGATGATCAGGCTTTTCAGGCCGCAGATCTTACTCAGCTCTCTCGCCATGCCGCCGTGATCCTTATCGCTGGCCACAGCAAAAACAAGAGTGATATCTTTCTTCCCCTGATAAATGCTGTTGAGCGAGGCGCACAGCTGTCTGGCTCCGCCCACATTGTGGGCGCCGTCGACGATGAGACCGTCCGCAGCCTGGTCCAGGCGGCCGGGCCAGTGCGCATCCCTAAGCCCTTCCAGAAGTTTTTCCCTGTCAAGGCCCTGAAGATCCTTACGTCTTCTCATCAGCTCCCTGACGGCAAGAAAAGCCAGGCTGCTGTTCACAGCCTGGTATCCCGCGCCTGTATTCAGCTCAATATGAACGGCTTCTTCGCCGATGTTATCCCTATCATGATACATTTCCTTGAGATAAAAATCAATGTTTTTACCCTTATTTAAGATTTTTTTAACCACTGCCGTCCGGGTGCTTCCGGGGTAACAGGTATCTGTTTCTTCTGCGCATTCGGCGGGAAATACGACAGTAAAAGGGCTGTGCAGATCCTCCGCCCTTGCCGCTGTCACCTCAAGAGCCTCCCTTTCGCTTCCGTCGCAGATCAGGGGAACGCCTTCCTTTATGATGCCTGCCTTCTCGAAGGCGATTTGAGAGAGCGTATTGCCCAGGATGGCCATGTGGTCGTAGCTGATGGACGTGATGACGCAGATGGCCGGGTGATCTATGACATTTGTGGCGTCCAGCCTCCCGCCCAGACCGGTCTCCATGATCCCATAGCTGACCTTTTTCTCGGCAAACCAGATGACGGCCATGATGTAGAGCCACTCAAAGTATGTGGGATGGATGATCCCGCTCCTCTCATCCTTAACCGCCTGGTCCACAAAATCGTAGAGCTGGCAGAAGATCCGCGTGAACTCTTCCCGCGGGATATCCTTCCCGTCTACCTTCATCCTCTCCGTCGTCTCTATCAGATGAGGCGATGTGAAAAGGCCGGTATGGACCCCGCCCTTTCTCAGCATGCTGTCTATGTAGGCGCAGACGGACCCCTTGCCGTTTGTCCCCGCCACATGGATGTAGGCAAAGCGGTCCTGCGGATCGCCAAAATGCCTGAGTATGCGCTTTAGGCTCCCCGCAGATTTTTCCTTCGTGAACCTGACGATCCCCTCTATATATTCCGTGCAGCTTCTGTAATCCCAGTCCGTTTTCATCATCCCTTAAAAAATCTGTCGCCAGAACGGCTCCGACCGCTGGCAGTCTCTGCCTGGTCGGAACATTCCGGCGACTGTGATCTGTCTTCTTTTAACCTGTCACTGCATCTTTCAGGACAAGGAGCTCAGCCTCTCCTGGATCTGGGCAAGCATCTGCGTGTATTTGTCCAGCTTGTCCCTCTCAGCCTGAACCTTGTCGGCAGGGGCCTTTGAAGTGAATTTCTCATTGGCAAGCATGCCGCTGGCACGCTTGATCTCAGCCTGCATCTTAGCCTCTTCCTTCTTCAGCCTCTCTATCTCCTTGGCAATATCGACAAGCTCAGCGAAAGGAATATCGATCTCCGCTCCGTCTATGACAACGGATACCGCGTCGTCACCTATGCCGGTCTTATCCGCCTGGACTACGACCTCGCTGGCATAGCCCAGGGAGGCAAAGAATACGCTTCCCTTCTCGAATATGCCCCGGATCTTCTCGGAATCCGATACGACGAAGACCTTTGCCTTGCGGCTGGGGGGAACATTCATATCTCTTCTGGTATTCCTGATGCCCCTTACAGCTTCCTTTATCAGTTCCACCGCTTCCTCATCCTGGGCAAAATCCCACTCGGGCTTATAGACAGGCCAGCTGGATACCATGATAGACTCTTCCTTGTCCTGTACATGCTGGAAAATGTCTTCCGTGATAAAGGGCATGTAGGGGTGAAGGAGCTTTAAGCTCTGCAGGAGGACAGTCCTCAGTGTCCACAGGGCTGCCGGCTTTGTCTTGTCATCCTTGCTGTAGAGTCTGGGCTTTACCATCTCGATATACCAGTCACAGAATTCATCCCAGACAAAATCATAGATCTTGGATACAGCGATTCCAAGCTCGAACTTGTCCATATTGTCTGTGACTTCCCTTGTCACCTTGTTGACCTTGGAGAGGATCCAGCGGTCTGCCTGAGTCAGCTCTTCTGCCGGCACAGCATCCGGGATAGGAGTTCCCTCTTCCTGGGCCTGCTCGAAATTCATGAGCAGGAAACGGGACGCATTCCATACCTTGTTGGCGAAATTCCTGCTGGCCTGAACCTTCTTCTCACTGTAGCGCATATCGTTTCCGGGCGCGTTTCCCGTGATAAGGGTCAGCCTCAGAGCGTCCGCCCCGTACTGGTCTATGACCTTGAGGGGATCTATGCCATTGCCCAGGGACTTGCTCATCTTGCGGCCCTGCTCATCTCTTACAAGGCCATGGATGAGGACTGTGTGGAAGGGCTCTTTGCCCATCTGCTCTATGCCGGAGAATACCATCCGGATGACCCAGAAGAATATGATGTCATAGCCGGTTACCAGCACGTCCGTGGGATAGAAGTAATCAAGCTCGGGTGTCTTCTCCGGCCAGCCCAGGGTCGAGAAGGGCCAGAGGGCCGATGAAAACCAGGTATCCAGGGTGTCGGGATCCTGAGTAAAATGCCTGCCGCCGCACTTGGGGCAGACCTCGGGCATCTTGCCGTCGACCACGATCTCGCCGCAGTCATCGCAGTAGTAGGCAGGGATCCTGTGGCCCCACCAGAGCTGCCTTGATATACACCAGTCTCTGATATTCTCAAGCCATGTAAGGTATGTCTTGTTGAATCTCTCGGGAACGAACTTAAGCCTGCCCTCCTTGAGAGCCTCGATCGCTGGTTTTGCCATCTCCTTCATGGCCACGAACCACTGGGGCTTTATCATGGGCTCGACTGTTGTCTTGCACCTGTCGTGGGTTCCCACGCTGTGGACCATATCCTCTATCTTCACGAGATAGCCCTGATCCTGCAGATCCTTTACGATGGCTTCCCTGGCCGCGTAGCGGTCCATGCCGGCGTACTTTCCGCCCTGCTCGTTTATAGTCGCGTCATCGTTCATGATATTGATCTCGGGGAGGTCGTGTCTCTTGCCCACCTCGAAATCGTTGGGATCATGAGCCGGCGTGATCTTTACGGCGCCGGTACCGAATTCCTTGTCTACATAGGAATCCGCTATAATAGGGATCTCTCTTCCCACAAGAGGCAGGATGCAGGTCTTGCCCACAAGGTCTTTGTACCTCTCATCGTCCGGATGCACAGCGATAGCCGTATCGCCCAGGAGGGTCTCCGGCCTTGTGGTCGCTATCTGGATATAGGAGCCCTCGCAGCCCGCGATGGGATACCTGATATGCCAGAAATGTCCCTTCTGGTCTACATGCTCTACCTCGGCGTCTGATATGGTCGTCTGGCAGGTGGGGCACCAGTTGATGATCCTGGATCCCTTATAGATATAGCCCTTCTTGTGGAGCCTTAAAAACACTTCCTGAACAGCCTTTGAGCAGCCCTCGTCCAGTGTGAAGCGCTCGCGGTCCCAGTCCGCGGATGAGCCAAGCTTCTTGAGCTGCTTTATGATCCTGCCGCCATACTCTTCGCGCCATGCCCATGCTCTTTCCAGAAACTTGTCCCTGCCAAGATCTTCCTTGCTCAGGCCTTCCTTTTTCAGCTCGCCGATGATCTTTACCTCTGTGGCGATGCTGGCGTGATCCGTGCCGGGCTGCCAGAGGGCCTCATAGCCCTGCATCCTCTTATAGCGGATGAGGATATCCTGGAGGGTGTTGTCCAGAGCGTGGCCCATATGGAGCTGTCCCGTGATATTGGGCGGCGGCATCACGATGGTGAAGGGCTTTTTGCTCCTGTCTACTTCCGCGTGAAAATACTTTTTATCAAGCCAGTTTTTGTAGATCCTGTCCTCGATCTGGGAAGGATCGTACGTCTTTTCCATCTTCATAAATATTTCTCTCCTGTAGAAGGCGATGGGCCTTTGCCCTGCCTTTCGTTTATTGCTTCCTGTTTATGAGGATCACCGTCTTTTGAAGGTGAATACAAACCGTAACGTCTGCCCTGGGCTTTGATATAGCCCTCTACGAACTCGCTGTAGACAGGGCTTCCGGGCACATTTTTCAATGCAAGGCCGGCCTTAAGGCCCAGATATCTTTCCGACTGGCTGTAGCTGCGCGCCGCATTCCGGCACATGACAGATGTCTCATCCAGCATCTGAGGGCTGACATCTCCAGTGACAGCCAGCTTCCTGATCTCCTCGTCCCTGCCGCCTATGCGCAGGATACAGAGATATTCCGCCAGAAAACGCCTGCCCTTGTCCGTCTTCCAGGCCCTGTACATACAGTCCGCTGCCGAATCTGTGTCGTGAAGATACATAAGGCAGACGGCCATATTGTGCAGGACCAGAGCCCGCTCCTGCCTGCTGCCGTCTTCTGTCTTCTCCATGAGGCAGAGGGCGTGATGGTAAAGCCTGAGGGCTTCCAGACAGCTCCCGTACCTGCACAGGCTGTCAGCCTTGAGCTTCGTCCTCTCAAGAGGGCTATGCTCTTCCAGCTGCTCGAGGGCCGAATAGACGGATGATATCTGCCTGCTGTCCAGATAAGCTGTCCCGGCCAGAAATGCCCTGATCTGTTCCTTTAAGGGGGCTCCGCTCCGGGTCATGTCCTTCAGCCTTGCCGACAGATCTGCCCTTCCTTTTTTCTCCAGCCAGCCAAGGGCTGCCGGGCTGAACATATCCTCAGGAACCATATAGATATTATCATAGATAAACCAGCAAAGCTCGTCCGTTGAAAAAACATGCTTTCCCGAAAGACTGATCTCCAGCCCCGGCTGCCCATATGGAGCCGCCGCCAGGACCCGGCCTTCCGGCTTTGCCCTGCCGGTATCCTGGACACTCATATCGATATCTTCTTCCCAGCATCTGCCGGAAGAAGGGAAGAAGTCTCCAAATCCCGTATCACTGGCGCGGATATGAAGTCTGCCGTCTCCTGTGAAAGCAGCCTCTACATTAAGTCTTACTGTCTTATCCGGTCTGTCCGGAAGGGAATCCAGCTTCATGAAAAAGCTCCTGATCCCTCCGCCTGCCGTGTCGGCCGCGCAGATGGTAAGTTCATCCGCCCCGTCCAGTATCACGGACGCGCTTCCCCCCGCCTGAGAGCGGAGCATCTGGGCCGGGATAAGGACAAGAGCTGCCTCCCTTTTTCCTTCCTGGACGGCCAGATAGATCTGGTGGATCGTAAGTTCCGTCCCCAGGGGGGCGAAATCAGGCTTCCTCTCCGGATATACACTGCAGATCCCGGCATAGCAGGCGCCGCGCGCAAAGAGGTTCTGCCCGACAAACACATGCCTCCTGCCTGCACAGAGGGCTGCCAGGGACTTTTTCATCCAGCTGACCCCCTGGCCCGCGTCGTCAAAGCCCGGGCCTGTCAGATAAAAGGACGATATGGTCCTCCCCTCTGATATCTTCCTGACCGCAGAGGCAAACTTCTCATCTCTGGCATCCAGGTCATCCAGGTCAAGGCTGGCCCCGTCCAGAAAAGAAGAAAGGTCTGAACTGCCCGCGCTGACTACAGCCGGGTGATGGCCGGTCGATATATCCAGATGCGTATAGCGCAGGCCCTTCCTGTCATACTGAAATATGCCTACGTCCCTGTTCCACAGTTCCATTCTCTGTGAAAATGCATAAAATTCACTGCACAGCAGACGGCCGATCACGCAGTGATCCGGGCAGATCACGGAGGCAGCTTCCTCCATGCTCTTTAAAAGCTCATCGTCCGCCTCCTCGTATGTCAGGGCAAGGTATCTGACCCCGGCATCTTCCCCGGGCAGGGCAGCTGCTATCAGCTTCCGGATAAACATGCTCAGCAGACCGGCTCTGGGTTCAGGAAGATCCTCATCTGTCATCAGGCGGACAGGTTCTGTCCCCTCTTCCCGGGCGCGGGTGAGGGCGTTGCTGCCAATGAGCCATTCACCGCCCGATCTGTACATGAGAGCAGGGATCAGTCCCTGCCCGTCTAACTCCAGCGAGCTCAGCTCGCTGTCTTCTCCCGCGGCATAGGCCAGCTGCACGGACTCCTGTCCCAGGTCTACGCCTATCATATATTCGGAACTAGCCATCTGTATCTGCTCCTAAACCAAATGGAATATCCTGTCTGTCATCTCATCAAAGCGGTCATAGGAGACCAGCTCTTCCTCAAGGGCCTGATCATCCGCCTCTGCCGTGTAGGAGACCATCCGCCTGAGGCTGCCGGCCCCCGCGGACTCCCGGAAGGGATTCCTGTCCCCGTCCATGGCTCCCTCTTTTATGGGAGCGCCGTTCTCCTCATTTTCATCGAAAATGCGGTAAGAAAAGCTCTGCCCCGGCATGAGGCGGAAGCCTCTGACGTATATCCCGCCTACGATCTCGGCAAGAGGTTCTTTCCTCGCCTGATCCCAGCCGGCATCGCTTCCCTTATAAAGGGCATAAAGAGAGCGCCCCGGCCTGTCTGTGCAGACTACATAAGACATATCGACAAGCTGGGCCGGCACAAGACCGTTCCCCGCAAATGCGCGGAAGAAGGGGAAGATGATCCCCCGGTCTATAAAGAGCGCCGCCTCTTTGTATACGTCCACCGCCATATCCGAGGGCTCTGCCCCGCCCTCAGCGCAATATTTTATCATGGCCAGGCTGCAGATATCTCTGGCAGCCTCCATCTGATCCAGCTCGATCTCCATGATGCGGAAGACATCAGGCTCAGCCTCCTGCCTGCCGGTCAGATACCGGTAGGAATAGGAAGCCAGAAAAGCTCTGACGATCCTCATATCGGAATGCCTGCTGTAATAGGAGGCAAAGACCGGACCTACCTGATCCAGGAGCTTTCCCGTGAAAAGAGACTCGCACAGAAGCCTTTCCTCCAGCTCGAAGGAAGGGACCTCAAAATCTCCCGCCGCCTTCCAGATCTCGAAGAGCTGTCCGACCGGCCCGTTGAAATAAAGGTTCAGATATCCCAGGATCGTCTCATCGTATCTGCCGCCCTCGAAGGTATAGGCCGCCATATCCACCAGGAAATCATTTTTCTCAAAATCCCTGGCCCGGATCATCTTTGAGCACAGCCTCATGACCCTCTTCAGGCGCATATTCTCATAGCCGTACTCACTCACGGCCCGGAAGGCCCTCTCAAAGAGACCCCTCTGAACATAATATTCTATGATGCTGTCCCTCTCCTCGGGTCCCAGCATCTGAATATCTATCTGGAGAAGGTACTTCTCCAGGGTCTCCCCCTCATAGGTGTCATAATAGTAATCGATCAGGTTCTTGAGTATGGTCCTCTGGTAAAATGTGCCTATATTGCCAAGATTCAGAGTCCGTTTATACACACTGATGGAATTCTCATCCACCATCTGATACTTTAGGGCCCTCTCGCTCCGGTTGAAGAGAACCGCGGGATCGTCCGGGCACTGGTCGCAGCAGCCCTTAATATATCTTCCGGCATCCATCAGCCTCTCCAGGCTGTAATGGCCGGCCGCCAGATGTCTTCCCCCCGCCGCGTCCTCAAAAAGGATCCTGTAGTCGTCAAGGAACAGATTCACATAGACAACATCCGACCCATCCGTGTCATAGCTGAGCACGTGGTCGAGTTCTTCGTAATCTACGATCACTCTCCTGACATCGGAGATTCCATCGTCTATCTTCAGCCGGCACGAGAAAAGGATCGGGGCCAGCTTCTGGTACACATGGCCTGTCAGCTCATCCCCGTTCAGGTAATAGCTGTAAATGGCCGCCAGATTCCTGTCTATCCTGCCCATATCCAGCTGTCCCAGGGCAAATGCCCGGATGATGCCGCTGTAATTGGCAAAAAGCTTATCATAGCGGTTTCTCTGTTCCAGAACGTACCGGTAGAGATATGCCCTCTGGTCAGCGGGAAGCCGGTTGTCATACTGAAAATAGATCAATGCCGAATCAGGGATATCCGCCTCCTGATCCAGATCCAGGGAAGCCATATAATTCTCGTAAAGGCCCGGCTGGCGGACAGCCGATTCTATCCCCAGCTTATACCAGCTGTTATATTCCCTGTCTGTGCAGGCCCCCTGGGTCAGCTGCCTGATCACGGCATCCAGCATCTCTTTTGACTCATACCTGGTGCAGATCTTCATCATAGACCGCGCGTACTGGCTGTAAAAGCCCTTGACATCCAGGGACGCGAACTGATAGTAAAGCTCTCTTGAAAATGCCCTGCGGCGCACGCCCCAGATAAAGAGACTGCGCTCAAAGGCTCCCCCCTCCACGATAAGAGAAGGGTCATCCCTTGCCAGCAGAGCTGCCTCAAGATACAGAAAAACAGAGTTATGCCCCTGCTCGTAAAGCTGACGGATCCTTTTGTAGGCCGCCAGAGCCCGGGATCCTCTCGGCCTCTCAAGCCGGATCAAAAGGATGGCAGGCTCCCACCTGTCTCTGAACTGCCCCTGGGCATAGAGCCTTATCGTATCCGCCACAAATCTTGTATAATGGGAATCATGCCTGTGAAGAGCGTTCACATACAGATAGTATAGATACTCCATGGCAGACCGGTAGCGCAGTTCCCTCTCGTTGAGGCTGTCCAGGATCACGCCCGCATCGTCATGCCTGCCCGCCTCATCCAGATAAGAAGCCTCAACGATCCGGAAGATGCTGTCCTCATCATCGCTCTTGTTGAGACAGCCGCTGATATACTCCATCCCGTCGGCCAGCCAGCGTTCTCTGGATATATTCCCCAGCCGGTAATCGCACTCCAGGCGGAGAAGGCCGATCTGAGAAAGGGCAGCGCTCCGGTGCCTTTCCCTTTCTTCTGAGCGGGCATATGTCCTGCTGCAGCTGACAGGAACGCGGATATTCTGCCCGAATGTCTCAAGCAGAACCGCGCCCCTGCCCTCTCTTGCCGCGGGAGGATCCACATGGTATTCCAGCTTATAGTAACTTCCCAGGAACATGTCCCCTGTGACCTTGCGGCAGGCGGCAGATATCCCTCTGCCCTGAGTCTTTACCCTGACGCACAGGTGACCCCAGCCTTCCTTCTCTATGACAAGTTCTCCGCCCCTGGTCCGGTCAAGATCTGCCATCTCTATCTGCTTCTCAGAGACACGGATGCTGACCGGCTCCTTGCGGCGGAGGGCACAGAGGAATTCGTCCATGGCCAGAGAGGGGTCTGACCCCTTTATCAGGGTGTCGTAGGTCCTCCTTGCCTTCCCGTTCCCCAGAAATACCCTTCTAAAATCATCCGACTCAAAGACAGCCAGGGCTCCGTCCCAGTCTCTCCTGGCAAAATCCGCAAAGCTGTCCAGATCATCGATCCTTCCCCGGCCGGGAAGCTGAACGTAGGGAGCGCATATAGTTGCAGTGAACGGCAGCGCAAGCTCGCCGCCGTTCGAAACCAGGGTAAATGTACCCTCCTGTATGTCGCCGGATCTGCAGGAAGAGGCGTCAAACTCATATTCTACCTCTATGTCATCTCCGGTAATAGAAGGCGTAAGACAGGTCATACGCCTGTTTGATGAGAAAACCATGGCCCGGATCTGAACATGATCCGCGCTCCGAACCCGGAAAGATCCCTTCTGCCGGCTTCCCTGTGTGATCTCCAGGCTGATCCGGGACTCAGAAAGCTCTATGTTCGGGTCAGCGTCATCGAAAATACCTCTGGCAAGGCGGCTGATCTTCTCTCTCACGTTTTCTCACCTCTTTGTTCTGAATCCATTCATCTTCTCTTAATGATCTCGTGCCTGCCGGGGCCGTTTGAGACCATAGTGATGGGAACCTCTATCTCCTTCTCGACGAACTCAATATACTTTCTGCAGTTCTCGGGAAGCTTGTCATAATCTGTTATGCCGCGGATATCGCACTTCCATCCGGGAAGCTTTGTGAGCACAGGCTTTGCCTTCTTGAGCAGGTGGGTAACAGGGAAATCCCTCGTCACCTTGCCGTCTATCTCATAGCCTGTGCAGACAGGGATCTCATCCAGATATCCCAGAACGTCAAGCACAGTGAGCACAGCCTCTGTCGCGCCCTGTACCCGGCAGCCATAGCGGGATGCCACGGTATCGAGCCAGCCGACACGCCTGGGCCTTCCTGTCGTAGCTCCATACTCTCCGCCGTCGCCGCCCCTGTTCCTGAGCTCGACCGCCTCGTCGCCGAATATCTCGGAGACAAACTCGCCCGCGCCGACCGCGCTGGAGTAAGCCTTTACGACGGCGATCACGTCACTGATCTCATATCCGGGGATGCCGGCACCGATCGCCCCGTAGGAAGCGATGGTCGACGATGATGTGACCATGGGGTAGATGCCGAAATCGGGATCCTTGAGAGAGCCCAGCTGACCCTCCAGCAGGACAGTCTTGCCGTCCTTCAGGGCCTGGTGGAGAAACGCGGACGTATCGCAGACATAGGGCTCTACCATGCGGGCGTATTCCTTGAGCTCTTTAAATATCTCGTCAGCGTCCAGCTTCTCCTTGTGATAGAGATGCTCTATCATAACATTCTTAAGAGTCACGACCCTCTCGACCTTCTCGCGCAGCAGGTCATCGTCCTCAAAAAGCTCATTCACCTGGAAGCCTATCTTTGCATATTTATCGGAATAGAAGGGAGCGATCCCTGACCTGGTAGAACCGAATGACTTGCCTGCCAGCCTCTCCTCCTCATATGTGTCGAGAAGGACATGATAAGGCATGAGAACCTGAGCCCTGTCTGAGACAAGAAGCCTGGGCTTGGGCACTCCGCGTGAAACGATCTCGTCAAGTTCCTTTATCAGATAGGGAATATTGAGCGCGACGCCGTTGCCTATGATGCTGGTCGTATGACCGTAGAAAACTCCTGAAGGCAGGAGATGAAGGGCAAACTTCCCGTAATCATTCACGATGGTATGTCCGGCGTTGCTGCCTCCCTGAAATCTCACGATAATATCTGAATCCTCGGCAAGCATATCCGTGATCTTGCCCTTGCCCTCGTCTCCCCAGTTCGCGCCAACGATTGCTCTGACCATATTACTGTTTCCTCCTGTCAATCATCTGTTTCCGCCGTCTATATCAAGCAGGTCGCCCAGCTTCACATCCAGGCTGTCTGCAAGCGTCAGCAGAACGCTAAGTGTAGGGTTGCACTTGGCATTCTCCAGGTCGGAAATATAAGTTCTATGCAGTCCGCATCTATCCGCTAAAGACTGCTGAGAAATACGTATACCCTTACGGTATCTCTTTATATTATTGCTCAGCACATGTTTCATTCTGTCCAGCTCATCTTCTGCTGTTACTCTACGCTCGTTCATCTTAGAAAACCTCCAAACATCCAACAGGTGCTAATAATCGCGGCAGCCCCTGTTCACCCGGCTGAGTGAATATCCTTCGCAATCTGTATTCATTCGCAAGCCATACCGCAGTTTTAATGGTAACAGATTAACAGACTCTTTTCAATACTTCTTGCCAATCCTTAAGTGAAAATAAAACTCTCACAGGCGCCTCTGTCTCCTGCTTCTTCCAATGCCCTGGACGATAAGGATCAAAAGGAAAATGCCGCACCCGGCCAGAGATATCTTTACCCCTTCTCTTAGGCCCGGAGTCCGGTAGACAAGCTTTATCCTGTGCTTTCCCTTATCAAGGATCAGCGCGCTGTTCATGACATTTGCCCGGTAGACCGGCGTCTGTTTCCCGTCCACATAGGCCGTCCAGCCGCTGTCATAGGGAATGGTCAGAAGGAGGATCCTGGTCCGGTCAAGATCCACCCGGCCGCTGACCGTATCCCCCTCATGCTTTTCACCCTCCAGGACCTGATCCCGCAAAGCCTTTGCCTGGGCCGGATAGGAGTCCATGGGCTGGCAGACCACGCTCATTTTGTCAAAAGTATAACGGCCTGCCGTGGGGAAAACGATGGTGATGGACTTCCTGGCCTCCTTGGAATAGCCGTATTCTGCCAGAAAATCCTTCTGTCCGATATAGTAGAGATTGAAGGGGTTGCGGTAGGTGATAAGAGCCTGATCGTCCCCGCAGTATGTCTGAATATCGAACTGGCTGGCCTCTTCGTCCCAGCTGCTGGCAAATCGGTCCTCCCGGTTAATATCATTGCGATAGAGGGGAGACATGTCCCTGTAGTCCTTATAAGGCATGAGATCTTCATTCCCGTCTGTGTAGAGCTGCTTTGCCGTCATCCTCACAGCGCTCAGGCCCTTTATCAGAAGACCGGTCTCGCAGCCCGGCCTGCCCTCAAACTGCAGGCTAACGGCTCCGCCTGCCTTTCCCACGAGGAACTCACCCTCCGATACCTGCCTGACGCCGCTGCCGCACTCCACCTGATAGGGAATGGTCTGAGACGTATAGCTTACGTCTGTCCGGCCCACTCCCTTTTTGCCGGCCGCAAGAGCGCCGTCCTCTTCCAGAAGAGCTCCCTGCATGAGAGCCTCCTGTCTCTGGGCGGGATCCATCTCATCGTACTGGTCCCTGCCGATATAGGAAGAGTAGGAATAGCCCAGGGGCAGGGCGTACTTATTTGTATATACCTTGTATTTCTCCTGATCCAGCCCTACCGTATAGGACGTCTCACTGCCAAATCCATAGGGAAGAGCTGCCCCTCTCCCCTTCCCCGCCGTGAAATATTTCACACCGGCCAGGGTGTCAAGAAATGTCCTCCTGCCAAGGCCGTAATAAAAATAGGAATTAAAACTGCTAAGGCCCATGTCCAGAAGATACTGGGAAATATTTCCATTTGCCAGACTCCAGTAAAACTGGGTGCTGTTTGTCCTGGCCAAAAGGTCTGTATTGAGCAGGTTCTCATCGTACTGATCCTGTTCATAGCGGACGATCTTTCCCCTGTCCCCCTTATCGGAGACCGCCGACCCCGCCGCCTGAGAAGGGCCGCTGGTGTAAAGGGAATACATGCTGTCCCTGTCCGCAAACTCTTCCACATACCTGCCCTTATCTGCCCCATAGTTATAAGAAGCATTTACGCAGATGTGGACAAGGGTAAGGCAGACAAGAGCACCCGGTATCAATCTGCGGACCCTCCTGCTCTTTTCCTTTTCAAATACATAAAGGATCAGGAGAGCGGCCATTAAAAGGGTCGACGCCGCGAATGTTATCCTGTATACGCCGCGGGTGAGGATAAAGAGCAGGCAGATATAGACGGCGCTGCCCCCGTACACGAAACCCTTCTGCCTTTTCGTCATGGAAAAGAGATCCGGCCAGACGGCCGCCAGGGTATAGGAAATAACAGCGGCAAACATCCACTCCCAGCGATTTGACACATAGTTAAAACCGTTGAGGGCGCTGCCCGCGAAAGGGATCAGAAGGAGAAGGAAGGAGCCGGCAAGGGCAATCTTAAGGGTCCTCGTCTGCCTGGCTGTCTCGGGCTGATCCGACGCCCGCCGCCCGAAAAGGGCCAGAGCGGCAATAAACGCGCTTACGCTCACGCCCAGCACGGTCCAGTTCCTGAAGCTTTGCGCCGTCAGAAGGTCTGTGATCATTTTCTCGTAGTAATCCAGAGAATAAGCCGGCGGATAGAGGATGCGGGTATTGACCCGCAGGCCCCCCCGAAAGAGGAGAACGACAGGCAGCAATATGGCGCATGACATCATGACCCCCGTCAGGCCGCTGATAAACAGGCTGAAGAGGCTGCCGAAAAATGCTTTTATGCTTCCCCCTCTTCTTGAGAAGAAGCGGGCGAAGAAGTAGATGACGACGAATATGGCCAGCATATAGGAAAAATAGAAGCTGGTCACAAGGGATAAAAATACCAGGAAGGCAAAAAGTCCGCGCTTTTTCTCAAACATGAGCCTGTCCACGGCCAGAAGGAGGAGGGGAAAGAGGATCATGGGATTGAGAAAGTGGGGATGCCTTACGGAGGCATAGATGGAATAGCCGCAGAATATGTAGGAAAAAGTCCCGGCCAGCGTGCCGACCTTATCCCTGCCCGTCTTCATGCAGTAGGCGGAAAATGCCAGCCCGGCCAGGTAGAGTCTTAAGATCATCAGGCCGCGCAGGAGCTTTTCCGTGTCCTGAGGGGCAAAAAAAATGCTCAGGAGATTCAAAGGATCGCCGAGCACATCCCAGTGAAGGGTCGATATGATCGGAGACCCGTAGCCTATGGAAAAATCATATTCCGGAAGGCTGAAATTCCCTGAAGCGATATTTTTCAAAAGAGAGCGCAGATATTCCCCGTAGTAGGCCAGGGAGGTCCAGTGCAGGTCGGGCCCGTCCGGATTCCAGAGAAAACCCTTGCCGTTGAGGGTAAAAGGAAGATAGACTGCCAGAGTCATCAGGCAGAAAAGCACGGTATACGCAAAATAGTAATCTTTCTTGCTCTCACTGGTCGTCTTCATCTGCATCCTCCGGGCAGCCGGCCCTCTCACTGATGATAAAGCGCGGTCTGCGTTTTGTCTCAAGATACGTTTTCCCGACATACTCGCCTATGATGCCAAGACTCAGAAGCTGGATGCCGCCAAGAAAACAGACGATGCACACAAGCGACGCCCAGCCGGATACCGTGTGCCCGGCAGCAGCCATGACAATGGCCCATATGATGCCGATAAAGCCCAGGACGCTCACAGCTCCTCCCAGGCCTGCTATCATTGTGATCGGTTTTATGGACAGGCTCGTGATGCCGTCAAAGGCCAGGGCCAGCATCTTCCGCAGGGGATAATGGGTGCTGCCCGCCTGCCTCTCCAGCCTCTTATAGTAGACACTGGTGCTCTTAAAGCCCACCAGGGGGAACATGCCCCGCAGGAAGAGATTGACTTCATGAAAATTGGCGAATTCCTTCAGGACTCTGGAGCTGACCAGCCGGTAATCGGCATGGTCATAGACGATATCCACGCCCATATGCCGGAGAAGAGAATAGTAGGCCAGGGCCGTCCTCCTCTTAAAGCCGGTGTCCGTCGACCTGTCGCTGCGGACGCCGTAGACGATCTGGCAGCCGTCCAGATACTGGTCCACCATCTGGTCCATGGCGTTCATATCATCCTGGCCGTCACAGTCTATGGTGATCGTAATGTCACAGGAGTCTTTGGCCTCCATCATTCCGGCCAGCAGGGCGTTCTGATGGCCCCGGTTGCGGCTCAGGCATATGCCGGAAAAATGCTCATCTTCTTCTGCCTTCTGCCGGATAAAGTCCCAGGTCCCGTCCGAGGAGCCGTCGTTGACAAAAAGGATGCGGCTTCTGGAGCTGACCCGCCCCGACCGGATCAGTTCCTTCAGTTTCTCGAGGAACCGGGGCGCCGTGACCGGCAGCACCTCTTCTTCATTGTAACAAGGGATAATGATCCATAAAACAGGAACATCGACCATAGTTTCAGACCTCTCTTTCATAAGAAATATTTCAGCTGGCTCTGTCAGCACCCGTATTGTAGCACCCCGGACAGCCAGTGTCAAACAAGGCAGAAGAGGCCGGATCAGTAGGAAATGAGCTTCATGGAAGTCTTTTTCCCCGCTTTAGAAGTAAAAAGTTTTTCAAAGCGGTAAAATCCCTGCGCGTCGATATAAAATCTTGCCTTGCTGTTTATCCTGCGAAAGGCATTCTTTGATACGGACTCCAGGACAGCAGACCGGATCCGGATCCGGATCAGCTTTCCATCCCCATAGAAGGCCGTCGCGCGGATGCTCTTTACCGCTGTGCCCATCCTGACCGTCCTGAGATTCGGACAGGAGCGGAAGGAACCCGCCCCCACGATCTGGACATTATTTCCTATCACGACGCTGGTAAGGTTAACATTGTCACGGAAACTGTTCATGGCTATTGCCGTGACCTTGAACCAGACTCCTCCGATCTTTACGGAGGAGGGGATCCTTATGCTGCTATAGGTCGTCGCGACCGGTGCGTAGACCTTGGCGCAGCCGGACCCGTTCGTCTTCGCCGAAGTTATCTTGTATCTGAGCCCGCCGGAAGTATATTTTGCCCCCTTCCTGACTGTTATCGTCAGGCTGGCCTTCCTGGCGCCCGCATTTACCAGGGCATAAGAGGAAGAGGAGGGAGTGAAGGACGCTGTCACCGTGTAGACGCCGATATCTTTCCTGCTGCCGCTGATCGAGTAATGTACCTTAACGCCGGAGGGCAGATTTTTAACTTTGGGAAGAGCATGGTTCTTCCCGTCGTAAGAAACAGTCTTGTTATTAAAGCTCACGCCGGAAAGGTCTACCGTCTTGACCGGGCGGGCCGCCTCTTTGTTTGAATAGGATACTCCCGGAATCGCCTGGTACCAATAGTCCATATCCACAGAACCGCTGGTAATGCCTGGCACGCTTCCCGAACTGGAATACTGGAAGCCTTCGTACCTGCCGGAGTAGCCGCAGCGGCGGTACTTATTATAGGCTGCGACCCAGTGATAATATTCCTCGTGGGAGGCAAAAGCCCCAAAATAATCCTCATAGTAGGACTGGGAAGCGTAAAGACCTGCCTTGTAGCCGGCAGAGGCTATCTTCCTGCAGTATCTGACGGCGTAGCGGCTTATAGTGGAAGCGCCCAGAGCAAACTGCTTATTTTCTTCTATATCATAAAAGACCGGGAGCTGGGGCTTGTGACCCTCCAGCAGTCTTAAGGTATGCTTGACCTCACTGTCAACTTTCGATAAGGAATTCGCATAGGAATAGAGATAGACGCCGTAGGGAATATTATACTTCTCGCAGGCGGCCACGTTCCTCTCCCATTTTTTATCATCCTGTGAACTATAGTTGGAGCCGTATCCGCAGCGGAGGATGACAAATTTTACTCCTGAGTTCTTGACCTTTGCCCAGTCGATGTCTTCCTGCCGCTCACTTACATCTATCCCGTCATAATAAAGAACAGAGGCCGTGGACATATCTTTTGCTCTTATGCCGAAGGCGCCGGACGCACTTGTCTGCAAAAGGGCCGTCTCCCGGGCCCCGGAAGAAATCCCGGTCACCGCTTCCTCGCCTTTCACGGCGTCCAGCTCCTGGCCTGTACTCTCTTCCCCTTCCAGATTTACTGTGCGGATGGCTTCCTTTATGGGCTGGCCGTTTATATAGCGAAAGCTGTTTGGCTTATCATTCTCCTCAATATTCTTATCGCCGGAGAGGGCATCGTCCATAGACTGCACCGCGGCTTCAGCGTTCTTAAGAGACTGATAGCTGCCTCTCAGATCCTTCCTGGCGTCGGAGGGCAGAGCCTGGTAGGAGTCCCGGGTCTGATCGATGTAATCCTGCAGCCTGTCGATATCTTCCTGATCAGCCTCGATAAGCTGGGTTGCCGCCACAAGGACTTCCTTAATAGAAGAAGCAACATCCTTCACGTCTTCTACCTTCTGGATCTCCTCCTTGACCGCAGACTTCTTCTCTTCTGTCTCAGCAGCCGTCTCAGCCTTCTGATCCTCTTTTTCTCCTGAATCGGCAGTCTCCTGCTCTGTCTCCTTCGCAGTCCCTGTTGTCTCGCTTTCCGCCTGGACAGTTTCCGCCTCTGTCTGATTCTCTGTCTGACCGGAGACGTCCTGAGCCTGAGTCTGACCGGAGACATCCTGTACCTGAGCCTGGCCGGAAATATTCTGAGCTGTCTCCTGCACGCCTGCCATAGCCGGCAATGTCAAAGCTGCCGACAGGATCAGGGCCCCGATGGCCGCAAATCTCTTCTTCATCCTGCACTCTCCCCTAATGCGCCTTTACCGCAATCCAAATTATTACAATTTCGTTTCTAATATGTTACATAATAAATTTATTGTAGAGGAAAAAGGGTAGAGTGTCAATAAAAAGGCTCAAATCAAGCGAAATCCGATCTCTTCAAATCTCTGCCTCTATTATTCTGGAAAGTTCTTAGTCTTTTATTTTCCAATAGCCATGTCTATTGTTTCCAACACGCTCGATTAGTTTTCTCTGCTTTAATACTGACAGAATCTTTGCGACTCCACTGTGTGACAAATCGCAGATGGACGAAAGTTCTTCTACTGTAAGATTGGGATTGTCAAGCAGTTCGTAAAGGACTTTTTTCTGCTTTATTGTCAACCTGACGGTCATATCTTCCATTCCACCTTCAGAACGCTTTAAGCCATGTGTATTTTCCGTCTGCCATTTCGGGTTCCATTGTGCTGCATGAATCCGTCTGAACGGAATGGTTGTCACAATAAAACCATCGCCAAACTCAAACGCAGACCTTCCATAAGCATTCACAATTCTTGGAACTCCGCGTCCCGACGACTCCGAAATATGCAGCTGAATGAACATCCTGGCCAGTTCAGGACACCGAGGTTTACTGTCCCCCCTGAAAAATCCTTCCATAGTCTGATCGGACGGAATGCCTCCCTGTGACAGTATCTCTATGCGATCTTCATAGGCAGTGAACATGGGGGCATTCATGCTCAACCAGTCATTATGAATGAAAGCATTAAATACTGCTTCATCATAAGCCTGCTGGTTAAAAAGAGGTACATCCATCCTTGTAACTTCCCTTGACCGTTCATCAGCCTGAGGAATATTCAGAACCGTTCCATAATCTCTGATTTTATCAATTACATAAAACAGGCAGGTGTTGCCAAATTCCTTCACCGAGTACATCTTGTCAGCTTTTGTCCTGCCTGCGAAGATAGAGAACCGTACAGGAATATCCCCATTATCCGCTATGATTCTTGCCAGAATATTATACTTTCCATCCTCTGTCCGCAGATGCAGGTTTGTTTCAAAATTATCCTCCCGCAGCTCTATTCCCTTTGCTGCATAGTACAGAAAGAGTTTTTGAATGTGAGATTCTGATAAGGGGAAGCAGTATTCACAATTGTGGGTGCTCCATACCGCAGAGCATTCCATAAGTCCGATTCTCTTTCCGGATACTTTGCAAGATTTATCTTACTGGATCCAATCCTGCCAAAACGTTTGCCCTGCCAAGATGTGGGTACTTTCACAGCTGCAGGAATATGCAGCAGTACGACTCTCACCCCATTAATTAAGCCTTCCTCAAAACGGAAAGAAATGCTTGGCGACAGCTGCCGGGCAAGATAATTCTGAAAAGGTTCATGTGTTCTCAAGTCTTTATTGAAATCAAACTTGGTTCCCACAACTCTATGTCCTTCATTCTCAACACCCCATACCAGATAGCTCTCCCTGCGGCCATTCATCGCAGCAGCGTTTGACAGTGCAGAAATGTACTCACCAATTTCGTTGTCTTCTGACAGATTCTCTTTAAATTCAAGCCACTCTGTCTCTGAAGGATATTCGCACAGGTCTCGTACTATATCAGCAGTCGTCATTCCACTTGCCCCCTCAATTATATTACTTGTATTATACCTTATCATCCTGTAAAGTAGAATATTAAGTGGAATAATTAGTGGAATAATTTATTAATGAAAGATTTTCTTTTGAATATTGCATTGCCGAACCAAAAGCGCAGCCACCTCCGTCTCCTCCGTCATAGGAAACATGTCGACCGGCTGGATCTTCTTCACGGCGTAGCCGTGGCGGGTCAGCCATTTCAGGTCGCGGGCCAGGGTCTCGGGGCCGCAGGAGACATAGACGATCCGGGAGGGGCCGGCGGATACGGCCGCCTGCATGAATTTCTTCGTGCTGCCGCTCCTGGGCGGATCCATGAACAGGGCATCCGCCTTCTGGCCAGCCTCTGCCATCTCGAGCAGACGGTCCCCCGCGTCTCCCTCAAAAAAGACAGCATTTTTGATATCATTTTCCCTGGCGTTCATGCGGGCATCCTTGACGGCGTCCTTATTCAGCTCTATGCCGATCAGGGAAGCACCGCTGCCCTTTACGGCCGCCAGGCCGATCGTTCCTGTCCCGCAGTAAGCGTCTATCACCGTCTCCCCCTTCTTGATGGCGGCAAAGCTGATGGCCGTCTCGTACAGGCGCTGGGCCTGGGCCGGATTCACCTGATAGAAGGAATCGGCCGATATGCGGAAGCTGCAGCCGCAAAGCTTATCCCTGATAAAACCGGGCCCGTATATGACCCGGTTATCGCTTCCCAGGACAGCACTGGTATCCTCGGCGTTTATGTTGACGACGATGGTCTCTATCTGGGGAAATTCTTTGGTCAGAGCTTTTACGAAGTTATTTTTGCCCGGCATGACGGGAGAAGTCAGGACAAGAACGACCATGACCTGGCCGGTCCCGGGAGCCCGGCGGATGACAATGTGGCGGAGGAGTCCGCGGCCGCTGTCCTCGTCATAGGCCTTGTACTTGAAAGATCTGGCCAGCTTTTTCACTGCGGCGGCAATATCCTGACAAATCTGGTCTTCTATCATGCAGGATGCGATATCGACGATCTTGTGGGAATGCTTCTCATAATTGCCGGCCAGCATGCCCCGGCGCCTGTCATAGCCGAAGACCCTGTGCACCTTGCAGCGGTAATGCATGGGATCCTTCATCCCGATCATCTTCTCAAGATGGCCAAAAGCCCCCAGGAGCTTTTCCATCTCTCTCTGCTTTATGGCAAACTGCCTCTCATAGGGCATGCCGGCCATCGTGCAGGCTCCGCACTTTTTTGTGTAAGGGCAGCTCTCACCCCTGGCCGGCCTTTCATCTCTGACAGGCTTTTCATCTCTGACAGGCTTTTCACCCCTGACAGGCTTTTCAGACCTGGCCGGCCTGCCGGGATTGACTTTCTTCTTATTCCTATCGCTCATAGACAAGCGCCTCCACCGCGCATCTTCTCATCACTTATTTCAGGATATATTCCAGCTGGGTTTCCTTGGGGAAGAGCCCCATCTTCCTGTAAAATGCCGCGGCCGAGTCATTGCCTTCCCAGACATTGAGGGTCACATCGTAGCAGCCCATTTCCTTCGCTCTCTCCTTGGCATACTCAAAAAGCTCCTGGCCCACATGCCTGCCTCTGCATTTCTCATCGACACAAAGGTCATCGATGTAAAGGGTCTTGAACTGGATCATATTTGTGGAAAAAGGCGGCTCTTTTACCACGCAAAAGACATAGCCCAGGACAGAATCATCCTCATCTACGGCCGTATAGACGGGTCTTGCCGGGTCCCTGAGGATCTCTTTGAGCTCCTCGTCCGTATACTTTGTCCTCCCGCTGATAAATATGTCCGGCCTCAGCTTTGCGTGCACCTCCAGCACCTGGGACAAAAGTTCCATGATCCTGGGAATATCCTTATCTGCCGCGTGTCTTATCTTCATCTGATCAACTTCCTCGTATAATAGTTTTATAAGGTTATTAGTTACCACTGAATGAACTATCATTCAGCTATATAAGGGAAGGACAGAGGGGAAATTA
>OMWV01000006.1 GCA_900314845.1 uncultured Eubacteriales bacterium
AATGCTGTCAAGTTTCAAAAAATCACCTGTTGAGCAAGAAACCATCGGCTGTTACAGCATTTTTCAAGTGGGAAGTTTGAGTAATATCCGTTTTCCTTCTGTTTTACATAATGATACGCCCTCAGATCGCTCGTTGTAAAGAAAATATTATTTGCATTTTCCCTGGACAGATAAGGAGCGTACATGACCAGAAGAGCGCTGATATCAACCACATAGAAATCGCCCTCTATGTGCTGATCCAGCACGCCCTTGTATATGAGGTGGGTCATCATGTGCCGCTGCTTTTTGCGCCCCTCATCCCCGTATGTCACGGTATCTCCGGAAAGAAGCTGGATGAAAAGAGCGTTGTTCTCCAGCCAGGAGCTGTCCGCCCGGATCATATCCTTCTTCATTTTTATCTCTATCTTATCCTCCGGCGTAAAATAAAGGAAAAGCCGCTCATTTTTCAGGATCTGCGACTGGAGAGGATATTCCGTCCCATTTACCCGGAGGGTGAAGGCATCCTCTGCATAGACAGGCGCAAGACGGGGGTCGGAGGCGATCAGCCTCTCAAGATCCGGCCTCTCCTCCGGCTCCATGCCCCAGAAAGGGTAAAGCTCTTTTTGCAGCAGGCAGGTGTAGGACTTGCCGCTGTGATAAATATGCCTGACAAAAGGGCAGCCGCCCCTGCACAGGTATTTGCAGCCGCAGGAGGCGCACTCCGGGTCTTCTTCTGTCTCTTCCTTGACCGTCTCTATCTTATCGAAGGCCCGGTCCATAATGTCCTGCACATCTTCCCGGAGAATATTGCCGTAATAAAAATCCGGATCCTTCTGACCTCTCACGCAGGAATACATATCACCGCTGCGCTCCAGGAGGAAAAACTTTGTCCCGCAGTTTTCGCAGTTCGTGCAGTACTCGGGACCGAACTCCTTAAACCAGGCTCCCCGCAGACCGCCCTCCAGCTCCGTCCCCTCAAAAGCGTCCCGGATCCTGTGGAAGAATTCGACCTGCTCTTCCTGACTGAGCGCATGAAGAAGGCCCAGAGAATTGTACTCAAAGCCTATCATAAAGTTAAAATCGTTCATATCCAGGCAGGTCTGCCTATGCAGCCGCCAGATATCCGAGATGATTTCGTCCGTATGGGCCGCGTGCTCCCGGAAAATGGTCGCAGAGACCTTCTTCTTGCAGTCAATCTGCGTCAAATTGGAAATATTTTCCATTATCCGGTCCAGGGTGTCCTGCCCGCCCTTGCCTACCCGGTAAGTCCGGTGCAGGGACAGGGGCAGATCAAGCGATCCAGACACGCTGACATGATAATCCCGGATCGTGTCCAGATGGGGCCCCAGGTTATAAAGATTCGTCTTGATATGGGGCGTTCCCACCGTAAATCCGTGCGACTGCAAAAGGATCCTGTTATCCTCGTAATACCTCGCGATATAGGCGATCAGCCTGCGAAACTCTTCCGCCGGAAGCGTTGTCACCTCTCCCCCGTGCAGGGAAATGTTAAATGGAATATATCCTGCCTCCCAGAGCTTTTTCACGGTCCGCTCCAGGGTCTGTGCCGCATCCATGTCAGCATGGTCTTCCACTGTGTTTTCTTCCAGATAACAGTAGCGGCAGGCCATATTGCAGTTCATGGTCGGCACATACAGCAGATGAATCAATCGATACTGAATCGGGAATCCCTCCTGTCTTTTTCTCATCCCCGCCGGATCAGCGGTATTCAACATTCACGGGCGCTCTCAGCGGTACTCGACATTCGTGGGCGACTCTTTGAAAGTCCGCGAATCGATCACGCACGACATAGGCAATGTGATGCTGACAAGGCTGCTGCAGCGGCGGAAGGCAGAGCTTCCGATGGATTGCATGGAGTCCGGGATCGATACCATCGCCAGATCTGAGCAGCCGTAAAAGGCATGCGCGTGGATCTGGGTCACTCCGCTCGGGATCTCTATGGAACGCAGGCTGGAACAGTTCTCGAATGTCTTAGCCCGGATCTCTTTTATCTTGGTCGGCAGCTGCAGTCCCTGCAGAGACCGGCAGCCGGAAAATGCTCCCCCTCTGATATCCACGATGGTATCCGGGATAGAGACCCGCTTCAGGGTAAAGGCGTTCCGGAAAGAAGAGCCGCGCAGGCCCAGGACCGGTTTTCCCTTGTAACTACTGGGGATCTGAGCATCTGTCAGACTGGTCAGGCCAACTGTGTAAAAATGGACGTCATAACCTTCCCCATACTCCGAAGGCTCATAGATGATGTGGGGTTTCAGGAATAAAAGCATGACGAGGGCAGCCGCCAGGAAGGGGATCGCGATAAGAAATCGACTTCTGGGAGTCCTCTGGCTGAGCACCTCAGCTGCTGTGTACTCCATATCCTCATCCGGCCTTGCCATGATCTGCCGGCGCACCTCTGCCATAGGATTTATGCTCTTCATGTAATAGATCAACAGGATAATAAAAACGATCAGCAGGATGATGGCGACGGCAATAGACAGGTGGAAAAAGGCGATGACGACAACACCCGCCAGGACTGCTGACAGGAGAGCGATCGATATCCGCCTTCTTTTTGCCGTCCCCGGCGTGTCTTCCTTCCCCGGATCAAATCCCAGCTTCTCCATCTGGCCGTCTATGAGCTCATTCAGGATCTGAGTCTGGCTCTTGCTATAGATCTCCGGAAATGAAACCTGATTCCCCATGGAAGGAGATACCTGAGCCGGATCCTCGCTGCTGCCGGGCATAGGCTGCACAAAGTTCCCGCCGTGCGCCTGATCGTACTCGTAGAGGGTCTTCGCGTCCATCGCCCGGTAATCCTGGGCAGTCCCGTTCTTTGGCAGGCCTTTGTTGCTGACCGCAGCTGTCGGCTTTGCCGCCGCAGTTTTGCCCGCCTGACTGCTGTCATTCTTCTTGCTCTTTTTAATCAATCGAAAAATGATAAAGAGAAAGATAATGAAAATAATAAATGTCATGTTCTGCTCCCATATCTTCATCAACACTTCTGTTATAAAAATATGATAACAAAGACAGGTAAAATGGGAATCATATATTTGTAAAAAATACGGCAGGAGTCATCCTTCGCTCCTGCCGTCATTAAAAACAGTCCCTGTAAATCATCAGATCAGTCCGATATTGCGCGCTGCCAATATGGCCTCACTCTTGCTGGATACCTGCAGCTTTTTGTAATTCTGTTTGATATGGTAGCGCACCGTCTCCGCCTTCATTCCCAGAGCACTGGCGATCTGAGCAGCCGTATAGCCCTTAGACTGCAGCATCAGGATATTGATGCTCTTCTGTGAAAAGTCCGTGACCCTGGCCGTTTCCTCCTGAAGATAATTGGGATAATAGCCGGCCTGCTTTTTGACTTCACTCAGGATCCGGGCGAACCAGCCGTCCGGAACATTTCCCTTCAGACCGCCCAGGTCCTCTTCCCTGCTGATCTCCCGCAGGAGGGGAAGCAGAGCAGCCCCCTCCCGTCTCACGACATCAATAAAATGGTACTCAGCCGCCTGCTTAAGTCCCTGGATCAGACTCTCCTTCCAGGTATCCTTACCCCCGCGGTATAAGATAATCGCGAGAAGAAGGTTAACTTCAATGTTGACAAGGTGTCTCTTACATCTTACCGCATATTCCCGCAGCTTTTCTCCCAGTATTAAGGCCTTTTGATACATGCTAAGGACAATATAGGATCGGATCTTTGTAAGATAAATAAGCCGGTTCATACAGAAAAAATCATTTGCGTCATCCGGCGTCTGCTTCATCCATTTCTCCACCGCCAGGATATCACCGGCATACAGCTTCAAAACACAGCGGAAGGCGTCTATATTTGTCAAAAGTTTTTCGGCGTGCTCATTTTCTGCCTTTTCCCGGAATGTGAGCATGTAGGATTCAGCATCATCAATGCGGCCGGATATCAGGCTGATGCGTGAGAGCAGGGCAGAGGCCACAAACTCCATCTGGATCTTTCCCCCGTTCTGGGCCAGCATCTGGCCTTTGGATATCCAGGAAATGATCTCCGTCAGACTGCCTCCCTTCTCAAACTGGCTCTCGGCAAGCGCAAGGGGAACCAGACCTCTCCCATATTTCCCCAGTGCTTTCTCTACGATCTTGCCCAGGGAGGCAGCCAGCATCCGGTCGTGCCTGCTCCACTCTGAAAAATCCTTTCCCCCGTTCATCAGAGAAGGAAGATTGCTGGTAACAGAAAATTCAGGCAGTTCATATCCGCGGCTGAAAAATACTCTCGGCAGACTCCGGAAAATAGTATCTATCTTTTCTGATCCTCTATGCGGAAGGGAGATATCCAGATAAAGCAGCTGGATCCTGATCTGCGCCTGCTCAGACGGGCAGGCATGATCCGCGCGTTCCACCAGCTGCTGATACCAGTATTCGCTCTTTTCCGGTTCCAGTGTGAGCGAGTAAAACATACTCATGCCGCTCATAAGGAAAATATCTCCCCGGATCTCTTCATCCGTAAGATTCCGATAATAAGAACGGAGTTCATAATAATATCCGTCTGCCGGATTTCTCTTTGCATTCTGGACCAGGATGTTATCAAGCCGGCTGCTGCCTGCCTTTTCATACATATCGGCTGCTTCCAGCATCCTTCCACGCGATTCATAATACAAGCCGGCATTATAATAAAGATCCCTTAATTTCCCGGAGTCAAATGTCCTGTCCCGGCGCTCCCGCAAAGCCCTCAGCACGCTGCCGCGAAAACGATAGTTCTCCCCTTCCGGCTCTGCCATCCAGGAAGAATGCTCTCTCAGATAATCCACGATCTTTTCTGCATTTTTAGAACCGGTAATACATTCGGCCTGTTCCCTGCAAAAGACATCCACGATACTGATCTGCATGCAGAAATTTACAATGGATAGATCCATACAGGGAATAATCTCAGTATTCAGATAATCGCGGAAATATCTTCCGGCCTGCTCCCGGAAACTTTCATTCAGCGCGGGTCGTACCTCCCCCCTCCTGTTGTGGTATATATTCAGCATTTTTCAATACAAAACGCACCATGAGCGGCATACCCTCTGTAACACAGGCAATCTCCGCCGCCATCTTTTTGTCCGGCACAAAGCCGTCTGTCGCCTGGGAAGAAAGCTTTATGACGGCAGCTGCATCCAGACGCAGATCCTTTTCCTTGATCCAGATGATACTCCCGGATATATAAAGAGACGCAAGCCACTTGGGAGCAGATCCACGCCCCGCCAGAACAAGCCAGATATCTTCCCGGCCGGCAAGAGAGAGTATATATCTTCGCAGACTGTCATCATACAATTTGTGCATGTCATCCAGGACAACCGGGATAAGGGAAGACCGGCCGCTCCTCTTAAAACCGGCAATCTCCTCTTCCAGAGAATCCGCATTCCAGCTGTCATCCTCGCAGGAAAAGCAGATATACCTGTGGGATTTCAGATAGTTTCTGTACAGCTGCGTCTTTCCATATCCGGTTGCGCCAGATATATAGACCGTATCCGAAACAGTGTGCGCGAGTTTCAGCTTCTCCATTGCCCTTTTGGGAGGGACATACGCGGTATCCTTCATAGATCTACACTCCTTGAAAAATTGGTCTTCCCTTCTATCTTATCTGGAATTCTCCCAATTGTAAATTATATCAGTCAAAAAAACTCTCCGGCAGGATAAATATCCGGAGAGTTTATCTGTTTCAGTATGTTTCGTCTGAATGAGCAGTCTTACTGCTGCCTTCTTTTCCTGTATACTGCCAGGCCAATGAATGCAGCGGCCGATACAGCAAGCAGTCCCATATACAGGGCCAGAGGCGTCTGATCCCCTGTTTTCACAGCTTTGCCTTTTGTTTTCGTTTTGTTGTGCTTTTTCGGCCCACCCGGGGTCTCTGTTTCAGTTTCTGTCTCTGTCTCAGTTTCCGTCTCTGTTTCTGTCTCTGTTTCCGTCTCTGTTTCAGTTTCTGTCTCCGTTTCAGTCTCTGTTTCCGGTTCCGGTGTATAGGTGTGCTTAAAGCTGACCTGATCCGGTTTGTAGGGATCTGTATCCTTCTCGGCATACATGACGGTCTGCAGAGATCCGTCCGCCTGGTTTTTCACATAGAAACGCAGCGTATAAACGGTCGTGTCGTATTCATAGCCCTTCTGGCTCTTTACCGCCGGCTTCAGGATAAATTTGTAGACACCGGCATGCCGGAAAGATGCAGCAATAGAAGCTGAAGCATCTCCCTCCATCGTAAATACGGCGGTGGAATTGTCCGGAAGGACGCCGGTCTTTCCGTCTGAACCGGTACACTTTATCGTATACTCCTTATCGCTTCCTATGGGAGTCCCCTTATCCGGCTCTGCAGACTGTGTCAGCTCATAAGAAACCGCAAGCCCATCCCCGGAAACTTCTGCTCCCTTGGGAAAAGAAAATTCCTGACTCACTTCAAAGCGAACCGCCCCTGCTGTCTGCCCGTCTGCCTGATCCGCCTGGGCGGCATAGACCGCTGCCGGCGCAAAGAGGGAAAGAGCAAGCATGACAGCCAGTGTGCCAAAAAGTCCCTTTCTTTTATTCATTCTGATACGTTCCTTCAAGGCTTCCACCTCTCTCATCTTTTGTATAGCTTCTTTTGTAAGGGAAAGGCCAGATATCTGTCAGCCCTTCCTCTTTCTTTTTTTCTTTTTCTCAGTATAACAAGCACAAGGATCGTGATCCCTGCCAGAAATGCCGCGGCCACAAGATACCAGATCAGGGTGCCGTTTGCGGTCACGGTGCGGACAACGGACGGCGCTGCATCTTCCGCAAAGGGATCATCCGGAACAGAATCCGTGATCCTTGCGAAGACGACATAGCGGCCATTTGTGCTGTCGGCACAGGTAGACAGCATGACAATGTGGTCATCCGTGCCGGCTGCCTGCCTCCTGGCATAGGAAGCCCTGTCAAATACCACGTCCAGGTAGGCCTTCTTTGCCGCCTGTGATGTCCCGACATGCGGATCATACAGCGTGAAATCATAGGCATCCGCCTGAGCCATGGCAAAGATCTGCAGACCGCGGAGCTTCCCCTCATAATAGATGGACCCATATTCATGGGAGTTAAAATAGCTCTGATCCGTAAATTTATCCAAGTCTCCGAACATCTTATCCTTTTCCATATGATGTCCGTAGATGATGGTATTAAAATCGGAAAAATCCGGCGCGTTGGACGATTCCAGAAATATACTTCCGGAAAGTTTAAAGTTCCCATCTATATCCCGGTTGATATACTCGTCATTATTTTCGCCCTGCACCAGGGGATAATCTATCCCGGTCCCGTAAATGGTGATCCATCCCAGCACATCCGGGTTCATAGCCTGCAGCTGGGTAAAGGACAGCGATGACTTTTCCGCCGCCGGCTTGTAAGACTCATAAGCCTTGGCCGAGGCCTGATCGAGGATCCGGTTGTTATCCCAGATGGAGAAGACCCCGTACCCGATCAAAACGGCAAATATCAGGATGATCACGACATTTACAAAACCGTTCGCGATTCGGACCAGGATCCGGACGGGCAGCAGCCTGTCCGATCCGGTTCCCTGTGCCTTACTTCCAGTCATCAGCGGCTAACTTTTCTCCTTACAGCTGCGTAAACAGCGATGGCTGCAACAGCTGCAGCGATCATGGCAACGAAAGGTCCATATGTCGTCATAACGCCGGTGATGGTAACATCTTTGAACTTATTGGTAATTTTTGCGGTGTTTGTATTCTCGCCGACAAGATTATTTGTTGTTCCATCATTCTGGATGCTTGTGGAGTTCCCACCGTTGGCTACTACTTCTGTCTTCTCCCAGCTGTAGTTGGAATTCATATCTGTCTCTTTTACAGTATAGGTAGCGCCTGCCTCAAGGTTATCAAATACAAGCTTGTCCCCTGCCTTAAGGGTAACAGTTGTTGCCTGGCCAGGTGTAAATGTATATTCTGTTTCACCGATCTTACCTGTATAACTGGTGATAGTGTCGTTCTTTACATCAGGTCTGGTAAATGTTACATCAACCTTGAACTCATCGTCCGGGTTTGCATACTCAGGATTGCTGACAACCTTGGAGATCTCAAGAGCAGCCTTCTTTGTGAACTTGTTGTTGAAGTCCATAGTCTCTACTTTTTTATTATCTTTATCGTAGAGATAGATCTTCTGTACGCCGTTGTTATCTACAAGAACGCTCATTGTATAGGAAGCAGAGGCTGTATTGTAATCCCAGCCGTATCCGCCTTCCTTAGCAGCGGCATCATTTGTCTCCTCAATCTTATAAGTATAAAGACCGGGAACGGTAAGCTTGCTTAAATCAAAAGATGCGCTTTTAGGATCAGCTGTGCTCTTGATGGTGACAGAGTCAAGAGCTACCTGCGCAGGCGCTGCAGGCTGATCTGTCGGATTATCTGTCTGAGTTGCCGTGAATGTGAATATTACTTCGGGCATTTCAATACCGTCATTTTTGTCGATTGTTTTTACAACCTTTGCCTCAGCCGGATTTGTGTAAGGTTCAGCTGCAGCTGCCGGTATAGCTGCCAGCAGGCTGGCTGCCATAACGCCGCTCATAACGATTGCCTTCAGTTTCATCTTTCTCATATTCCTCTCCTCCTTGGTGTAGTAGGATCTTAAAGTTTCTATATAAAAAACGTGGATCACGTTTTTCTTTGTGTGTATCTTGCTTTGCCTGAAGCCACCGGCTTTTAAAAGCCTCTTCTGCGGATGACGGTAAATACTGCCCCCAGTGTGGCTTTTTTGTCCACTGTCCCGTAGATTCGGCTGTCCTGAGCGTAGGGCCTGTTGTCTCCCAGTACGAAGACCTGTCCCTCTCCCACGGTCAGGGGAAATGTGACCCCCTCCGTGAAGGGAAGCGTCTGCGTGTAGATATTGGGTTCGATCTGCAGGCTGCCGTTTAGCATAAGCCCCTTGTCGGTGATATCTACCGTATCACCTCCAACTGCCAGTACCCGGCGAACCTGGCGGACGCCTTCATAATCTACCAGGATCACCTGGTCTTTCGCATAATCCTTTTTCAGGCGGTAGCTGATTACGATATCGCCCTCCCGGATCGAAGGTTTCATGGAATCATCCTTTACCAGCGTGACTGAAAACAGGACGCCGAAGAGAATGAACAGGAATCCGGCCAGCAGGACGATCTTCAGGACCAGCAATAAGAGCTGGATCCCCAGATCATCCCTTTTCCCTTTCCGGGAACTGTCCTTTTCTCTTTCCTTCATGTAACTATCCTCATGAGCGGAACCTGAAACGGATCAGCACAAATGCTCCTGACAGTCCTGCAAGCACGCAGCTTATCAGCAGGCTCAGCATGCCGTCATTTCCATCAGCTGTAAATCCTGTATCCGGAACTTTCACCTTGCTGCTGTTCGTGATGACAACGGTATTTCCCTCATCCTTATCTGAAAGAGTTACGCTGCAGAAATCTTTCTTCTCGCCGTTATAGAGGATCTCATAGTCCGTTTCCGGTGCAGATGCTGAATCTTCCACAACCGTAAGAACAGCTCCCTGGGGAAGACCATCGACCATGATCTGCCAGCCATTCTTGATGACCAGAGGCTTGTTTGTCTCGGTGTCTATTGCCTGACCATTCTCGTCAAGCTTCAACTTACCGGTCTTCTTATCAGGCAGGGGCTGGGCGTCGTTGACATCCGAATCCTCTTTCTGTGCCTCTGCCAGGTCAAACTGTGTAATAGTGTAGGAATATTCGCCTGTGAGGCGGCTCTTCCACTCATCGTCTGCTGTCACTGCAAGGGAGAATTCCTTTGCCGGGTCAATATATTTACCTGACAAAATCTTGCGAAGGATCAGGCTGCTGGTCTTAAGCCGATTGACACCGATAAATGTCTGCTCACCGCTCTGATTTACAAACGTGCCGTCTACCAGCATCGGCTTTTTAATCTCATCTCCCTCATAAGTGAAGGTGAGACCGCTGGTGCCGGTATCGGAAGATGCCTCTGTTATTGTATATTCATGTCCTGCTTCCAGATCCTCGCCTTTGACCTTAATGCCCGGTGCCAGGTAAACAGTCCCACTCCAGTCATTGTCCTGATTCAGCGTCAGCGTGATCGGTTTCGAATCCTGATCATCACTGCTTACCGTAAAGACGGCATTGCCACCACTCACCTGACTGGACAGATCATTTCCATTCGCATCCTGCCACTTTTTCTTTACGGTTACTTTGGCTGTAGTTAAGGGCATCTCCCCATTGTTGGGATCCGGGTAATCGACTGTATGCTCTGTCTCAATCACCTCTTCATAGGTACCCGCGCTCTCGTTGTAACGGAATGTATGATCACCCAATTTCACATCATCGCCATTGCCGGCCTTGATCTGCGCTTTCTGCTCCTCGGTAAGCGCTTTCACAGCGTCGGTTTCGGAATTCAATTCCACCTGTGTATATGTCACCTGATTGACGGATTTACCGTCTTTGTCCGTTGCTGTCGAATTCGTACGCAGGGCATAGGTTCCATCGTCCTTCTGTATGATCTGTGCCTTTTCTGCTTCCGAAAGGTCGTCATATTTTTTCGTTCCGTTCTGCAGGGCAGCTGCCAGATCGTAGGCTTCCTGTGACGGCCAGACGTTGAAGCTGACAGAGTATGTTACTCCTTCCTCCAGAGACTCACCGTCCGCAGCCGGATTCCACTGTACCTTTCCATTCTGTACAGTGGCTCCATTTTTCGGTTTCCAGCCCTCTTCGTTTGATTTCGTATAAGTAAACTTCCCGACCTCACTGTCCGTGTTAAAGGAAGCTCCCACAGACGCCAGGGATGTCACAGTATCTGTCAGCTGTGCATTTCGGATCTCCATCGCATGGGTGATGGCCTTTATGATATTATCAAAGGCGGCTGTCAGAGCAGTGCTGTCGGTGGCATCGTAGTAATTATCTTTATTTGCACCACTATCCGCAACAAGGCTTGCCATATTGGAAACGTCACCGAAAGCGCCGATGGCAAAGAAATTGTCAGCTCCGATGGTATTAACAATTTCTTCCGCCTTCTTTTTGGCAGCATCGTAATTATAACCAAATTTATCTGAACTTCCTGCCCCATGTGTGCCAACAGGCTGATTACGACGGTCA
>OMWV01000005.1 GCA_900314845.1 uncultured Eubacteriales bacterium
AATGCTGTCAAGTTTCAAAAAATCACCTGTTGAGCAAGAAACCATCGGCTGTTACAGCATTTTTCAAGTGGGAAGTTTGAGTAATTACTATTATTATGTGGATATTATTTATACTGATGGGTATGTCAATATGATAAGTGTGGGGTATTAACAATCCTTTTCTGCACCAGCCAGAAGAAAATGCTGCGGATCGTGATATTTTCACTTTCCGCAGCATTTTTAACTTTGAATCGTGCGATGCTGACCGGATCAGGCCTGGGTCCAGGCTGTCTCCAGAGCTACATTCATCATGTCTGTGAAGGATTCCCTGATCTCTTCGGGCTTTAAGAAGGAGCCCTTGAAGATGTGGTCGGATACGGAGAGGACGGAGAGGGCCTTCTTGTGGAGATGCATGGCCAGGGCGTAGAGACCTGCTGTCTCCATCTCGACACAGAGCATGCCCATGTCTCTGAACTTCTCATTCGCCTTGGAGTCGGCATTCACAAATGTATCTGTTGAGAGTACGGGGCCGACCTTTATGGGAACACCCAGCTGCTGACCCTTCTCGACTGCTGTCTTGAGCAGATCCCAGTTTGCCGTGGGGGCGAGAGTTGCAGGGAAATCGTACTGCTGGGCATAGGCGGAGTTTGTGGAGGCGCTCATGGCGATGACCACATCCTTGAGGTCTATGTCGTCTGTCAGGGCTCCGGTGGAACCAACCCGGATGATGGACTCAACTCCAAACTGCTCGTAGAGCTCGTAGGCATAAAGATTGGCGGAAGGGATTCCCATGCCGCTTCCCATAACGGAAATCCTTTTTCCCTTGTATGTGCCGGTATAGCCGAGCATATTCCTCACGTCGTTAAAGAGCTCAGCGTCTTCCAGAAAATTCTCTGCGATAAATTTTGCTCTGAGGGGATCGCCGGGGAAGAGAACGACCTTGGCGACCTTGTCTGTGTCTGCCTGAATGCAGCCTGATATAGATGTTAAAAGCATTGTATTATCCTCCTTGATCGTGATATATAACAGTTTATCAGATAAAAAGTTTTTTTAAAGAGGAAATTTTATCTGCCGTCTATTTGTTGCGCTGGCGTGCTTAAAGGTTGTATACTAACATTATGAATAAATTCAGATATGCGATGTTTGACCTGGATGGGACTCTGTCTGAGTCCGCGCCGGGGATTACGAAATGTGTGCAGTACGCGCTGCACTGTATTGGTATAGAGGAGCCGGATCCGGAGAATCTGAGGTCTTTTATCGGGCCGCCACTCAATGTGGAATTTAAGAGAAGATACGGCCTGAGCCCGGATCAGATTGAGACTGCGGTCATCCGGTACAGGGAGAAATATGCCGCTGGCGGCATGTATGACTGCCGCATGTACGAAGGAACAGAAAAGATGCTCAAGGACTGTGTAGATGCCGGCCTTACCCTGGCGGTATCATCCAGCAAGCCTCAGCCCTTTGTCGAGGCCATCCTGGACCGGTTTGGGATCCGGAAGTATTTTTCCGTGATATTCGGGAGCGCTCCCGAGGAAGAGATCAGCCGGGCAGAGGCAGATCAGAAGACATTTATCGTGAGGCAGACCCTGGAGGCGCTTGCCGGCGCAAGGGGAGAGAGCGCAGATGAGATCTTAAGCGTCAGCGCCATGGTCGGAGACAGGTGTTATGATATGAAGGGGGCCATAGCCAACGGAGTGCATGCCGTGGGCGTGTCCTTTGGATATGGAAGCGAAGAAGAGCTGAGGAGTTCGGGAGCCGAGTATATTGCGGCTAGTCCGGCACAGCTTTCACAGATCCTCTGCGGGTGCAGGGGATAAAAAGCGGGGGTATTTTTTATGGATTTTGAAAAGCCGTTCTTGAAGCTGCAGAATGGAAATGACGTGAGAGGCGCGGCTATCGCTACAGACACGGAGCCGCTCACACTTACGCCGGATCTTGTCTCCTATATTGCGGCTGGATTTCTCAGCTTTCTGGAAGAGAAGCTGGGCAAGAAGCAGGATCAGATCAGGATAGGAATAGGAAGGGACAGCCGGATCACAGGATCGGCGGTGGCAGAGGCCTGCATCCGCGGCCTGGGAGCTGCCAGGATCTACGACTGCGGCATGGCGTCAACACCGGCCATGTTCCAGTCCACTGTTCTGGAAGAGAGCAATTTTGACGCTTCTGTTATGATTACAGCAAGCCATCTGCCTTTTAACAGAAACGGCATAAAGTTTTTTACAAAAGACGGCGCTCTGGAAAAGAGCGAGCTGACGCAGATCCTTGAGACGGCTGCCCGGCTGGCCGGCCAGTATGGAAAGGAAGATGATCTTGCTCTCATTTCCTATGGCATGCCGCAGAAAGAGCAGAATGTTGAGACATTCGACATTGTTTCTGCTTACAGCAGGTCCATGCAGGAGACGATAAAGAGGCTTGTCGGGACAGACCAGCCCCTGAAAGGGCTTCATATCGTTGTAGACGCAGGCAACGGAGCGGCAGGATTTTTCCCGGGTCAGATTCTTGCCCCTCTGGGAGCGGACGTATCGGGCAGCGTCTATCTGGAACCGGACGGCATGTTTCCGAATCATGTGCCCAATCCGGAAAACAAGACGGCCATGAAGGCCATCAGTCAGGCAACAGTCGCAGCCGGGGCAGACCTTGGCGTGATATTTGACTGTGACGGTGACCGGGCAGCGGTCGTTTTCTCGGACGGGACTCCTGTCAACAGGAATACCCTGATCGCCCTTCTGGCTGCTATTATTAAGGACGAGCATCCGGGCTCTGTTGTCGTCACAGACTCTGTAACATCTGATGAGCTGACCGAGTTCTTGGAAGAGAAGCTGGGGATGAAGCATTTCCGTTTCAAGAGAGGCTACAAAAATGTCATAGACAAGGGCATAGAGCTGTGCGAATCCGGTCAGGACTGCGAGCTTGCCATAGAGACTTCAGGGCACGGGGCCTTCCGCGAGAACTATTTCTCGGATGACGGCGCCTATCTCAGTGTCCGGATCATCTGCAGGCTGGCCGTCATGAAAAGGGAGGGCGCCTACATATCTTCTCTCATCGACGGGCTCAGGCAGCCGGCAGAATCAGAGGAAGTCCGCTTTGATATAGGTGATCAGGCGGGCGATGACAGAGATTTCAAGGAATATGGGACCTGGGTGCTGGATTCTTTCCGGGAATTTGCTCTGGCGGACCCCAGATTCCACATTGTTGAGCCCAATTATGAAGGGATAAGGATCGCATTTGACGATGAGCAGGTAAAGGGCTGGCTTCTGATTCGGAAATCTCTTCATGATCCTGTGCTTCCCATGAACATAGAGGCTCAGGCGCCGGGAGGAGTGGAACTGATAAAGGACCGGATCCGTCCATTCTTTGAAAAATGCAGCAGGCTTTCGGCCTGACAGCAAAGAGGCAGGTTATGATCATATTTCGGGATGTCAGCAAGATATACACGATAGGGGATACCCAGGTGAAGGCCCTGGATCATGCCAACATGCATATCAAAAAGGGAGAATTTGTCAGCATCATCGGACCTTCCGGCTCAGGCAAGTCAACACTCATGAATATCGTCGGCTGCCTGGATCTGGCCACATCAGGTCAGTATCTGCTGGACGGTCAGCCCATAGAGGAATACTCGGAACAGGAGCTGGCCCGGATCAGGAACCGCAAGATCGGTTTTATTTTCCAGGATTTCAATCTGCTTCCCAAGCTTTCAGCCTTTGAAAATGTTGAGCTGCCCCTCATCTATCAGCGTATGTCAAAGAGCAGGCGCCGGGAGAGGGTGGAGGAGGCCTTGAATAGCGTAGGCCTGTGGAACAGAAGAGACCACAAGCCAACGGAGCTTTCCGGCGGCCAGCAGCAGAGAGTGGCGATCGCGAGGGCCCTTGTGACTCATCCCTCCCTTTTCCTGGCGGATGAACCGACAGGAAATCTGGATCAGAGGACGGGCCATGAGCTGATCGATCTCTTCCACAAGCTTCATGAAGAAGGGAACACGATCGTGCTGATCACCCATGACGGGCATGTGGCTTCCGAGGCTGCCCGTTCCATCAAGATCCTGGACGGTCATGTCGAGGATATCCTTGACAGGTCCCAGATAAATGATATAGTCTGAGATACATAAGATCTGGGAGTTCTTAGCACGGATCAGAGCAGAAAAGATACTGTTAACATTTTATATTATATTGAAGAAAGACGAGGAAGAATCATGATTCAGAATATCGGTTTTATCGGCGCAGGAGTTATGGGAAAGTCCATGATCCGCAATCTGATGAAGAAGGGTTTTCATGTGACTGTATACAGCAGGACAAAGTCCAAGGCTGAGGATCTCATTGCCGAGGGCGCTGACTGGAAGGATGACGCCGGCAGCTGTGCCCAGGGTCAGGATGCCGTGATCACGATCGTAGGTTATCCCAAGGATGTCGAGGAAGTATATTTTGCGGACAATGGCATTCTTGCCAACGCGAAAAAGGGTGCGATCCTTATCGATATGACAACCTCAAGCCCAAATCTGGCCAAGAGGATATACGACGCCGCCAAGGAAAAGGGAATGTCTTCTCTTGACGCGCCTGTTTCCGGCGGGGATACGGGAGCCAAGGCCGGCACGCTCAGCATCATGGTCGGCGGCGATGAAGATGTACTTGCCCAGGCCATGCCTGTTTTTGAGGCTATGGGCACAAATATCATCTATGAGGGCGGCCCGGGCTGCGGCCAGCATACAAAGATGGCCAACCAGATCGCGTTGAGCGGCTGTCTTGCCAGCGTGTGCGAGGCGATCGTTTACTCACAGAAGGTTGGCCTGGACACACAGAAGATGTTCGACAGCATCAGCAAGGGCGCTGCCGGGAGCTGGCAGCTGAGCAATAACGGCCTGAAGATGCTCCAGGAAGATTACGATCCCGGATTCTTCATCAAGCACTATATCAAGGATATGAGGATAGCGGACGATGAGGCAAAGAGGGCTTCCTTCGACATGCCGATCCTTGACCAGGTTCTTAAGATGTTTGAGCACCTTGACGAGGAGGGCATGGGAGACCTGGGAACGCAGGCTCTGATAAAGTATTATACAGAGAAATAAGCAGCGAACCTGTATTGAGCAGGGCTGCCGAATTACCCTTTTTCCTGGCTGAGGCCGCAAACATGATTTCTTCTGGCGGGGTTACGTCCATTTATGGGTTTTAGCCTGTTTTGGACGTAACCTGTGGAGCAGCCGGAAAGCAATTGCGTTCGTTATAAATAAATAGAAAATTCTTTGGTACAGATCACCGGGTGGCAGTGTGCAGGGACAGGTGATCTGTTATCTTTTTGAAAGGATGATGAATCTTGAAAGCTTTTCTCATGTGGATCGTTGAGACGATCGCCAGATTTCACACAGCGATCCTGAGTCTGAACGACGCCTATGAATATAATTTCAGTGACAAGGAGCTGCACTTTCTGGTGATCGGCATCATCGGCCTTCTTGCAGTTCTTCTTATCCAGCCGCTTTTTACTCTTCTTGCCAGGACGGATCACATCATCGTCATCACATTTATCTATGTGCTGACCCTGATCATCGTCCTGGTATTTGCCATTGAGATCGGCCAGGGTTTCTCCGGCACGGGGACCATGGATTTCGCCGATATCACATCGGGCGTGAATGGATTTTTGCTCTTTTTCTTTATATTTGCCATTATCCGGGCCATCATCCGGGGCATTATAAAACTTTTCCGCAGGGACGATGACTGAGAGGTGCAGGATGGGAACATATGTGATAGGAATCGATGTTGGCGGTACATCTGTGAAAATGGGCCTGTTTGACAAGGGCGGCAGGCTGATCTGCAAGTGGAGCATTCCGACGGACCGGTCTGACGGCGGGATTCACATCCTGCCGGATATTGCCCTTTCGGTGAAGAAGCAGCTTGCAGACAAGAAGATCAGCCTGAGCGAGGCTGCCGGCGCGGGCATCGGTCTTCCGGGGCCTGTCATGGGATCGCAGACGGTTTACGGCTGTCCCAATTTAGGCTGGGGCAGGGTGAATGCGGCCGCTCAGTTGTCTGCGGCTCTTGACGGCATGAAGACGGCTGCCGTCAACGATGCGAATGCTGCCACTCTGGGAGAGATGTGGCAGGGGAGCGGAAAGGGCTGCAGCAGCCTGGTCATGGTGACTCTGGGGACAGGAGTCGGCAGCGGCGTCATCATTGGCGGGCAGATCGTGGAGGGGGCTTTTGGCGCCGCGGGCGAGATAGGCCATATGTGTATGAACCCGCAGGAGACCAGACTCTGCGGCTGCGGGAAGCGCGGCCATCTGGAGCAGTATGCTTCGGCAACGGGGATCGTTCGTGAGACAAGGGCTGCTCTTGAGAGCAGCAGCCAGCCTTCTGTTCTCAGAGAACTCTCTGATTTTGATGCCAAGGCGATATTTGACGCAGCCCGCGCAGGAGATGCCTTCGCCCTGTCCCGGGTAAAGGAGCTGGCGGACGTGCTGGGAAGAGCCCTTGCGGCTGTATCCTGCGTTCTGGATCCCCAGGTCTTCCTCCTGGGCGGAGGAGTTTCCGGGGCAGGGGAATTTTTAAGCTCTGCTGTTCAGGACTCCTACAGACACTATGCTTTCTCGGGAACGGAAGAGACGCCGGTCAGGATAGCCGCTCTGGGTGCCGATGCCGGCATCTACGGGGCGGCAAAGCTGGTTCTGGGGGAGGAGTAGGCGAGGCCTGCTGCGTGTCCCCCGTCATAGATTCTGATGAACATGGCTATAGAATAAAATAGATAATCAGGTATTACCAGACATTTTGCCTGATTCAACGGGGAAGGAGTTTGTATCATATTTGCATTCGATTAAGTAGGTGTCACCGTATCGATTGCGAAGGATTTCAACAGATGTAAATAATGTCGACAGGAAGTCCTGACGTTCGGTTTCGGTATGAAACCCATGAGATGAGAATTCTGTAGCGGTATCAATATAAAGACCGTCAAATATTTCCTGAACTTTAAGAAGAAGGGAATCAAGTTCCTGATCGTTTCTCAAATCATCAGGAAGGTCATTATCGATCAGTTCACCAGTCGCATCATAGTTCCAGATAGGATAACAGTGATACTCGAGATTATATTTTAAGGTGTTCATTTGCTAGCCCCCTTAGGAATAGATTTGGGATTTGCACCAACAATATAGCCATTGCTGCCAATGGTAATTGCGATACGCCGAGTAGTGCCATCATATGTAAACTCATATATTGGCCGACCATGCCCGCGGCCTTGATAACCAACTATTGTTCCATATTTTACGGCAGTCATTATGTATTGTGGAATTTCATCCGAAGTGATACTCTGATTAGCAAAGTCCTGATCGTGTGCGTCTAGGATATGGGCAAGACCAGATGGACTATCTCCAAGGTGGCCTTTTTCGAGCCATGTAATATTACCGGATGAATCCTGAGTGATAGCGACGACATCTGCTTTGTTGAATTTTACTCCTTCTGTCTCAAGTTGAGCAATGAGCGCAGCGCCTTCACCCTTTGTCCCGGAGAATTTGTTGCTAATGGTTTTACTCATACTGCTTTTTCCTGGCAAATGCCTCACTGGTCTTGCTGGGAAAGGAGACAATATGGATTCCCCTCTTGCGGAGAATATCAAAACACGGGTAGTTTGCAGAACCGTATACTATGATTGTGTGTGGCTCCAACAGATCAACCATGTAAAACAATCCTGTTTCAAATAACAATCTGTTTTTTACAAGGCGGATACCGCTTGCGACGGTCCCGATTGCCAGCATACTCTTTTGCGGATTACCGTCGAAGCAATACCGCCTGGTTTCTTCAGTTCCCCACCGTACATTGCTAATGACGGGGATACCGAGTGTGCCGACCCAATAGCCAAAGGTGCACATGCGATAGAAATTCCAAAGTTTCAGCGGTTCCGGAAAATCTGCATAAGTGGAAAAGTCTGGAGCAATCATTCCTGCAAAATGACAGATTACTTCCAGAGCATTTTTTGGATAGAGCCATATGCTGCTTCTCTTACCGTCAAATTTTTGATCATCAATATAGAAATGGATAAACACATCTACATGGTAATCAACGTTGCTATTTTGCATCTCCTTTCGATGAATCGATTTAGCCTCATCATAGGAAATTAATCGGGATGGCGGTGTTGTTGCAGTTGTTGGACAGAGCGGAATGTCATTGGGGGAAAACCTGGCTCCCTTCAGCATAAATGCATTCCACATATCCAGGAGACCGCTCCGGTTACGAGGTATGTTTATTGTAGGTGAATTTTTGGGATAAATCAACATGATTATCCTCCCATAGTTATCTTGGTTTTTCTGTTGTTAACTCGTTTTTTCTCACTTTTTCAAAAAGTCGATAAGGAGCAGTTAGCGGTATGT
>OMWV01000018.1 GCA_900314845.1 uncultured Eubacteriales bacterium
ATCCTCCTCGATCAGGATATCCCCCGCAAAAGGCTCCGCGCCCGTTCCGTCGTAAATCTTCGCGTTCTTCAGCAGCGTTCTCATATCACTCTTCTCCTCGTTTTCTCTTTTTTCGTCTCCGGCCCTTTGCCCCGTCGGAAGCTTTTCTTTTCCCGGCCAGGTCCCCCGGCGGAAATATCCTCCCGGTTTTCGAATGAATACCCGCCCGGAGCAAAGAAAGGGAGCCGGCCGAAGCCGGCTCCATGGATTCCGTTCAGCTCTTACCTGTTGTTTCTCCGTTTCCTGCTAATCATCAGCACGCCCGCCAGCATCATCAGCGCCAGTCCGGACACCGTGAAGACCAGCGTGCCTCTTCCGCCCGTGGCGGGAAGCTCGACACCCGGAGCGTAAGTGTTGGTAAATGTAACGGTTTCCCCTGTGCTTGTAGCTTTTGCTTTACCTATCGTCCCGTTTGCAGGTTCCTCGTTATTAACCTTCACGGTTCCGCTCCATATGTACCCTGCAACACTATAGCCTTCTTCCGTGAATATTACTTCCGTGTCCGTCGGAAGTCCGGAAATCGTCCAGGTATAAATGGGATTTTCTTCCTCTGATACAGCAGCTGAATATGTAATAGTGAGATCATCCACACTGACCACAGATTCGTCCCCGACCTTCAGAATCACATTCTTCATATGTGTATCCTCGGTCTCTGTCGAATCATCCGAAGCAGGGACATCTGCTGGAGCGTTCGGATCAGCCCAGCTTGCAACAATCTGGAATCCTTCAGGCAGGGTTTCCGTCGGAAGACCAATGAAAGCTTTAGTCACTGATATTTTCCCAAAAGGCACCTTATTCGATACTTTCAATGTGGCAGGATCGCTTTTCTTAGCCTGCACTGCCTTTTTCCCTGCATAATCAGCAGTTCCGCTATATGTTACTGTCCATGCATTATCTCCGGAGACAGGAATCGTCTGAATATGATCGTCCGCATCCAGATAGCCTTTCTCCTCGATGAAATAGTAGCATTCATAGATCTGTTCGTCGGACCCATCAGTATCCTGAACGGAATGCTTCATAAGCAGGTTAGTTATCTCCAGCGTTGGCCAATTCTCCTGATCTTTTGCCAGGAGGATATACTTTTCTCCTGTAGTACTGTCCGTATAGATCTTATTTGACAGATTATATTTTTCGGGATGCTCGTAAAGATCTGAAAGAACAGAATCAGGATCGATTGTATTATTGGAGGCTCTCCTCAGTTTCAGCAGGACAGCTTTAGCACCTATATCTCCATCTATCCATTCTTTTTCAACTTTGATAGACCCCTTCGGCATAATCCTGTTTTGTATAACAGCTTCATGGTCCTTGTAATGTAAACTTGTACGCGCAAATTCCTCATCCCAGATTTCTTCCAGTTTATACTTTGCATTTGCGATTTGTTCACGCGTTGCGCCTACTTCTTGTCCAACGTTTTCCGTAATGCTTTCCAGATCCTCAAAACACTCGCTCCAATGATCCTTGTAGAGTGTTTTCCTTGCTCCTACATGCCAGGAAGTCTGATTATCAAAACTCACGTAAAGAATCACCGTGATTGAGATCTGATTCATCAAATCCTCATAGTCAGCCATTTCTGCTGCAGAGATGTCGTTACCGTTTTCATCCTTCCATTCTTTTTTCACGGGCAGCTTCTTAGGCCGGTTTTCCCAGTTAGTTCTGGTTTTTCCATTTGTGATTTCCGGGTTCTGCAGCAGTTTCCACCATTCATCTGTAACATCTTCGGGATTCTCCCAATCTACACTGCCGTCGTAAACTCTAAGCTCATCGAAATGATATATATAATGCACCAGTTGTCCATTATAGTATCCATATTCCGGCAAATTACCAGCACCGCCAGCCTGACCGGACCCGGTATTCTCGCGGAACCCCCATTCCCAGTCACCAATATAGTTCAAATCAAGGGTTCGGGATTCAGGAATTATGTTATTGGAAAGATGCTTCGTTGGGAATGCATGTCCGCTTGTTCTCTCCTCCCACACAATAATCTCATCATCTGTCGCTTTCTGATCGGTTCTGATCGCCTGGTTTCCTGATAATGGGTAAATATCATAAAGCAGTTCAATTTTCAGCTTCATCATTTTTCTGTTCTCATCAGCATTGGTTGTAAAGCCATCAAGCTGACCAAGATAGAACTGTCCGCCCTGATCCTTGAACTCTACCCATTTTTTGTGCATGACTATCTGCATACCGGTCAGTGTCGCAGTATTCATAATGTACAGCGTACCGCCCGCGGAAACTTTTACCTGAGTTCCATCAGAAGCCCCAACAAAGCTATCATTCTGGGACACATCCAGGCTGCTTGCAAGCAGTTCAGCCGAATATCTTCTCTCGTACCCGGCAAACGTGTCCGTTTCTATTACATAAAATTTGGGATCAGGCTCCTGAGCAGTGATGTACTCAGATACATCAAATCCAACGTTCTGACCTGGATCAATTTCCTTTGTTCCGACCTTCACAGTCTCCCCGCTCTCAGCATATTTATAGAGGTCGACTGTAACCTTCTGGGTCACACCGGGCACAGGATTACCATAGGCATCGTACCAAGTTTTATGAACGAACACCTTTCCGTTGTCCTGCGTATTCTTGATCGTAAAACCGGTAGTCCTGTCGCCGGCAATAATAACTGTCCAGATTTCATCTGCTCCATTCTCACCGGTCTTCAGAGAAGTCTGCATGCCATTCCCCACCGGGGTGCCTGTGCCGTCGAGTTCCTTGACCGTGTAGTTGATCTCCTCGCCATTCTCATCGTATTTCGGAACGCCGGTGAAAGTGAAGTCTGTTTTCCCGGCCTCGTTTTTCAGAACAGCAGTATACGGAATCTGCTGATCAGAATCTGCGGCCTTGACGGTCACTGCCGTGTCGCCGACGTATAGGCCAACATTAACGTTTATGCCTTCCGGCCATGTTTGATCGCCATTCCTTGCCCATTCTTTTGTAACAGAGAC
>OMWV01000012.1 GCA_900314845.1 uncultured Eubacteriales bacterium
GATAGCACTGGCTGATAGCCAAATGATAGCGTTTGTTCGGATAATACAGGGAAATAGGACTACACAGAATAACTGAGTTGAAATGAAAACAAGGGCACTATGCAAATCTGTTTAGAATTGATATGAGAGCCTTGAGTACGAATAAGCGATATTGTCATCACATTTCTTATTTTTCCTGGTTGTGCGAATTTGAATTTTCCTGTCGAGCAGACAACACCAGGAGATACCTCTGATCAGACATAAAGAGCCTTGCATAAGCATCATCCATCGATCCCATATGCAGGGCTCTTATCATTTGTAACGGCGCTTAAGATTGGCGCGAGATTATGGCGCGATGTACTGGCGCGAAAGTCTGAGAAGCCTTGTAAATACTGCGAATTCTGATATTTGATGATACGTTTTATCTCCTCCTTATAGCCAGATGATCCTCATTTCGACAGCTTGCCGAAGCAGGATGCTGGGACCGGATTTTGGCTCAACTCATGTGTTCCCTGCGGTACAAACAGAGATAGCACACTGCCTCGCTGAAGGCAGGCATTTTTATGGCAGGTCGTCACTTATACCATCCCCGTATCTGAGAACGATAACCGGCATTCCTATCTCAATTCTGTCAAATAAGGCATGCGCGACATCCGAAGGCATATTGGCACAGCCATGTGTGCCGCTGTACTTATAGATGTCTCCGCCGAACTCATCTCTCCATCTTGCGTCGTGCATGCCGTAGCTCTCATAGAAAGGCATCCAACAGTCCACAGTCACCTCATAGGGATCTGACGGATCATTGGATCCCAAAACGGCATTCTGCTCTTTATTATAGAGATAGAAAAGGCCAGAAGGGGTGCGGCGATCCGGATCAGATTCAGACCCTGTCACGCAGTCCGTGTCCAGAATCAGCTCTCCGCTTTCGTAGTACCAGATATGCTGCCCGGTCACGTCGATCTCACAATAAGTCCCTCCAAAAGTCGGATCGATTGATTCCATGAGCATATTATCGGGTGTAATTTCCGTTTTTTTGTGATACAGAAGTGCCTCAACAATGCTATCCATGCCCTTCTCCACATCAATCTTATATCCATATGGATCACAGCTCAGCCGCACTATTCCCTCTGAAGTAGACTGAAAATCTAACGTTGTCCGGACATCATTGTACTGCTCCGCCGCTTCTGACATGAGCATATAGGCATTTGTGTAAAGAGTCTCATCACTAAGATAGTACCCGTCCTCTTCATCATAGTTGATCCAGGAAGACAAAGTCTCTTTATCAAGCTTTACCGCGAGTCCGTCTCTATAGCGAACGATCACTTCTGCAGATAGAAAGGCGTTCAGTTCGTCCATTTTCTCTTTAAGGTCCTTGCTGCTGCCTAGTACTGCAGGAGACAGATAGGCGCCATCTTCCTGATTCAGATCAAGTTCGTGTTCACTGTGCTGGACCGCGCTTTCTGCCATTTTACTGATGGCAGTCAGATCCGGTTGGTTTCCGTATATCTCTGAGCGGATCCGAAACAACTTAGTGTCGTCCTGCACAAGAGCGGCATCCTGAGGCTCTGTAACTTTTTCCTTCTGAAATTCCGGGAACGAAGCGAGGCTGCTTTTCAGCTTACCGCTGTCGAAATGGAATTCTGTCTCCACCGTATGGGACTCCCCGCGGCCAAACAGAGCCGGCCCCCAAAGCAGAGGATTCTGAGAGGAGAGAATCTCTGCAGTTTCATTGCCGGATATGTAAGTCAGTTCAATGTCATCGGCGGTGATCATCTCCTTTTCTCCGCCCCGCAGGGTGACTGTGAGTGTGTATTCTTCCACCGAGTTCTTCAGGCTTTTCTCGGCATCCTCCACACGTCTTCCGCCGACTGCTATTCCGTTGATGCTCGTACGAGGCAGAAAACGGGTCCGGTAGTACGCGGCCGCAAGCACATAGAAAAGCACGACAGCCAGAAGCCCGGCTGTCGTAAACAGCAGTATTTTTCTGATCTGCTGCTGTCTCATCTGTTCTTTTTTTCTGAGAAGCGTGAGTTGCCTGTGCGTCAGCTCCATTGAAGAAGGCTTCGTCGATGTTGCTTTCATTTCTTGCACTCTCCTCACCACAACCCCACTCTATGCCGTAGAAGTGAATATTCTCAGCTCGTCTGCTGTCCGGTTTCTGGAATAAAGATCTGATTTGAGTTTAATTGACTGCTTGACGTGGTAATACACATAAAAGTAGAATAATGTAGGAAACTTCGACAAAACATGCATATTGTAGGAGCGTCAAGGGATGTCATCTGTAACAAAGGAATGGATTGCCGAAAAAATGGAATTGCTGATTCGGAAAAAATCACTCGAGAAGATCCGGATTCGAGAGATCTGTGAGGCGGCAGGAGTTGACAGATCCACATTTTATTACCATTTCAGGGATAAATATGATCTGGTTATCTGGATGTACTTCCGCGAAATAAATGAACTGAACATACTGGTAAAAAAAGAAAGTGTGCGCGGCCTGCAGAAGCTGAAAAAGGATGCCTTTTTATTTCGAAACGCCCTTGGTGTCAAGGAGCAGAATTCTCTCTATGCCTACATGAAAGAGTATTATATAGCGTATTATCTGGAGCTGCTCAAAAAGAGGACGGGGGCAGACCTGCTCGGACCGGAACTCACCTTTTATGTGCGCCTGTTCTGTTATGGTGCGGTCGATATGATGGTGGAATGGATTCTGGATCCGGGTGCAGTGACAGCTGAGGAATACGTTGAAATGGTCTACAGGTCTATGCCGGCAGCCATGTACCGGATCTGCTTTCCGGATGAACAGTAAAATGTCGGATCAGACCGGTAATGGGCATTCTGCTGCTTCTTGCTTTTTTGTAATGAGTAACCGCTCCGTATGAGGGATACGAACGGTTTTGCGCCTGCGGAGCCTGATTTTTTATGCGAAAGGTTTAAAGAAAAAGAAAGCCATTAAAGGCGAATCGCTGGAAACAGGCATTCCCTATCAGACGCTGATCAATCTGTATCTGGCAGATTGTGCGAAGTCAAAAAGGAAGCTTGAAATAGCCTGGAACTGATTGGCCTTCTGGCAACAAATTGGCAACAGAAGATCGGAAAGGGAAGAGACACAGTATAACTGAGAGAAAAAAACGGCTAAAAACGCACAAAACTTAACTGATATACGTTAAGTGATGCTCTGCCGGTATCGAGTACGAATAATTAAAGACTCTCAAGGAATGGCTTAAAATAAGGCTTTCTGGGGTCTCAAGGGTAGATTTGATAACAAAATGATAA
>OMWV01000032.1 GCA_900314845.1 uncultured Eubacteriales bacterium
AAGAGTATTTCCACTGCTTTTTATTTGTCAATAAAGTAAAACTGCGCCACAGCCTCGGCAGGCCATCGCGCAGCGATTTTGTTCAATCAGAATCTGCGGAGCTTTCATGAGCGGAGTATTGGCTCGACAACTCCCAGTTTGTTGAGAAGATATGATACTTTCGCATGGGGCTCTGTCAACAGATATGTTAATACAGCCTTACAGGTTGAAACTGGTCAAAGGATTGGATGTATAAGTTATGAAGAATATGACGATATGGATGGTACGCCATGGAGAAACGGCGAAGAATAAGGATCATCTGCTGCAGGGGAGATCAGATGCCCCGCTAAACAGCAATGGTCAGGAACAGGCTGAGGAAGCCCGGATGTATTTTCAGGAAAATCATATTTCTTTTGACCATGTGATTTCCAGCCCCTTGCTTCGTGCCCTGCAGACCGCTGAGATCATCACGGACAGTAAGCTTGGGATAAGGCGGGATCAAAGACTTTTAGAGATGGATTATGGCCCCTATGAGGGATGCAGTTTGGAGAGCCCGCCCGAAGAGATCACTTATTTCTTTCAGGATTTTGTTCATCATCCTGCCCCGGAGGGGATGGAGAGCCTTTCGAGTGTGAAAGAAAGGATGGGAAGTTTTCTTGAGGATCTGAAAAGTTCCGAAAGGGGAAATATACTGGTGACGACCCACGCTATCGCGCTGAAAGGAGCGCTGGAATATCTGATGCCGGAGTCTGACGGGGCCTGGTGGTCCCGCACGATCAGCACCTGCGCTGTTTTTAAGATAGAGCTGGATGAGGGGAGATTTCTGGCACCTGAGGAAGTATTCCATACAAGAAAGGAGTGCAGGAGCGTAAAAATATAGGATTTATACGCTGACTGACATTTGCCGCCTCGCTGATCTTTGTTGGCGCCCTTTTTCTATTGGGGGTATCCGACGCAGATAAGCAGAGGATCATGTTCTGGTCTTTCCTTACCACGAATGCTCTGTATTATATTGTGGGGATCCTGCTGGCGGTCATTTTTAAAGACAATCGTGCTTTTTGCAAATATATCTGTCCGGTCACTGTATTTCTCAAGCCCATGAGCTATTATGCCAGGTTCCGCATCATCGTCGACCCTGAAAAATGCATACAATGCAATGCCTGCAAAAGGGCCTGCCCCAAGAGGGCTATCTAAGAAGGCAGCAGATCATTTCAATCAATTGAGCGAGGAGGATTTACGATATGAAAGATATCAAAGTATTTGTGTTGACAGGCTGTCCCTATTGCAGGAAGGCGAAGCAGGCTTATGATGAGCTGACAGATGGCTCTGCCTATAAAGATATCCATGTCGACTGGATCAACGAAGATGAGCACCCTGAGATCGCCGGAAGGTACGACTATTATTACTGCCCGACCATGTATGTCGGCCAGGAGAAGGTTTACGAGGCTCATCCGGGGCAGGAGTACGATGAAATCAAAGAGAATGTGGAGAGAGTGTTGAGGACGGCTCTAAATGCCTGAAAATGCAGCTACGATTCTTAAGAACTGCAGCTCATTCTTTGTGGGTTTTTAAGTCATGAATGAGAGGGACATATGGAACATGATGTGAATCGAGAGATAGATAAGATGAAAGAGGAGCTTATCGCCCTTCGCAGGGATTTTCACCGGTATCCGGAACTCGGCTGGACAGAGATGAGAACGTCGAGCATCATAGCCAGGAAACTCACAGATCTTGGTTTTGACCAGGTTCTGACCGGCGATGAAGTTGTCCATGCAAAAGACCGCATGGGCCTGCCGGAAGAAGACTATATGGAGCAGTGCTATGCGCGCGCCCAAAAGGAGGAAGGCAGCAACCTTGAATTCCTGCCTCGGACCAGGGGCGGCATGACCGGGGTGATAGGGGGCTTGCGGTGCGGAAAGGGGCCGACCCTGGCCCTGCGATTTGACATGGACGCCCTGCCGGTAAAGGAGACAGATTCCAGAGACCACTTTCCGAATAAAGAAGGCTTTTCTTCGCGTCATGATGGCATCATGCACGCCTGCGGTCATGACTGCCATATGGCGGTCGGGCTCGGGACTGCAAAGATCCTTGCTGCTCATAGGAAGGATCTGCACGGGACAGTTAAGTTTATCTTTCAGCCGGCTGAGGAGGGAGTCCGCGGCGCTTCTGCCATCGTGGACGCAGGCCACATGGACGATGTCGACTATCTTCTGGGTGCCCACATGGCTGGGGATGCTTCGACGAGGGAATGTGCAATAGGTGTTGGCGAGTGGAGGAGTCTTGCGACGACAAAGCTTGACGCTGATTTTTATGGAAGGGCAGCCCATGCCGGCAAGCATCCGGAGGAGGGCAATAACGCCCTGCTCTCAGCAGCGTCTGCTGTCCTGAATCTTCATGCCATCCCCAGGGTCGGCGGCGCCATGACACGCATCAATGTCGGCAGACTTATCGCCGGAGCGGGACGCAATGTCATATGTGACCAATCTCATCTTGAGCTGGAGGTTCGAGGCTCAACATCGGAGGCCGATGAGTATATGGAACGTTATGCCCGCCGCATTCTTGAATCCTCTGCCCGGATGCATGGCTGCCATGTAAAGATCTCAGTTGCCGGAAAAACCTGTGCCGGCAGAAATGATCCGGATTTTACGGAAAAGATCCGGGCAGCTCTGATGGCCAACTCAGATCTCAGAGTAGAGCCGATATCCCAAAATCGAAGTCTTGTGAGTGAGGATTATGCCACTCTTGCGGAGGCTGTACAGAGCCATGGAGGCAAGTCCTCCTATCTGCTCAACATCGTTCCCACCGTCGCCTCCCTCCACGAATGTAACTTCAGTCCCGACGAGGCAGGGCTCATGAATGGCGTCAAAGCCTTCACGGCGGCAGTTTTCGCTCTCATGAAATAAAGGACACAAAATCTTCACAGTTTGTTCTCATTCCCTTCATACAGGAAGTGTATATTTCAAAATGTAAGGAGCGATGAACCTTACTAAAATGTGTTTTTCTTTTTCATAATCAAAGCCAGCCGCAGCTAAACGGCTGGCTCCTCCCTTTTTATAGAGGATGTGGAAAATGTTTCCTTTCTTAGACGCCGGCACAAAGAAAATTGTGCGGCAGAATAAAGAATTTTATTTAAATTACCTATAATATAGTGCTATATTCAGAAAAATAAATTTCTCCACAGGAGGGTGATTTCATTTGAATAATTTGAAAGGAATATCCGTGCAGGAGATGTTAAAGCTTCCTCAGTTTCAGAAGGCTCAGGTCTTGGCTGGAAGTGATCTGGGAAGCAGGATGCTCTTCGGCGCGCATGTGATAGAAGCATCAGAAAGTTATACCTGGATGAGGCCGGGAGATATGATCTTTACAAGTGGTGTCGCTTTTAAGGATCAGGGAAAAGATATCTCTGCCATTATCCAGAATATTTCCGGTTCCGGGGCAGTGGGACTTGTACTGGAAGAGGGCAAATATATAAAAAATATTTCAGAAAGCTGTGTTAAGCTGGCAAAGACGCTGGGGGTGGTACTTTTGACCATCCCCTTTAAAGTTATGGTTTCTGACGTCATTGCGCAGATCTATTACCTGCTTTTCCAGAAAAATGCCCAGGTCCAGTCTATGCAGGATGTGATGGAAAAGCTCATATACGGAAGGGAGCCTGTGGATGTGCAGACTCTGGCTGATTTTTCCTTCCACCCGGAGAAAAAACATCTGGGGGTTGTTGTAGGGATAGCCAGCCAGGCTGACCGGGAGATGACGGACCGGGAGATGAAGCTTCTGTCAAATGCAGTCCATAATACGGCAGACTCCAGACAAAATGTCATGCTCTATGAGGACAGGGGAGGCCTTATCCTGCTCATGGAGATGATACAGCAGGATAGTGTGAGAAAGACGGCGGAGGATCTGTGCGGAAAGATCCAGGCCTATGTGGCGAAAACGGATCCGGATATCAGGGTCTGTCTGGGCGCTGGCAGCAGCTTTAAGGGAGCTGACAGGATCCAGGAGGGTCTTAAGGAAGCCAGGCAGGCCTTTCGCATGATTCAGGTCTGCCGGGTCGACGGCGGGATCCGCTATTACCATGACCTGGGCATATACCGGATATTTTTCAGCCTGCCGGATAAATCTGTTCTGGACGGCATTTATGAGGATACACTGGGCAAGCTGAAAGAGTATGACGAGAGTACGGGCTCAGACCTTGTTCAGACCCTTAGGATCTATCTGGAAGAGAGAAACAGTATCCTTGAGACGGCAAAAAGACTCTATGTCCACAGGAATACCGTAAAATACAGGATTGGTAGGATAGAGGAGATCCTGGGCTATGAACTGTGCGACGGCAATGAAGAATTCAGGCTGCGGCTTGCCTTTAAGATAAAAAAATTCAGGGGGCTGTAGGCTTATTTTTTTGACCATCGTTTGTGCACGGGTGACAAATATCTTTGTATCCGGCAAACATAGGAACCAGCAGGGGCTGATGCTATAATCTGTGTATACAAAAAGACATGCCAAAGGCGGCAGGAGCTGCCGGGGACATGTCTTTTTTTATTCATTGGATTGGAGGTTTGGAGCATGGAAGATAATCGGATCGTTCACCATCCAATACTGGGGACATATGAGAAAGGCAATCTTGTGACTTTTACATACGATGGCAAAGAGATGAAAGGCTATGAAGGGGAACCCATAGCGGCGGCTCTTCTGGCGGCTGGGGTCAGGATCCACAGATATACGCTCAGACAGGATAAGCCCAGAGGTTTCTTCTGCGCGATCGGGCGCTGCACGGACTGTGTAATGGTCGTTGATGGAAAGATAAATACAAGGACATGCATCACCCCCCTGCGGGAGGGAATGGTAGTTCAGACACAGCATGGAATAAAGGCATAGGGGGCAGAGACATGAAGCGATGGGATTTGGTCGTGATCGGTGCGGGGCCGGCTGGACTTTCTGCCGCGATAGAAGCGGCGGAAGCCGGAATGTCGGTTATCGTATTTGATGAAAATAAAAAACCCGGCGGACAGCTTTTTAAGCAGATCCATAAATTCTTTGGTTCAAAGGAAAATCATGCCGGCGTCAGAGGAATAGAGATAGGTCAGATGCTCCTTGAAAAGGCACAGAAGGATCATATCCAGGTGGAACTTGACAGTGCGGTCATCGGGATAGCCAAGGACAGGAGCGTATCCGTCAGGAAAGACGGGCAGACAAGAGAAGTTCAGGGACAGAATATCCTCATCGCGGCGGGAGCCAGCGAACGGACTCTTCCCTTCCCCGGCTGGACTCTTCCCGGCGTCATAGGAGCCGGAGCTGCCCAGACCATGATGAACCTTTATGGGGTCCGTCCCGGAAAGAAGATCCTCATGATAGGCAGCGGCAATGTCGGACTTGTCGTCAGCTATCAGATGCTGCAGGCAGGATGCCAGGTGGCAGCGGTCGTTGACGCGGCTCCCAGGATAGGCGGATATGGCGTTCACGCGGCAAAGCTTGCCAGGAACGGCGTTCCCTTCTATCTTTCCCATACTGTCATTAGAGCTGAGGGTGACGGAGCCGTAAAAAGTGTGACAATCGGCCAGGTAGACAGCAGCTGGAACATCATACCGGGCACGGAGAAGACATTTGACGTTGATACCGTCTGTATGGCGGTCGGCCTGGATCCCATGAGCCAGCTGGCCAGGATGGCCGGAGCCCTCATAGAAGAAAAGGGCGGCCTGGTTCCCACAGTCGACGAATACGGACAGACATCTCTTCCCGGCATATTTGCAGCCGGAGACGTTGCCGGAATAGAGGAAGCTTCATCCGCCATGTTAAACGGCGAGATTGCCGGGCTGAGGGCGGCATTTAAGAGCGGTTATATCGATGAAGAGACATTCCGGACGGAATATAAAAAGAAAAAGGCAGCCCTGGGTGACCTGAGAAAGGGAACATTTTCCCCCGAGAACAAGGGAAGGACAGATCTTACCCTTACAAGTGAAGGCCTGCCCCTTTCAGAAAATCTCTTTGAGAAAGGATTTCTCACAGATGAAGAAGTTACAAAATATCCGGGAGTCATAAAAAAGGCTGGAGTCCATCCGGTCATAGAGTGCACACAGAATATTCCCTGCAATCCCTGCCAGGAGGCCTGCGCTTTTGGCTGCATAGAAGTCGGAGAGGATATTACAGCTCTTCCCCGCATAAATCCTCAGGCGGACTGCAGAAACTGCGGAAAATGCGTGGCCATGTGTTCTGGTCAGGCTATATTCCTTGTAGATGAAGAAGCGGGCTGCGTTACGATCCCCTATGAATTTGACCCCATTCCCGAAGAGGGAGAGATGGGAACGGCGCTTGGCCGCGACGGAAGTCCCCTTGGTCAGGCAGAGATCATAAAGGTCAGAAAATCTCCGGCCTTTGATCATACCGCACTCGTAACCATGCGCGTGGACAAGACGTTGGCCATGAAAGCCAGGGCCTACAGCAGAAAGACATTTTCGGAATGAGGGGGCGCTATCGATGAAAACCTATGGAAGTGACAGGGGTTTTTCCGGAGAAGCTTTTGTTCCAAAGGAGGATGACGATGTGATCATCTGCAGATGCGAGGAGATCACAAGAGGCGAGATCCGGAAGGCCATATATGACGGGATGAGAACGATCAGTGAGATAAGAAGATATTTAAGACCGGGCATGGGTCCCTGCCAGGGCATGACCTGTGAGAGAAATGTCAGAGGGATCCTGGCCAGGGAGACGGGGCTGCCCCTTTCGCAGATCCCGGGCTACAGGCCCAGATCACCGCAAAGGCCGGTCACTCTTGCAGAACTTGGAAATGAGTCGGAAGAGGAAGGAGGCGGCGTATGAGCACGAAAATGAAAGCAGACGTTGTCGTTATCGGCAGCGGAGCAGTCGGAAGCGCGACAGCCTATTTCCTGGCAAAGGAAGGGAAAAAAGTCATTGTCCTTGAGAAGGGCCATTCTATCGGCTGCGGCCAGTCCTGCAGGAACGGCGGCATGAACAAGATAGACGGCAGAGGACTTGGCGAACTTCCTATCGCCATATACGGTTTAAAATGCTGGAAGGATCTTTCCCAGGATGTAGACACAGAGTATGTGGAAAAAGGCGGGATCCGCATCGCCTTGGACGATGAGCAGCAGGAATATATGGAGAGGTTCCTCCCCTTCGGCAAGGAGGCAGGGCTTCACCTGCAGTCCATGACAGGAGATCAGCTGAGGGAAAAGATTCCGGAGTTCTCTCCCAGGATAACAGGAGCGATCTACTGTCAGGAGGAGAGCAAGATGAACCCCCTGAAGACGACTCTTGGCATCTATTCGGCAGCCCGCCGCCTGGGCGTTACATACGTCAGCGGCGAAGAAGTCTGTGCCCTTCATACCAGGCAGGGCAGGATCTACGCAGCCGAGACAAAAAACGGCAATCTCTACGAGGCAGACCAGATCCTGGTTGCAGCCGCCTACGGCAGCAGGCAGATCCTCAACACCGTGGGGATCGATCTCCCTCTCTATTCTTACTATGAAGAGATATTCGTAACAGAAAAAATCCCCAAAATTCTCGATCAGATGTTTGTTTCCGCCAAGGTTACCTACTACGGCGAGCAGCAGGAGAACGGAACGATCCTTTTCGGCGGTGCCTCCGGTTTTGGCAATTATCCCAACCGGGAATGGTATCCGGATTCCTATCAGGACAGGAAAAGGCTTCCCGCTGAGGCTAGAGCCCTCGTGGACCTCTTCCCCTGCCTGGCGGACACCAGGGTCGTCAGAGGCTGGGGCGGCTGGATGGATATCTCACCCGATGATTCCATGATGCTGGGTGAGACAGTCGAGATCCCGGGTCTCTTTGTAGCCTGCGGTTTTTCCGGCCACGGCTTCGGCGTTTCCGTTCCGGCGGCAAAGGTTACAAGCGAGATCATGTGCGGGAAAAAGCCCGGCGCCGATATCTCCCATGTAATGTATGACAGATTTTCAAAACATATGGATATGTTTACCGGAGCTGACAGGAATCATCTGATCAATGATATTCAGAAAAAATAAAGAAAACTTCTCGTAAAGGACAGGAGGGGTAACAGTGACGAATTTACGGATAACGGAGCATCCGATCCTGGATATTCCCGCGGATACAAAGCAGGTGCATGTATATTTCGAAGGTAAGGAGCTTCTGGCAAGAGAAGGTGAGACAGTCGCATCTGCCCTGACAAGCTATGGGATCAGAGCTTTTCGAACGACAAGGAAAAGACATGAGCCGCGAGGCGTCTTCTGCGCGATCGGCAGATGCACAGACTGCATGATGACGATAGACGGCAGAAAAAATGTCAGGACCTGTATGACAGAGGTTAAAGAAGGTATGCAGATAGAAAGGGGATGAGCCCATGATAGAAACAGATATTTGCATCGTAGGCGCAGGTCCGGCCGGGCTTTCGGCCGCGGCGGCAGCCGGTGAGGCAGGTGCGAGTGTCCTTGTTGTCGATGAGAATTTTAAGGCTGGCGGACAGCTTTTCAAACAGGTACATAAATTTTTCGGCTCGGAGAATCATAAGGCAGGAACAAGAGGGATCCGCATCGGTGAGCAGCTCCTGGATAGGGCGAGGAAGGCAGGCGCGGTATTTCGCCTCAGGACCCTTGCCTATGGATTTTTCGAAAACGGCGTTCTCGGTCTCTATGATATGGACAGCCAGGAGCTGGGACTTGTCAAGGCAAAGAAATATATCTTCGCCACAGGCGCCATAGAAAATGTTCTCCCCATGAAGGGCGGCACCCTTCCGGGTGTCATGGGGGCAGGAGCCGCGCAGACTCTCATGCATCTTTACCACACAAGGCCCGGCAATGAGATCGTCATGGTAGGGAGCGGAAATGTCGGACTGATCGTATCCTACCAGCTCATGCAGTCCGGGGCTAAGATAGCCGCCCTTGTGGAGGCAGCTCCTAAGATATCCGGCTACGAGGTTCATGCCAGAAAGCTTCTGCGGGCGGGCGTAAAGATGTATACGTCAACCACCGTCTCGGAGATAAAGGGAGAAGACCAGGTGGAGGAAGTCGTGCTCACAGAGCTCGATTCCGATTTCAAACCCATACCGGGCAGCGAATTTTCCGTCAAGGCAGACACCGTCTGTGTAGCCGTCGGCCTTTCTCCTCTGACAGAACTTCTTCAGATGGCCGGCTGCAAACTGTATTTTTCAAAAGTCCTGGGCGGTTTTGTTCCTCTCCACGGAAGGAATCTCAAGACGACCCATGATGATATCTATCTTGCCGGAGACTGTTCCGGGATAGAGGAAGCCAGCACGGCAATGGAAGAAGGAAGGATAGCCGGCATAGGAGCCAGCGCTGAGATCGGCTTTGGAACCGACAAGGCAGATGAATTGATAAAGCAGGCCCAGGAAAGACTGGATGAGCTTCGCCAGGGCCCCTTCGGTGACAGAAGGAAGAGCGGCATGGAAGAGATATTTACAGAATATGAGAAGGGGGCGTGGGCATGAGCAGATATTTTCCGCAGGATACGGAATATTTTTCAAAACTGCCGGGTTATCCCAGCCAGGAACGCATGAAGAAGGGACCGGTCGCCCTTATAGAGTGCAATCAGTGCATCCCCTGCAACCCCTGTGAGAGTTCCTGCAGGCAGGGCGCCATCACAGTCGGCAGCCAGATCACAAATCTCCCCGTTCTGGATGAGGAGAAATGCATCGGCTGCGGTATCTGTGCGGCGGCCTGTCCCGGGCAGGCAGTGAGGATCATAGATCTCTCAAAAGAGGAAGGGATCGTTGCCTTTCCCTACGAATATCTTCCCGCCCCGCAGAAGGGCCAGATAGGAAATGCCCTGGGAAGAGACGGCAGCGTCCTTGGCCAGGCAAGAGTCGTGCGGGTAGACGCACCCAAGGCATACGATCATACCATGGTCGTATGGGTCGCTGTGGACAAGGAGATCGCGAAGGAGGTGTGTTCTTTTGGCGGAAAAGATTAAGCTTCCAGATGGAGATGTCATCATCTGTAGATGTGAGGAAATAACAAAACAGGAAATCGTTGACGCGATATGTGAGGGATATCTCACGGTAAATGAGATCCGCAAGAGGACCCGTTCCGGTATGGGCTTTTGTCAGGGCAAGACATGCGGAAGGATCGTCAGACAGCTTATCGCCAGGTACGGCGGGGTAGAGGAAAGCACTCTGACGCCGGCCCACGCAAGGCCCCCTGTCCGCCCCATCCCGTCCAGTGCATTTGAGAAAGGAGAGGATCTCTTATGAGCAATACTGCAGATGTGATAATTATTGGTGCCGGTATTGTGGGGTCTTCTCTGGCAGCTGAGCTGGCAAAATACTTTAAAAATGTCGTTGTGCTGGAAAGAGATGAGATCGCAAATTACGCTTCCACTTCCAACTACGGCATGGTCTGGCTGCAGACCCGTTTTCCCGGATTTGACACCATGATGGCCAGAAGGTCTCAGGAAATCTACGAGGAAAAGATAGCAGACGGCGAATTCGACATCGACATAGAATATGAAAAAAGAGGCGGCCTTACCATTGCATTTGACGACAGACAGATCGAAGTCATGAAAAAGCAGTGCAAGGAAAAGCAAAAAGGCGGAACTCCCATGGCGGTCATAAGCAGGGAGGACACGCTCAGACTTGAGCCGGCCCTCAATCCCGATATCGCGGGAGCTATCTTCTGCGCGGAGGATGCAAGGATCAATCCCCTGGTAACGACATTTGCCTTCGCAAATCTTGCCAGGAAGAGAGGCGCGACATTTGTACACGGAGCCGAGGTCGTGAAGATCCTCATGAGTGAATCCGGCTCTAAGGTGATCGGAGTATCCACGACAAAAGGCGATTATTACGCTCCTGTTGTCGTAAATGCAGCCGGCGTCTGGTGCAGACAGATCGGCAAGATGGTGGGCATGGATATCCCTGTATTTCCCAACCGTCTCCAGTCTCTTGTCACAGAGCCGGTTGAAAAGTATACGATCAGCAGGATCGTCCAGTGCGCCCGTGAGATAGAGGGCGATGATATGGATCCGGAAAAGGCGATGGGCTTCCTTTTTGAGATCACAGGAGAGCAGACAGAGGAAAACCTTCCCAAGGATCCGGTCGAGGATACCATATTCACTTATGTTCAGCAGAGCCTTTCCGGTACGATCGTTATCGGAACGACAAATGAATTTATCGGCTATGATATCCGGACGACTCCAAAGGCTCTCTATGCCATGATGAAGCCGGCCATAAAGCTTTTCCCCGTCATAAGGGACGCGAACATCATCCGGACCTGGGCTTCTGTCATACCTTTTACCTATGACGGAAAACCTTTCGTCGGGCCCAGCGGCCTTGAGGGCTTCATTCTCGCCTGCGGCCACGGCCATGCCATAGCACATGCTCCGACAGCTGCCGAGCAGATCGCCCAGTATCTGACAAAGGGAACGATAGACCCGCTCATGGCTCAGGCTTCCATCTCGAGGCTGAAGAAGAAATAGGATCCGGCAGACAGGAAAAAGGCGAATTGGAGGGAGAAACATGCAGAACTTTATCTATAACATACCGACCATTGTTTATTTTGGAAAAGGCCAGATAGAAGCAATCGGTGAGATCGCGAAAAAGACAGGAAAGAAAGCCCTTCTCATCTACGGGGGCGGCAGCATTAAGGCAAATGGAATTTATGACGATGTCGTCAGGCTCCTGGGCCAGGAGGGGATCCCCTTCGCGGAACTATCAGGAGTCGAACCCAATCCCAAGATCTCTCTGGTAAGAGAAGGCGTAAAGATCTGCAGGGAAGAGGGGGTTGACATGCTGATTCCCATAGGCGGAGGCAGCGTTATCGATACGGCAAAGGCAATAGCGGGGGCTGTTTCCTATGACGGAGATCCCTGGGATGTCGTCTGCGACGCGTCTCTGATCAAAGATCCCCTTCCCATCATCGTTGTCCTGACCATAGCAGCTACAGGATCTGAGATGGACTATGCCGCAGTCATTTCAAATGCGGAGACGAAGGATAAGGTTGAGCTGGACCATGAAGGCCTGATCCCCAAATATGCCATTATGGATCCGACCTACACGCAGACCGTATCCCACTATCAGACCATAGCCGGCATAGCGGATATCATGTCCCATGTATTTGAACAGTATTTTCTGGAATGCGGAGACACCTATCTGCAGGATCAGTTCATGGAAGCAATCCTGAGGACGGTTATGAAGTATGGGAAGATCGCGGCAGAGCATCCGGATGATTACGACGCAAGAGCCAATCTCATGTGGGCTCAGAGCTGGGCCATCAACGGCATGGTTTCCTGCGGAAAATCAGGCGCCTGGGTCTGCCACCCCATAGAACATGAGATCAGCGGCTTCTATGACGTAACACATGGCCTTGCCCTGGCCATCATCACTCCGAACTGGATGAGAAAGATCCTCGACGATACGATCGTGAATGAATTCGTAAGCTACGGTGTAAATGTACTGGGAATCGATCCGGATCAGGATCCCTTCGCGATCGCCAGAGAGGCCATAGATAAGACAGAAGATTACTTCCACGAGCTGGGGATTCCCGCGAGACTCCGCGATATCGGAGTTCCGGATGAGAGCTGCTTTGAGATCATGGCTAAAAAGGCTCTGGGCAATATCAATGGAGCTTACAATCCCTTAACGGTGGAGGATATCGTCGACATATTGAAAGCATCATTCTGACCCGGCACAAAAAGAAAGGACGGGGATGCAAATGCAGGAAAAGATCATCATCACGATCAGCAGAGAGTTTGGCCTGGGAGGCAGGAAGATCGTTCAGGATTTTTCAAAGAAGCTGAACATTCCGCTCTATGATACAGACCTGATCGACATGACAGCACAGCGTTTGGGTGTAGACAAGGGATCGCTGCACGATGACGAAGAAGACTTATCAAAAGATGACGTGGGAAGACTTCTGGATCAGTTCGGTTATGGTTCTACCTTAAAGTTCTATTCCCGCGCCGCGATAAATGTGCAGGGTGATATCATCCGTGAGATAGCGGAGAAGGGAGATGCCATTTTCTTTGGCCGCTGCTCCGACTATTATCTGCAGGATGATTTCCCCAGCCTGAATATCTTCCTCTACGCCCCGCTGGAGGAGAGGATCCGCCATATAGAGAGCGAGTATTCTCTGACAAGAAAGAAGGCGGAGCGGCTGGTAAAGCGGGTAGATAACCAGAGGCACAATTATTATAAATATGTGACCGGGGTCAACAGAGGCGACAGAAGCCACAACAACATCATGCTGGATGTGCACTGCTTCGGCCCGGAAGGGACAGTTGACATGATGATGGCAGCGGTCAGAAACCGTTTCCACCTGGGTATATAAAAAAGCTGGATAAAAAATACAATACACTGATGCAAAGGCGCATGAAAAGAGTTATTTCGTGCGCCTTTTCTATATGCATAAAAGATATTTATCACACAGGAGGTAAAAGCTATGTTAAGTGAATTTGCGATTCAGGTACCTACAAAGATTGTTTTCGGAGCAGGAAAGATTGCGACAGCAGGAGAAGAGGCAAAGCTCCTTGGAGCCAGCAAGGTCATGGTCGTAGCTGATAAGGGGATCCGTTCCACAGGCATCGTTGATAAGGCAGAAAAGTCCCTTGACGAGGCGCAGATCCCTTATATAGATTTTGACCAGATCGTTCCCAACCCCAGGATCACTGACTGCGAGGCAGGAGCAAGGCTGGGCAAGGAAGAAGGGATCAATGTCCTGATCGCCATAGGCGGCGGCTCTACGATAGACACAGCCAAGGCTATCGCCGGTATGTTGGGACATGGCACAACGACATTTGAGGATATCAGATTCCCCAAGGAATACACCTGTGATCCCCTTCCCCTGATCGCTATTCCCACGACAGCAGGAACAGGCAGCGAGGTAACGACAAGCGGTGTTATCACAGATGAAGCCAACAAGATCAAGTGCTTCTGTTATGATGCCAGGGTCGCTCCGACCGTTGCTCTTGCAGACCCTGAGATGCTCATGGGACTGCCTTCAAAGATAGCAGCCGGCACGGTTGTAGACGCTCTGACCCACGCAATCGAAGGATATGTAGCCAAGTGTACCTGCACTCTGACAGAGGCTTACGGCCTTTACGCCATAAAGCTTCTCTATCCAAACATCAGAAAGTATATCTATGAGCGTGATATCGATGTCTGCTCCAACATCATGATGGGCAGCCTTCTCGCCGGACTTTCCTTCGGATACTCTGATACCTGCGCGGTCCACAGCCTTTCAGAGACCCTGGGCGGCGAGTACGATATTCCCCACGGCGACGCGAACGCCATGTTCCTTGCGGATGTGACAGAGTACAGCATCCCCGGAAATATGGACAAATACGCGGACATCGCCATTGCCATGGGCCTTTCAGGCGACGGCCTCTCAAAGCGCGAGCTCTGTCAGGCTATGGTCGAGGAAATCAGAAAGCTTGTCATTGATATCAATATCCCCAAGTTCTCTTCTTTCCCTCAGGTCAAGGAGGAGGATTTTGACAGGATCGCCCAGAAATGCGCGGATCATATTTCAGCTCCGGATAATCCCAGACCGATCGGCAAGGAAGATTTCCTGGCAATATTAGAGAAGGTATATAAAGCCTGAGCAGCTGCCTGCAGGAAGGAGGGTAAGGTATGAATCAGACCAGAAAGGAAAAGGATGAACTGTTTATTAAAAGTCTGAATAAGGAGATCGATCGAAAAATTGACATTATTGAAGCCGGGAAAATGGAGCCGGTCATCCGGATGAAGAAATTCGATTATGTACTCTCGGCAATCATCATCATGGCTTCTCTGATCCTCCTTGTTGTCCAGTATTGCATGATTTGACAAAACAGCTAAGTGTTTTTCAGGGAAGAAAGTGAGTGATCATATGGCTGGAAAAAATAATGTTCAGGATTATCTGAATCAGGAAACTTATACAGGCATCGTTCCTTCCTTTAAGAAGGACAGAATATATTCCGCTGCCGACATTACCCTGTCGGCGGCAGGCTTCGGCGTAGCCAGCTGGTGTTTTACCCAGGGCGGCTGGATCGCTTCGGAACTCCAGTTCCCCTTATCTATATTTGTTACATTTGTTCCTCTTTTGTTTTTTGGTCTGATCTTCATGTTCATGTCGATCATCTCCTCCAGAAACGGTGTGGATCACTGGTTTTACCAGAGGGCAGTCTTCGGCTACCGGTTCTGTGCCATCATCTGCATCATATCCCTTTTGACAAACTGGGGCTGGTACGCGATAAACTGCAACGTATTCAGCAACGCTACAGGCAACCTGCTCAAGCTTGCCGGCGTTAATGTCCCGGCTTCGGCAGCTCCCTGGCTTGGTTCCATCTGTGCTATCTTGGGATTTTTGCTGGCCCTGAACGGACCCCAGGCTGTTAAGATCTCGACATACATCATGGTGCCGGCCCTTTTGGCCGTCGGCGTCCTTCTCATATTCAAGGTGCTGACAACGACAGGCTTCTCCGATCTGGCAGCCATGAAGCCCATAAACAATACATACGGTTCCCAGAAGGATGCTTATCTCGTCCTGGTGGAGAGCATGTTTGCCTTCCTTTTCTCCTGGTACCCGGTCGTAGGAACCCCTTCCAGACTCTGCAAGTCTGAAAGATCCGCTTACTGGGGCCAGACATTCGGCTATCTGATCGCCATGGGCGTCTTCGTAGCCATCGGCGTGCTCACATCCACGATCATGGGCTCCATGGGAGTCTACAGTACAGATCCCACAGACTACCTGATGACCCTTGACAATAAAGTCTGGAGCATCTTGTCTATCTCTGCGATCGCTCTCGCCAACATTACAACAGAAGTCCTTGGCTGCTACTGCCTGTCCATGGCGACAAAGGTCTTCAGCCCCAAGGCGGACTACAGGAAAATATCCCTGGGCTACACAGCATTTGTTATCTTCCTTCTTTTCTCAAATGTAGTCCTGCAGTATTACAGCATTTTCCTGGCGATCACGACAATCGTAGCCGCGCCCGCTGTCATGCTGATCCTCTATGACTATTTTATCCTGAGAAAGGGAAAATTCTCCTACCGGGCAGCTTACAAGAGAGACCATATGGAGGTCTATCAGTATACGCACGGCGTAAACCTGGCAGCTTTGGCGGCATTTGCGTGCGGCATAGCAACCTATCTGATCATCTATGATCCGGTCAGCCTGATCATCCGCAACGAGACATTGATGAAGCTGACCCCGACGGGCATGACAAGCATCGTCACCATAGCGGTATACGCCATCCTGACTCATATCCCGGCAGTCAGAAGATATGTTCTCAAAGACCGCCAGGTCATAAAGGATCCGGATAATAAAGTAAAGGCGGACAAGGCGCAGACTGCTCAGATCTGAAAATAAAAGATTATTATATTAAATGAGGTGAAATATATGGAAAAATATGGAATGTATATAGGCAGCAAGTGGGTAGAAGGACACAATACGGAAGATAAGATCCTTGTGGAAAATCCTGCGACCAGGGAGATATTTGCCGAGGTTCCCGCCGGCGATGAGGCAGATGTGAATGCAGCCGTGGAGGCTGCCAAGGAGGGCATGAAGGTCTGGAAGACATATACCCCTCAGATGAGGGCGGATCTTCTGGATAAGCTGGCCGACTATTTCAGAGACAATGCGGACATGATAGCGGCCGTTGTCACAAAAGAGCTGGGAGCTCCTGTGAAGATCGCCAAGGACTGGCATGTGGCAAATGCTGAGTTTGAGACTCGTTTCTTCGCGGACTGTGCCAGAAATTATGTCTATGAGTCCGTGAAGCCGACTTACATTCTCCGCTATGAGCCTTTCGGCATTATTGCAGGCATTACTCCCTGGAACTACCCTCTGGATCAGATCACTCTCAAGATCCTTCCTGCTCTGGCAGCCGGCAACTGTGTTGTCTTAAAGCCCAGCCAGATGACGCCCCTCACAGCAATCTGCTTTACAAAGGGGATAGAGGCGGCAGGCTTCCCGGCAGGAGTATTTAACCTGGTAACCGGCCGCGGCGGCGAAGTCGGCAATATCCTGGCAAAGCATCCGGATATCCGCATGATCTCCTTTACCGGATCCACGACAGCTGGCCGCGAGGTCGGCAGGCTGGCCCTGAGCAATATCAAGAAAACGACTCTGGAGCTTGGCGGCAAATCGGCCGGCATCATTCTTCCCAGCGCGGATCTTCGCACGGCTATCCAGGGAATCCTTGTGGACTGCATGATGAATACCGGGCAGACCTGCAACGCTATGACCCGAATGCTTGTCCCTGCTTCCGAGAAGGAAGAGGCGGAGAAGATCGCAGCAGAGGAAGTTGCAAAGTTCAAAGTCGGCAATCCTCTTGATGAAACCGTGGATATCGGCCCTCTGATCAATGAGAAGGCCTACAAGAAGGTAAAAGGCTATGTCGAGGAAGGCCTTAAGGAAGGCGCGAAGATGATCAGCGGATCTGTTCCCGGCGAGATTAAGGATGGCTATTTCATGGATCCTGTCATCTTCAGCGATGTGACAAATGACATGAAGATAGCCCAGGAAGAGATATTCGGACCTGTCCTTTGCATGATCACATACGAGACGGTAGAAGAGGCCATAGAGATCGCAAATGATTCTCCTTACGGCCTGTGCGGCGGCGTTTTCGGTGAGCAGGAAGAGGCTTATGAAGTCGCCCGTCATATAGACAGCGGCACGATCACCATAAACGGCAGCGGTGTCACCAGCGAGGCCCCCTTCGGCGGCTACAAACAGTCCGGCGTCGGCAGAGAAAACTGCATCCAGAGCTTCGAAGAATATCTGGAGATCAAGGCAATCTGCTACACTGCGGAATGATGTCGTAAGGGACCCATACGAAGTATGGGAGGATGCCTTACGACCAGCAAGACCTTATAGTTAGTAGTTAATAGACAGGCTCAAGGGGCTGCCACGCGAAGTGATTCGTGCGGCAGTCCCTTGACTTCTTCTGGCGGACGTCGGGATTCCATCCGGGCCAGCTTTTGCCTGATATATGAACACCGCCCCGGATGAGCTTTTTCTAGTGGAAACCATGTCCCTGACCTCTGCCGCTCGCATCTGTCGGTGCCTGACCTGTGAAATCGACACCTAGCGCGTCCGCGACTGCCTCCATGATGCCGTTGCTGGAATAGGTGGCACCGCTGACCGCGTCAACATTCGGATCCTGATTTTCAAGGATGGCTGCGATCACGCCGCTTTCTGCCCGGTCCAGGAACTGGGTATCATCCGATGCGGAATCTATGGTAATTCCCGTGATCTGCCCGCCGGAGACAGTAACAGTCGCTGTAATCTCACCCCGAAATCCGGTTCCGGTCCCGGTGTAGGTACCATCCTGGTAGGCAGCCTCTGAAGTCTCAGTATCCGTGCTGTCAGAAGATGTTTCTGTATCCGTACTGTCTGAATATGTTTCTGTTTCCGTGCTGTCTGAAGAAGTTTCTGTTTCTGAGGATGTGACAGTTTCAGAGGCCGTCTGGCTTGTGTACGAGGTCGATAGGGATGCATTGCCACATGAAACAAGACCAAGTATGAGCACAGATGCCGCTGTGCCGCAGACAGCTGCATTTGGTCTTGCCGAAAGTGCCTGCCTGGGACATACTCTCAGGCACTGGAAGCAGTCTATGCATTCACCTGAGATGACTGCATCCGCATCAGAAATCTGGATTCCCATGCTGCAGTTCCTGTCGCAGGCACCGCAGTCCGAGCAGGGGCTTTCTCTTCTGCGGATGCTGAAAAGACGCAGTCTGGAAACCAGGGAGAAAATAGCGCCCAAAGGACAGAGATAACGGCAGAAAAAGCGCTCAAAGAAAAAGGAAAGGATCATAGATGCCGCAAAGAGCAGCATGCCGGGCGTCAGGAGGGAAGCGGCAGCAGCAGTGAAATTTCCTACCGCAAAAAGACCGAACAGAGTCCAGGGACTGTATGTCGCCGGCATTTTCCATATTCCTGTCCACAGGATGGCAATACAGAATACAAGGACGGCGTATTTCACATATTTCATGATCCGGTCTAAAGCCCGGGGAATCTGCTTACCGGAAACAATCCTCTTTCTGATCTGATACAGAAGATCCTGTGCAGAGCCAAACGCACACAGATAACCGCAGAAAAACCTCCCCCAAAGCAGGGTCAGCAAAAAGACTGCAGGAATGAGTACCAGATCCATTCCGTTGGAAGTCATGGAAAATGTTCCTTCTCCTACTGCCCGGATCAGATCAGGAATCGCGTGAAATGTGGATATGAAAAGTCCCGGATACAGGAAAAATGCGAGTATCTGAACCAAACGCCGGATGATCTGTGTTATGCTTATTTTTTTCATTGCGTCCTCCTTTATTTTTCTCGGAATGATTTTTTTTAGATTATCCGGAATCTGTGAACGCAAGGTGAAGGAAACGACAACATTATGTGAAAAGACCGGCAGTTTTTCTTGTCTTATACCCACTTTTTCTATAAAATAGAAAAGGGGGAATTTAGATTATGATAAACACAGCTTTTATGATCATGTGGCTTTGCGTGGGATCTAAGCCCATGCAAGAATATGTGGAAAATGCGCCTAAGCCGGCAGCTGTCGCCAGTGAGACTCAGGAAGAAAAAAAACAGCTTTCTAAGTATCCGTGCGAATGCCCATACTGCAGAAGTGACTGTTCATGCAGCTCAAAATTAGAATATTACGATCCATGTGGAAGCGTTATAATGAACAAATGCAGCTGTTCTGACTGTTCAGAAGCCAAGCATATAGATGCCCGCATGCAAGCCGAGGAAGAATCCAGGAGAAATGCCTCCAGCTCCAGTTCTTACTATTCGGGTTCCAGATCCTACTATTCTGGTTCCGGCTCTTCCTATTCGGGTTCTGGCTCCAGCTCATACTATTCCGGCTCTGGCTCCGGCAGTTCTTCGCTCATGAATGATCCCGACGATTATGACAATCCGGATGATTACGCGGATGACGCATTTGGCGAGGATTTTGATGACTGGGATGACGCATACGAGTACTGGGAGGATAATAACTGATCCTGGAAATGAATATATAAAAAAAGAATCTCAGAGCGGAGGTATAGCTTTGAGATTCTTTTTTTTTATATTAAGAGAGAGGAGAAAGGCTTAGCTTATCTGCAAAGCTGGCCGGAGAGGATAAGCCTCTGAATCTGGTTTGTGCCCTCAAAGATCTGATAGATTTTCGCGTCACGCATCAGCTTTTCAACAGGATATTCTCTTGTATATCCGTTTCCGCCAAGTATCTGTACCGCATTTTCTGCTACATACATGGCGTTGTCACCGGCAAGGCACTTAGCTGAAGTGATAAGCTTCTTATTGATGATACCGGCATCAGCGGACTTGCAGGCAGCCCATACCATCTGTCTGGCAGCAGATGTTCTCATTTCCATATCAGCAAGCAGGAAACCAATTCCTTCATGCTTCCAGAGAGGTTTATGGAATACGACCCTTTCCTTTGCGTAAGCAATGGCTTCGTCGAGAGCTGACTGAGCAACGCCGATAGCAGAAGCAGCTGTGCAGGGCCTGGAGTTATCGAGGATCTGCATTGCGATCTTGTAGCCCTGGCCTTCCTCGCCGAGACGATATTTCTTATTCAGTACGACATCATCAAAGAAGAGAGCGTTTGTGTGAACGCAGCGAATTCCCATCTTATCCTCGTGTGCGCCAACAGTAAATCCCGGGGTATCCTTAGGCAGAAGGAATGCGGTGATTCCGCCCTTTGTGCCCTTCTCTTTGTCAGTGACAGCGAATATTGTGATCACATCTGCACAATCTCCATTTGTAATGAAGATCTTTCCACCATTTATGACATAGTCATCGCCGACCTTGCGGGCAGTAGTCTTCATGCCGCCTGCGTCAGATCCGCTGGACTCTGTAAGGCCAAATGCCATAATTCCGCCCTGAACCATGATGTCAGCAACCCACTTTTTCTGCTCTTCCGTGCCGGCAAGCTTTAAGGGTTCAAAACCGAAACCGAACACACGGGAAGCAAAGCCGGAATCGCCGCGGGCAAGCTCCTCGCGGATGACAGCATATGTCATGCAGTCAAGGCCAAGACCGCCGTATTCTTCAGGAACAGTGACAAGATGAAGTCCCATGTCGTAAGCCATCTTTACAAGCTTTTCGGGAACAATCGCATCCTTCTCTGCCTCACGGCATACAGGCTTTACTTCTTTCTGGGCAAAATCAGAGACAGCATCACGCAGGTCAATCTGTTCAGGTGTTAACATAAAATCGAAATCACGCATTGACATTTTCTTATCCTCCAAAAATATTTTAAATGTTGTCTACAGGATAGCATTGCATCCATTTATCGTCTATTTCATAAATATTTCACTGCTGTTAATCGTTTTCTAAATAGAGATTACCTCATAGAACAATTCAGGATTCTTGGCTGGCTGCTATAGATCCTGTGTTTTCCAGCTTAATTGTTTTTGTTTATTTTTTTGTCTAATGGTTACAAAATGGATTAACAGTGCATCAGGTTTTTTGTAATAGTCAACAAAGAGATGTTAAGTTATTATCAAACTATCAAAACATATTGTACCAATAACTCATTTAAGAAAGCTGTCTGTTACTGCGTGTGCAGGCTTTTTTGATTCAAGTGAGTCTGATCAATATCTAAAGGGCCCTGATCAGAGACTGGTTCGGTATGTAATGTATGTTTTTACACGAAGTGAAAAACATAAGATTTCAACAAAACATTAATTAAGCGAGGAGATTATTATGTCATCGAGTACTATAGCGATTATTATAACTATCCTGGCAATTATATCATTTGTACTGGAGAAGATACCGCTTGCAATGACAGCCCTGATTGCATCTCTGGCCATGGGAATTATCCTGCCTGAGATGCAGCTCTCGGATGTGTATGCGGGATTTGCCAGTACGACTGTAATGATGGTTGCCGGTATGTGTATCGTCGGCAATGCACTTTTCGAAACGGGTATGGCAGAAAAGATAGGAGAAAAAATTGGAGAGACCAAAATAGCCAAGAATGAGCGCCTCTTTACTCTTGTCGTTGTCGTTATCTGCCTTATCATGTCAGCTTTCTTGTCAAATTCAGGAACCATTGCAATGTGGATGCCTTTGATCGCTGCCGTAGCAGCAAAGTCAAAGGGATCAGTCAGATCTAAGATGGTCATTCTTCCTGCCGGTATTGCCTGCGCTATCGGAGGAGCCGGAACACTTGTCGGTTCTACATCTCAGCAGACAGCAAATGCCGCTCTTATCACTTATAAGGGATATGAGGATGGTTTGGGCTTATTTGATCAAACAGCAGTAATGATTCCTCTTTGCCTGATCACAATCGTATATTTTGCTACAGTTGGTTATTCCTTGATGAAAAAGGTGTTAAAGCCCGAGGCTCCTGGCTTTAATGATAACAACTATTTTGCCCAGATCGCTGCTGCTTCTGCAGAGAACAGTGAAAAAACTGAGAAGAAAGATGTACCTGCCTGGAAAGGCTGGCTGTCTCTTATCGTTCTGATTGGTTGTATCATAGGTTTTATCCTGACCGGACAGCCCATGTTTAAACCTTATCTGAATGTTGGTATCGTTGCCTTGATAGGTGCTACCATCCTGATCGTAACAGGATGCATGCCTTTAAAGAAGACTCTGGCAGAACTGGATTGGAATACACTTGTTATCCTTGGCGCAGCACAGGGATTTGCTCTGGGTCTCAATGTTTCCGGAGGCGGCAAGGTTATCGCAGAAGCCATTCTTAAGCTTTTTGGCGGCTCCAGCGCATCACCGGCTGTTCTTATGGCAGCAGGTATTGTGGTTACTACCGTCCTGACAAACTTCATGTCAAATACGGCTCTTGCAGCTATGATGACTCCTATCTATGTAGAGATCGCCCTTAGTCTGGGAATCAGCCCGATTCCTTTTGTAATCGCAGTTGGTGCTGTAGCTACAAACCTTGCCTGCGCGACACCGGTAGGTACGCCCTGCTGTACCCAGACACTTCCTGCGGGATACAAGTACATGGACTATGTAAAGATCGGCGGTCCCCTCTGTATTATCCTTATAATCGCTGCATGTATCTTTTGCCCTATGTTCTATCATTTCTAAAAGATTTGAAATATTACAACAAAAGAGGTACCACAGACAATCTATGGTACCTCTTATTAGCTCAATTATCTTTGTAATATTGGATCAGATGTTCCTGGAACAATTGAATATCCGGATTCTTTATATTTCCTTTCTTTTGGAAGGCACACAGGATGCGGGGAGGTGTAGAGGAATCCAGAGGAATGACGCTGATATCACTGATATTGTTTGAGCTTACACTGAGCTGGGTGCTGAAGGATATCCCGCTTCCCTTTTTTATCAGTTGATCTTTTAGAAGATAGCTTGTTTCAGCGATGATCTTTGGAATAAAACCAGCTTTCTTGCAGCAGTCATCAAAATAGGAGCGGAATGTATATTCTTTGTTCAGCACGATAAAATTTTCACCGCGGGCTTCTGACAGGGCCAGTATTTTTCGTTTTGCAAAAGGATGATCTTTGTTAACCAGGAGGACAGGTGTCGTTTTTGTGATCATCACGGATTCCCAGGATCGGTTTTTTATATCACTGAAATCGGCGAGAATCAAATCGAATCGGTTTAACTGGTCATTGTCATCTATTTGATCAGCATATACCATGGAATGCTGTATGGCTATGTCAGGATGGATCAGCATAAAACTGCTTATGGCATCATTCCAGATGGTCGGTGAGGCTACCCCTACATGGATCTTATGTTGGGAGGGTGTTTGATCCGTGGAAAAATCAGCTTTGATCTGATCAAGTTCAGAAAATATTGTACAGACATGGGTATATAATACTTTTCCGTTATCATTGAGCCGGATATTTCTCCCTACGCGGTCAAATAGCTTGACATTCAATTCCGACTCCAGCTTGGAGATTGTAGAACTTAAAGCTGGCGGTGAAATATGGATCTGTTTTGCAGTATTCAAGAGGTGTTCATTTTCGGCAAGCAGCTTGAAATAGTAGAGATGAAGTAATTGCAAAATTTTTCCAACCTCCTTTTCAAAATTGTTTGAATTATAACATTTTCGAGCCTGATTATCAATTGAAACAGGGGAGTCAGGAAACGGATATTGCTAATATTTTGCTTAATAATTATTATCTCTGAAGTTAAATAGTGATAAAAAGAAGAATATAATATGCAATTTTAATTAAAAATTTGTTAGATTTTGCTATATTATTAACAATATGATTAATAACCGTTATATTTTTTCAAAATGTTAACCATTTACTTAACAGTTGACTTTTATTTATGAAATAGACGCTATAGGTATATTGCGTTAATGTTTAATCAAAATATTTTGCTTTTGGAGGAAATGTTATGAGTGGTTCAACGATTGCATTGATCATTCTTGCAATCACAATCGTTTTATTTGCTACTGGAAAGATTCCCTTGTCTGTGACGGCAGTTGGAGCAGCCCTGGCGATGGGTGTGTTTGGAATCATTCCTTTCGAAACTGTTTTTGCCGGATTTTCCAATGATGTCACAATGATGGTCATAGGTTCTATGGTCCTGGGTGAAGCACTTTTCGAGACAGGTGTTGCCCAGAAGATCGGCTCTACCATCATAAAGATGGTTGGAACCAGAGAGAAACTGTTTGTGGTAACAGTCGTGATCGTTACTGCTGTTTTATCAGCATTTCTCAGCAACACAGCCGTAGTTGCCATCATGCTTCCGATGATCGCTGCCACAGCGGCTTCATCGAGAGGCGCCATTACTAAGAAAAACACTTATATGGCCGTTGGCTTTGCAGCCAATATTGGAGGCGGTATGACCCTTGTTGGATCAACTCCCAATGTTGTTGGTCAGGGCCTCTTAAACGATGCCGGTCTTCAGTCTATGAGTTTCTTTGATCTGACTCTAGGCAGTCTTCCCAGATTTATCTTCATGATCATCTTTTACGCAACGGTTGGCTGCGCTATACAGAATAAAGTTTTCAAGTTTGATGAGATCGTTGACGAGCAGGCGGCAGTTGTTGATCAGGGACTTGAGGCGGATGAAATCGGAAGCCATAAACGCAAGAGCAAGATGATCATATCTTCTGTCATCTTGGTTCTGACGGTCATAGGCTTTATCACCGGTGTCTGGACAGTCGGCGCTGTAGCCATGATCGCGGCTCTTGCCTGTGTCCTTACCGGATGCATTACGATAAAGCAGGTATTTCAGAGGCTTGATTGGACGACTGTATGGGTTTTGGCCGGATCTCTTGGTTTTGCCGCCGGCATATCAAAGAGCGGGGCAGGTCAGCTCATTGCGGACAAGGTTATCGGCCTGATGGGCAATGATATCACCATGATGAAGCTTTTGATCGTATTTTCCATCCTGTCTGTCATCTTGGGCAATCTCATGTCCTCGACAGCAACGATGGCCCTCCTGGGACCGATCGTCATTTCCATGTGCTCTTCTCTGGGCTTTGAGGCAAAGCCTGTGATCATGGCTATCATATGGAGCCTGAATCTTGCCTTCATGAATCCTGCTGCCACACCGCCGGTAACCATGACCCTGCAGGCCGGCTACCGCTTCCTGGATTACACAAAAATTGGCTGTATCCTGACGGTTGGCTGTCTGATTCTGACGATTGTAATGTATCCCATCGTTTTCCATTTTTAATTTAGTAATGATAAAGCTTACATAGATAAAACATTTTTCATTTTCAGAAAGGAGAAAAAATGAATAAACAGGCTTTAGACGGAATAAAGGTATTAGAGGTCGGCAATATTATTGCAGGACCCTGGGCAAGTACACTTCTTGGTGATTTCGGCGCGGATATCATAAAAGTTGAACCTCCCAAGAAGGGTGACTTGATGCGAGGCATGGGAAGAATAAAGGATCTCTGGTATTGCGTTGAGGGAAGAAATAAAAAGTGCGTGACTCTTAATCTTAAGTCTGAAAAGGGCAAGGAGATTCTGACTGAGCTGATCAAGAAGGCAGATATCATGTTCCAGAACTTCCGCCCCGGTGTATTTGCTCGCATGGGATTTACCTGGGAGAAGATCCACGAGCTCAATCCCCGTCTTATCTATGTTACGTCATCCGGATACGGACAGACAGGCCCCAAGGCTCATAAGCCCGGCTTCGACAGAATGGGTCTGGCAGAGGGCGGTTTCCTTGAGATATCCGGTGAGGCTGGAAGAGTTCCTATTAAACCGGGAATCTCCGTCGCAGACTTTTACACAGCTATGTTTGCCTGCATTGGTGCGCTGATCGCTCTTCATCACAGAGAAGAGACCGGCCAAGGACAGATGATAGATGCCTGCCTGACAGAGTCCATGGTAAGACTGCAGGAATCTATTATTGCGGAGTACAGCTATGACGGAACGATCCGTACAAGAATAGGAAATGCTACGACGGTTACTATGCCGGCAGGTCATTTCCTGACAAAGGATGGAAAGTATTTCTGTATCTCAGTTACAGGCGATAAGCTGTTCAATACATGGGCAAAGAAAATCGGCCGTGAGGATCTCATTGAGGATCCCCGCTATTGCACGCAGGCTCAGAGATCTATCGCTGAGAACCGCGACGCTATCAATGATATCTGTGCTAAATGGGCTGCTTCTCATACTATTGATGAGTGTATTGAGGCTATGGGAGATGATATCCCCTGTGCAAAGGTATTTAATGTCGTAGATATTCTGAACGATGAGCAGTATAAATTCCGCAATATGATCCTTGATGTGCCTACAGAGAAGTTCGGCACGATAAAGATGCAGGGTGTTGTTCCCAAGCTTTCTGAGACTCCCGGCGAGGTAAAATTTGCAGGCAAACCTCTTGGCTGGTTTAATGAGCAGATCTATTCAGATGTACTTGGCATGTCTGAGGAAGAGATAAAAGAACTGAAAGAGCAGGGGGTTATCTGATGAAATATGCTCTGGGAATTGATATCGGGTCTACTGCGACAAAGGCAGTGATCATGACTTCGGAAGGCAAAATTGCAGCCAGTGCGGTAGTTTCGATAGGAACCGGCACAGCCGGCCCCAAAAAGGCTTTGATGGAAGTCCTTGATAAGGCTGGGCTTGACAGGGACCAGATTACATGGACGACTGCAACAGGTTATGGACGATTTTCCCTGGAAGGAGCCGATGATCAGAAAAGCGAGTTGAGCTGTCACGCCAAAGGCGTTTCCTATCTCATGCCCGGTACGCACACGATCATAGATATCGGCGGCCAGGATATCAAGGTCATGAGCATCAATGACAGGGGCGGATTGGTGAATTTTGTCATGAATGACAAATGTGCCGCAGGCACGGGCAGGTTTCTGGATACAATGGCCAGGGTATTGAACGTAGAAGTAACAGACCTCAGCGATCTGTCAGAAAAAGCGGATGAGGTTGCCGAGATCAGCAGTACATGTACGGTTTTTGCTGAATCGGAAGTGATCTCCAAGCTTTCGACAAACATAAAGATAGAAAATATCGTTGCGGGGATTCATCAGTCTGTAGCAAAAAGAGTAACATCACTTTTAAAGCGGTGCGGAATAAAAGAAACCATAGCGATGAGCGGCGGCGTGGCGCTGAATAAGGGACTTGTTAAAGCATTGGAGAACGAGGCTGGGTGTAAGATACATGTTCACGAAGAGTGCCAGCTTGCTGGGGCTCTGGGAGCTGCTTTGTATGCTATGGAAAATACAAAAAAAGCATCATGATCATACGAAAGGAATGAGTCAATATGGGTGAAACAACAGAAGTTAAGAAAAAAAAGCGTCCTTTGCCTAAGTCACGTGTCATGCTGAACGCGCTGGTAGATTCTATTTATCAGGACGCATATGAGGCAGAAAGAAAGGGAGAGCCTGTCGGCTGGTCCACTTCTATCTTCCCCCAGGAGATATGCACAACATTTGGGGTTCCTGTTCTCTTCCCGGAGAACAATGCTGCCGGAGTAGCTGCAAGACATGATTCCGGAAGATTTATCCAGACCAGTGAGGGTGAGCTGGGTTATTCCAACGATATCTGTTCCTATGCAAGGCTCAGTATCGGCATGGCTCACGATATCGCGACTGATCCGAATTATGAGCCGCCTGCTCAGAGGATGCCCAGGCCGACGTTTCTTCTGTGCGCGACAAACAGCTGTTTTCAGCTTCTTAAGTGGTATGAATGTCTGTCCCGTGATCTGAACATCCCTATTTTCATGCAGGACTGCCTTTTCAACTGCTTTGAGGATGCTCCTGCTGACCACAGAAATAAGTACGGCAAGAGCCAGATCCTTCACAATATCAAGCGCATGGAAGAGCTGTTCGGCAAGAAGTTTGACTGGGATAAGTTTGAGGAGATCCAGAAGATCTCAAATCTGAATTCCAGGCTCTATGACGAATGTGTTTTAATGAATGATAAGACTCCCTCTCCTTTAAACGGTTTTGATCTCTTTAATTATATGGCACCTATGGTTATCGCCAGAGGAAGAAAAGAGACTACGGAAGTTTTGCTGCAGCTAAAGAGAGAGATTCAGGAGCACATCGATAACAATACATCGACATTTGGCAGCACAAAAGAAGAGTACCGTGTTGACTGGGAGGGTATTGCCTGCTGGCCGAATCTTGGCTATAACCTGAAGACAATGAAAAAGTATGGGATAAACTGTGTTACAAACGGTTATGTTGGAGCATGGTCTCTTCATTATAATCCCGGCGATCTTGAACAGATGGCATCCCAGTATATGCTGTCCTCTACTAATGTTTTGAGCACAAATTCCATGATGGGCAAGAGAGCAGATGTAGCAAACCATTTTGGATGCGACGGCATGCTCTGTCATATCAACAGAAGCTGCAAGTACATGACATATCATATGTTTGTCGGCAGACAGATCGTTGAGGATAAATGTAATATTCCTGTAGTAACATTTGATGGTGATCAGGCGGATCCTACGATATTTAATGAAGCTCAGTTTGAGACAAGAGTGCAGGGCCTTGTTGACATCATGAAGCAGAACAAGGAGGACAAATAGAAATGGCAGACGTTAAGGCTTTATTGGCAGAATTCGACGAGATCAGCAAAAATCCCAGAAAAATGCTGGATTCCTATCTGGCAGCGGGAGAGAAGGTCATCGGCAGCTTTTACTACACTCCTCAGCCTCTGATCACAGCTCTTGGCATGATTCCCATGGGCCTTTGGGGCGGTCAGGTTAATCCCCAGGTAGCCGGCAAATATGCCCCTATTTTCACCTGCTCTATTCTGAGATCGTCACTGGAATTTGGTATGACAGGTGCCTATGAGGGCTTAAGTGCAGTACTCATGCCTATCCTCTGCGATACATTCCGCGGCACATGCGCAGCATGGAGGGCAGGCGTCAATATCAAGCTGATTCCTTTCGTACATCCTCAGAACAGGAAAGACCCCGGCGCTCTTGACTATTTGATCGAAGAGTATAAATATGTAAAGACTGAGCTGGAAAATGTTGCCGGCAAAACATGCACGGATGCGGATATTCATGCTGCGATCGATCTTCATAATAAAAAGAACAAAGTCATTCGAGATTTCTGTGCAGCGGCAAATCATCATCTGGATCTCATCACTGCAGTCACAAGACATCATGTGATGAAGGCTCTTACATTCATGAAGCCGGAGGATATCATCGAGAAACTGAGTCAGCTGACAGCAGCTCTCAATGAACTGCCCGATTACGAATGGACAGGCAAGAAGGTCATACTTACCGGAATTACGGCTGAACCCGATGACATGCTGGCTGGATTTACCGCAAACAATATCGCAGTTGTCGGCGATGACCTGATGCAGGAGTCCAGACTCTACCGCACAGATTATCCCGCAGCTAATTCCGCTATGGAAAGCCTTGCTCTTCAGTGGCTGAATATCAAGGGCTGTTCCATGGCTCATGACGACAACAGCAGGGCTAGAGGTGAACATCTGGTATCCATGGTTGAAGAAAACGGTGCTGACGCTGTTGTTCTATGCATGATGCGTTTCTGCGATACAGAAGAATACGATCAGCCTTATATCATCAAGATGGTGCAGGATGCCGGATACATGGCATTCTCCATCGATATCGATCAGAGCACATCAGACAGCGGCCAGGCTTTGACAAAGATCCAGGCTTTTGCTGAGAATTAATATTTTTGCTGTAGAAGGTTTGATCTATAAAATAAGTTTCCTGATTTTTAGCCCAGTTCATTTCGGACTGGGCTATTCTTATGGGCATCATTATATGGTAAAATATCTGTAAATGTTTTACAAATATACCGATGCAGATGAGCCAGAAGGATGAAAGATGAAAACAGGATTTGACAATGACAAGTATCTAAAGACACAGGCAGAACATATCCGGGAGAGGATCAGCCAGTTTGGCGGCAAGCTGTATCTGGAGTTCGGGGGCAAGCTTTTTGACGATTATCACGCGTCCCGGGTGCTTCCGGGCTTGTTGCCGGATTCCAAGATCACCATGCTGAGGGAGCTGAAGAATCAGGCTGAGATCATTATCGTGATCAATTCAGCGGATATTGAGAAGAATAAGGTGCGCGGGGATCTGGGGATCACCTATGATATGGACGTGCTCAGGCTGGCTGATGCCTTCACAGGCTTCGGTCTTATGGTGGGAGGAGTCGTCCTGACAAGATATGACGGCCAGCCATCAGCTGCCGCCTATGAGAAGAAGCTGAAAAGCCTGGGGATGAAGGTCTACCGGCATTATCCTATAGAGGGCTATCCCTCCAATGTTCCCCTGATCGTCAGCGACGAGGGCTTCGGCAGGAATGATTTTATAGAGACATCCCGGCCTCTTGTCGTTGTCACAGCTCCGGGACCGGGCAGCGGAAAGATGGCTGTCTGCCTGTCACAGCTTTACCATGAAAACAGGAGAGGAGTCAGGGCAGGCTATGCCAAGTTCGAGACATTTCCCGTATGGAACCTGCCCCTCAAGCATCCGGTCAATCTGGCCTATGAAGCCGCGACGGCGGATCTGGATGACATAAATATGATCGATCCCTTCCACCTGGAAGCCTATGGGAAGACAAGCGTCAATTACAACAGGGACATAGAAGTATTTCCCGTGCTAAATGCCATGTTTGAGAAGATCCAGGGGGTATCCCCCTATCAGTCCCCCACAGATATGGGAGTCAACATGGTGGGCCTTTGCATCAGCGACGATCAGGTCTGCTGCGAGGCGGCAAGGCAGGAGATCATCAGGCGCTATTACCAGGCACTTTGCGATAAGCGGCGGGGAAATGCCGGGGATGGCCCGGCCCGCAAGATAGAACTGATCATGGAAGGAGCGGGGATCTCCGCGGCCGACAGGCCCTGCGTGCAGGCGGCAAATCTCAAGGAAGAAGAGACCGGGTCGCCGGCAGCGGCCATGCAGATGGCTGACGGGACGATCCTGACAGGCAGGACATCGAGCCTTCTGGGAGCGTCTTCTGCCCTACTTTTAAATGTGCTCAAATATCTGGCGGGGATAGAGCCGGATGTCCAGCTGCTCTCGCCGGCGGTCATAGACCCCATCATGGATATGAAGATCAAGCATCTGGGCAGCGACGAGAGTTCCCTTTTGCACTTAAATGAGATCCTGATCGCTCTTTCCATAGCCGGCGTGACGGATAAAAACGCGGCGGCAGCCATGGAAAAGCTTGATGATCTGAAAGGCCTTGAGGCCCACAGCTCTGTTATCCTCTCCCAGATAGACGAGGGCGTCTTTAAGGAGCTGGGTGTAAACATCACCTGTGAGCCAAAATATGAGAGGCAGAATCTCTACCACCGCTAAGAGGCTTTGTCAGGGGCTTTAAAGGCTTGCAATTCCTGCCGGAACCTGTATAATTGGACAATAAGTGACAAAAAACCGTTAGATATTTCAGAAAGGTGCAGATGGAATGATTCAGGCAGTCGGAGTGACCCTGAGAGTCGGGAAGAAGGCTCTGTTTGAAGATGTAAATATTAAGTTCACGGAAGGAAACTGCTATGGCATCATAGGCGCCAACGGGGCAGGAAAGTCCACATTTCTCAAGATATTATCCGGTCAGATAGAGACAAGCGCCGGCCAGGTCGTTATCACGCCGGGCCAGAGGCTCTCCTTTCTGGAACAGGATCAGTACAAGTACGATGACAAGTCTGTGCTGGATACGGTGATCGGCGGCAATGAGCGCCTTTTGCAGGTCATGCAGGAGAAGGACGCTATCTACGCAAAAGAGGATTTCACAGAGGCAGACGGGATCAGGGCATCTGAGCTTGAAGCTGAATTTGCCGAGATGAACGGCTGGGAAGCCGAGGCGGATGCCGAGACCCTCTTAAACGGCCTTGGCATAGAGACTGACCTTCACCAGAAGATAATGGGAGAGCTGGAGGGTCCCCAGAAGGTCAAGGTCCTGCTGGCAAGAGCTCTTTTCGGCAGCCCGGATATCCTCCTCCTGGATGAGCCGACCAACCACCTGGATCTTGACGCCATCGCCTGGCTGGAAGAATTTCTCATAAATTTTGAAAATACGGTGATCGTCGTCTCCCATGACAGGTATTTCCTCAATAAGGTCTGCACCCATATCGCCGATATAGACTACGGAAAGATCCAGCTCTACGCCGGCAATTATGACTTCTGGTATGAATCTTCCCAGCTGATGATCCGCCAGATGAAGGAAGCAAACAAGAAAAAGGAAGAGCAGATAAAGGAACTGAAAGAATTTATCGCCCGGTTTGCCGCAAATGCCAGCAAGTCCAGGCAGGCGACATCCAGGAAGAAGGCTCTGGAGAAGATAGAGCTGGACGAGATCCGGCCCTCCAGCCGCCGCTATCCTTATATAGCCTTTAAGCCGGACCGGGAAATCGGCAATGATATCCTGATGGTGGAGGATCTGACAAAGACGGTGAACGGGGTCAAGGTCCTGGACCATGTATCCTTTGTCGTCCAGCACGAGGACAAGATTGCTTTCGTGGGCGGGACGGAGCTTGCCAAGACTACTCTCTTTCAGATCCTCATGGGGGAGATAGAGCCGGATGAGGGCAGCTTTAAGTGGGGAGTGACCACGAGCCAGGCCTATTTTCCCAGGGACAACAGCGGAATATTTGACCAGGACTGCACGATAACAGAATGGCTGGCTCAGTTTACAACTGTTAAGGATCCCTCCTACGTCCGCGGCTATCTGGGACGCATGCTTTTCCCGGGGGAGGACAGCATGAAGTCTGTCCGCGTCCTGTCCGGAGGGGAGAAGGTTCGCTGCCTTTTGTCCCGGATGATGATAAGCGGGGCAAATGTCCTTATATTCGACGAGCCGACAAATCATCTGGATATGGAATCCATATCCGCCCTCAACGACGGCATGAAGGCATTTCCCGGCATAGAGCTCTTTGCCTGCCGTGACCACGAGGTCGTGCAGACGACGGCCAACCGGATCATGGAATTTCTGCCGGACGGGTCTCTTATCGACAGGCGGATGACATACGATGAGTACCTGGAAAGCGACGCCATGGCCCGCAAGAGGATGGTTTATGTGATGTCAGAAGATGAGGAAAATGACAATTAAGGAGGAGAGCATGACTTATCAGGAAGTTCTGGAGAATGCGAGAAAGCTTCTATATCCTAAGTGCAAGGTCTGTCCGGTGTGCAATGGCCGGGCATGCGCGGGTCAGGTGCCCGGCGTCGGCGGGATCGGATCCGGCCGGGCTTTCACCGTCTGCCGGGAATATCTGGATTCCATTTCCATTCCCCTGGATCCGGTCCACGAGCACTGGGAGGCGGATCCGTCGATAGAGCTCTTCGGCAGGAAGTTTTCCTATCCCTTTTTCATAGCCCCGATCGGAGGCATGCCTTTTAATTATACAGGCGCCCTGACGGAGGAGGAATACTGCCGGGCAACCGTCATGGGAGCCCTGGAGAGCGGTATCCTGGCATTTACCGGGGACGGGCCTCTGGATGATTATTTTCCCTCCACCCTGCCTGTTATCCGGGAAGCGGGTGGAACAGCGGTCTCAACGATAAAGCCCTGGGGTGATGTGAAGATAAAAGGCAGGATAGAGGATCTGGAGGAGACAGGCGTTCTGGCAATCGCCATGGACCTTGATTCTGCAGCCCTGCGAAATCTGCGTTTAAAAGGCAAGCCGGCTTATACGAAATCTGTCGAAGAGCTGAAGTCTATCATCTCCTTCACAGGCAAGCCCTTCCTCATAAAGGGAGTCATGACGGCTAAGGCAGCTTTAAAATGTGCCCAGGCCGGGGCCTATGGCATTGTCATATCCAGCCATGGCGGGAGGATCCTGGAGGATACGCCTGCGCCGGCTGCCATGATCACTGAGATCCGCCAGGCTGTCGGCAGCCATCTGAAGATATTTGTCGATGGGGGCATCCGCAGCGGAGGAGACGTTTTCAAGTGCCTGGCCCTCGGCGCCGACGCCGTGCTAATCGGCCGCCCGTACGCTATTGCAGCCTACGGCGGCAGGCAGGAAGGGGTAAAGCTCTATACGGAGAGAATCGCAGGCCAGCTTAAGGATGTCATGATGATGACGGATTGCAGGGATCTGAAGGATATCGATGCCGGTAAGATAAGATTCTCCGCATCCGGTACGAATTAAAATGTTCTTTATCATATTAGCGGTTCTGGCAGCCATTTATGGCACCTGTGTTCAGAGTATTGGGCTGGGGGTAAGCTTTGGCCTTATCTGGTATGGCCTGGCTGCCCTGTCTGCCTTCCATGCCTTCTCTCTTCGCCATGGCATATGGGCCGGCATCCCGGCGCCCTTGCGGATGATCTTTATCCTGATCATTCTGGCAGGGTGTGCCGCCGTGGCTGCAACCTGGATCCTGATCGCGAAGAATTTTCACGATAAGGGTGAGAGGAATCTGGACTACATTATCGTCCTGGGCGCCCAGGTCCTGAAGACTGGGCCCAGCAGGTCCTTAAAGTCCCGCCTGGACAGCGCGGCAGCTTATCTGAAGGAGAATCCGAACACCATCTGCATTGTCTCCGGAGGGCAGGGCTTTAATGAGCCGGATTCGGAGGCCAGGGTCATGAAGGATTATCTTGTGGATACAGGGATTCCCCAGGAAAGGATCCTTACAGAGGACCGGTCAGTGAACACGGCTCAAAATCTGGCTTTCAGCAAAAGATTATTGAAAGCCGGTGAGCACAGGATCGGCATCGTGACCAATGATTTCCACCTGTACCGGGCTTTGAGGCTCGCTTCAAAGGCGGGATACAAAAATGTCACCGGGATCGCTGCCCCTTCGACTCCCTTTTATCTGCCAAACAATATGCTCAGAGAAACGTTTGGGATCCTGAAAGACGCCCTGACAGGCGGCTTTTGAAACCGCCGGGTGAACAGTTTTGTGAAAAAGGACACAGAAACTTCACAAAAGCTCCTCATTTCAGACACAGAAGGGGAGTATATTTTGAAAATGTAAGGAGCGATGAACCTTACAGCAAAATGTGTTTTTCTTTTTCATAATTAAAGCCAGCCGGAACGAAACGGCTGGCTCCTCCCTTTTTATGGGAGTTTTTTTTGCCCTGCCGGTCAGTTTCCGGAGTAATCGGGTTGACAGACGGAAATGAACAAAGTATAATGAACGTAATATAACATATGTTATTAATATGTACGGAGGATAAATTATGCCGCCAAAACCGAAGATTACGAAAGATATGATCCTTGACGCTTCTTTCGAAATCGTCAGGGAGCAGGGACATGAGATGTTGAATGTCAGGGCGATCGCAGCAAAACTCAAATGTTCCACGCAGCCTGTTATGTATAATTTCAAGACGATCGAAGAAATCCGAACACAGACCTATAAACGGGCAGATGAGTATCACAGCGCTTATATTATGCCCAGGGGAAAGAGCTGCGATGATCCTCTGCTGGAACTGGGTATGAATTATATCCGTTTCGGTTATGAGGAGAAAAATCTCTTTCGCTTTCTGTTTCAGACGAACAGCTTTGCCGGATTTAATGTGAATGATCTGATGTCAGATCCGGGAGCAGGGAGTATACGGAATATGATCTCATCTGCCTTCGGCTGTTCGGATGACGCGGCAAAGGCCATTTTCTTTGACCTCTTTGTTTCGGCACATGGAATATCAAGTCTTCTTGCCAATAATGCGATGAAATATGAGGAAGATACTTTCCGGAGTGCCTTGGAGAACACTTATAAAAATCTGACAGACCATGGAGAAGCGTAAATGAGAAGATTATATGAGAAAAATGAGCTGTTTTTTGCTTTGTTCTGGATCATCGTTTACTGCCTTGTCTCTATTCCCATAAGAGGCACATTCGGCGACGGCAGCGGATGGATGACCATCGCCTTGCTGGCAATAGCGGTCTCCATCACTGCGTTCATTAAGAAGAACAGTCTGCAGGAAAAATATGGACTGACCGGCTGGCCGTCTTCTTCTGGAAGATATCTGCTTTTTATCCCTATGTGGATATTGGCGACCGGGAATCTGTGGGATGGCGTCGGAATAGCTTACAGCGGGGTGAACCAGGTATATGCGGTTGTATCCATGCTGCTGATCAGTTACATAGAGGAAGTGATCTTCAGAGGATTTTTATTCAAGGCGCTTATCCCGAGGGACGGCCTGAAAATTGCAGTCATTATTTCCTCTGTAACGTTCGGGATTGGCCATATTGTTAATCTATTCGCCGGTCAGGCAAGCCTGGAAGCTGTTGCGACCGTGTTCTTTGCGATAGCCTGGGGTTTCATTTTTACATTTGTTTTTTATAAAAGCGGCAGCCTTTGGCCGGGAATCATTGCCCACGGTCTGGTGGACGCATTTTCAAAATTCGCCAGGGATCCTGAGAGCCATGCCATTACTGCCATGGATTGGTCCTATATCGGTGCGACGATCCTGACGGCGATCTTATATGGTCTTTATCTATCCCGGCTGGCTGATGAGGGTAACGATTGATCAGTGTTTTTTTAGAAGGAGAGATATATGAACAGGAAAATAAAGGCAGGGGCAGCCTTTGCTGCTGCGGCGGCCGGCCTTGCATACTACGAGAAGAAGATAAAGCATAAGTCCTATTCCGACATGGCTTCTCTGCCCAGGGGCAGAGCTTCGGATCATATAACGCCGGGCTGTCTTGCCATAGAGGGCGGATCGCTGCGGGGCATCTACAGTGCCGGCGTTCTGGACGCTTTGATGATCCATGACCTGAATCTGCAGACAGTCATCGGAGTTTCAGCAGGTGCCATGGACGCTTTTAATTATGTGAGCGGGCAGATAGGACGGACGGTCCGTTTCAACCTGAGCAACCGCTATAATCAGCGCTATGTAGGGTTGGGCGCTTATATTGAGAATCTCAGCCCTTTCGGCTTTGAATATGCTTTCCACAGCAAGACGAATGTGGAGGATTTTGATGCTAAACGCTTTTACAGGCCGGAGAGAAATCTTGTAGCCGTGGCGACGAATATTAAGACCGGCAGGCCGGAGTATTTTTCCAAGGGAAAGACCAGGGACATCTTTGAGGCCATCCGGGCTTCCTCCTCTATGCCTCTGTTGTCCGCACCTGTGGCCATAGACGGTCAGCATTATCTGGATGGTGGCTGCAGTGTGAATATCCCTTACCAGTGGGCCCTGGACAATGATTTTGCCAACATCGTGGTCATCCGCACCCGTGCCCGGGATTACCGCAAATGTGAAAACGGCTGCCCCAAGGAGGCGAATCCGAAGATGGAGCAGATGGAGCGCAGACTTTATGGGCGCCATCCCGAATTTCTCCGCGCCCTGCAGGAGTCGGATGCCCGCTATGACAGGGAGTGCGAGGATCTGCTTCGGCTTGAAAGGGAAGGGCGCATCTTTGTGATCGCTCCTTCTGTGGAGCCCACGGTAACCCGCCTGGAGAGGGATCTGGAGAAGCTGGGGGAACTCTACTGGCTGGGCTTTCATGATACGGAAGCTCAATTGGAAGATCTGAAGGCCTACCTGTCCCGGAATTGTTCCTGAATTTATACGCGGACAGGGGATTGACGAACCCCGGCAATGTTGGTAAGATATTTGTAATAAAGGGAGTAGTTGATGCGGCTCTGGCCGCATTTGCAGGGTCGTCAGTACAATCTTTCGGGATTCGGTCCTGTGATGAGATATAACGAGACTTTATTGTGCATGGCACAATAATGTCTCTTTTTTTAACGGTTGACAGCATATTTTAAGGAGGAGGACAAGTATGGATATTGTGATACAGCTTCTTTGGCTTGCACTAGGCTTTTTTCTGCTGGTAAAGGGCGCCGACTGGTTTGTTGACGGCGCCGCGGGACTGGCGGAGAAATTTGGCATCCCCCAGCTCGTGATCGGGCTTACCATCGTCGCTATGGGAACATCCGCGCCTGAGGCGGCGGTCAGTATAACGGCTGCAATTGCCGGGAACGCGGATATCACGATCGGGAATGTTGTGGGCAGCAATATCCTCAACATTTTGCTGATCCTTGGTGTCGCTTCAACTATTACCCCTCTGGCGGTAGCCAGGTCGACGGTAAAATATGAGATCCCCTTTGTGATCATCGTGTCATTCCTCCTGCTTGTCCTTGGCCTGGACGGAACAGTTTCCCGGCTGGATTCCATAGCCCTCATCGCGGCATTTATCCTTTACCTTGTCTATCTTTTCCGTCTGACAAAGGAGAAGGAAAAGGAACCGGAACTGGTTCCTGCGAAAAGGATGTCGATTCCCAAGGCTCTGATCCTGCTTGTCATCGGGCTTGTCATGATCATAGGAGGAAGTCATTTTGTTGTCGATGCTGCTTCCTATATCGCGACTGCCATGGGCGTGAGCCAGAGACTGATCGGACTCACGATCGTTGCCTTTGGAACCTCTCTGCCGGAGCTTGTCACCTCCGTGGCGGCAGCCCGCAAGAAGAATGCGGACATAGCGATCGGGAATATTGTCGGATCCAACATCTTCAATATTCTCTTTGTAACCGGCATTACCGCGGCGATCATTCCGGTACCCTTCTCACCCGCCTTTATCCCGGATACGCTGATTGCCGCCGGCGCAGCAGCTCTGCTGCTGGCCGGATGCCTCCTGCACAAATCGCTGATACGGCGCACTGGCGTGAGCATGCTTATCGCATATGCCGTGTATTTTGGATATTCTCTGATGTGACAGGCTATTCTCTTTCCTGCAGGGAGGGAATTCTGTTATACTTGATATAAAAAGAAGCATTCCTGTTAGGTAACAAATAGCGGATTTGCAAAAAAAGAGTACCTACCATAGAATAAAGTTGTTAACCGACCAAAGTTATACA
>OMWV01000007.1 GCA_900314845.1 uncultured Eubacteriales bacterium
AATGCTGTCAAGTTTCAAAAAATCACCTGTTGAGCAAGAAACCATCGGCTGTTACAGCATTTTTCAAGTGGGAAGTTTGAGTAAATTATTTCAAAACAGTTACAAGATGGGTATAGAATTTGCTAGCGCTCTTCTCTGAAATATGGCAGTCCCAGAGATTTCGGGGGCTGGCTCTCTCTCCTGTTTCTCATGCTGATGATGATCAGAACAAAGATCGTGACAACGTAAGGAAGCATCTTATAAATCTCCTTTATGGCAAGGTTTGTCCCTGTCGGAATGAAAAGGTAGAGGATATAAAGACTTCCGAAGAGCATGGAGGCGAAAACTCCTATGTTGGGACGCCATACGGTGAAGATAACAAGGGCGATGGCCAGCCAGCCCCTGTCTCCGAATCCATCGTTTGACCACACGCCGGCCGCGTAATCCATGACATAGTAGAGGCCGCCCAGGCCGGCGATCATACTTCCGATGCAGGTAGCGGCATATTTATACTTTGTTACATTTATGCCGGCAGCGTCTGCCGTAGCCGGGCTCTCGCCGACTGCCCTGAGCTGAAGGCCGACTCTCGTATGCCTGAGCACATAGGCGCAGATGAAGGCGATCACGATGCCTGCGTAGGCAAGAAATCCGTACGACAGGAAGAGCTTGCCGAATACTCCCGTCGTGGACGCCCCAGGAAGGGGACGGCTGAAGCAGGCGCTCGTCGCCGAGAGGGCAATGGAAGGAACGTCGCTTCCTGTCAGCTTTATCAGAGATCCTCCGAAAAAGTTGCCGAAACCGACGCCGAATGTTGTCATGGCAAGACCGGTTACGTTCTGATTTGCCCTCAGGGTTACCGTGAGGAAACAGAAGAGAAGTCCCATGAGCAGGGAGCCGATCAGGGAAAATACCAGAGGGATGCATATGGCCAGGAAGGAGTTGAGGCCGGCGCCGTCCGGTACAGACTGCTCATAGAGAAATGCCCCGATAACTCCGCTCATGGCTCCTACATACATGATGCCCGGAATGCCCAGGTTCAGATTTCCTGACTTCTCTGTCAGGGTCTCGCCTGTGCTGCCCATGAGAAGAGGTATGCTCTGCATGATCGCACGCGGGATAAATGCTACCAGATCAAACATCTTATTTTGCCTCCTCTGCTTTTTTCCTGAAATTGAGCCTGTAGTTGATGAAGAACTCGCTTCCTATGATAAAGAATATGATGATTCCCGTGATGATATCGCCAAAACTCTGGTTCAGGCCGAACCTGGTAGAGATCTGGTTGGCGCCGTTCCCGAGAAATTCCAGCAGAAAACTTGTGAATATCATGCCGATGGGATTAAACTTGGCAAGCCAGCAAACCATGACGGCTGTAAATCCGCGGCCGCCGGCCAGAGTAGTCGTTACGGTATGATTTGTGCCCGCGACGAGCAGAAGGCCTGCAAGTCCGCAGATAGCACCCGACAGGAGCATAGTCCTCATGATGACTCTGCTGACGTTTATCCCGACATAGCGGGCCGTCTGCTCGCTCTCGCCGACGACAGCCAGCTCGTATCCGTGTTTGCTGTAGTTCATGTAGATATACATGAGCACTGTGATGACGGCGACGATGATGATATTGAGCAGATACTTGTTGTTCCCGATCGTGGGGAACCAGCCGGCCATGGACTGCTGATTTATGATGCCGATCTTTCCCGATCCCTTGGGGGACTCCCAGACGATTACGAAAAATGCTACGATCTGTATTGCGACATAATTCATCATCAGGGTGAAAAGTGTTTCGTTCGTATTCCACTTTGCCTTGAAAAAGGCAGGGATAAAGCCCCAGACTGCTCCTGCCCCCACGCTTGCGATCACCATGCAGATGACAAGAAGGGGAGCCGGCAGCTTATTGCCCAGGCAGATCATGCAGGCAGCCGTCGCCAGGCAGCCGATCATGACCTGGCCCTCGCCGCCTATATTCCAGAAACGCATGCGAAAGGCAGGCGTCATAGCAAGGGAAACACAAAGGAGGATAGCCATCTCCTGCAAAAGCACCCAGAACCTTCTGGGAGTCCCGAAATTGCCCAGGAACATGGTAATGTAGACCTGGATCGGGTTATCCCCCGTCACAGCCTGAGTAATGATGCCGCAGATGACCAGAGCGGCGATCAGGGCGATGGCGCGGATGCCCCATGCCTTGTACCAGGGCATCTCGCCTCTCTTGACTATATGAAACAAGGGTTCTCTGTTCTTTTTCTCATTCATCTGTCTCTCGCCCTCCAAGGGAAGTCATCATAAGACCCACCTCATTCTTCGTCGTCTTTCTGGCATCCAGCATGGCGCTCACCTTGCCTCCGCAAAGGACAAGGATGCGGTCGGACAGCTCCAGCAGCACATCCAGATCCTCGCCGACATAGACAACGGCAACGCCCTGCTCTTTCTGCTTGTTTATCAGATCATAGATCGTATAGGATGAGTTGATATCCAGACCCCTGACCGCATAGGCCGTGAGCAGCACGGTAGGGGCGGACGCGATCTCCCTTCCCACCAGGATCTTCTGAACATTTCCGCCGGAAAGTCTTCTGACCGGAGTGTCAAGACCGGGCGTATTGACCTCGAGCTCTTCCACGACATCCTGGGCAATGTCCCTGGGAACCTTCCTGTCTGTAAAAAGAGACTTGCCCCTGCGGAATGTTCTGAGCATCATATTGTCTGTCAGGTTCATATTCCCCACAAGGCCCATGCCCAGCCTGTCCTCAGGCACAAAGGAAAGAGCGACCCCCAGATTCGTGATATCGAGCGGGCTCATTCCGACAAGCTCGCTCTCCTTCCCGTCATCGGCAATATACTTTATGCTTCCCTTCTTTACCTTCTGCAGACCTGCGATTGCCTCCAGAAGCTCCCTCTGACCGGACCCGGATATACCTGCCACTCCCAGGATCTCGCCGCTCCTGGCTGTGAAGCTGACATCATCCAGCTTGAGGATCCCGTCAGAACTTTTAACTGTAAGACCCTTCACAAGAATCCTGGCTTTGGGGTTCACCGGTTCCGGCCGGTCTATATTGAGCGCAACAGAATGACCAACCATCATATCCGTCATCTGCTGGGTCGTCGTCTCGGCTGTGGGAACGTCGCCTATGAACTTCCCTCCTCTTAAGATGACCACCCGGTCTGAGAGGGATTTCACTTCGTGAAGCTTATGAGTGATGATGACGATAGCCTTCCCGTCCTTCTTCATGTTCCTCAGGACATCGAAGAGCTTGTCCGTCTCCTGGGGAGTCAGAACAGCCGTCGGCTCATCCAGTATGAGGATATCCGCGTTCCTGTAGAGAACTTTTATGATCTCTGTCGTCTGTTTCTGGGAGACTGACATGTCATAGACCTTCTGCTGCGGATCCAGGTCAAAGCCATATTTTTCACAGATGTCCTGGATCCTCTGGGCAGCTGCCTTAAGATCCAGCCGGCCCTCTTCCTTGAGTCCCAGAACAATGTTCTCCGTGGCAGTGAGAACGTCTACCAGTTTAAAATGCTGATGGATCATGCCGATCCCCAGAGCAAAGGCATCCTTGGGAGACCGGATGACGACCTCCCTGCCGTCTATGAAGATCTTGCCGGAATCGGGATAGTAGATTCCCGCCAGCATATTCATCAGCGTCGTCTTTCCACTGCCGTTTTCTCCGAGCAGCGCAGCTATCTCGCCCCTGTAGATGTCCAGAGACACATTGTCATTCGCGATAACATTGCCGCCGAACGTCTTTGTGACGCCGCGCATACTGACTGCAGCAACATTCTTGTCCAAAAAACTTCACCCCTCAAAAAAGGAAAATATGGCAGCAAAGCGACCTTCCGCAAAGCTGCCATATGCCAGCAAACGGCAAATCCCACTGCGGGACTTTCCGCATATACTTTAGATATAATGGTCTAGATCATCCGCCGTTCAGAGCCGGATCAGCTGCCGAAATTGGTATCCAGAAGAGTGATGCCGTCGATCTGTACGTCGAAGTAAGGAGCGGAACGATATTCAGACTCGTGGAAGTATCCGTCGGATACTGCCTCTGTATCGCCCTTGTAAGCCTCATCTGTATCAACATCAGCCATGTAGCTTGTCAGATGTCCCTTGTCGTCAACCTTTGCGTTAAGGTTGAGCTTCTTGGACTCATCTACAGTTACAGTAAATGTTGAGGTATCAAATACATGGATGCTTCCGTCCTCAAGGCCCTTCATAGCCTCGTCGATCTTATCCTGTGTGCCCTCTGCAGCTGCCTTGTCGTTGAGGTCTGTGAGCTGTACGGACTTTGTCTTGAGATCTCCTACCCAGTCTGCGTCGATCTTCTGGCCGTCAATAACAGCGCCGATCGCGTACTCATAGTAAGGAGCCCAGTCAATACGGGAAGAGATGATGTAAGTGTTAGGGCAGGCATCTACCGTGCTTCCGTTATAGGAAACATCGGGAACTCCTGCTGTCTCGCAGGCTGTGGGAGCACCCATGGAGTCTGCGTGCTGGCTGATGAGTACGCACTTGTCAGAGATGAGCTTGTTGGCAGCTTCCTTCTCTGCTGTCTCATCATACCAGGAACCTGTGAACGTAACTTCCATTGTTGCGCTCGGGCAGATAGAACGTGCGCCCAGGAAGAAGGATGTGTAGCCGGAGATAACCTCAGCGTATGTGAATGCGCCTACATAACCGATCTTAGCCTCATCCTCTTTTATCTTGCCTTCCTTTATCATGGAGTTGAGCTTCTCGCCTGCAGCGACGCCGGCAAGATAACGGCCCTCATAGATAGAAGCGAACGCGTTGTGATAATTGTCAAGACCTTCTGTGTGAGCCTTTGTTCCTGTAGCGTGGCAGAACTGAACATTAGGGAATTCCTTAGCTGCCTGGATCATGTAATCCTCATGGCCGAAGCTGTCGGCAAATACGATGTTGCAGCCCTCATCTGCCAGATCTGCTGCTGTATCATAGCACTCCTGACCTTCCGGAACGTTTGTCTTCAAAACGATCTGATCATCGGAAAGGCCGAGATCCTTTGCTGCTGTCTTGGCAGCGTTGATGAAGTTGAGGTCGTAAGTTGAATTCTCATCGTGAAGGAAGATGAATCCTACTTTTAACTTGGACTTATCAACCTTTGTCCCTGTTGTCTCGGCTGCTGTTCCGGCAGATTCTGCTGCCGTCTCAGCCTTTGACTCTGCTGTACCTGTTGATGAAGAGCCGCCGCAGGCTGCGAGCGACAGAGCCATCACTGCAGAAGCAGCTAATGCTACAATCTTCTTCATTTTCATAATATGATTCCTCCTCGCGCATATGCGCCTACCGAAAATTACTACACCGTAAGTATAACAATCTGAAAAGTAAGTGTCAATAAAAAAGCCCTGCCGCAAGGGGCGATTTTACAGGCTTTCCGGCCTTATTTCCCTTCCGTGTCCCTGCCAAGATCCATCTGGGTGAACCTCCAGGAATCCCTGCACATGCGTTCCAGATCATACTTTGCCGTCCAGCCCAGCTCCTCCCTGGCCTTTGTCGGATCCGCGTAGCACTGGGCGATATCTCCTGCCCTTCTGGGAGCGATGACGTAGGGGATCTTTATGCCGTTTGCGGCCTCAAATGCTTTTACGATATCCAGCACGCTGTATCCCTTGCCGGTCCCCAGGTTGTAGATATTAACGCCCTTTGATGAAACGACCTTGTCCACAGCGTTCACATGGCCCCTGGCAAGATCTTCCACGTGGATATAATCCCTGACGCCCGTGCCGTCCGGTGTATCGTAGTCATCACCAAAGACATTGAGGCGCGGCAGAATGCCGGCTGCCACCTGGGTGATATAGGGCATGAGATTGTTGGGGATGCCGTTGGGGCTCTCCCCTAAAAGTCCGCTCTCATGGGCACCGATGGGATTGAAATACCTGAGCAGGACAACAGACCAGTCGGGGTCGGGGACGCAAAGATCCGTAAGGATCCTCTCAATCATAAGCTTTGTCGTCCCGTAAGGATTTGTTGTGTGCAAAGGGAAATCCTCCCTGATGGGCACAGACTTGGGCGCTCCGTAAACCGTGGCGGATGAGCTGAATATCATCCGCTTGCAGCCGTACTCTTCCATGAGCTGGCACAGATTGAACGTGCCTCTTATGTTGTTGTCATAGTAGAGCAGGGGCTTTTCCACAGACTCCCCGACAGCCTTGAGACCCGCAAAATGGATGACGGCGTCGAATTTGTGCTCCTCAAAAATGGGGCGCAGCTGCTCCTTGTCGCGCATATCTGCCTTGTAGAAGACGGGCCGCCTGCCGGTGATCTTCTCTATCCGGTCTACGGCATCTGCCTTGGAATTGTACAGATTGTCGAATATCACGACATCTGCCCCGCTCTCAAGCAGCTCAACGCAAGTGTGGGAACCGATATAACCAGTTCCGCCTGTAACGAGAATCTTCATTTTTATTTCCTCCGCTATAAAAAATCATCTGGAATGTCTTTTTCTCATGCCGCGCTTTTCAAATGTCTCCTTCCAGAGAACAGGATGAAATATCATCAGCATAGGATAGATCTCCAGTCTTCCTGCCAGCATGTCAAACATGAGCACATATTTTGAGAGTACGCTCATCTGGGAAAAATTCTTTGTGGGTCCGACATCCGCGAATCCCGGCCCCATATTGTTGAAGGCGGTAAGGACCGCGGAAAAATTCGTCATCAGATCTCTGCCTTCCAGTGAGACAAGAAACATGGACACGCAGAATATACTGAGAAATGTCACCAGATAGGCATTTATGGAAGAGACCGTGGCTTCGTCCACTGTCTTGCCGTCGGATTTTATGCTGCGCACGCTCTTGGGATGAAGATAATAGCCTATCTCCCGCAGCATGCTCTTTATGAGTATGATAAGTCTTGAGACCTTTATGCCGCCGCCCGTGCTGCCGGCGCAGGCACCAATGAACATGACGAATATGAGGACAGCCTTTGAAAAGTCCGGCCAGAGATCAAAGTCCACCGTGGCATAGCCTGTCGATGTCTCAAGGGATGACACCTGGAAAAATGTGTTCCTGACAAAATCGGCGGCAGAATCCGCCGTCCCCGCCATATTTATCATGATGAGAGCACAGGCGGCGCCTATCATGATAAAATACCCCCTTACCTCCTCCATCTTCAGGGCTTCCTTCAGCTTGCCCGTGAGTATGAGGTAATAGGCGTTGAAATTTACGCCGAAGAGCATCATGAAAATGGCGACGACCCACTGGACATAGGGAGAATAATCACCGCAGCTGCTGTTTTTTACGCCGAAACCGCCGGTTCCCGCCGTTCCGAATGTGATCTCCAGGGCTTCCAGAAACGGCAGCCTTCCGGCGAGCAGGAAGATGAACTGAATGACCGTCATGATGATATAGATGATATAAAGGATGCGGGCCGTCTCCTTTACCTTGGGAACAAGCTTGCCCACGACAGGGCCGGGGCTCTCCGCCTTCATGATGTTCATTTTTGATCCGCCGGAAGAGGGGACGATAGCCAGCATAAAGACCAAAACGCCCATTCCGCCGATCCAGTGACTGAACGACCGCGCGAAGAGCGCGCACTGCGGCAAAGACTCAACGTCTGTCAGGATGCTCGATCCCGTTGTCGTGTAGCCCGATATCATCTCAAAAAGCGCGTCTGTATAAGTGGGGATGGCTCCGCACAGGTGCATAGGCAGGGCGCTGACCGCACTGATGAGCAGCCAGGACAGGGCCGTTGCCGCGCAGCCTTCCTTGAGATGATATGTTTTGTTGGACATCTCTCTGCGCGCGATGACGAATCCCGCTGCCGCCGAGATGACAGCTGTCCAGAAAAAGTACCAGCCCTGGGGCTCATGATATGCTAAAGCGACAAGACAGGGAACGGCCATGAGTCCGCCTGTGATCTTTAATATATTCCCAAGGACAAAAACAATGATTTCCCAATTCATATCCAGATGTCATCCCCCGATCACTGAAGAATGTCTTCCAGACTCTTCAGCGCCAGATTTGTGGTTACGATGATAACATTGTCGCCGACTTCTATCGTATCGCTGCCGCCGGGTATGATGACATTGCCCCTGCGGATGATAGCGGCGACAAGCAGATTCTTCTTTAGATGAAAATCCTGCAGCTTTACGCCGCAGATATTGGACTCCGCGCTTACACTGAATTCCGCCGCCTCCACGCGGGAATTAAAGAGATGGTAAAGGGTCTCTATATTGTCATTCCCCTTTGTCTGCGAGAGCCCTCTGACATAGGCTGTGATGACCTCCGCCGTTATGTACTGGGGGTAGATCACACTTCCCAGATCAAGCTTATTTATTACGTTGCGGAATGTGTTCCTCTTTATCTTTGTGATGACCTTGGCGGATGATACATCTGCAGCATGAAGGGTAAGCAGGACGTTCTCCTCATCGAGGCCTGTGAGAGGAATGAAGGCATCCACACTGTCTATGCCTTCTTCTTCCAGCAGGTCCTCATCTGTTCCGTCCCCGCAGATAATGGAGGCTTCCGGAAGAATATCGCTCAGGTGCTCGCAGCGCGCCTTATCCTTCTCAATGATCTTGACGCCTATGCCGTTCTCTATCAGGCGCCTGCCCAGATAGTAGGCTGCCTTGCCGCCGCCTATGATCATAGTCTTCCTTATATTAAACTGCTTGGATCCTATCCTCATGAAAAAGCGCCTGGCCGCCTTCATGGTGGAGACAAAGGAGACGATATCTCCGGACCGCAGCACGAAGCTGCCGTCAGGGATGACAAGTTCACTGTCCCTCTCGACTACGCAGATCAGCATGTCGCTCTCTATCTTTCGTCCCATGTCTATGAGGCTCATTCCGTCGAGAATATTCCCCTCTGCTATCTTGAAACGGATGATCTCCGCGCTTGCGTGGGCAAAAGAATTCACTTCCAGTGCCGCCGGAAGGCTGAGCATCCTGGCGATCTCCTTCGCTGCCTCGTATTCCGGGTTTATGACCATGGCAAGCTGCAGTTTATCCTTGAGATAGGCCACCTCGGCGCTGTACTCGGGAGTCCTTACCCTGGCGATAGCGGCACAGCGGCTTGACCGCCTGGCGATCGTGCAGCACAGAAGATTCAGCTCGTCCAGATCCGTCACAGCTATGATCAGGTCTGCCTCCTCGACGCCGGCTTCCTCGAGCACCTTATAGCTCGCACCGTTCCCCACGATCCCCATGACATCATACAGGTCTGTCACCTGCTGCATCCTGGCCGGATCCGAATCTATGACCGTTACATCATGGCCCTCCGCGTAGAGCTGCTCAGTCAGCACAGTCCCGACTCTTCCGCATCCGACGATTATGATATTCAGATTCCTCTGTTTGGATTCTTTGCTCTTTCTGCTGAAAATCAAGATATCCTACCTCATTCACAAAACCGGCAAGGCCGGAATAATATACAACAAATCGAAATCATTCTATCATATGCCCGAAATGAATTCAAGACAGCAAGAGGAGCAGGCAATAGACCTGCTCCTTCTGCTTTTTTCGTTATTAACTTTCAGCCGGATCCTGTCTGAAATTACTCAGGCTTGAACTCGCTCTTATCTGCTCCGCATAAAGGGCAGACCCAATCTTCAGGAAGATCTGCAAATTCTACACCGGGTGCGATGCCGCCATCAGCGTCGCCTACTGCAGGATCATAGATATAGCCGCACATTCCACATACATATTTCATAGCTGTCCTCCTTATGAAACTAAAAAACTGAAAATATTATAGCATTTAGTCAAGGAAACTACAAGCTCTATTTTCCATGATCCTTGTGCTGAAAATGGTCTAACAGTTGCCAAATTTCCGGGTTTGTAATAGAATAGATGGATAATATTAACTGTATGATCATTTTCATTTTACGGAGAGTTGATATATGGCTGATAAAAGGCACAGGAAAAAGAAGAAAAAGGGACTTGCCATCCCCATCATCGTATTCATCATACCGCTCATTCTGCTCATCTGCGTCGGCGCCTTCGCCGCCAGCGGATATCTCCAGAAGGTCATGAAGTTCCGCGCGCAGGCGCAGACGCTGGTCAACGAGTCCAGCAAAGACACATTCGTGCCCTCCCAGACAGGCGGGATATACGACAGCAAGGGCAAGATCATATCAGACATCGCCTCAGACAAGATCGCGACCTACATCTCCTATGACAGCATCCCGGAAGAATTTACCAAGGCCATGGTGAGCACAGAGGACAGCAATTTCTACAAGCACCACGGTGTCGACTACGGAGCCATCCTGCGGGCGGCCATAGCCTATGTTACAAAGAATGGAAAGATCACCCAGGGCGGCAGCACGATCACCATGCAGCTGGCCAAGAATATTTTCCTCAACAGCAGCCAGACCCTCGACCGGAAGATAGAGGAGGCCTTTATTGCCCATGATCTGGAGAAGAAGTACTCCAAGGACGAGATCATGGAGTTCTATCTGAACAATATCTACTTCAACAACGGGCTCTATGGGGTAAAGGCAGCCTGCAAGGGCTACTTCAGCTGTGATCTGGACGATCTGGACCTGTCTCAGATCGCATTTCTCTGCGCCATTCCCAACAGCCCGACCTACTATGACCCGGTCACGAATATCAGCCACACCCTGGAGAGAAGAAATCTCATTCTCAAGAACATGCTTAAGAAGAAGTTTATCTCTCAGGATGAATATATGAAGGCAGCCACCGAGGATATCACGCTGAAGAGACATAACATGACCAGCGATTCCGCGGGCAAGCACAATTATGTTGATACATTTGCCTACCACTGCGCCGCCCTTGCCCTCATGGAGAAGGAGGGATTTGAGTTCAAATATGACTTCTCATCGGACACGGCGAGAAAGGAATACCAGAAGAAATACGACGAAGCCTACCAGGCCTGCCAGACAAAGATATACTCCGGCAAATATAAGCTTTACACTTCCATAGATATGGATATCCAGAACAAGCTTCAGTATGAGATCGACATGGAACTTGCCACATTTCTGGGTATGGATTCCCAGGGGGATTACAAGCTGCAGGGAGCCGGCGTATGCATAGACAACTCTACGGGCTTTGTGACCGCTGCCGTCGGCGGAAGGACGAACCCCAATTTTACGGGCTATACCTTCAACAGGGCTTATCAGAGCTACCGCCAGCCCGGAAGTTCCATAAAACCGCTCAACGTCTATACCCCCATATTTGAGGAGGGGAAGTACACTCCCTCATCCTACATCAGGGACGAGGAGATAGAGGACGGGCCCAAGAACGCGACAAACCGTTATTATGGAAATGTATCTATCCGCAGAGCGGTGGAGATGTCCCTGAACACAGTTGCCTGGAAGCTCTACGATGAGCTGGGGCCTGCGACAGGACTCTCCTACTTAAAGAAGATGCATTTTTCACAGATCGTGGACGCCGACGATACGCTGGCTACATCCATCGGCGGCTTTACATATGGCGTTACCCCCGTGGAAATGACATCGGGCTTTGCCACCCTGGAGAATCATGGGATTTACCGCGAGCCCACCTGCATCACGAGGATCGTCGACTATCTGGGCAACACGGTCTATCAGGCGGATGAGGAAGAGACCAGGGTCTACCAGGCAGACGCGGCAGACACGATGACAGACGTGCTGAAGGGTGTTATCAACAATTATAACGGCACCGGATACGGACTCGCATTAAGAAATATGCCGTCTGCCGGCAAGACCGGTACAACGGATGACTCCAAGGACGGCTGGTTCATAGGCTACACATCCTATTACACGACAGGCGTCTGGGTCGGCTGCGATCAGCCCGAGGAAATCGAGGGTCTGCACGGAAGTACATATCCGGGCAAGATCTGGCACAATTTTATGAACGAGATCCACGAGGATCTGGACCGCAAGGAACTGGATACAAACTCAGCCGGCACAGATTATGATGAGGACTATGAAGAATAGATAACTACCGACCACCTAAAAAAGCGGCCGGCAGCCTCTTCTTTCTCCATTTTCGGAGGAATATGAGACTGTCAGCCGCTTTTTTTACAGGTCGAGCTTCAGATCGTTTTCCTTTATCCAGCCGATCTTTCTAAAGAAGAGACCAAAGAGCCAGCTTAAGATGCCGGGAAGGATAAAACAGATCAGGATCATCCCTGCCCAGTCCATGCCTGTGATGGCGGCCTTGCTCCCCGCCGCGATATCGCTGATCCAGCCGGTATAGACTCCGATCTGCCCGACGAGGCCGCATGTTCCCATACCTGAGGCAATAGGAGTCCCGTTCATCTGCAGATGGAAAAGGCAGGTGGCCAGGGGACCGGTTATAGCTGAGGCCAGAGTGGGAGGCAGCCAGATGCGGGGGTTGCGGACAATATTGCCCATCTGCAGCATGGATGTACCCAGGCCCTGAGCCACAAGGCCGCCCCACTTATTCTCGCGGAAGGAAAGGATGGCAAATCCGACCATCTGGGCGCAGCAGCCGGCTACGGCTGCACCTCCGGCCAATCCTGTCAGGCTGAGAGCCGCGCAGATGGCGGCACTGCTGATCGGCAGGGTCAAAGCTATGCCGACAATGACCGAGACGATGATCCCCATCCAGAAGGGCTGCAGGTCTGTGGCCCACATGATGGCCTTTCCCACAGAACTGGCTGCCTTGCCCAGAGGCGGAGCCCACCAGTAGCTGAGCCCGGTTCCGGCCAGGATCGTCACAAGGGGAGTGACCAGGATATCGATCTTCGTCTCCTTCGATACCGCTTTGCCGATCTCTGATGTGACGATGGCTACAAAAAGAACGGCAAGAGGGCCGCCTGCCCCGCCCAGGGTATTGGACGCGAATCCTACCGTGATCAGGGAGAAGAGGACAAGGGGCGGACAATTCAAGGCCCGGCCGATGGCCACGGCCATAGCCGGACCGCTCATGGCCATGGCCAGACCGCCCACGGAATATGTCTTCTCGCCGATCACAACAGCGGCATTTGTCAGGACTGTGATACCCAGCTGGGAGGCAAATGTATCTATGATCGTCCCGATCAGGAGGGAGCAGAAAAGGCCCTGTGCCATGGCGCCCAAAGCGTCGATCCCGTACCGTTTTAATGAAATCTCTATATCCTTCCTCTTTAGAAAAGCTTTTACCTTATCCATGTTCTCTCCTACCCTCATCCTTTCTCAGTGAACTGCCTGCAGCTTCCTCCAGGATACCCATGAACAGATCCGCTGCCGCTTCAAGATTCGCGTCGTTAAAATCGTAGGCCGCCGTGTGCAGAGCCGGATAATCTTCCCCGTTTCCCAGGTAAAAGATAGCGCCGGGGCATTCCCCGGTGTAATATCCGAAGTCTTCCGAGGCTCTCCACATTTCCTTCATGTGGATAACCGGCCGCCCCTGCCTTTTTGCTGCCCGGCAGACAAGCTGCAGGCAGGCATCGTCATTCCTTGTCTGGGGAAATACATCAGAAGCTTCCATGCTGACTTTTAGCCCTTCCCGGGCGGACAGATCTTCCGCCTTCCTGCAGACTGCCTCTTTCATCCGGCTCATTTCCTCTTCCCTGGCCGCGCGCAGGGTCAGCATCAGGCTCCCCTCCCCCGGAGAGATCCCGAAATCGCCTTCCCCGCACCTCATGCCTGTAACCGTACACAAGACCATATCCCTGTGCGGCTGCGCCGCCAGCTGACCGGCATACATGACAAGCTGCGCGATGACCTGTGCCGGATTCCTTCCCTGCTCAGGATAGCTTGCGTGGCTTTCCTTCCCCTGAAAATGCAGGGTCAGCCCCATGGAAGCAGGCTGGCTGAGACCATCTCTTACGACAAGGCTTCCCTGGGGATATCCGCCCATATTGTGAAAGGCGTAGACCTGGTCTATTCTCTCCTCGTCTATCAGTCCTGAGCAGATCCTGCCTCCCTGACCGGTCTCCTCGCCGGGCTGGAATATGAGATAAACCTTCCCTGCGCCGGACATCCGCAGCCGATCAAGCTGAAGGGCAAAGCCGCAAAGGGCTGCGCTGTGGCCATCGTGCCCGCACTTGTGGGAAACCCCGCGGTTTCTGGACGCGTAGGGCAGCCCGCCCATGCTCTCGGCGCTCTCCTCTATAGGAAGGGCGTCCATATCGGCGCGAAAGGCGATCCTCAAACCGCGGTGCCCGAAATCTTTCACGGCATAAAACCAGGATCCCCTGTCCTGTACGACGAGATCCGTATGTGTCTGAATAAAATTCTCTAATCTCTCCTTGGTATGCGTTTCCCGCATGGAAAGCTCCGGATCCATATGAAGCTGGTGCCGGAGCCCTGTGATCAGCTCCCTGTCCTTGTCATCCATAAATGTCTGATATTTTCCTCATTTCTTTTAAGCTGTACAGACCTTATTTTATGACAGGCAGGGCTGCCGCGTCAATATTTTTTATAGTTTGCCCGAGGAGAACAGTACCAAAATCGGAGAAATTTCCTATTCTAAAAAAGCACCACAGCCCAGGGGGCTGCAGTGCCGTAACCATTGTCATTATTTGATATCATTTGTCCTGTCGTAGTGATGGCCGCCCCAGTTGATGCTGGTTGCGACTTCCGCCTTCTCGGGAAGATGAACATCCTTCATGATCCACTTGAAAAGCTCCTGGAAACCGGTCCGGTCTACCATGTAGCCGATGTGTTCCTTATGCTCTACTGCATTGGGATCGATGTACTCCTCTATGTAGGCATATACATTCTTCACCATCTTGAGAACAGATTCCTCGTCTGCCCAGCGGACAAAATCTTCTGCCAGGCGGGGGTTCTTCTTGCCTGTCCTGCCCATGAGAACGATCCGGAAATAGTGTTCCTTCGACCTTGTCCAGGCCCTGGTCGGGCAGTAGTGGACGCAGACGCCGCAGCCAACGCAGCGGGTCTCATCGCGGACTACCTTGAAATTGACAAGCTTGAGGGCACTGACGCTTCTGCGGGCACAGTAGTCTACACACTGGCCGCAGGATATACAGCGCTGGGGGTCATACTGGGGCTCCGTCATGCCGATGATGCCGAAATCTGCCATGCGGACCTTGGCGCAGTCATTGGAACAGCCGGTAAAGGCGATCTTCACATGCCGGTCAGAGGGGAAGATATTCTTCTCCATCTTTCTGGCCAGATCTGTTGTGTCGTAGCAGCCGAAGGGGCAGAGTCTGGCTCCCGGGCAGGCCTCGACATTACGGGTTCCGGACGAAGGATAGCCGGCACCCTTCTCTTCCTGGTTGATATCCAGGGCGTCAATGATAGACTGGACTTCCTGATTTACCTTGTCAATGTCTTCCATAGGGATGCCGGGGATCTCAATACCCTGGCGGTTTGTGATATCTATCACGCCTTTTCCGTACTTCTGCGCGATCTCAACTACCTTGCCAAGAGAAGCCGCGTCGATGACGCCGCCCGGGATACGGATACGGGAAGCCGTCTCGCCGCGCACCTTGGAATAGCGGAAGGCGTTCTTCTTTATCTTGTTGATATTGATGTCCTGATTCCTGACGTTCGTATTTAATTCAAATTCCATCTCATTTCCTCCCGGATCAATCCATCAGCAATCTGCCTTCGGTATAGTTGAAAACAGGCCCGTCCAGGCAGATGTATGTATCGTTGACACGGCAGTGGCCGCACTTTCCGAGGCCGCAGCACATCTTTCTCTCATAGGAGACCGTGATATTCTCATCCTTAAAGCCCTTCTTCTGAAGCTCGATGATCGTAAACTTCATCATGGGGGGAGGACCTACGACGACAGCCTTGGCAGCAGCGGGATCCTTAAGAGGAAGGTCTGCGATAAATTTTGTGACAAGGCCGACCCTGCCCGTGTAGCCTTCGGGACCGCTGTCGACTGTCTGGATCAGATTAAGCAGCCCGTCCCAGCGCGCCAGGTCATCCCTGAAAAGGAGATCATCCGGTGAACGGAAGCCTACGATCACGTACTTGTCGGAGGCATTGGGCATCTGGGAGAGGGCATTTATCACGCCTCTGACCGGGGATACGCCCGTTCCGCCGGCAACAACAACTGTCTCGCCCTCGCGGTAAAGGTCTACATCAAAACCATTCCCGTAGGGTCCGCGCATGAGCAGGCTCTGTCCCTTATAGTGCTCAAAGACTTCATTTGTAACACGGCCGACGCGGCGGATGGTGAGGTCAACAAAGTCTTCACCGATACCGGACACAGAGATGGGAGCCTCGCCGAACTTGGGAACGGAAACCTCAAAGAACTGACCCGGCTTTACATCTCCGGTAAAATGCATGCGGAATGTGTATTCCTTTCCCGTATGCTTTATCACATCTAATATCTCTGATGAAAAAGGAAGATAGGGATTCTCAGCCATCATGGTTACTCCGCCTCCTTTTCAGCGCTCAGGATCTGGCCTGCCGCGGTATTGACCTTGTTAATAATGTTGGAAAAAGAAATATACTCCGGACAGATATCATCGCAGCGGCCGCAGCCTACGCACATATCGTATCCGAACCTTTTTCTGAAATCATAGATTTTGTGGAGAGCCTTAAAACGCATCCTCTCTCCGTGCTTTCTGCGGTACTGACCGCCGCCGGCAACGGTAGAGTATCCGTCTACCATGCAGGAAGCGCCAACCCTTCTTCTCTCGCCCACTTTCCCGTTATCTGTATAGTAGATATCCTGCATCGTGAAGCAGGTACAGGTCGGACAGGCGAAATTACAGCGGCCGCAGGCGATGCAGCGGCTGTCATACTCATCCCAGAGAGAATTTTTTATAATCTCTGCAAGAGGGATCGTCTCCGGAACGGTAACCTTCACATCATTCTCACTGACGTGAGCAGGTACGACATCCTTCTGGCTGACGGCATTCGCCGCGAAAAGCTCCTGAAGCCCATCGTCCTTTACATCACTCTGGTATCCTTCCCCTGCTCTCTCAATAGAAAAGAGATAGCCGTCCTGAGTGACGTTCGATCCCATGGATGCACAGAAGCAGTTGGGATAGGAATGGTCACAGCCGATGAGGGCAAAGTGAACCAGGTCGCGGCGGCGCTGATAAAAAGGATCCTTGGCGCTGCCATTGGCCAGATACATCTGATCCATGCGCTTCGCCGCATGGATGTCACAGGAACGCAGGAAAATGATGACCGGCTTAGGATCCAGATCTGCCTCCCTTACCTGATTCTCTGTGAAATAAAAGAGAGTTTCAGAAAGTGGTGTGAGAAATTCCTTGAAAGCGTAATCAGACTTCGCGTCCAGCTCGATCTGGGATGCCTCTGTCACAAAATCGTACCGTACGACATCGGTATCCAGAAAACGGCCCTCTCCTTTTTTCAGGACCGGGGCGTAAAGTCTGTACTTCTTAGACAGCTCCCTTATCGTGCTGTCAAATCCTTCAGCATTCAATAAATAGCCCATGTGCAACCTCCTGTAATGTGAGCTGAAAAGCACAGAATATACCTATAGTAGAATTATAGCATCAAATCAGAAATAGAACTGTTGTTTTTGCAACATGAAAAAAATTTTTCTGTTATTTTATGATCGTGTAGGGATACACCGCCCCGGGCACGTCAAGGGGCACCAGACCTGCGCCCATACAGGAGCGGAGCAGGTCCGGCTCCTGCAGCAGGGTCTGCGGGGCCGCCGCGGCAAGGAGAGAGCCCTCGCGGATCAGGCAGATCTGATCAGCTATGGTAAAGGCCTGGGGCAGATCATGGGATGTGATCACCAGGGAATGGCCATCCTTCTTCAGGGCCTTGAGAATATCAAGGATAAGGAGCTGATGGCCGATATCCATGGAAGCCATGGGTTCATCCAGGAGAAGTGTCTGCGGATCCTGGGCCATGACCATGGCAAGATAGGCCCTCTGCCGCTCCCCTCCTGACAGAGTCCTTACTTTCCTCTCCGCCAGTTCTTCCATCCCGGTCAGGGAGAGGGCCCGCTCCACCGCCTCCCTGTCTTTCTGGCCCAGGACCTTTGAAAGTCCCAGCCGGGAAAAACGGCCATGTTCCATCAGAGTGCACACCAGCATGTCGGATGCCATGAGATTCTGCGGCATAAAGCCTATGACCTGTGCCCTGGCCCTTGAACTCATGGATGAGATCTCCTTTCCATCCGCCCGGGCAGAACCCAGGTAGGGGATGATGCCGACCAGAGACTTTAACAGCGTTGACTTGCCGCTGCCATTTTCCCCCAGAATGCAGGTGATAGATCCGTCAGGGAATGACAGGTCCTCTATGCTGACGGTCCGCCGCCCGTAGTATCCCGCAGAAAAATCTTTTAATGTGATCAAACCGACAGCCTCCTCCTCCTGCGAATCAGGATCCAGATGAAAAATGGCGAGCCCAGCACAGACAAAAGCAGCCCGGCAGGCAGCTCGTAGGGGTAAAAGAGCGTCCTGGCTATGATATCGCAGAAGACCAGAAATGATGAACCGTAGAGCATACAGAGGACGAGCCGGCTCCGGAAATGCTCAGCCGGCAAAAGCCTTATCAGGTTGGGGATGATCAGGCCTACAAAACTTAAGAGCCCGCAGAGACTGACAGCCGCCCCCGCCAGGATGGTGGCGGCGAATACGGCCAGATTCCTGCAGGCCATTACATTCAGACCAATTCCCGCAGCCGCCTCGTCTCCCAGGGCAAAGAGATCTATGCCGCCCGATATGATAAGAGCGATCAAGATTCCCCCGGCAAAAAAGGGGATAGAAAATTTCAGGGCTGACAGGGAAACCAGGGAGAGACCTCCCAGGGAAAATGCCGTTTTATCCGAGACCAGTTCCGGTCTCCAGGTGATGATCCCGTTGATAAAACCGTTCATCAGACTGGAGACAGCTACCCCGGCCAGTATGAGGGACGTCTTCGAGATGCCGGCCTTGTTCGCTATCAGGCAGACCAGGCCTGCGGCCAGCAGGCTTCCCGCAAATGCTGCTGCGCTTCTGGCAAATACAAATCCCGGAAAAGCAATGGACGCGGCAAGCACTGCCAGGCCTGCGCCAGCATTTATCCCGATGATGCCGGGTGCCGCCAGGACATTGTTGAGGGCGGACTGAAGCAAGAGTCCCGCGCAGGCAAGGCCCATGCCGCACAGGACAGCCCCCAGGGTCCGGGGCAGGCGCACATTCATCAGGATGATGCGGGCTGTCTGATCCGGTGCTCCGGGGCCATTTATAAGAGCCGCAAAAAGCCGGCCGCTTGTTACGTCCCTGCTTCCCAGCATAAGAGAAAAAAAGATGGCAAGCAGCAGAAGAAGGCCTCCTGCCGCATACCATCCTTTCATGTTTTGTCCTTTTATCTTCCTCATCTTGTTTCCTGCCGAACTATTTTACAAGATCAACAACATACTGATAAGCGTCCGCCCAGCGGGCATTGGGCTTATAGCTGAAAAACTCCTTATCCATGGTATAGATATGGTCTTCCTTTGATGCCTTGAGAGAAGCCCAGAGGGAGTTGGATGAAAAAGCCTTCTTATAGGCCTCCTCGGCCTCTTTTACATCACCCTTGGGGATGACAAAGATGTAATCCGGGTCCGCTGACACAATGGCCTCTATGGAAAGGTCATCCAGAGAAGAATCATCCTGGGCGATATTCTTCATCCCCAGATTGTTGAATATCTCACAGCCGAAATAATCATCCTTGTAGATCTTATTCTTTGTCGCTGAAACCTGCAGAGCCAGGTATGTCTTTCCCTTGGCAGGCAGGGAGCTGTTGTCGGATATGATCTTATCTATATTCTCCTTGACATCCGTTACATTCTTCTTGTAAAGGTCCTCGCGGCCTGTCATGCCGGTCAGTTCCTTCATGGTCTTGTCATAATCGTCAAAACCATTGATATCCACAACCATGCAGTTCACTTTCTGCGCCTGCAGGGCTTCCTTCACGCTCTTATGCGTAGGGATATCCTGGGTCATCATAACAAGATCCGGCTTGAGAGCTGTGATGGACTCAAGGGAAGGCTTGACCAGGGATCCGATGGACACTGCATCCCCTATCCCCTCAAGATCAAGGCCGTCATCCGTGATGCCGGCAAGCTTTCCGCCGGCCAAAAGCCAGAGATCTCCTATAGACTTTGACAGGGCAACAACAGTCCCAGGCTCTCCTTCTGAAGTCCCTGCAGTCTCGGCACTCGTCTCAGATTCTGTCTGAGGCGTGCTCTGCGCTGATGAGCCGCAGGAGGCAAGAAGAGCAGTCATACAGACAACTGCAAGTATCATGCATAAAATCTTTTTCATTTTCATAACATGCTCCTTTTCATGCGAACTTTTTCCTGCTTATTATAGCATACGCACAGAAATATGGAATATGCTCCATGAACAAAAAACACTTTATGATATCCACCGTCAAACTCCCGAATATCAACCCTGGAAGAGACCGATGATGGACGTTCCCAGTATAGCCAGCAGGAAAACGGGAGCCACGAAGCGGACCATGACATTGTACATCTTTTCACTCTTAAATGTTGTCTCTGAGCGCTCGATCTCTTCCTTTATGATCTTGGGTCCTGTGACATAACCGATCAGGACACAGGTCAAGAATGCCAGGATCGGCATCATGATCGTGTTGCTGATGAAATCAAAGAAATCCAGGAACTGCATGCCGAAGATCTTCACGTCTCCCCATACCCCGTAGCCCAGCATGGAAGGGATTCCTACCAGGAAAATGCCGGCTGCTGAGACAAGACTGGATACCGGTCTTCTCAGCGGCGTCACTTCCTCTACGACGGCAACGATTGTCTCCATGAGAGACATGGATGATGTCAGAGCAGCCAGAAAGACAAGGGCAAAAAAGGCGGCTCCGATCAGGCTGCCAAAATGCATGGTGTTGAAGACCTTGGGCAGCATGACGAACATAAGGCTGGGGCCGGATGTCGACGCTGCCTTAGCTCCTCCGGCAAATACAAAAACAGAAGGCACTACGATGAGGCCTGCGATGAAGGCGATGAGCGTATCTATTACCTCTATATTACGCACACTCTTCTCGATCGGCTCTTTATGATCCATATAGGCCCCGTATGTGATCAGAATACCCATGGCTATGGACAGGGAATAAAAGAGCTGGCCTGCCGCCGCTATGATTGCCTGTACCAGGTTCGTCGCTTTCATGGCCGCAGTATCCCCGTGAAGAGCCGGCTTTAGGTAATAGATCAGACCGCTCATGCTGCCCTTGGACGTCAGACCCACGACAGCGATGATCACGGACAGAACGATCAGGATCGGCATCAGGATCTTGCTGAACTTCTCTATTCCCTTCTGCACGCCGGCGGAAACGATAACCGCGTTGACACCCACATAGATGATCAGAAAGATCAGGGGCTCCTTCCAGCCGGTGATGAACTGAGTAAAGTAATCGTCACTTACGGCTTCCAGCCCATGTCCGCTCACATAGGTACACATATATTTTGTGATCCATCCGCCGATCACGCAGTAATAGGGCGTGATGATCATAGGGATCAGAGCGCCCAGGGGCCCCAGAAACTTAAAACTGGGATTCAGCGCGCCATAGGCCGTAAGAACACTTCTCTCCGTCTTCCTGCCGATCGCGATCTCTGTCACCATCAATGTAAATCCGAATGTAACAGCCAGGATCACATAGATAAAAAGGAAGGTTCCTCCTCCGTGCCTGGCGGCCAGATATGGAAATCTCCAAAGATTCCCCAGTCCCACTGCGGAACCGGCTGCAGCCATAACAAAACCCAGCTTGCTTGTAAATTTGCTTTTCTTAGTCATCCTCTCTATACTCCCCACTGAAAATATACAGATTCTCCAGCAAGAAAAAGGGCAGAAGCCTTACCAAGGCTCCTGCCTCAACCAACTGGAAATTCTTCCCTTGCTATAATTATACACGATAGCTTCTATTCTTTCAAGGTATACATGCGGCGCGATCAGGCTATTTCACGGCCTTCTCTCCTCCCCTTATCGTCCGGAGGATTCCTGCCAGAAAAGCTCCCTGCGCCGTCGTATTGACAAGCTGCTCTATCCAGTTGCTGCGGGCTTTTGAGTGATCCATCCTTGCCGCCAGAAGGCACATAAGCCCTATGCCAGCGCATCCGGTCAGGAAAAATATATTCTGAGGAAATCCCCCCCGCGGCCCTGAGCAGCTTCTTCCCGTCCAGCTGCTTCCTTTTAGCGATCAGGCCTGCAGCCATCAGGGAGAATCCCGTCCCCATCGTGTACTTCATCTGTCTGCTCAGAAATGGAACGTCCTTCTTTGTCCCTGTCAGGAGCAATTTCCATAAAACCTTCATCCAGCCGCCGGCAGCTGCCAGCACTGCCCCCAGGGTAAAGATTCTGCTCTTAAGCCTCTTTCCCACCACAAATGCGCCTGCCGTGAAAAATACCGGCGGCAGCGCATCCAGGCACGCGATCAGCGGGCTTTCCTCCGCCAGATTTTTCTCTTCCCTGTCTTTTTTGTCTCCTGTCACTTTTTATTCCCCCCTGCATGGATCATTATCTCTTCAGCCTTGCCCCGGTGTCATACAGACCTATCTTTTCTTCTGAGGATGTTTCACGATATCGGAAACATCCTGTATCGAAATGAATGCCTTGTCATCTATCCCGGCAACTATCTTCTTTAACTTATTGATCTGGAAATGATTGATAATAAAAAACAAGATCTGTTTTTCTTCTTTTGAATAACCGCCTATAGCCTTGACGATCGTGCCGCTCGACGGAAATTCCTCAGATAAAGCCTCTACGATCTCCCCTGCCCTGCTCGTAACGACCATAGCGCACATGGAGTGGTCAAGACCCTCTACGACAAAATCGACCGTCTTGGAACCGATAAAATATGTCACTATAGAGTATAGCGGAAGGATCCAGCTTTCCATGATCAGGCCGCAGATCACGTATAAGACCGCATTAAAGATCATGACAAAAGATCCGATCGAGATTCCGATTCTCTTTGCAAATACAACGGACAACACATCTATTCCATCGATAGCACCACCGTATCTTATGGCCAACCCGCTTCCGACCCCGGATATCAATCCGCCAAAAATCGCGCAGAGAAAGAGATCATTGCCCGCCAGTGGAGATACAGAATTCAGATCGATTGGCCAGATATTCGTATTTATATAGGAAAACAGCGAATAGATGCCAACGGCATATGATGAATAGATGGTAAATGCCCATCCCTGCCTTCTCAATCCAAAAAGAAAGATCGGTATATTCAGAATAAGCAGAAAAAATGAAAGGCCGAACATCTCAGGGCTTATCTGATCCAACAACATGGACAGACCAGATATACCACTGTCATAGAGTTTAACCGGAAGAAGGAAGCAGGTGACACCAAAAGCATTCACTATCCCGGCTATCGTAAGCAAAGCAAAATTAGATAACTCTAAATCTTTCAGTACCTGTGCCGCTGTGCTCCCTGGCCTGCTCTTTTTCTTTTCGCTTTTCCCGGATGCGTGCACAAAATCCCCCCTTGTCAAACAAAATTGGCCAGTTCACGGGCAAACTGCCGCGCATGCTCTTCTTTTTCCGGAGTCATAAAGGGATCCTTGAGATTTCTCTGCCTCTCGGCAAGGATCCCGGCATAGGAAGCTCTGCAATGCTTTGCAAAACGCTTTATCTCTTCCGCATAAAGATCTGCAGCCTTTTCGACCGGATAACCGCATGTAGTGATTATCGCGAAACGCTTTCCCTCCATCAGAGACGGGCCATATGGATCTCCTCCGTAGTATTTGCAGGAAGCATAGACCAGACGGTCAATCACTGCCTTCACGGGAGCCGGTGCCGACCAGATATAGATCGGCGCTGCAAAAACGATCAGATCCGCTGCCGCAGCCAACGGATAGATTCTCTGCATATCATCGGGGATAGCGCAGCAGATCTTCCCCTTGTTATCCTGGCAGGCCAGGCAGGCCCGACAGCCGGCAATATCCATTTCATACACATCGACATACATAAGATCTGCTCCAAGATCTTTCAGCTCTTCCATAAAAGGCTTTAAGAGGGAGGCTGTATTCCCATCCTTGCGCGGACTGCCGAATATGATCAGTGTCTTCACTTTTCATCATCCCCTGACCAGTACATATCTTCCCAAAACTGTGCGTTCGAGTCTTCCTGATCCCTGTGCGGCTTTTTCCCCGGCCGCGTAAGCACCAGCCAGATAAGATACAGGGGGAAGAACAATATCTTGCACAGGGTTACCGGCAGATCTGACTTGCATATCAGGCTCAGCACCGTAACGATCAGCAGACAGATCGCGAAAATCTTCAAACCCACTTCATATGTATCAAAATCGCCCGTAAGCAGCGCCGCTCCGGCAATTATCAGGAGAATGGAGCAAAACACTCTTTTCATGCCGGCACCTCCTTCTTCTATAGCTTTAAGATACTCCCTTTTGCCCTTTTTGTACAGCTTTGAGGGTTAGAAAAAAGGATCTGTCGCAGCTTATAAAAGCGTGCGGCAGATCCCTTTGAAAAATGTCAGTGCAGACTATAGCTGCAGATGATTCTTAGGAGGTAGTCAAATATTTTTGAATTTTCGACTTTGCTAATTTGCTCTATCAGTCTTTAGCCAGATCGTCTTCGAATCTTGCATCAGCCTTGAGTACTGCATTCAGGCAGGCAGATGCTGCTGCTGTAGCATCCTCATCGGATACATGCTCGTCCTCACAGTGGGAAAGACCCTTCTGTGTTCTTGAGAAGATCATGGTTGTAGGAATTACATATGCGCAGAACTGTGCGTCATGTCCGGCACCGGAGAGGATCTTCTGCCATTTAAGGCCGAGCTCATCCATAGACTCCTCAACATAGCCGATCAGGTGCTTGTTGAAGTTAACAGTATCTCTTACCCACTGCTCCTCGATATCGCATGTGCATCCGCACCACTCCTGAGCTGCCATTTCCTTTAATTTAGCCATAACACGCTCACGTACTGCCGGATCAGGATGTCTTACATCGAGTGAGAACTCTGCCTCATCATTGATGCAGGTATGGATGCAAGGATGAACATAGATCTCGCCTGTTGTGTATACGAATTCAGGATCAATACCCTGCTCGATCTTATCGAACTCCTCATGCATCTTTACAAGGAATGCAGATGCAGCGTAGAGAGCGTCATGTCTCTTTGCCATCGGGAATGTACCTGCGTGAGCGGTAAATCCATGGAAACGTACTCTGTAGTTGAACATACCCATAACGAGCTGTACAGCGCCTACTTCGTTGCCATTGTCCTCAAGGATAGGTCCCTGCTCAAGATGTGTCTCGAACATGCAGAGGTACTTATCAGGGCTGAGACGGTTAGCCTTGTCACCCTTCCACTTGGAAGCTGCAAGTGCCTCGCCGAAGTTCTTGAAGGGGCTCTCGTCCATGGGCTCTGCCTTCATCATGTTGTCATACTCGAAGTTCTTTGCAAGATCTGCAGGGAGATAATCATGACAGATGATACCGGAGCACATCATAGCGGGAGGATACAGAGAACCTTCCTCATTTGTCCAGATCATAGCTGTCAGGGGATGTCTGTGAGGAATCTTCTGCTCAGCAACTGTCTCAAGTACTTCCATACCTGTCATAACGCCTTCGATACCATCGTAGTTGCCGCCGTTCTTTACGGAGTCAACATGGGAAGCCATAACGATTCTCTTAGCGTTGGGATCTGAGCCTTCCAGTGTTGCATACATGCAGGCAACATCATCACACTCGATCTTAGCGCCGATTGCTGTCATGCGGCGTACGAACTCTTCTCTTGCCTGTGTGGATGCCTCAGACAGGGAATATCTTGTGATACCGCCGTGACCAGCGTCACCGTACTGTGCGAATGTCTTGATCTTGTCGCTCATTCTCTCTAAACTACATTTATAAGCCATAATAACATGCTCCTTTCATGAAAAAGCTTATTGTTAACTTTCTTATCTCTCTATTTTTTATCCGAGTCCTGCTCTGCCCTGCCCCGTTTGGCAGACGCTGACAGGATGTGGATCGGACCGGTCGTTATCAGTATCCCCGCCGAGATTGCCAGGGCAGTATACATAGCGATCTCAGCCTGTGCAAGAATACCTTGAAGATCATGTTCGAATGTCTCCCGCATCATGGTATACAGGGCTGCTCCGGGAATCAGCGGGATAAACCCGACTGCCAGATATACCGTTGCCGGCACTTTTTCGACGCGTGCCATAACCTCGGCATAAATTCCCAATGCAAATGCAGCGATAAACATTTGAAAGATATAATTATCGATCAGATGCCCTGCCGCAAGATACACCGCCCAATCCATCAGTCCGCCGACGGAGGACCAGAGTACCGGCCATCCTCTGACATGAAAGATCAGTGCAAATCCCAGGGACCCTGCAAATGCGGCGATAATCTGGATCAGATCATGTGACATATTTCATATCCTTCCCGATTTCTATATTCCCAACAATGCAAATGCAATGTTAAATCCGAACGCGATCGCAAACGATATAAAAATTGCTTCGCATAACCGGATAGATCCGGATGCGATATTATACATGAACATGTCCCGTATAGAATTCGTAAAGAGCAGTCCAGGAATCAACGGCATGATATCGCCAAGAACAACTTTTCTCATAGAGATATCTGGCAGCAGCTGTCCCAATCCAGCAATCAGGATCCCTGCCGCGAAAGAGCTGCCAAAAACTACAAAAAGACGGTTTATACCGCTCTTATCAAGCAGCCTTTCCACAAATGCCATCACTGCTCCGATTACACCGGAAAGTATAGCTTCCTCTCCCGTTCCGCTGAAAAATAAGGAAAAGGCAGCTGCTGCTATAGCATAGCCGGCAGCTACTACATACCAGGGATACCCCGGCTTTCCCAAGATCCAGTGCAGCTCCGCTTTCACCTCTGCCGGAGGCAGGGGGTGTATGCAGATCCTGCGGGAAAGGTCATTCAGCTCCGATACGGCATGCAGATTATTGCTGATCTTTTTAACCCGCCTGCTCTGAGTCAGATACCCATATTCAGGGGAATAGATCGTAACTACAATGCTGTATACCGTGGCTAATGCCTCTGTCTCCTGTGCTCCGTAGGCGCGGGCGATCCGCTGCATGGAGTCCTCCACGCGGTAGATCTCCGCGCCACACTGAAGCAGATATAAACCAATATCAAGCACACAGGCAAGCCATTCTGAAGCTTCTTTAGCTGATTCCCATTCTTCCCGAGACAGTTCGTGAGACTTTCTCACAGCATTCCCTGCGAACATTTTTAAACCCTCGCTTTAACTGATAGGAATCTCTCTCCTCTGCCCCGTCGGTTTCCGGCTTACCGCTGTCTGATCAACGAAATACCGGTTTTCTCTTTATGAACTTGCCCATACCAGGTTTGCCGACAAATTCACCATTGTCATAGATCAGCTGTCCGCGAAGGTATGTCTGGATCGGATATCCGTGAAGTTTCTTTCCTTCCCAGATTGTATGGTCACAGTTTGTATGCATGTTGTTGATGCTGATCGTAAAGTCTTTGTCCTTATCGTAGATTACGATATCAGCGTCTTTGCCGACTGCCAGAGAACCCTTGTCCTCGCATCCGAAGATCTGAGCAACCTTTGTAGCGCAGAGATCTACGGCTCTTGAGAAGGAGATCTTGCCGCTGTTAGCTGCATCGAGCATGTAAGGATACATATTCTCAATGCCTGCACAGCCATTGGGAACCTTTGTAAAGTCATCCTTGCCCCAATCCTTCTCATAGCTCTGGAACGGGCAGTGATCTGTTGCAATGATATCAATATCGCCGCTCTTGATAGCTGTCCACAGAGCATCCTGGCTCTCCTTGCCCTTCATAGGAGGTGAGCAGATGAAGTTGCGTCCGTCTTCCCTCTTATATACATCGCAGGTAAATTCAAGATACTGAGGGCAAGTCTCGATCGTAACGTCTGCGCCAGCCTGCTTAGCAGCGATAGCAGCCTCAAGGCCTTCCTTATCTGCCATATGAACGATATGGAGAGGGCCGTTTAAGTTCTTAGCCCAGTGAACCGCACGCTTGTCTGCTTCTGCCTCTACGAATTCCGGACGGGTCATGTAGTGATACCATGCGCTTGTCTTACCTTCCGCCAGGAACTTTTCTGTGTAGTAGTCGATCAGGTCGGGATTCTCAGCGTGAACGTTGATGCGGGCGCCGAGTTCCTTTGCCCTGAGAAGCATTCTGACAAGTGTAGCATCATCTGTCATCATGTTCTCTTTCTTGTAAACCATGAAGCACTTGTAGCTTGTGATGCCTTCCTTAACAGCCTCTTCCATCTCATCGAGGATAGCTCCGCCATTTAAGTCTGTGATGCAGACATGTGTCGCATAGTCTACGCAGGCCTCTTTCTCAAGCATTGCCTTCTTCTGATTGACAAGTCCCATGATCGTATCGCCGGTGTGCTGTACAGGATAGTCAAATATCGTTGTTACACCGCCGCAGGCAGCACCTCTTGTGCCGGACTCATAACTATCTGCGGAAACAGTTCCGCCGAAGGGCATTGCCAGATGAGTATGGGCATCCAGTGCGCCGGGAAGTACAAGCTTTCCTTTTACATCTACAACGGACTCAGCGCTCTCCAGGGGAATATTTTTTCCGATGCAGGCAATCTTGCCGTCTTTGACTGCAACATCTGCATCAAACATTTCAGATGCGGTTACAACCGTACCGTTAATAAAAAGCAGATCATACTTCATATTTTTGCTCCTTTCTGACCAGATATCTCTGATCAGTTATTTTGATCCAACTGATTGGGTATTTGGATCAGATTACAGATACTTTGTCTGCATTTCTACAGCGTGCTCTTTCTCGCCTTCCTTGAACCTTACGGTGTGAGGATGGATGCAGTCCATAACAGGACATACATTCAGGCACAGATGACAGCCTACACAGCGGTCTTCATTGATATGAGCCTTTCTTGTCTCAGGATTAAACTCTATAGCCTGGTGCTGGCCGTCATAGCAGGAGATGTAGCATCTTCCGCAGCCGATGCACTTGTCCTCATCGATGCGAGGAAGCAGCTGATAGCTTCTGTCAAGCTTGTCAACGCCTTCAATATTTGAAAGAGCCTTTCCTACCAGATCGCTGACATGGTCGATATTATGCTCTTCCATGTAGTGAGACAGACCGGAGATCAGATCTTCAACGATCCTGTAGCCATACTGCATAACTGCAGTTGTAACCTGTACGTTCTCACATCCGAGAAGGATATATTCCAGAGCATCCTGCCAGCTCTCGATTCCGCCGATACCGGACAGAGGCACATCCTTTAAGATGGGATCATGCTTCAGATCTGAGCAGAAACGAAGACCGATCGGCTTTACTGCCGCACCGGAAAGTCCGGAAACACCACTCCTGCCGTTTACGACAGGCATTGCAGTCATAAAGTCGAGGTTGATATTTGTGATAGACTTTACTGTATTGATCGCGGAAAGTCCTGCTGCGCCGCCTTCTATACATGCTCGTCCGGGAATCTCCATTGTGGCAAGGTTCGGAGTCATCTTTGCGATGATCGGGATATCTGTTGCCTGGGAAATGATCTCACAGTAGTGCTTTACGAGCTCAGGATTCGTGCCGACATCGGATCCCATGGAAGATGTAGTCATCTGCGGACATGAGAAGTTTAACTCGATGAGGTCAACACCGCATTCTGTTACTTTCTTTGTCAGACGTACCCATGTATCGTCATCTGATCCCATGATGGATGCAACGATAACCTTGTTCGGGAAATCTTTCTTTAATCTGCGAAGGGCATCCAGGTCAACATCCAGCGGCTTGTCGGATGTTACTTCCATGTTCTTTAACGCGATCCAGGGTGTGCCTTCCTTTGTGCTGATATCATATCTCGGTGAGCAGTGATCTCCGACAGGATCAGAGATTGTCTTATAGAAAACACCGCCCCAGCCTGTTTCCAGGGCCTTTGCTACCATCTCATAATTTCCGCCGACGCAGGAAGAGGAAAGGAAGAAAGGATTCTCACAATGTACTCCCAGATAATCGATGGATAAATCTTTCTTAATTGCCATAAGTCTTAATCCTCCCTCTATCATACCAGATAATTTTCAATTGCTAAAGCTGCTTCTTTGCCATCTGCAACTGCCTGAACAACTGTTGCGCCTCTTGAAGCTTTCATATCGCCGCCGATAAATACACCGTCAGCTGCCTTGAAATCGCTGTACTCGTCTTCGATCGCCTGTCCGATCGCAAAGACAACCATATCTGCCTTCAGGGTCATGGAAGACTCTCCGTCACGGCCCTTTGTTACAAATGCGGTAACTTTTCCGTCTTTGCCTTCTACTGCCTGGGGCGCGAACTGTGTATACATCGGAATGCCCATGCTCTGTACAAGCTTTACTTCATCCATATCTGCAGGAGCTTCTCCGATCGTTCTTCTGTAAACGATGGCTGCATTCAGATGCCATCCGGAAGCGCCATAATATCGCTCAATTTTCTTGTCATTTTTGCATTTGTTTTGTACATATCATATGATAATTCATGATGCGGTTAGAGAGTAAATAGGAAAAAATAATTTTTTTCTTTTACCCAAAAAAATCACATTTTGAAAGTCTCAAGTACACTTTAGAGTCTCCTGTGGGATTGGCTCTGCATCCCGCCGCTTTCACTAAAAAAAGTCCTCTCCTGCGTCATACAGGAAAGGACGATATTCACTCAGCCGGGCTGCTATGATCACCTACTGGGGCTTTACATCGGACACAGGGATGATGATCTGTGTTACCTGGTCCTCTTTATTTGTAAGATCGATCGGCGAGATCACGAATCTCTCCGTTGAGGGGCCCGTAATATAGAGATCATTCTTCTTGATCCAGCGATTCAGCTCTATATAGGCCATGTAGATGGAACTGTAATCCCCGGTATAGTTCAATACGGCAGCCGTAAATCCGCCAAAGCTGCGGACCCCCTCTTTCTGGGCGTCATCTTCCGAAACATGCACGCCGAACTCTACATCGCAGTCATTTTCCAGGATCTGTCCCAGCAATTCCGTATAGTAGGTCACGTAAAAGGATCCGACCATATCCAGACGTCTCTTCTGGACCTGTTCTGTCATATTAACCCAGCGGTCCATGCTGACATCCTCATTATGGTAGGAATGAATGACCGCCCGCTCGCTGAACAGATGGATCTGAGGAACCTGTTCTATTCTTGGCTGCCTGGATCCGGGGTCGTTCAGAATCTCTATGCCTTCACGGATCCGCTCCCTGATATGTATGATCAGCTGCCGATTGCGGACAAGATTATCGATCTCTTTATCGATCGCAGCTTCCTTTTGCAAAAAGAATTCCTCCAGTGTATCTGCTGAATTTTTGCTGGTGATCTCCTTTATCTCTTTTAAGCTGAAGTTCAGAATACGAAGCCTGCGGATCAGAAAAGCCGTAACCAGCTGATCATCGGTGTAATAGCGGTATTTGCTGTCAGATTTGCGTACTTTCGGGATCAGAAGTCCGATATTGTCATAATAACGCAGCGTTGGTATTGAGATGTTGGTAAGTTCTGATGTTTTGCCTATGGAGTAATACTTATCTTTGCTCAAATATAAATCCCCTTTCTATAAGTCAGGTCAAAAAGGAATTCAATACAATGAATTGGGCATGCATCCCATTTTGCATTATAATACTTTTTGTCAATATCAGATAGACTTCATCGTACGAATTTTTATTCTTGAGCACAAACGCCAAAAGCTCTGCCCGGAGTACCGGGCAGAGACAAGGCATATTCGAAGCAGGTCTTATCCTGTACACAACCCGTGCACAGGCTAGACTCGTTCAGGAATTCCTTATTTTACTTCATATACATACTGTGTTGCAGTTGTAAGGGGAGGCTCTGCATTCACATCCACAGAACTTTCAAAGGGAGGATTCTCGGGAGTGCCGATGATCCGGTAAGAGCGAACCTCTATCAGGGCTTTGTTTCCTTCCATCCTGTTTACCTTTGCGTGGAACTCAAGATAATCGCCTGCTGCGATGGGAAGATAAAATCTTGTCTTCTTTACACGAACCAGATGTCCTGTGTTATGAAATACCTTTGCCATCAGGCGATTTGCGCAGTGCTCCATCTCTGTCATGCAGCGTGCTCCGTTTACAACTCCGCCTTTATAAAATACGTCTCTGTCAGACATTCTGTAGCGCATTACTACTTCTTCCATATTTTCCTCCTTCTATCAATACGGGCGTATCCTGTTTTCATTTTCCTGCAGGATCAAACCGCCGTTCATTCAACTGTACTCACTATCACACAGAGGATCAATCTACGTCATTATCAAAACCGGTATCAGATTCCGGAAAATCTTCATTTGCTGCCCAGGGATCTGCTACGATTCCTTCCGGCTGCTTTCCTCTCTGCAGCACCTTCTTAACAACAAGACGAACGGTGCCCTCGATCATAAGCTCAGGCTCATCGAACCATACCATGTCGCCCTCTTTGTAATCAGCTGCTCCCAGCCTCTTAGCGGATGCTGCAAGGCGGTATACCTGGAACTTACAGTCTCTGGAACTGTTGCCCACATGAGTGATCTCTGCCTTGTAATCGATCATATCGCCTACATAGGCATCCTTATAAAGCTTTACATTCCAGTAACCGAGATCCAGGGACTCATCACCGTCATTTAAGATCATCTGCTCTGTGATCGCGTCACCGATAAAATCAAACTGGCGGCCCTGAGGGATCCTTCCATCAATATCCGCTCCATCTGCTGCTGTCATGTTATGACTAAGAATAGTCATTCTCTGTGCCATTTTTTCTGCCTCCTTTGTTTACTGCGGGCCGCGCAGGGCCCTGTTTTTCATGAAACGATGAAACACCTTTACTTTAGATAACGCCTTCTGCTTTCAACTGTTTTTCTTCTTCTTCTGTCAATCCAAAGACTTCGCGGTTATGCTGACCGACAAGCGGCGACGGAGCCACGACTTCTCCCGGACTTTCAGAAAGCTTGGGAACGATTCCCTGGATATACAAGTCCCCGGCTGTCGGGTGCTGTACATGGACCATCATGTCCCTTGACTGGATCTGGGGATGCTCTATCGCTTCCTTTACGCTTAAGACCGGTCCACAGGGAACATCAACCTCAGCCATGATAGTTTCTATCTCTTTCTTCGTGTGCCTGCCGGCATATTCAGACATGATCTCGTAGAGAGCCGGCTTGTAGTTTTCGCGGCGCAGCTCATTGGTTGCGAATCGCTCATCCTCCAGAAGATCTTCGCGGTCCATGACCTTGCAAAGTCTCGCCCACATCTTGTCATTGCCGACTCCAAATGCTACATAGCCGTCTTTGCAGGGGAATACGTCGAAGGGCGCGATCGATGCGTCGATATTTCCCTTCCGCTCCAATATCTGATTGCTCATGGTATAGAAGGGGATCGCATTCTCCAGCATACTGAAGATGGTATCTACCATAGCGACATCTACGAGCTGGCCTTTTCCTGTCTTTTCTCTGTAGTAGAGGGCGATCATCGCTCCGACCATCTGATAGATGCCGGATACATGATCCGCGATAGAGGGGCCTGCCTTTACCGGCGGCATCTCCGGATAACCGGTCATATACATCAGGCCGCCCATAGCCTGGGCTACGATGTCATAACAGGGTCTGGTTTTAAGCGGGCTGGTCTGGCCGAAACCGGATCCCGATACATAGATCAGACGGGGGTTGATCTTCTTTAATGTTTCATAATCAATCTTTAACTTTTTCGTTACGCCGCCCTTATAGTTCTCACAGACAATATCTGCATCCTTTACCAGGTCATAGAACATCTGCAGGCCTTTTTCAGACTTCAGATTCAAGGTGCAGCCCTTTTTGTTGCGGTTTACGCTGGCGAAGAAGCCGCTTTCCCCGGACACTTCATCAATCGGTCCCCAGGTACGGCACTGTTCTCCTCCGACCGGTTCTATCTTGATTACGTCCGCCCCGAAATCTGCAAAAAACATCGTACAGAAAGGACCGCTCAAAGCAGATGTCAGGTCAATGACCTTTAAGCCCTGCAGCGCTTTTGATTTTCCCATAGATAACTCCTTTGTTGCATTCACCTACTGACTACTGGATCACTGCTCTGGAAATAACCATTTTCTGTACTTCTGATGTTCCCTCATACAGAGGTATGATCCTGGCATCCCTGTACATTCTCTCGATCGGGTAGTCTTTCATATATCCGTATCCGCCGTGGATCTGAAGCGCCTTGTCACAGACTTTTACCGCATTCTCTGACGCGAAGTACTTCGCCATGGCTGCCTCTTTTCCTGCCGGAGCACCGCTCATATGAAGCTTTGCCGCGTTGAGGGTCAGCAGCGCCGCAGCCTCAGTTGTGGTTGCCATATCAGCCAGGTACCACTGGATTCCCTGATTTGCGCTGATCGGCTTGCCGAACTGTACACGCTCTTTGGAATATTTAACTGCCTGATCGATCGCTTCCTGGGCGATTCCCACTGCCTGAGCTGCCATGCCGATCCTGCCGCCGTCAAGTCCTGTCATCGCGATCATAAATCCGCGGCCTTCTTCGCCTCTCCATATAGTCAAGTGTTTTTTTCAGTAAAATCAATACTTCTTTGAGTCCTCATAATGAATGATGCTAAGGTTATGGAGTGA
>OMWV01000015.1 GCA_900314845.1 uncultured Eubacteriales bacterium
AACAGGGGGTATTGCTCATTTTTTTCGCAAATCCCCAGAAATCAAGGGTTATACATGGTTTATTCATGCTTATGCATGACACTACGATCTCAGCAAAGGGGGTATATATAGGAAGGTCAGCGGGGAAGGAAGATTTTTACAGAAGAATCTGTCTGGCATTTTCGGCTGGAGCGACAGGTATTCTGCTGTTGGTTTTGTTTAGAAGGAGAAAAATCTGCAGACAGTAAAGTGGTCTGCAGATGAAGATGCCTCATACGGCTTGGTGGAGCGTATGAGGCAGGCTTCTTATGGCTGTGTATTAAGTGCCGATAGAATATCTTTCGGATCTTTGCTTTTTACACTTATCGTATACTGAGGCAGATGGATATGTTCCAGATAGTGGGCATCCGAATCGCAGATGATCCGGCACTTTTCAAGATAGGGATTGCTCTTCTTTATCTCATGGAAGCGGGTCATATCCTGGATTTCCGCGCAGGTGAATCTGCTGTCAGGCGGGATAAAGCCCAGATTTGACAAGAGACTGGTGCTTGTCTTGTCCAAATGTGCCGGTATCATGATGCCGTGGAAGGATGTGACGAGCTCATATACCTGATCAAAACCAATATCTGCTGCATTGATCAGGAGGTTGGGAATAGTGCCGCATATTTCGTCATTTTCGTTGTAAATCTGCTGTTTTCCGAAGATCTCCACATTGTTTTTTACAGGGATCAGGTGAGCATATACATATTCGTCCCAGGCAAGGGCATCTTTCAGGTCAGAAAACAGACACAGCACATGGACTTCCTCTGCTGTGGTGAGTTCCATACCCGGAAGGGCACATATTCCGTATTCCCTTGCCGCGGCAAGAAAAGCCGGGCAGTTTTTGCAGGAATTGTGGTCCGTAAGCGCGATAAGATCCAGCCCGTTGACGACAGCCATACCCACAATATTTGCCGGGGTCATATCATCGTTTCCACATGGGGAGAGGCAGGAATGAATATGAAGGTCATAACTTAATGTAATCATTTTAACTTATCATGTATGATTAATGCCGTATCAAATATCGGCCTGTCTGAGGCCAGGACAGTGATTCCTTTTTCGACAGCCTTTTGTGATGCGTTCGGGTCAAGGCAGACTCCCTCTGCGAGAATGATGCACGCAGCATCACAGAGAGAGGCGACTGCCAGCGTATTGATATTACCCATTACGGTAACCCACGCACAACCGGAGGGTGCTCTGCTCATGGCAATGCTGAGCATGTCACAGCAGAAGACACAGGATATGTCTCTCTGGGTGTCTGCCCCGGTATTGATAATTGAGAACTCGTTGCTATCTATTAGCTCGCTCACTGTCATAGGAATCACTCCTTATATTTCTGAGGAGAAGTCTGTTTATGGTCTCTGTGCTCACCGTTGTGAGTCTGCGAATCCAGCATTGAGATTTCGGAAGTCAGCCTGTCGATATAATTGAGGAGCATGCGGACAGTCACATTCGGATCTTCACTGTTGGTCGTTGCGTACCTGGCAAGTTTTGTATAAGTCTTTGTAAGCTTGTGTATGTCTGAACGAAGTATCTGAACGCAGTCTGTTTTCTTGGCACTGCCTCGTACGATATCCTCAGCCAGAGCGCGGCAGGTTGGAGCGCCGCAGGAACCGCAGTCCAGACCGGGGAATTCATTAAGCAGGGAATCAATCTGCTTCATTTTGTTTATGCTGTCTATCATGCTGCTGCCCAGTCTGAATACCGGTTCATAATCGACCTTGCTGCTCCAGGGGAGGACATCTGATCCTATTGGAGTGTCATTGCAATGGCTTTTTGATACCGGCAGATAGTGGTTCAGATTTTTGAGTTTAGCCTTGGCGACGTAGGGGTTTTCCACATTGAGAACGCCGCCTACACAGCCTCCGTTGCAGGCATTGAGTTCTATAAACTGAAGCTTTGCGAACTTTTCATCTTCCAGGTCTTCCAGGACCTTGATACAGTTGCTGACGCCGTCGGCTGCAAGATAGCTGTCAGTCATGAGCCCTCCGACTTCTCCGCCGGAATAGCCCCAGCCGACCCCGATCTTGCCGGCCATAGCCAGATCTTTGGGATTCGCCTCCGCTTCCTTCATGAGAGGGAGCATAAGAGAGTAAATATCTTTTGCGGCGATCACACCATCGACAGCGCTCTTTACAGTACCGAGAGGAGATTTCGCGTATGTTGCCTTCGAAGGACAGGGCGATATAAATATGGCTCCGATCTTTTCGGGCGGAAGTCCTGTCTTGGCACTTGCCTGAGCCTTGGCAATCCTTGCTGCTACCTCTACAGGCGGATTTATCGGGAGCAGATGTTTTATCAGGTTGGGGAACCGGACTCTGATGAGCCTGACAATTGTCGGGCAGGCTGTGCTGATATAGGGCCAGTTTTCCTTGTGAGCAGAGACGTATGCCCTTGATGCTTCTGATACGATTTCAGCCCCGGCAGCTACTTCAAAGACATCGTTGAATCCGAGGTAGATCAGGGCAGTCAGTACGATATTGATGTCTTCCAGGTTATTGAACTGTGCATAAAATGATGGAGCAGGAAGAGCAATGGTATATTCAAATTGGTCAAGTATATCCAGAGAATCTGTCCTTGTCTGTTTCGCGTGATGTGTACATGTACGTACGCATTCTCCGCAGTCTATGCAGAATTCGCTTGTTATACATGCTTTTCCGTTTCTTACACGGATTGCTTCTGTAGGACAGCGTTTAATGCAATTGATGCAGCCTCTGCACAGATCCTTTTCAAGATATACAGAGTGGAAAAATTTGTAAGACAATCCGTCACCTTCTTTGTTTAGGTTATCGTTTATTGATATGTGTTGTTTCTATAATAATAATTACTGCAGAACAGCGGCGGGCAGATTTACGACCATCGTTACAGTGGTCCCTACGCCCAGCTCAGTCTCAATCTGCATGTCGTCCGTATATTTCTTCATGTTCGGCAGTCCCATTCCTGCGCCGAATCCGAGAGTGCGGATATCGTCAGGAGCGGTGGAGTAACCTGCCTGCATGGCTTTATCAATGTCGGGGATGCCGGGCCCCTGATCCTTGAGGATCATTTTGATGCTTTCAGGACTGATGAGCACGGTGATCGTGCCTCCGTTGGCGTGGATCACCATATTGATCTCGCCTTCATACATGGCTATAGAGACCCTGCGTGTAATATCCGGGGGTGCACCGATCTGCCTGAGAACATTTTTCAGATTGGAGCTGGCCTCGCCTGCACGTGTGAAGTCGTCGCCTGAGACAGTATATTCCAGCTTTATCGTATCATCCAATTCAGGCACCTCCCTTCAGGCCTGCTGTATATAAGATCCCACAGGAGGTAAACATTGTGTGGTATGTGGTAAATACAGAGATGCCGCGCTGCTTGGCAAGCTCGATCATTGTTTCATCGGGCTGTTTGTTTCGTACAAAGACAAGGCATACGATATCCATCATTTCAGCTGTCCTGATGGTCTGCGGATTGCAAAGGCCTGTGAGAAGCACAGACTGGTTTTTTACATATGCAAGAACGTCACTCATCATGTCGGAGCCGCAGACAGAATGCACCTCGGTAGTGTCCATATTGGTACCGTATAATATTTTTGCGTCGAGCAGCCGAGCTATATCTTTGACGTACAACATATCACGAAAATCCCCCTTTTAGATTAATCTAAACGCCCAAAAGCTTTGATTCAGTATATCATGAGGGTTGGGGTTTTTCAATAAATACCGGACGCTGCGATTCGTTAATATTATGACAGTTCTACAATTAAAGAGGAGGACTATTGGTGAAAATCGTTTGTGCAGGGGAACCCGGTGTGACCGGAGAGGGGGAGGATATCCCAGTGTGGGGGTAGGAAAAATGGTAAGCCAAAACGAAAATGGCGGTGAAAAACGTTATCGCTGAGTACTTATAAAGGAACAATTGCTTCGCATTTGCGGCTTGCAGGCCTCATATTTAAGAAAATAGAAGAAAAATGTTTCTGCATTGATTAGAATTTCTCAGATGGAATGGATTGGGCAAAGCCTTGGGACCGGGTTTATTGGCGTCTGATGGACGGATATTACAAGTCTATTGGTCGGATAATTATGTAAGATTGACAATAAAATTTCAGTATTTCCTTACAGCTTCCAAATATGCTGGGCAGCATGCACAAAGCAAAATGAAATATTTGTACATGTTGTATATAGAAAATGGTATTGAAAAGTAGTATTATATAGCTAAAGCAAATTGGTTGACCGATTTCAAAGACCAAGCAAAGCCCGCGAATGACAGCAGCCGCTATCCTGGTCGATGGACGACAGGAATTTGTGATTGTTGAAGAAACAAAAAACCTAGTTTTAAAAGGAGTGGTTAAGATGGTACGTAGAAGTGATCTGTATTTACCTTCAAACAACACACACATGATTCAGAAGGCTACAACATTAGGAGCAGATGTTATCTCTCTTGATCTGGAAGATTCTGTAGCACCCGCTGAGAAGGTTGGCGCTCGTAAGATCCTCGTTGAGAACATTCCTCTTGCTGGTTCAACAGGTTCAAGAGTTTGGACAAGAATCAACGCTTGGGACAGCGACCTTACACTTGGCGACCTTGATGCAGTTGTAACAGAGGGTATTGATGGTATTCTCCTTCCCAAGTGCAACGGCCTTGCTGATGTTCGCCGTATTGATGATGAGATCACAAAGCGTGAGAAGGCTAAGGGTCTTCCCGTTGGCAAGATCAAGCTCGCTCTCCTCATCGAGACAGCTATCGGTGTTATGAAGGTTAACGAGTCTGCAGGCGGTTCCGGCCGTCTTGAAGCTCTTATCTTCGGTGCTGTTGATTACCTTCGTGATATGCACACAGTTCGTACAGCAAGTGCTATGGAGCAATACCATGCACGTGCAGCTATCGGTGTAGCAGCTCGTACATACGGCCTCGTTGCTGAGGATGCTCCTTATGGAAACTTCAAGGATGCAGACGGATTCAAGCTTGACTGCGAGCGTTCCGCTATGCTTGGTTTCGAGGGCAAGATGCTCATCCATCCTTCACAGGTTGCTGTTGCTAACGCAGTTTATGCTCCTGCACCGGATCGTGTTGAGTGGGCTAAGGCTATTACAAAGTGCTTCGAGGAAGAGGGGCTTGCAAAGGGTAAGGCTTCTGTAGCATACCAGGGCAACATGATCGATATCCCTGTTTACAACGATGGCCGCAACATTCTTGCACGTCAGGCTGAGATTGATGCAGCTGAGGCTAAGAAGGCTCACTAATCTTAATTAAAGTCAGACAGACAATTTAATAAGATATGTGTCAGGCAAGACGAGTGCACATGACATGGCACTCAGTGCTGTGAACAAATAAGACACTTAAACAGCTCCGCGCCAAGGCATATGACCTTTGCGCGGAGTTGTTTTCAGAAAAAACACCTTAATTCAGGGAAACACCTTAGATTGAAAGGACAATACCATGATCAACAAAGTAGGACGAGAATTGCCTGAATATATAGAGGGCTATGGCAAGGTGCATCCTTTTGACGGTGCTTTTGCACATCTGGGAGAAATGTCCGGCCGTGCGGCAGCACCGGTACATTCGGCGCATCCGGGAGAACCCAAACTGCTCTCTTCTATTGAGGCGGCTCTTGAAAAGGTTAATCTGCATGACGGCATGACTGTCTCATTCCATCATCATCTGCGCAACGGAGATAAAGTAATCAACCTTGTTATGCAGGCAATCGCTGCTAAGGGGATCAAGGATATCCATGTTGCTTCATCTGGAATTTTTGCATGTCATGCACCGCTGGTTCCGCTTATTGAGGACGGCACGATTACTCAGATTTCTGTAAGTACATTTGGCGCGGGCCCGGTTGCTGAGGCGATTTCTGCCGGCAAGATGAAGAAGCCCTGTATACTCCGCACACATGGCGGACGTCCCCGTTCCATCGAGACAGGTGAGATGCACATTGATGTGGCTTTTATTGCAGCTCCCACATGCGATGATCAGGGAAATATGAACGCAAATGGTCCGAATGCCTGCGGATGCCTCTCATTCAGCCATGCTGACGCAAAACACGCAGACTATGTAGTTGCGGTTACAGATAATCTTGTGCCGTATCCCTGCACTCCGATAGAGATCAGTGAAGATTATGTCGATTACGTTGTAAAAGTTGATTCTATTGGAGATCCCAACGGTATTGCGACAGGAGCTATGCAGGTTACAACGAATCCTGCCAGACTCGCAATAGCGCAGAGGGCGGCCGATTTTATTGACGCGGCCGGATATATTAAAGATGGTTTCAGTATACAGACGGGTGTTGGATCCATCAGCCTTGCGGTTGCTTCTAAGGTTCGTGAGAAGATGATAGCCGAGAATATCAAAGGAAGCTTTGGTATGGGCGGAATTACCGGCTACTTTGTAAAGATGAACCATGAGGGCCTGCTTCGTACACTTTTTGATGTACAGTGCTTTGACCTGGACGCGATCAAGGATATAGCCACGAATCCCAATCACCTCATTATTGATGCAAGCCAGTACGCAAGCCCCGGAAATAAGGGCTGTGCTGTCAACCAGCTTGATGTTATGCTTCTCGGCGGATTTGAGATAGATGTTGATTTCAATCTGAATGTCAATACAGGATCGAATGGCGTGATCATGAGCTCATCCGGCGGCAATGCTGATACAGCAGCGGGAAGCAAGCTTTCTATCGTTGTCAGTGATCTGATGAAGAAGGGCGGAAGATGTCTTGTAAAAGACAAGGTCATCACTGTGACGACACCCGGTGAGACGGTAGACGCTCTGGTAACTGATAAGGGAATCGCGATCAATCCCAGACGTCAGGATCTTATCGACAAGGTAAAGGACAGCGGCCTTCCGCTTGTAGATATACATGATCTGTATAATATGGGTCAGGAACTTGGCGCTGTAAATGAACATCCCAAGTTCGGAGACCGCATCGTAGGCGTGGTGGAATACAGAGACGGAACAGTAACAGACGTTATCAGACAGGTTGAGGAATAATCTGCGCTGTACACATTAGTATAACTATTAGAATATTTATCTGGAGAAAGGAATTATACTATGGACTATGCAAAAGAATCTCTCAAATTACATGAGCAGCTTAAAGGAAAGATCGAAGTTGTTGCAAGAGCAAAGGTTGACTCTGATGAGGCACTGAGCCTTGCTTATACCCCCGGTGTGGCACAGCCCTGCCTGGAGATCCAGAAGGATCCCGATAAGAGCTATGACCTGACACGCCGCTGGAATACAGTAGCGGTTGTTACAGATGGTACCGCAGTTCTCGGACTCGGCGATATCGGTCCCGAAGCTGGTATGCCTGTTATGGAAGGCAAGTGCGTGCTCTTTAAGGAGTTCGGCGGCGTTGACGCTATCCCTCTCTGCATCCGTTCCAAGGAAGTAGACGATATCGTAAAGACAGTTACCCTTCTCGCAGGAAGCTTCGGCGGCATCAATCTTGAGGATATTTCCGCTCCCAGATGCTTCGAGATAGAGAAGAGGCTGAAAGAAAGCTGCGATATTCCCATTTTCCATGATGATCAGCACGGAACAGCTGTTATCACAATGGCTGGTATGATCAACGCTCTTAAGATCGTTGGCAAGAAGCTTGAGGATGTAAAGATCGTAACAAGCGGCGCAGGCGCAGCAGGCGTTGCTATCATAAAGCTCATGATGAGCATGGGACTTAAGAATGTTATCATGACAGACCGCAAGGGCGCTATCTATGAAGGACGTGAAGGCCTCAACCCGATAAAGGAAGAGATGGCTAAGATCACGAACTTTGAGCATCAGGCTGGTTCTCTGGCAGACGTTATCAAGGGCGCAGACGTATTCGTAGGCGTATCTGGCCCCGGAACTCTTACAGGCGACATGATCAAGACAATGGCTAAGGATCCTATCATCTTCGCATGCGCTAACCCTGTTCCTGAGATCTATCCTGACGAGGCTAAGGCAGCAGGCGCTGCAGTAGTAGCAACTGGAAGAAGCGACTTCCCGAACCAGGTAAACAACGTTCTCTGCTTCCCCGGACTTTTCAGAGGAGCACTCGATGTTCGCGCAAGCGCTATCACTGAGGGAATGAAGATCGCCGCTGCATACGCTCTGGCAGGCATGGTTCCCGACAGCGAGCTGAATCCTGAGCACATCCTTCCCAAGGCATTTGACCCCGGAGTTAAGGATGCGGTTGCAAAGGCAGTTGCTGAAGCAGCTATCAAGGACGGCGTAAACAGGATCTGATATTGCATCAGCTCAACTGAATGAATTTCATACCCCTCCCTCGAATCCGGGGAGGGGTATTTTTTACTGTATATACAGCTGTGGAGTTTGGTTATTTGTCCAACTTAGATAAAAAGAGTTATCAAAATTGGATGATAACAGGAATTGTATTACAAGAAAAACAGTGTTAGAATGAAGCAAGTACTACAAATTCTATAAGGGAAAAAGGGGGCTTTTGTGTTGACAGCAAACAGTGTGGCATTTTCCGGAACTGCTCAGCAGCAGGAGGAACTGCTTAAGGTAATCAATGATCTCAGGGATGAACCCGGATGCCTGATGCCCATCATGCAGCAGGCGCAGGATATCTATGGCTATCTTCCGAGAGAAGTTCAGACCGTAATCTCCGACGAGCTGGGTATTCCGCTTGAGAAGGTTTACGGCGTGGCAACATTTTACGCACAGTTTAATCTGAATCCCAAGGGAAGGAATCAGATCTCTGTCTGTCTTGGAACCGCTTGTTACGTCAAGGGATCCGGAGCATTATTTAATAAGCTCAAGGAGACCCTGGGAATTGATGAGGGAGAGTGTACCAGCGACGGTAAATTTTCGCTGGATGCCTGCAGATGCGTAGGTGCATGCGGCCTTGCTCCTGTCATGATGGTCAATGGTGAAGTTTACGGAAGACTTACGACAGACGATCTTCCGGATATTCTTAAGAAGTATAATTAATGTCCTATGATGCCTGAAATTTCAATGAATGTACTTGATATCACCGAGAACTCTGTCAGAGCGGGGGCCAGTCTCATAAGCATTTCTGTTGACGTGGATGAGGAAGCCGACAGGCTGACGATCGTCATAGAAGACAATGGCTGCGGCATGACCAGAGAACAGGTGGAGCATGTGGAAGATCCCTTTTATACGACGAGGACAACGCGCAAGGTAGGACTGGGAATTCCCTTTTATAAAATGGCGGCGCTCAGCACCGGAGGAGAATTTTCCATAGAGTCCCAGCCGGGGAAAGGTACGCGGGTAGTGACGTCGTTCGGCTTGAGTCATATTGACAGAATGCCGCTGGGAGATATCAATGGGACGATCCACACGCTGATCACTTTCAATACGAATATAGATTTTGTATATTCTTACAGTTTTAACGGGAAGTCATTTACATTGGACACGAGACAGTTCAGGCAGATATTGGACGGTGTTCCGCTCGACAACCCTGAGGTATCCAGGTATATAAAAGAATTCCTGGATGAGAATAAGCAGGAAACGGACGGGGGAAAGCAGATATAAGGAGGTCAGGATAATGAAATCTCTTGCTGAGCTGAAAGCGATTCGCGACAGAATGCAGAGTCAGATGAACCTGAGGGATGATGATGACAGCAAGAATATCCGAGTTGTTGTAGGTATGGCAACGTGTGGTATCGCCAGTGGCGCCAGACCGGTGCTCAACAGGCTGGCAGAGGATGTTCAGAAGGAAAACCTTACGAATGTGAGGGTAACACAGACAGGATGCATCGGTCTTTGCCAGTATGAGCCCATCGTAGAAGTTTACGAGCCGGGCAAGGAAAAGGTAACCTATGTGCTCATGAATCCCGAAAAAGCGGACGAGGTCGTAGAACAGCACCTGGTCAGAGGGAATGTTCTGCATAAATATACATTGAACAGCACTAATCTTTAGGAGGTAGACATTTATGTATCGCTCACATGTATTGGTCTGTGCCGGTACAGGATGTACATCCTCCGGCAGTGACAAGATAATCGAGAATTTTAAGACAGAGATACAGAAGGCGGGACTTGAGGATGAAGTTACCGTCGTAAGTACAGGCTGCCATGGTCTCTGCGCCCAGGGCCCCATTGTCGTGGTCTATCCGGACGCGGTATCCTATTCCATGGTAAGACCGGAAGATGTTCCTGAGATCGTTTCAGAGCATCTGGTAAAGGGTCGTGTCGTAAACAGACTTCTCTATATCGAGGATGACGGAGAGAGCACAAAGGCTCTCAAGGATACGGATTTCTACAGGCTGCAGACGCGAGTTGCTCTGAGGAACTGCGGTGTCATCAACCCCGAGGATATCGATGAGTATATCGGTACAGGCGGCTATGAGGCACTGGGCAAGGTCCTCACGGAGATGACTCCCGACCAGGTAATAGAGACCATTCTTGCCAGCGGTCTGAGAGGCCGTGGAGGCGCCGGATTCCCCACAGGCATGAAGTGGAAGTTCGCCTCAGGCAACAGGGGCAAGGTCAAGAAATATGTCTGCTGTAATGCCGATGAAGGCGACCCGGGCGCATTCATGGACCGTTCCGTCCTTGAGGGCGATCCCCATGTTGTGCTCGAGGCTATGGCCATAGCCGGATACGCGATCGGTTCCGATCAGGGTTACATCTATGTGCGTGCCGAGTATCCCATCGCTGTACAGAGACTGAAGATCGCCATCAAGCAGGCACATGAGTACGGCCTGCTCGGTGAGAATATATTTGACACCGGCTTTAATTTCGATATCGAGCTCCGTCTTGGCGCCGGCGCTTTCGTATGCGGCGAGGAGACAGCCCTCATGACATCTATCATGGGCAAGAGAGGCGAGCCCTGGCCCAGACCTCCTTTCCCGGCAGTAAGAGGTCTCTTCCAGAAGCCCACCATCCTCAACAATGTTGAGACATGGGCAAATATCCCCAGGATCATCCTCAACGGACCGGAATGGTTCTCATCTATCGGAACAGAGAAGTCCAAAGGCACAAAGGTATTTGCGGTAAACGGCAAGATCAACAACACAGGCCTTGTTGAAGTTCCCATGGGAACCACCCTGCGCACGATCATAGAAGATATCGGCGGCGGCATCCCGGGCGGCAAGAAGTTCAAGGCAGCTCAGACAGGCGGCCCTTCCGGCGGATGTATCCCGGCAGAACACCTCGATATCCCCATCGATTATGATAACCTGATCTCCATCGGTTCCATGATGGGATCCGGCGGTCTGATCGTCATGGACGAGGATACCTGTATGGTAGATATCGCCAAGTTCTTCCTGCAGTTTACAGTCGATGAGTCCTGCGGAAAGTGTACACCCTGCCGTATCGGTACAAAGAGACTCTATGAGATGCTCGACCGGATCACAAAAGGCCAGGGAACACTGGAAGAGCTCGACAAGATGGAAGAACTCTGCCATTATATTAAAGATAATGCCCTGTGCGGCCTCGGCCAGACAGCTCCCAACCCTGTACTTTCCACTCTGCGCTACTTCAGAGACGAGTATCTTGCCCACATCGTAGACAAGAAATGTCCTGCCGGCGTATGCAAGGCTCTTCTTTCCTTCAAGATCGATCCTGAGCTCTGCCGCGGCTGTACGCTCTGCGCAAGGAACTGCCCTGCGGACGCTATCATCGGCAAGGTAAAAGAAGTGCACCAGATCGACCAGCTCAAGTGTATCAAGTGCGGCGCTTGTATGGACAACTGCCGCTTCGGAGCTGTACACAAGGAATAAGGGAGGGGCAAACGTTATGGGAGATATAACAATAAAAATAAACGGAATGGATGTAACTGCCCCGGAAGGATCCACTATTCTTGAGGCAGCAAGACTGGCACAGATCGATATCCCGACCCTGTGCTATCTGAAAGATATCAACGAGATCGGCGCCTGCCGTATGTGCGTTGTCGAGGTAAAGGGCGCGAGAACACTTGTCGCTTCCTGCGTATATCCGATCAACAAGGGCATGGAAGTCTGGACAAATACACCCAGGGTCATGGAATCCAGAAAGAAGACTCTGGAACTCATCCTCTCCAATCACAGAAGAGAGTGCCTCAGCTGCGTAAGGAGCGGTGAGTGTGAGCTGCAGCAGCTCTGTCATGAGCTGGGCGTGGAAGATGAGCATTTTTATCAGGGCGAGACCCCCGATCCTATGCTGGATGATTCCGCTGCTCACATGATCCGCGACAACAGCAAATGCATCCTCTGCAGACGCTGCGTTGCGGTTTGCGAGAACTGTCAGAGCGTAGGCGTTATCGGCCCCAACAACCGAGGCTTCGCAAGCTTCATCGGGACGGCCTTCAATATGCCTCTGGGAGAGACATCCTGTGTATCCTGCGGCCAGTGTATCGCGGTTTGTCCTACAGGAGCCCTCTATGAGAAGGACAGCACCCAGGAAGTATTTGACGCGATTAATGATCCCGACAAGTATGTCTGCGTTCAGGCAGCTCCTTCCGTGCGCGCGGCTCTGGGCGAGGAGTTCGGCCTTCCCATCGGAACAGATGTTGAAGGAAAGATGGCGGCAGCCCTCAGAAGAATAGGATTTGACAAAGTATTTGATACAGATTTCGCGGCAGACCTCACCATCATGGAAGAGGCAAACGAGCTGATCGAGAGGATCCAGAATAAGGGGACTCTTCCCCTCATCACATCCTGCTCACCCGGCTGGGTCAAGTTCTGCGAGCATTACTACCCGGATCTGATCCCTCATGTATCGACCTGCAAGTCACCTCAGCAGATGTTCGGAGCAACCCTCAAGACATACTACGCGCAGAAGATGGGAATAGATCCCGCAAAGATCGTTTCTGTCAGCGTAATGCCCTGCACGGCCAAGAAATTTGAGATAAACAGGCCGGATCAGGGAGCGGCAGGCGTGCCCGATGTAGATATCGCCATCACGACCAGGGAACTGGCCCGCATGATAAAGAAGCTGGGAATCCGTTTCAACGATCTGCCCAATGAAGACTTCGACGATCCTCTCGGCGAGTCTACCGGCGCTGGCGTCATATTCGGCGCGACAGGCGGCGTAATGGAAGCAGCTCTGCGTACAGCGGTAGAGACTCTGACGGGCGAGGAGCTCAAGAATCTCGACTTCACGGAAGTCCGCGGAACAGACGGGGTAAAGGAAGCTTCCTACAATGTAGCCGGAATGGATGTAAAGGTAGCTGTGGCATCCGGCCTGAAGAACGCGAGAGTCCTGCTCGACAAGATCAGGTCAGGCGAGGCTGATTATCAGTTCGTCGAGATCATGGCCTGCCCGGGAGGCTGCGTAAACGGCGGCGGCCAGCCTCAGGTCAGAGGCAGCATCCGGAACTTTACGGATATCAGGGCTGAGAGAGCGAAAGTCCTCTACAAGAATGATTCCGAGAAGGAATTCAGAAAGTCCCATGAGAATCCGTCCATAAAGCGGGTCTACAAGGAATTTTTCGGCAAGCCCGGAAGTGAGAAGGCTCACCATGTTCTTCATACAAGCTATGTAGCCAGGACAATAAACTAAATCACATCGCTTAAACCGCCGCATCAGGTGCACTGCGCCTGGTGCGGCATTTTATCATACAGGCGGAGGGGAAAGGGGCCGGCAATTATGAAAGTAATAGATTTTAAGAGCGCAAACTGCAAGCATTGTTACAAGTGTGTCAGGGAATGTTCTGTCAAAGCTATCCGGGTCCAGAACGCGCAGGCAAGGATCATGGAAAATCACTGCGTCCTGTGCGGGACCTGTCTGGAGGTATGTCCGCAGAACGCCAAGACATTTATCAGCGATCTGCCCAGAGTAAAAAAATATATAGCAGACGGCGAACACATCGTGATATCCCTGGCTCCGTCCTATCTGGGCGTAACAAGTTATAAGAAGCCGGGACAGGTAACGGACGCCCTGCTTAAGTTAGGATTTTCTGAAGTGCGTGAGACATCGGAAGGCGCGGTCTATGTGACAAATGCATTTGCAAGACTTATGGAGGAAGGCAGGATGGAGAATATCATCTCCACATGCTGCCCCAGCGTAAACGAGCTTGTTGAGAAATATTACCCGTCTCTGACCAGATATCTGGCCCCTGTTGTGTCTCCGGCCATAGCCCATGGGCGGATGATAAAGGCCATGTACGGGCCGGATACAAAGGTCGTATTCATTGGTCCCTGCATCGCCAAGAAAAAGGAAGCGGAAGGCGACCCCAGGACGGCCGGAGCCGTGGACGCGGTGCTGGATTTTGATGAAGTGAATGAATGGCTGGAGCAGAGTGGGATAGACATCATGGAATGCCGCGATATCTCTCCCTCAAATCCCAGCCCTGAAGTCAACCGCCTCTACCCGGTAGCCGGCGGAATCATATCCTCCGTCCTTGCGAAGATGGCCGGTCAGAAAACGCAGGGGGATTTTGGAAAATACAGGAGAGTCTTTGTGGATGGCATAGATGACTGCCGGGCTCTTTTTCAAGACATGGAAGAGGGAAAGATCTCCGGCTGCTTCATAGAGGCTAATATGTGTTCCGGCGGCTGCGTAAACGGGCCGGCAGCCATAAAATCATCTCTGTCCAGGTTCCGGGCGAGAATAGTCGTAGAGGATCAGGTAGAGAACCGTGCGCCCGAGTATCCCGAAGAGATAGAGGGTGTGGATATCAGCACGCATTTTGCCCCTGCGCCGCCGGAGGATAACATGCCGACCCAGGCTCAGATAGAGGATATCTTAAGGGCGACCGGCAAATATGAGGCCAGTCAGGAGCTGAACTGCGGAGCCTGCGGCTATTCGACCTGCCGGGAAAAGGCAGTCGCGGTCTTCCAGGGCAAGGCGGAGATAGAGATGTGTCTGCCCTATGCCTTCGAGAAGGCACAGTCCATGGCCAATGTCATCCTGGATGAGATGCCGGATGTCGTTATCGTGATCAACAGGTCATTTGAGGTCATGGAATTTAACAGGCAGGCCGAGCGCCTGTTCGGGCTCAGCCAGGCGGAAGCCCAGGGCAGACCGATCTTCGAGTTTATAGAGGCGGATGATATAGACCAGGTGTGCAGGACAAAGGAGCCTTCCCGCCGCAAAAAGATCCGCACCATCAGCGGCGATCATGTCCTCCAGGGCAATATCGTCTATATGAAGGACCAGGATGCCATGCTGGCTATCTACCGCGAGATCACGGAAGAGGAGGCGGAGCTGGAGCGCCAGGTGAAGATAAAGATGGATACGGTGGATGTAGCCCAGAAGGTTATAGACAAGCAGATGCAGGTAGCTCAGGAGATCGCCGGCCTGCTGGGTGAGACGACGGCGGAGACAAAGGTCATTCTGACCCAGCTGAGAGATTCCATGCTGGAAGATACAGATGTAAAGAAAGAACCTGAGTCACAGATTATCTGACGGGAGGCGGACAGATGGAAATAGATGCCGACATAAGCTGGAGAAGTCTGAACAAGCAGGGGGAAGTCCTGTGCGGGGATAAAGTCGAGGTGCTCAAGGGAGAGGATTTTGATGTTGTTATTCTCTCGGACGGCATGGGAAACGGAGTGAAGGCCAACATTCTTGCCACCCTGACATCTAAGATCCTCTATACCATGTTTAAAAACAATGCGTCCATAGAGCTTGGCGTGGAAACGATCCTGAATACTCTACCCATCTGTCAGGTCAGAAAGATCGCCTATTCGACATTCAGTATCCTGCAGATCTACCACAATGGAGACGCCTATCTGGCGGAATTCGATAATCCGGACTGCATATTTGTGCGGGACGGAAAGATCGTGGATATCCCCTATGTCTACAGGGAGATAGGAGGAAAGAAGATCCGGGAATACCGCTTCAAGGCTCAGCAGAAGGACCTATTCGTTCTCATGAGCGACGGCGTGGAATTTGCCGGGGTGGGAGAGCTCCTTAATTTTGGCTGGACAAGGGAAAGCGTTGCCAAGTATACGTTAAAATGCGCAAAAGACACGCTTTCTGCCCCCAGGATCGCCGCCGAGCTCATACAGGCCTGTGACGACCTTTACGACCATAAACCGGGCGACGACACCACAGTGGCTGTTCTGCATGTGATAGGCAGAAAAGTGGTCAATATCTTCACCGGCCCGCCGGAGAACAAAGAGGACGATGCCAGAATAATGGACGATTTCACAAAGAGCAGCGGAATGCATATCGTCTGCGGGGGGACGACGGCAGCTATCGCCTCCCGTTATCTGCAAAAGCCTGTTACAGGCAACAGGGATGGAACGCGGGATATTCCTCCCACGGCGAACATCGAGGGGATGGATCTTGTGACTGAGGGGGTTCTTACGATGAACGGAGCTCTCCAGATCCTGAAGGATCTGTCAAAAGACCAGCCCCCTCTGGAAGCCTTCATCAGTCTGGACGCCGAAAATGGAGCTTCCAGGCTGGCCAAGGCCATATATGAAAACTGCACGGATCTCAACCTGTTCGTGGGAAAGGCCAATAATGTCGCAAATGAGCAGCTGCTCTTTGACGTTACAGTCAGGAGGAACCTGGTGGAGCAGTTAAAAGAGACTGCACAGGGGCTGGGAAAGCGTGTACATGTAAAGTATTATTGACAGGATGGCCGGCAGAATGAATGGTTTATGCTTTGTTTACTCTACATTAATATGTTCTAAATGAGGTAAACTTCTTGACAAAAACCTTCTGAGCGTATATAAATATGAGAGGTAGTCACAATTTTATCAAAGAGTCTAAATAAGATGATCCGCAGATGCGGTATATGGTTTAGGAGGATGTCAGAATGAATAAGGCAGAACTTATTTCAGCTATTGCTGAGAAGACAGGCTTTAAAAAGGCAGACGCAGAGAAGGCGCTGGTGGCATTTGAAGATGTTGTGAAGGCAGAACTTGCTGCTTCCGGCAAGGTTCAGCTCATCGGATTTGGTACATTTGAGGTTTCTGAGAGACCGGAGCGTGAGGGAAGGAATCCCCGTACAGGCGAGACCATGAAGATTCCTGCAGCTAAGATCCCCAAGTTCAAGCCCGGCAAGGCATTCAAGGATTTTGTCAACGCCTGAAACCCGGACAGAATATTATAGATACAACTGGTGAATACGCAATGGCAGCTGCCGCAGGATCTGCGGCAGCTGCCATTGTATCATAGAACCGGAGGGATAAAAAAGTGAGACTGGACAAGTATCTGAAGGTTTCCAGACTGATAAAGCGCAGGACAGTGGCCAACGAGGCCTGTGACGCCGGCCGCGTTATGGTGAACGGCAAGACGGCCCGGGCATCTGTTCAGGTAAAGGAAGGCGATATCATAGAGATCGCCTTTGGCACAAAGAGCGTGAAAGTGGAAGTTCTGGATGTTCAGGAGACAACGAAGAAGAACGACGCAGCCCAGCTGTACAGGTATATCTGACAGGCGGCGGAGCATTTTTATAAATCTGTTGAAATAAGGGCGTTTTAATAGTAAAATATCTTTATATTTTATGGGACAGGTGATCGTATGGCGGCAGGAAAGGCAAAAAAGAAAAAAGAACTTAAGCACAGGCTCAGTATGCGGGTCATTGCCGGAGTAGTGCTCGTCGTGTGCGGCATACTGTTCGTGAAGACATATCAGGTGAACAGGCAGATAGACGCTTACAAGACGCAGGAAGAGGATCTGAAGAGCAAGATCTCCGATGCCGACGATGAGAAGAAGGACATAGAAGATAAGATTTCTTATATGAAATCGAAAGAGTATATAGAGGAACAGGCCAGGGAGAAGCTGGGCCTGGTATTTGACAACGAGATCATTTTTAAGAAGAAAGATTAGAAGCCTGTACCCCGACAGGCAGAATAAAAAGGAATATCCATGCTGCCCTCTGAGCGATCAGGGAGCAGCTTTTTTTCAGGGAGAAGAGTTTATGGATCCGTTTACAGCGAAAATATACCGATACATAAAGGCCGAGGAACTTCTAAAGGATGGTGACCGGGTCATAGTCGGCCTTTCCGGAGGGGGAGATTCCGTCTGCCTGCTGACAGTTCTCCATGAGATCAGCCCGCTTTTGCGTCTGAGCCTGCACGCGGTGCATATCAACCATGGCCTGAGAGGCAGGGAGGCGGATCACGATGAAAAATTTTCCGAGGACCTGTGCGCCGGCCTGGGAATAAAGTGCAGCATTTTCCGGGAGGATATCGGGAGGATGGCCAGGGAAGGCCATATGACAGAAGAAGAGGCAGGAAGGCGTTTTCGCTATGACTGCTTTGAAGAGACGGCAAGGCAGATGGACCGGGAGGGAGAGGTGCCGGTTCGAATCGCTGTCGCCCATCATATGGACGATCAGAGCGAGACCGTGCTGATGAACATTTTCAGGGGCAGCGCTTTCTCAGGCCTGGCCGGGATGAGGCCAAGGCGGGGGCGGGTCATCCGGCCACTTCTGTGCGTCCGCAAAAAGGAGATCGAAGATTTTCTGGCCAGGCGGGGAATCAGCTGCTGCACGGATCAGACAAATTTTCAGACAGACCATACCCGCAACAGGATCCGGCTTGACGTCATGCCTTACGTCAGGTCTTATATTAACGCGGAGGCTGACAGGCATATAGCGGCCATGGCCCAGATCGTATCCGACCTGGCAGACCATATAGGCGGGGAAGCCAGGCAGGCCTATGAAAGGATGGTCAGCCGGGAAGGGAATCTTTACTATATAAATAGGAAAAGTTTTGCGGATCTTGACAGGGCCATCCAGAGGGAGCTGGTCAGGCTGGTCATCGGGCAGGCTGCCGGCCGGCTCAAGGATATAGAGATGGTCCACATTGAGGCGGTCCGCAGGCTTTTTGACGGGCGGACCGGAAGCCGGACAGATCTCCCATACGGCCTTGCGGCTGTCCGGGAATATGAATCTGTGAAGATCGGCCCCCTGCCGAAGAAGGAGGGTCAGGGGCAGAGCCTTGAGATCAGCCTGAGCCGGGAGGAGACCGGGAGAAGAAAAATGGTCGCCTTCGAGGGGAAGAAGCTGACATTCTGCCTGGAGGAGGCCGACGGGGCCGCTGGCGGGAATCTCTCTCATTTTCCACAAAAAATGTATACGAAATGGTTCGATTATGATAAAATTAAATGCACGTTGTGCCTGCGCCGCAGGATGGGCGGGGATTATATGATGATCTCCGGAGGGAAGAAGAAGCTCCTGAGGCGGATACTCATAGATGACAGGATACCGGCGGACCGGAGGGATTCCCTTCTTGTACTGGCAGACGGCCAGCACGTTATGTGGCTGTTTGACAACGGAAGGATCAGTGAGTATTATAAGGTTACGGAAGGCACAAGGAATATATTGAAGGTCGAAGTGTCAGAAATGGACTGAGGGGGGGAGGATCCCCTGGAGGATATTATGGATGAGAAGATCAGCATTTTGATTTCTGAAGAAGAGGTCTCAAGGCGGATAGAGGAACTGGGGAAGCAGATCAGCAAGGATTATGAAGGAAAGACTCTGCATATGATCTGTGTGCTTAAGGGCGGAGTCTTTTTTATGTGTGAACTGGCGAAACATATCACCGTGCCGGTGACGCTGGATTTCATGTCCGTGTCAAGCTACGGCGACGCCACATCTTCGTCCGGGGCGGTCAAGCTTGTCAAGGATCTGGACCAGCCTCTGGAGGGGAAGGATGTACTGATCGCGGAAGATATCATAGATTCCGGGAATACGCTTCACTATCTTTCCGGGCTTCTTAAGGGAAGAAAGCCGGCGAGCCTTAAGATCTGCACCCTGCTGGATAAGCCCGACAGGCGGACGGCGCCTGTTGACGTGCAGTATACAGGATTTGAGATCCCGGATAAGTTCGTCGTCGGCTATGGGCTTGACTATAAGCAGATGTACAGGAATCTTCCCTATATAGGGGTCGTGGAACAGTAGGGTCCTGTTCCTTAAGATGGGCCGCGGGAAGAGACGGCCGGCGCAATATCATAGCGGCAGCGGGGAAGAGCCGGGCTGCCGGGGTGGAGGATAAAAAAGATTGAGCAATAACGGTAATAACAGAAGGCATTCAAACGGATGGGAGAATGACAGGACGCGGGAGGAATCCCGCAGGCAGAACGGCGGCGGAGGCCGCAACTACCGCGGAAGACATGTTATGAGATATCTTCTGTGGACATTCATCATTCTGCTGACATTTTTATTTGTATTTTACAACAGCAATCCAAAGCTTGCCAGGACAGGTGAATATACCTATTCCCAGTTCCAGAGCGATGTAAAGGAAAAGGGAGATAAGATAGAGGATATGATCATATCCCCCAACAGGGAGACGCCTACCGGTCAGGTGAAGGTGTACTGGTCAGACAAGAGAGTCACAACTCTCTACACCACGGATGTGAACAAGGTGGCAGACTGGCTGGATTCCATTGGCTATACAAAGTACAAGGAAAGCGATATCATCAACAGGGAGGGCTGGCTGTATCAGAACGGAGCCCTGATCATCCTGGGCGGCATATTCCTCTGGTTTCTTTTCTCATTTATCAATGCCCAGCAGAACCTCGGGGGCGGCGGCAATAACAAGATGATGGATTTCGGCAAGAGCCGGGCCGTCATGAATGATGAGAGTACAGGCATCACATTTCAGGATGTAGCCGGACTTCAGGAAGAAAAGGAAGATCTGCAGGAGATCGTTGACTTCCTCAGAAGACCCGCGAAGTATACGAAAGTCGGGGCCAGGATCCCCAAGGGCGTTATCCTGACAGGCCCTCCGGGAACGGGCAAGACCCTTCTTGCCAAGGCAGTAGCCGGGGAAGCAGGCGTTCCCTTCTTCTCCATCTCAGGATCGGACTTCGTCGAGATGTTTGTCGGCGTCGGCGCTTCGAGAGTAAGGGATCTGTTTGATAAGGCGAAGAAGAATTCGCCCTGCATCGTATTTATCGATGAGATAGATGCTGTTGCCAGGAGAAGAGGTACAGGCCTGGGCGGCGGCCATGATGAGAGGGAGCAGACCCTCAACCAGCTGCTGGTCGAGATGGATGGTTTCGGAGTAAACGAAGGCATCATCGTGATGGCGGCGACAAACCGTGTGGATATCCTCGATCCTGCCATCCTGAGGCCGGGCCGTTTTGACCGCAAGGTCGCTGTCGGACGTCCGGATATCCAGGGCAGAAGAGATATCCTGGCCGTACATACCAGGAATAAGCCCCTGGGAGATGACGTGGATCTGGACCAGATCGCCAGGACAACAGCCGGATTCTCAGGCGCTGATCTTGAGAACCTGGTCAATGAGGCGGCGATCGGGGCGGCAAGGGATGACAGAGCATTTATCACCCAGGAGGATCTGCGCAAGGCCTTTGTCAAGGTCGGCATAGGAGACGAGAAGAAGAGCCGCGTCATATCCGAGAAGGAGAAGAAGATCACGGCTTACCACGAGTCCGGACATGCCATCCTCTTCCATCTGCTGCCGGATGTCGGCCCTGTCTACACAGTTTCTATCATCCCGACAGGCATGGGGGCAGCCGGCTATACCATGCCTCTGCCTGAGAAGGATGAGATGTTCTACACAAAGGGCAAGATGCTTCAGCAGATCACTGTCTCCCTGGGAGGCCGTGTGGCTGAGGAACTGATATTCCACGATATCACGACAGGCGCGTCCCAGGATATCAAGCAGGCCACTGCTATGGCAAGGGCCATGGTCACCCAGTACGGCATGTCCGATGAGGTAGGCCTGATCAATTATGACAATGACAGCAACAATGTCTTCATCGGCTATGATCTGGCCCATTCTAAGACATATGGTGAGAATACGGCCAGCATGATAGATTCCGAGGTGAAGAAGATCATAGACGGCTGCCACAAGGAAGCCAGGAGGATCATAGGCGAGCATATGGATGTGCTTCATGCCTCTGCAGACCTTCTTCTGGAGAAGGAAAAGATCACGAGGGAGGAGTTCGAGGCTCTTTTCTCTGCTTAATGACAGAAAGGACAGGTAAATATGGGTTCACGAGCAGGATGGTTTTTTGGAAGACTTATTTCTATCGCAGCTATGGTTTCCGCAGCTCTGCTTCTGAGCACTGTCTATGCGGCTAAAATGTTTCCCACAAGATATCTGGCAGCGGCCGGAGCGGTCTGCGCGGTGCTTCTGGTGCTGATCACGGTGCTGACATGGAACACGAAGAGCAAGGCAAGATTTATCATAGGCATTATCCTGGGCCTTCTGATAACAGCGGCAGGCCTTATGGGGACTGCCTATCTGAGGAAGACAGTCGTTACAGCAAAAAGCATCACAAAGACAAAGGCGGAGGTCTCTCAGGTCGGAGTCTATGTGAACGCTTCAAACAATGATGATTTCGATTCTGCGGCCGGCAGCTATACATACGGCATCGTAAGCGCCGTTGACCGGAAGAGCACAGATCAGGCCTGGGAAAAGCTGCAGGAAGACTACAACCCTTCCGAAGATCCCAAGGAATATGATTCCCTGCCCCAGCTTGTCGATGCCCTGCGAAAGGACAAGGTCAAGGCGATCCTGATGAACACAGCCTTCGTGGACGTGCTCTCGGAGATGGACGGATTTGACAAGATAGATGAAGAGATAAAACTTGTCAAGACATATGACGTGGAGACTCAGGTCGATAAGGCCGAGCAGGATACAGACCGGATCAACTCCGGCAAGAACGGCGATACATTCGCCATGTATATCAGCGGTATCGATACAAGATCCAGCCAGATCAGCGCAAAGAGCAGAAGCGATGTCAATATCATAGCAGTCGTGAATACAAAGACTCACCAGATCCTGCTGGTATCTACACCGAGAGATTACTATGTTCCTCTCTCTGTTTCCGGGGGCGCCAAGGATAAGCTGACACATGCCGGGATCTACGGCATCCAGTGCAGCATGGATACCCTGAGCAGTATTTATGATATGGATCTCGATTATTATTTCAAGGTCAATTTCACCGGTTTCGAGAATATCATAGACGCGCTGGGCGGTGTGACCGTTCACTCGGATTATGATTTCTCCGTCAAGGGCTATCATTTCACTCAGGGTGACAACAATGTAGACGGCAAGGCTGCTCTTGTATTTGCCAGGGAAAGACATGCCTTCAAGGAAGGAGACAACCAGAGAGGCAAAAACCAGATGGCCATGATAAAGGCAGTGATCAGCAAGATGATGTCTGCCGACATGCTGAAGAATTATTCCAGCGTGCTGAACGCTATGGAGGGAAGCTTTGAGACTTCCATGCCTTACGATAAGATCAGTTCTCTGGTCAAGGATCAGCTTGAGAGCGCAGCCGGATGGAATATCGTAAGCTACAGCGCGACAGGAACCGGTTCCCAGGCAGTACCTTACTCCATGAGCCAGCAGGCTTATGTCATGATCCCTGACCAGGCCAGCATAGAGACAGCCAAGAAGATGATAGAGCAGGTATACGACGGCGAGATTGTTTCCGAGGATGCAGCGGCTCAGACGGAAGCTGAGACCGGCTCTGCCCAGTAGAAAAGCAGACTCAGAACCCGGAGAATGGTGCAGGGAGACAGAAGAAGGAGCGGCAGAGGGGATAATATGGATATTCACGAATTTCTAAACGGCATGTCCCTGGTAGACAGGACTCAGTTTTATATCAATAATATGCGGCCGGTCCTGAACGCTCAGGCTTTGTTCGCTGACGGGACCCAGGCCTACAGGGCCTATGAGAACAGCGGAGACAGGTGGCATGTCCGCCTGAGGTTCCGCACAGCCCGCGACAACGCTGAGCAGGTCTGTGTTGTCACAGACCGGTTCTCTGTGCCCATGAACAAGGCACAGTCGGACAAACTGTTCGATTACTTTGAGGCCAGGCTTGAGTATCCCGACTGCGGAGACAGATATCATTTTGAGGCTTCCTGCGGCAAGATCCATGCATACTACAATAAGAAGGGCGCGCTTGGCGCGCCTTCGCCTTTTTACGATTTTACGTTCCGACCGCAGATGCACACGCCTGACTGGGCCAAGGGGGCGGTCTTCTACCAGGTATTTGTCGACCGCTTCTGTGACGGAGACAAGTCCAATAATATCATAGACGGGGAATATTCCTATCTTCACCAGAGGGCCTGGTCGGAGAAAGACTGGTATTCCTACCCCAGGGAGACGGACGTCTGTCATTTTTACGGCGGAGACCTTCAGGGCCTGCTCGATAAGCTCGATTATCTGCAGGATCTGGGTGTGGAAGTTCTCTATCTCAATCCTGTTTTCGTCTCCCCTTCCAATCACAAGTATGATGTGCAGGATTATGATTATATAGATCCCCATTTCGCAAAGATCGTCGAGGACGGGGGAAGCGTCCTGGAGTGGAATGATGAGGACAATTCCCATGCCTTCCGCTATATCACCCGGGTGACATCCCACCGGAATCTGGAAGCATCTAACAGCTTTTTCGCTGATTTTACCGCTCAGGTCCACAAGAGAGGGATGAAGGTGATCCTGGACGGCGTCTTCAACCACTGCGGTTCCTACAATAAGTGGATGGACAGGGAGCGCATCTATGAGAATCAGCCCGGCTACGCGCCGGGGGCCTATCTCAGCGCAGGCAGCCCTTACCGCTCTTATTTCAATTTCAGATCTCAGAACTGGCCCTGCAACAGAGATTACGACGGCTGGTGGGGATACGAGACCATGCCCAAGCTCAATTATGAGGCCTCCCAGCAGCTGCGGCAGGAGATCCTGAGGATAGGCGCAAAATGGGTCAGCCCGCCCTATAACGCGGACGGATGGAGACTTGATGTTGCAGCGGATCTTGGCTATTCCAGAGAGTTTAATCACAGCTTCTGGAGAGAATTCCGCCGCACGGTCAAGGAGGCGAATCCTGATGCCCTCATTCTTGCGGAGAATTATTCGGATCCTTCTGAGTGGCTGCAGGGCGATCAGTGGGATACGGTCATGAATTATCAGGCCTTCATGGAGCCCCTTACCTGGTTCCTGACCGGGATCGACAAGCACAGCGACAATGTCAGACCGGATCTTCTCAACAATTTCGAAGCATTTTCCAGCGCCATGGAAGACAACATGTCCCGCATGGATTATGAGTCTCTGAGCTGCGCCATGAATGAGCTGTCCAACCATGACCATTCGCGTTTCCTTACCAGGACAAACGGGAGGACCGGCAGGATCCAGTCTCTGGGTCCCGACGCGGCTAACGCGGGCGTCAATAAGGCAGTCATGAGGGAAGCCGTGATCTTTCAGATGACCTGGCCGGGGGCGCCCACCGTCTACTACGGCGATGAGGCAGGCCTGTGCGGCTGGACGGATCCGGATAACAGGAGGACCTACCCCTGGGGCCGGGAAGATCAGCAGCTGATTGAATTCCACAAGGCAATGATCTCCATACACAGGGAGAGTTCCGCCCTCAGGACCGGCTCTTTAAAAATGCTCTGCGGAGGGACCGGTTTCATGGCATATGGCAGGTTTGATCAGAAGGAAAGATATATCACGGTTATAAATAATCTCCAGGAGAATATCAGCCTCAATATCCCGGTCTGGCTGATCGGCACGGATAACGGGGCGGTCATGGAGCAGCTGATCCTCAGCACAGGCGTCTCTTTCACAAGGACCCAGAGTACATGCACAGTCGAGGACGGCCATATCCTCTTGCAGCTGCCTGCCCGGTCGGGTACCGTCTGGAGGGAAAAGGAAAAAGAATAATTGTCAGAATATAACCAAGTTTACAATCAATTACCAAATAAAATAAAAATAATTTAAGATTCGAGAAAAAACTGCTTGACTTTCTTTGAATAGATGTTACAATAGAGTCATCAAAAGAGCTAAGGGTTTTAAAAAGAAACAAGAACCTGAGCAAAAGAGAAAGGACTGATTCCAACATACACTTAAGTTTTAGGAATGTCTAAACTGAGTAAAGGAGGTACGGACCACCAGAAACAGCAATTTAGTCATTGTATAATTCATTTAAAGGAGATTTAGTCCAATGAACACAGAAGATTCAGAATCTTGTTAAGAGTCATCTGATGAGGCAGCCAGCACATCAGATGACTTTTTTTGTGAAGGCGACGAGCCACGAAGCCGCCTGGCGTGCTTGCACGCAGGGACGGCTCTGTGGCGGCCGCTCATCATCGAAAATCCGAAGGATTTGAGATGTGGAGCGGCAAAGCCGTGTCGAGTAGGGGGATGAACTACTATGTAATAATTAAATATGTACAAAAGTTATGGAATAAAAATGTACATATGATATCATCGATAAGTCTAGAAAGGAGACTTAT
>OMWV01000021.1 GCA_900314845.1 uncultured Eubacteriales bacterium
AGAAGCCGAAAAACTCATAGTAAAAAGTTCAATTTTGGGCGTATTTTCAACGTTTTTCGAGGGTCGGACCAAGTGGGAAGTTTGAGAATTATATTGATATTCAAACCCTTTCTTTTTCAAAATCTTTTCGGCATTCGCCTTCGACATTCCAGGTTTTACTCCAAAAACGTTATATTTCTCTTTATAATTTTTCGCTATATCTTCTTTTCCCCTGGATTTATCTCAATTCTACTTGCAGCGTATCTTACTTCCCTGTCACGTATATCAACCCTATACTTGTCATTTTCAAGGGTAGCGGTACTGATTTTATATTTTAGTCCGGGAATATCTTTCATCATTGATTTATATGATTTACCCAGATAATTCTCCAGACCGGCATTCACGCTGCCTGTGCTTTTTGCCTTCTTTTTAACAGTAATACTGCAGCTTTTGCTTATCCCGTTCGCGGAAGCCGTGATTCTGGCCTTTCCTGCTTTGCGGGCAGTGACCTTGCCGCTGCTGCTGACGGATGCCACGCTGCGGTTGGATGACTTCCATTTTACCTTTTTGCCGGATCCTGTAACCTTTGCCTTGAGCTGAAGTTTGCTTCCCACTGTCAGGGTTGCTTTGCTTTTATTCAGCCGGATGGAGTTCTTCGGTTTTACAGTGACTTTGCACTTTGCCTTTTTCCCGTTGACCGTCTTTGCGGTTATTACTGTCGTGCCCGCCGATTTTCCTTTGACGACCCCTTTTTTCGATACCGGGGCTACGGACGGCTTGCTGCTGGTCCATTTGACGGTTTTCTTTTTGGCATTGGAAGGCTTTACCGCTGCCTTGAGCTTCAGCTTGCTTCCCACTTTTATGGCCGCTTTGCTTTTATTCAGCTTAATACTCTTCGGGCTGACATCCTTTGTCCCTTTTATGACGGGGTACTTCTTCTGATAAGTGCCGCTCAGCTTATCAATAGTTTTCATAAGAGTCTGCCGTGTGGAGCTCTGTCTGCTGCACAGGTCGATCAGATCCTTCGCTGTCTGGATCTTCTTCTTAAAGAGATTTCTGACCGAAGAGGTCACGCTGCCATCTTTGATGTAGGAAGTGAACCATTTTTTCGCGTAGCTGTTTCCATACATCTGGAAAGAAAGGTATCCTTCAAAGGCATAGATAAACTTCCTCCCATTGCTGCTTGTCTTAGAACTCTGATATTTAGCAGACGCATTATACAGAGCTGTGTTCATATAACCGTCCATCGTTCCCAGCAGGACAGATTTCAGATTATTGGATGCGGTATTGGTCGTGTCAAACAGAATATCCGCGCTTATCTTGCCGATGCTCATGCCTTCCAGGATAGGATTATCCTTTGACAGTTCGTCATATGCCTTGCCTAGTATTGTGTCCCAGGATGCCTTCAGCGTCCTCTTTGCAGTATATTTACTCTTTGACTGCGTAAGCGCGCTGCATACACTGTCTACCGCATTCTGAAATGATGTATCTTTCCCTGACGCGCTCTTTGCCTGCTTAAGCAGCGAGATCTGATAATCGCAGGCATTCGTTACCGCAAGATATCGTGCGACCTCGTCGGCAAATGTCTCGACCGTTGACTTTGCGCTGCCAACGTAGCCCATCGCAGTGGAGATATTGGAAGCCACCTTTGCGTTCTTCCATATCTTCATAGCTTTATCAATACTCACATTGCTGTCGATATATTCAATTGTATTATCCTTGAGATCCTTTGCCAGCGCACCGTATAGCTTCTGGAGCCCGGAAAAGTACGCTTCATTCAGAAGCTCCGGTTCGGCATCCTGCTTGTCCACATTGTACTTCAGATAATCTACCAGCAGCGTTTCATAGATATACTGCTGGATCTTATTGGATGAGATGTGCCTGTACTTCGGATTCAGGAGCACTGACCAGCTGGTACTTAAGGCCAGATTAAATTTCTGATCCAACGTGTTATCACTGAGATCCTGGTATACGGTTTTTGAAAAAGACCGGAATGTCTTATACGATGTCTCAGATTTATCTGCGAGCCACTCATAGTAATCCGGATGGGATGTATTTACCTTCTGCGCTGCCTGTGCAGTCTGGGTCAATGGAGCGATCACCAGCAGCACTGCAAGAAGAATGGCAGATAATATCCTGCTTTTCCTTCCGTTCATAATCATTTTCCTCCCTGATAGATCCTTTCAGATGTCTTAAGCATCTGATCGTGCTTAAAAGCCATTTCTCTCGTCTGTAATTACTCCCCATCCGCCGATCTCATAATAGATTGGCTTCTTTGATGTCGTCAGATAGACCATGGGCATCCCGGGGTTGCCGTCTACATAGTATGTCTTCCCTTTAACCTTTACCTGCACATTGTGATGGTCGCTTCCGAACATGATGCCCTGGGGATATCTTGACATCTTATCCTTTGCGGCGAAACGGCACTTGGCCTTGTAGCCCATGTAATTCAGGATCTTTGCCACCATCTTGGATCCGGCGACACAGGTTCCTGACCCGTAGTAGAACAGATCCTCGGCCGTGTAATGGTTCCCATACTGAAAACCGCTCATGACTGCGTAGGAGGCGGCCAGGAGCCGATCAGAGTCCTTTTTGCAATTCTTCTTGATGTACTTTGCCATCGTTTTGGCATAGACGTTGGCAGCCTTCTTCTTGCTGTAGACCCTGATCCTGCATTTATATGTTTTCTTCTTATATACAGCCTTGATATAGACCGTTCCGGTCTTTTTGATCTTTACTTTTCCCTTTTGGGACACAGAAGCCACGGACTTCTTCGTTGTCTTGTACTTGACCTTGCTGCCCTTCTTGACCCCGTTCAGCTTGAGGGTAAACTTCTGACCGGGCGAAGCGATGAGATCCTTGTAATTGAGACTGATCTGATCCGTCTGTCCGGAAGATGTCTCCTGCTGTGTTTCCGTCCCGCTCTCAGCGGCAAACGCGGGCGCGGCCGGAGCGATCACGGCAAGTGACAGGGCCATGGCCGCTGTCAGGACGGATGCTAAAAATTTTTTCATAATACATGTTCCTCCCCGTTTGTATTGTTATGGTCATTATACACCCGGGAAGAAAGCCCGGTCAATCATTCATCCGGATACGAAAAGAGGGGCCGCCGCATCCGATGCGGCAGCCCCTTCACTGCTTATCCGTTATATTCTATGGTCTATAGATTAGCCGAAGTATCTCTTAAGAAGACCTGCGAATGCTCTTCCGTGACGAGCCTCATCGCGGGCCATCTCATGAACTGTGTCATGGATCGCGTCAAGGTTAAGAGCCTTTGCTCTCTTTGCAAGATCAGCCTTGCCTGCTGTAGCGCCGTTCTCAGCCTCTACACGCATCTCAAGGTTCTTCTTTGTGCTGTCTGTAACAACTTCGCCGAGGAGCTCAGCAAACTTTGCCGCGTGCTCAGCCTCTTCGAAAGCTGCTCTTCTCCAGTACTCGCCGATCTCGGGATATCCTTCTCTGTAAGCTACACGGCTCATTGCCAGGTACATGCCAACTTCTGAGCACTCGCCTGTGAAGTTTGCGCGAAGATCCTCAAGGATATCTTCCGGAACACCCTTAGCTACGCCTACAACATGCTCTGCTGCCCATGTCATCTCACCGCTCTGCTCAACAAACTTTTCCTTGGGAGCTCCGCACTGAGGGCACTTCTCAGGTGCTTCTGTACCTTCATAAACATAGCCGCATACGGAACAGACAAATTTCTTCATAACTTTAATCTCCTTTTCATAAAACATTAAATCAGTAATTGTTATCAATTTCTATATCTATATATTAGCATAGATTACTGATTTGTCAATAGATATAGCGCAAATTTCTGACGAATTTTGTCAAGATTCTTCGGAGCCTATATAGCCTTCTCCCGGGAGGTATCCTCCGGCCGGTCAGAGCCTGCCGCCTCCTTGCGCGCCTTCAGGCAGTCCGGACACAATCCATAGAAGAAAAGCTTGTGGCCTTCTATCTTCCCTTCAAACCCTCCGGCTGCCATGACATCGAGATGATCCACGGGCATGGGCGGCAGATCCATAAGCTTTCCGCACTCTTTGCAGGCAAAATGATAGTGTTCATCCGTCCTCGCGTCGAAATGATCCACCCCGTCGCCTATGTTGATCTTTATGATCTGTCCCTCATCGACCATCATGGCCAGATTCCTGTATACAGTGCCGAGACTGATAGAGGGATACTGCATGCGGACCGCCTTGTAGATCATGTCCGCCGAAGGATGATCGATCCGTGATCTCAGGTACTGCCTGATACACTCTCTCTGCCTGCTGTACTTGTGAGCAGCCATCGCATCCTCCTTTCTTGAATATAAAACAGTAACATTTACTGTTATATAATACACTCAAGAATAACTTTTGTCAAGTTTCCCCCTCTTTCCCTTCCTGGCTTATCAGGATCAGTAGTAAGTCACGCTCATGACCTTTCCCATCTTCTGCCCTTCCTCCATGATCTTTTCCACCAGCCTCATCCGGATGCTGAGATCAAAGGGAAGTTCCTTGGCCTGATAGGCCGGGTTCATTGCCTTGCCGACAAAAAGATGGATATGCGTTGCCTCCTCTATGATCAGCTTCGCGATCCGGGAACCGCCGTTTTCCGAATCCAGCTTCTCATAAAATTCCATGCCGAATTTTCCCTCATTGAATGTCTTCATCAGGGAAATGGCCCTGTTCAGCGTGAGGACCCCCTCTGTCACAAGATCCAGACCCTCCAGGCTGGCAATGGGCGGGATCTCCGGATCTGCGTACAGCAGAGAAGGGACAAGAGTCTTACCCAGAACGCGGGCTGCGATCGTGGCGCTGGTCCCTCCGCTTATCACGTGGATCCCCGGAGCAGCCAGAAACTCTCTCACGATCTTCTCATCGTCCTCTTTTCTGCTGGGCGGACCTGTGAAGATATTCAGATCCCTTCTCTGAAGAGCCCGGGCGGTAACGACCGTCGAGTCATCCCCCGCCTTCTTGTCATAAAGATCCAGAGCCCTGCCCAGAAGCGCGGACGTTATCCGGGCACTCGTAATATTCTGGCCTGCAAAAAGACTGCCGACATATTCCGAGACCCTTGTGCGGCCCCAGCCGAAACTGTATTCCTTTTTCCCGAGGCCGGCATGGGTGATCCCGTCGCTCATCATCACGACACTGTCCTGCGGCCCCATTGTAAAACGGTAATCGCGGATCTTTTTCCCTGAGAGCACCCTCTCGGTAAATTCATGCTCCAGGGGCCTGCCTTCATGGATAAAGATACTTCTGGGCGTATCGTATTCTATCAAAATAGCCTGGCCGTCCGGGTGTACGCTCAGGATGGCAAATGTCGAATAGGCGATATCCCTCTCCTCGCTGATGGGAAGGGTCTTGGCTATCGTCTCGACACACTCCTCAAGAGGGGCTCCCAGCTCCAGCATGGTCGACAGGATCTTGGCCGTAAGCGTGGAAAGGATATTGGCCTTTACTCCGCTCCCCATCCCGTCGGACAGCACGACCATCTGAGCCTTGGCATTTTCCACCATCTGTGCTGTATCGCCGCACAATTCCTCTCCGAACTTGTTTATGCTGCGAAGGCTGACATCAAGTCTGATACTCATATTACTCCTCCCCTGCCGGCTGCTCCCCGGCTCTCATCCTCTCTGTCCAGAAATCTTCCACTGCAGAAGAGGCCTGGTCCAGTCTGAATTTCCGGCAGTCGCTCCATTCTCTGGGAAATAATGCCCGGCAGCTGCTGTAGGAAAAGCGCTCATCCAAAAGAGCGATGACTCCTTCATCCGTATCTGTCCGGATCACCCTGCCGGCTGCCTGCAGTACCTTGTTCATCCCCGGATAAAGGTAGGCATAGGCAAAACCGTCCAGGCCTCTGCTGTCGAAATACCTCTTCAAAAGTTCTCTCTCATCGCAGACCTGAGGCAGCCCTGTCCCGACGATCACCGCGCCGATCAGCCTGTCTGCCTTCAGGTCTATCCCCTCGGAAAATACTCCTCCCATGACGCAGAAGCCGGTTACGGATCCTGTCCCCGAGTCCTTAAAGGCATCAAGAAAGTCCAGCCTGTCCTGTTCACTCATATCCGGATCCTGCATCCGGATATTGATCCCGTTGCCCGCAGCGCGCAGGAACAGATCCGAGAAGACCTCATATACAGCGTTCATCAGGGCATAGGAGGGGAAAAATACCATATAATTCCCGTGCCTTGCCCGGATCACGCTATATATATAAGATGCTATTTTCTCATATTCCTCCCGGCCCCGCCTTGAATACCTGCTGCTGACGTCAGACGCCATAAAAAGGAGTCTCTTCTCCCTGTCAAAGGGGGATTCCACATAAAGATCATAATCCTCCCCACCCGTATCACTGAGCATTTCCTTATAATAAGCGACAGGAAGGAGAGTTGCGGAAAAGAAGACGGCCGCCCTGCCCCTGGCCAGTCTCTCGCCCAGGTCCGCGCTGGGATCCTGGCAGGCAATATGCAGGTCAAAGGACCTGCCGCGGGCAGTCGAATAGATCGTGTATCTCTTTCCTGACCTTTCAAAGGCATTCATGAAGGCGCGGACAGAAAAATAAAACTGGATCAGATCTTCCCTGGCCGCCGGAGCCATCTCCGTCTTCAGCATCTCCTCCATTCTGGACTGAAGAGAGGCGAGTGCCCCGGCCATGCTGTCAATATTGTCCCTGACCACAAGACCGTCCTCTTTGCTGCCGTCTTCCTCATCCCCCCGCATCTGCCTCATGATCTTGCGGCAGGAGGACAGTTTCCTGGAAAATGTCCTGTCCAGACCCTTCAGCTGTCTGGCCGCCCCATCCAGCTGACCCAGGCTCAGACTGGCACTGTACATGGTCCTGGCCCTTTCGACCAGATTATGGGCCTCGTCTATGAGGAAAATATAATCTCCCTTTCCCGAGGCAAAAAAGCGCTTTAGGGCGACATCCGGATCAAAAACATAATTGTAATCGCATATCACGGCGTCAGCCCACTCTGACGCGTCAAGAGCAAGCTCATAGGGGCAGACATTGTGGGCGGCGGCATATCTCTCCAGGCAGGCCCGGTCCATGGCATCCTCCTGAACCAGCATCTCCATGAGCGCCTCATTTACCCTGTCAAAATGTCCCTTTGCCCTGGGACAGATTGCCGGACTGCACCTGGCCTCATCGAACAGGCAGATCTTATCCCTGGCCGTCAGCTGGACAGTCTTTATCTTCAGGCCCTTCCCGCCGCCTCTCAGCAGGTCGAATGTATCGGAAGCCACCGCCGCCGTCACATTTTTTGATGTCAGGTAAAATATCTTTTCACATATCCCCGCTCCCTGGGCCTGGATAGCCGGATAAAGGACAGCCAGAGTTTTGCCCGTCCCTGTGGGAGCCATGGCAAATATCCTTTTTCCCTGGGTTATGGTCTGGTAAACGGCGGCGATCATTCTCTTCTGGCCGGGTCTGTAGGCAAATGGAAAATGCAGGCTGTGGACAGAGTCATCTCTTTTCTCCCTCCAGGCTGCCCGTTTTTTCACCCAGACCGCGTATTTGGCGATCAGATCCCTGTACCACTGTCTGAGCTGATTCGGTTCCTGCTCCTCCTCGAAGCGCTTGATATCTCCGCTTTTCATGTTGACATAGGTAAGGCGAACGATCAATTTGGCCGGCAGGGTTCCCTCCTCCTGCGCATTTTCCCGGTCAAAGAGGGGACTATCCAGAGAATAAAAACAGGCATAGCACTTAGCCTGCGCCAGGTGGACCGGCACGGGCTGAGTGATATGCCCTAAATTTCTGTAGGTTCCTTTTATCTCATCTATGGTGATGATATCGCGGATACCCAGATTTCCCTCTTCGTCTGTATCCAGCCGCCGGCTGCTGATGATGCCGTCCGCTCTGCCTGAGACAGTGATCTGGATCTGGTCATCTATCCGGCTTGTGTGGGAAAGGGCTGCCTCGGCCTCATAGTCCGGCCCGCCCTCCTTCTGCAGCTTCCTGTGAATGCGGCCGCCCTCCAGCATGGCATCCACGCTGACAGGCTCCGATCCTGACATGTTGTCTATATCGCCGCTGCGCAGGATAAATTCCACCAGCGAGCGCACGGAAATCTTTACCTGTTCAGCAGCCATGTCAATAGCCTCCCCATAGAAAGCAGCTCTATTCTCCCCTGTGCTCCCTGATATAGGACTCAAGGAAGTCAAAAAGCCTGTTCATCTGTTCATCCGTGCCGATCGTCACACGGAGATACTCGTTTATGCGCGGCTTGTCAAAATATCTGACATAGATATTCGCTTCCCTGAGCGCAGTAAAAAGATCCTTCGCGTGGATCGCGGGATGGGTCACAAATATGAAATTCGCTCCCGGCTCAGGATATGAAAATCCCAGCCTGGCAAATTTCTTCTCCGCCTCATCTCTTGTCTTCTTTATCCTGCCGACGCACTCCCTGAAATAATCCTCATCCTCTATGGCGGCGCTTCCTGCCGCGAGAGAAGTCCTGTTCATGGTGTAGGAGTTGAAAGAGTATTTTACATCGTTCATGGCACGGATCAGCTGGGGAGAACCGATCGCGTAGCCAATCCTCATCCCGGCCATGGACCTGGATTTTGAAAATGTCTGCACGATGAGCAGGTTTTCATATTTATCCAGCAGGCTCAGGGCGCTCTCCCCGGCGAAATCTATGTAAGCCTCATCGACGATCACGATCACATCCTGATTGTGGCAAAGGATATCTTCTATCAGATCCAGGCTCTCATACCTGGATGTCGGCGCGTTGGGATTTGGAAAAACAACGCCTCCGTTTTCTGCGTAATAATCCTTTGGATCTATGGAAAAATCCTCCCTCAGAGCCTTTGTCTCATAAGGGATCCTGTAGAGCTCTGCCCACACGGGATAGAAGGAGTATGTAATATCCGGAAAGAATATGGGCTTTTCGGAATTGAAAAATGTGAGAAATGAGATAGCCAGCACATCATCGGAACCGACGCCCACAAAGACCTGGTCCTGTGATACCCCGTACCTTTTGGCTATGGCCCCCGTCAGGGAGGCAGCCGTCGGATCCGGGTAGAGCCTTAAGCTGTCATCATCCATCTCCTGAAGAGCCCTGGCCACAAGAGGAGAAGGAGGATAGGGATTCTCATTCGTGTTCAGCTTTATCATACCGGGCTTATTGGGCTGCTCGCCCGGCGTATAAGGTACTACTTTCCTGATGTTCTCCTGCCATGCTTTCATGATCATCCGCCTCCCGGTCAGTCTTTATAGGCCTTCATAGCCTGGGCAAGTCTCTCAAAAGCGGGGAAAGATCTTCTGATCATATCAGGCGATACACAGTAGGCCAGTCTGACATAACCCGGGCAGCCGAAGCTGGCCGCGTCTACCATCAGAATGTGCTGCTTCTTTCCTTCATTTACAAAGGCCTGATAGTCATCTATGGGTGATTTCACGAAAAGATAGAAAGCACCCTGGGGTTTTACGCACTCAAAGCCCAGCTCTGTCAGCTTGCCGTAGAGGAGCTTTCTGTTGCTGTCATACACTTCGATATGGGGCTTCTCGTTCAGGCAGCGACGTACGGCCAGCTGCATGAGAGAAGGCGCGTTGACAGATCCGATGCGGTTTGTAACAACCAGGCCGTTCTTGACTTCATCGTAGCCATCGATCTGATCAGGAACCGCCACATAGCCGATACGCTCTCCCGGAAGGGAGAGGGACTTGCTGAAGGAATAAACGATCAGGCAGTTTTTTATATGATCCGGAAGATAAGGGAGAACATTGTCATCGTAGACCAGTTCCCTGTAAGGCTCGTCGGAAATGACAAAAATGGGATGGCCCACCCGCTTTTCTGCCTTCTCAACAGCCTTCTGCAGCCTGTCCAGGGTCTCGCCCGAATAGATAGCGCCTGTCGGATTGTTGGGGTTATTGACCAGGATCAGCTTTGTCTTCTCCGTGATCACATCATCAAGGGCGTCTATATTCAGCTGGAAGGTTTTTGTATCAGCCGGCACAGCCTTGAGCTCGCCGCCTGCCATCTTCACATAATTCCTGTACTCGCCGAAGAAGGGCGCGAAGGCGATGACTTCATCGTCAAAATCCAGGAAAAGATTGAGGACGTCATTGATCGCCATGGCAGCGCCTGCCGTCATGATGATATCGTCTGTCTGGAAGGAAGAGCCGAACCTTCTGTTCAGATCGTCCGCTATATCCTTGCGCACATCCTCAAAGCCCGAGTTGCTCATATAGCCGTGAACGACCAGGGGATCCATATTGTCCAGGATATCCTTTATTGACTCATTCACAAGCTCCGGGGCAGGCACGCTTGGGTTGCCGAGACTATAATCATAAACATTCTCAGCTCCGACTTCCTTCGCCATTGCCTTTCCTTCTTCGAAAAGTTTCCTGATAGCTGAACTTCCCGCCAGCAGCGGGAACATTCTCTTTGAAATGACCATTCCTCTCTCCTCCTGTATTCTTTATCAAAAGCCGTTCTTTTAGGCGGCATTTTCCCTGAAAATCCTTGCGGCCCTTCTGCCCTCTTACGATGCCTCGTCCAGCTGGGACAGCTTGTCTGCCTGGTCTGCCGCCGTAAGGCTGTCTATGATCTCGTCCAGGTCTCCGTTCATGATATCGCCCAGCCTGTAGAGGGTGAGCTTTATCCTGTGGTCTGTGCAGCGGCCCTGAGGGAAATTATAGGTGCGGATCTTCTCGGATCTGTCTCCCGTTCCGATCTGCCCCTTCCTGAGAGCTGCCTGCTCCTCATGCTGCTTATCCATCTCAATCTTGAGGAGTTTGGAGCGCAGGAGGCGGAAGGCCTTGTCCTTATTCTGCAGCTGTGACTTCTCCGTCTGGCTGTAGATAACGATACCGGTCGGCTTGTGGGTAAGGCGGACCGCGGAATCCGTCGTGTTGACGCACTGGCCGCCATTGCCGGAAGCCCTCATGACATCGATCCGGACATCATTCATATCTATCTTGACATCCACATCCTCCGCCTCCGGCATGATAGCCACCGTAGCTGTAGATGTATGGATCCGGCCGCCGGATTCCGTCTCCGGCACCCTCTGGACCCGGTGAACGCCGCTCTCAAATTTCAGCCGGGAGTAGACTCCCCTGCCTTTTACCATGAAAACGCATTCCTTAAAGCCGCCGATCCCGCTCTCTGTCAGGTTCATCATCTCGACCTTCCAGTTCCTGCTCTCCGCGTACTTGGCGTACATCCTGTAGAGTTCGGAGGCAAAAAGGGCCGCTTCTTCGCCGCCTGCTCCTGCTCTGATCTCAACGATGACATTCTTCTCATCCATGGGATCCTTGGGGATAAGCAAGATCTTGAGCTCCTTTTCCAGATCTGTGACGCAAGCCTTGGCCTGGGCCAGCTCCTCCTTGGCCAGTTCCTTCATGTCCTCGTCCTCCTCGCTGTCAAGGATCTCAAGGCTGTCCTCTATGGTCTGATTTACATTCTTATATTCTTCATATTTTTCCACGAGCGGAGCCAGATCGCTCTGCTCCTTCATCAGTTTCGTATAATAATCCGGGTCCGCGGCAACGTCCGGATCGTTCAATTCTTCAAGAATCTGCTGATATCTGATAAGCACTTCATCCAGCCTGTCAAACATATCTCATACTCCTTTGATCCGTCTTCCTGCGGCAGCTGACTACTCTGTCATTGCCCGCAAGATCCTTAATTACTTCTAAATCTAACCAGCCCTGATCCGCAAGCAGCTCTCTTACGGCATCCGCCTGATCGTATCCGATCTCCATGAGAAGCCGTCCGCCGGGATTTAAAAAATCCCCCGCCCGGGCGGCAAGTATCCTGTAAAAATAAAGTCCGTCGGCTCCCCCGTCAAGAGCCCCTCTTGGCTCGTGATCTCTGACCTCGCGCATGAGCCCATCTATCAGCTCCGAAGCGATATAGGGCGGGTTGGATACGATCATATCAAATGTCCCCTCCACACTTTCAAACATATCGCTTTTTATCATGCGGACCCCGGGAGCAAGGTCAGACGCGTTCCAGCGGGCGGTCTCAAGAGCATCCTCTGAAATATCAGCCCCCACACCGAGCCCCAGATCCGCCAGGACTGCCAGGCTGATGATAATGCAGCCGGAGCCCGTGCACAGATCGAGGACAGCCGGGCGGTCCATCTGTCCGAGGTATTCCAGGGCCTTTTCCACCAGTGTCTCCGTATCCTGCCGGGGGACAAGCACAGACTCGTTCACATGAAAATCCAGGCCCATGAAGGAGGCAGATCCTGTAAGATACTGAAGGGGAACCCCCTCAGCTCTCTTTGCGATCAGCTGCCTGTACCGGTCTGCAGCGGTAGAATCGGCTATGAGATCGTCCTTCTTCATCAGGTAACAGGTCAGATCCATATCAAAGACAAAGCCGATTAGATACCTGGCATCAACCGCGTGATCCAAAACGCCTGCCTTCTCAAGCCTTCTGTCCCCTTCCCTGTACAGCTCACCGTATGTCATAGACCCTCTCTGCCCTTCTGAAAGCCCCGCCAGTCATAGATCGCCTCTATGGAGGCGATAGCGACCTCAAGCATATCAAGATCCGGCTCTCTTGTCGTAAAATACTTCTGCAGCATGAGTCCCGGTGCGCTCAGGATGTCTGAGGCCGTGGAATCTGTTTTTCCTGCCAGCCGGATGAACTCATAGGAGATGCCGGCTATGACCGGCACAAGGACTAGTCTGAGCACGATCCTCATGGCATGGCTGTCTGTCCGGATGAACATAAAACATACGATGCTGACCAGCATGACAAAAAGCAGAAAACTTGTCCCGCACCTCTTGTGCAGGCGGGAACACTTCATGGCATTCTCCGGCGTGAGCTCCATACCGTGCTCTATACAGCTGATCGTCTTGTGTTCAGCACCGTGATACATGAAGACCCTCTGCATGCTCTCGGTTCTGGATATCGCTATCATATAGAGCAGAAATACCGCAAGTCTTACGATACCTTCTATAACAGCCAGCAGGACAGAGCTCTTTATCAGCCTGCCGAAAAGGGTGGAGATAAAATAGGGGGTCAGCATGAAAAGGAAAACAGCGATGGCAATAGCGATCACCACCGTCAGAGCCATGACAAGGCCAAAGGAAGAATCTGCCTTCTGGTCTTTTTCCTTCTTATCCCCGCTCTGAGCTTTTTCTGAGCCTTCCTCTTCCTCATCGTCATAGAAAGAGGCAGAATAAGTGAGCGTGGAGATACCCAGGATCATAGAATCCAGAAAAGAAAACATGCCCCTGAGGATGGGGATCTGGCCGACATGCAGCCGGGATACCAGGCTCTTGTACGGCGCTCTCTTTACCTCTATCTCCTTGTCAGGCTTCCTCACCGCGACAGCGTATTCATCGCCAAAGCGCATCATAACGCCCTCTATCACAGCCTGTCCGCCTATACTGGCATAACGCATAAATACTCTCCTGTTGCTTCTTATATACAACAAAACAGGCTGAGACAATAAATGCCTCAACCTGTGTTAAGTTCTGCTTGCAGCTAGTTCTGCTTGAGACCGTACTTGCGGTTGAACTTATCGATACGGCCGCGTGCTGAGGCAGCCTTCTGCTGTCCGGTGTAGAATGAATGGCACTTGGAGCAGATTTCAACATGAATCTCAGGCAGAGTAGAACCTGTTACAAATGTGTTGCCGCAGTTGCATGTTACCTTTGCCTGGTAATACTTGGGATGGATTCCTTCCTTCATCTCTGATTCACCTCTCTAATAAATATAGGTCAAGATCACCTCAGTCCATCTTACAGGCCATGGCCCCGCCATGCTCATCCTGTATATGTTCCAAAATGTCTAATAATTATTACTCTGCTGATAAACAGCTAAGTCAGTATACCATAGTTTCTGCCCTCTTGCAAGGAGAATCTTATCAGCACGTGTACTTTTCTCTGTGCACAGAAGGCTTTGACCGTGCCCGGGATCAGCTGAATCTGGAATGGCGCATGATGCGGACAAATTCCTCATTATTGCGGGATCTTTTTATCGCCTCGAGGATGCGCTCATACATTTCCTCGGACTTGGGACCGCTCAATGCTCTCCGGACAGAATAGCCGGCCTCTATCTCCTCGCTTGTCAGGAGCAGATCTTCCCGCCTTGTCGCGGATCTGAGAACATTGATGGCAGGGTATATCCTCTTGTCGGAAAGATGCCGGTCCAGAACGATCTCCATATTGCCGGTCCCCTTGAACTCTTCAAAGACAACGTCATCCATCTTGCTGCCTGTCTCCACAAGAGCCGTCGCCAGCACGGTAAGGCTTCCTCCCTCTCTCATGTTCCTGGCGGAACCGAAAAACCTCTTGGGCATATAAAGGGCCGCCGGATCAAGTCCGCCTGTCAGGGTCCGTCCGCTGGGCGCCACCGTCAGGTTGCAGGCTCTGGCCAGACGGGTGATGCTGTCCAGGAGGATCACAACGTCCTTGCGGTGCTCTACCAGCCTCTTCGCCCGCTCGAGGACCATCTCCGCTACCCTTTCATGGTGCTCGGGAAGTTCATCGAACGTGGAATAGATCACTTCCACATTGTCCCCCTCAATATATTCCTTTATATCTGTGACCTCCTCCGGTCTCTCATCGATAAGGAGGATGATCATGTTCATATCGGGATAATTCGTATGCACAGCCCGGGCTGCCTGCTTGAGCAGGGTAGTCTTCCCGGTCTTGGGAGGGGCGACTATCATGCCTCTCTGCCCCTTGCCGATCGGAGAGATCAGGTTCATCAGCCTCATGGCAGCAGGGCCGCCCTCCGTCTCCAGATTTATCTTTTCATTGGGAAATACAGGGGTCATATCCTCGAAATTGTATCTTTTCTGGGCCTCTTCCGGCGGCAGACCATTCACGCTGCGCACATAGAGAAGGGCACTGAATTTTTCCTTATCACTCTTAATGCGGATATTTCCGGCAACAATGTCACCTGTCTTCAGTTTAAAACGCCGGATCTGGGCATGGGAGACATAGACGTCATTCTCCCCCGGCAGATAATTCTCGCAGCGGATAAAGCCGTAACCGTCCGGGAGAACTTCCAGGATCCCGTCCGCCATGTTGCCGCTGTCATAAGGGCTCAGACTCTGACTATTCTCCTCCTCGGCAGAATTCCTCTGCTTCCTGCCGTTTCTGTTTCCGCCGTTCTGGCGATTTGGATGGCGGTTGTTCCTGGAATATCTTGTCTGGCGCTTTTCCTCCGGCTCCCGGTTCTTTGATTCCTGCCTTTTGAGTTCCTCTTGTTTTGTCTCCTGCCTATGCGGTTCCTCGTCCTTTGGCTCCTGCTTTTGGGGCTCTTCGCTCTGCGGCTCCTGCTTTTTGGCCTCCCCGCTCTGCGGCTCCTGACTCCTTGACCCCTGCTTTTGGGGCTCTCCGCTCCGCGGCTCCTGACTCCTTGACTGGGGGCTCTGATCCAGCTGCTCCAAAAGCGCAACAAGCTGGGCCTTCCTGAGGCCAGACGTATGCTTTATCCCCTTTTCTTTTATGATCTCGCGCAGCTGCACGACTGACATCGAGCTGTATTCTGAGCTCATACTACCTCCTTAACTATCTGAAAGATAACAGATGACATACCTAACGATCCGCAGCTGAAAAATTTCAGCAACAGAAACTATGTGAAATTATAATGATATTTTTTCGGAATGTGTGGGAAAAATACAGAATTCGTGGGCAGTGCAGAACGCAGACTGCCTGTCTGAAAATATCTGCGGCAAAAGAAATGCCACTCTTGTCACTCATATTATACAACAGGCAGGGGCAAAAGAAAAGAAGTGTATACGCCTCTTTTTTCTTACGATTTTGTAAAATATATACATTTATATTGGAAATATTTTACATTTGTCTGGCAATATTTTACAGGCTTCCGGTCGAAATTCCGTCATATTGTGCCGGAGAAAATGATTGAATTCAACAATAAACTATATTATAATCTTTTTTGACAGGCTGTGCCTATGTAATGACTTAGTGTGCTAAAGTGTTAAATATTTGTCGATTACAGAGTGCATCCCCGTCAAAGGCTATTTTTATCAGGAGGAAACACAATGTCTTACAGTGAAGAGATCATCGAGAGAGTAAAGCAGCAGAACCCTAATGAGCCCGAGTTCATCCAGGCCGTTACAGAGATCATGAACTCTCTCAAATTAGTCGTTGACAAAGACCCCATTTACCAGAAGGAAGCTCTGCTTGAGAGGATCGTAGAGCCCGAGCGTGTCGTAATGTTCCGCGTTCCCTGGGTAGATGACAAGGGCAATGTTCAGGTCAACAAGGGCTACCGCGTACAGTTCAACAGCGCGATCGGACCCTACAAGGGAGGTCTTCGTTTCCACCCTTCCGTTAACCTCAGCATCATAAAGTTCCTTGGTTTCGAGCAGATCTTCAAGAACTCTCTTACAGGTCTTCCGATCGGCGGCGGCAAGGGCGGTTCCAACTTTGACCCCAAGGGCAAGTCTGACAGAGAAGTTATGGCATTCTGCCAGAGCTTTATGACAGAGCTCTGCAAGCATATCGGAGCTGACACAGATGTTCCTGCCGGCGATATCGGCGTAGGCGGCCGTGAGATCGGTTATCTCTATGGCCAGTACAAGAGGATCCGCAATGTATCCGAGGGCGTTCTTACCGGTAAGGGTCTCACATATGGCGGTTCCCTTGCCCGTACAGAAGCTACAGGCTATGGCCTTGTCTACTTCGTTGAGGAGCTGCTCAAGTGCAGAAAGGATACTCTCGAAGGCAAGACTGTCGCTGTATCAGGCGCGGGCAACGTTGCGATCTACGCTATTGAGAAGCTCGAGCAGCTGGGCGCAAAGCCTGTTACATGCTCTGACTCTACCGGCTGGGTATATGATCCCGAGGGTATTGACTTAGCAGCTCTTAAGGAAATAAAGGAAGTTAACCGCGCACGTCTGACAGAGTACAAGAAGTACAGACCGAATTCAGAATATCATGAAGGCCGCGGCGTATGGCAGATCCCTGTTGATATCGCTCTTCCCTGCGCAACACAGAATGAGCTTTTCCTCGAGGATGCCAAGACACTCGCTGCCAACGGCTGCAAGATCGTTGCTGAGGGCGCTAACATGCCTACGACTATCGATGCTACAGAGTATCTGCAGAAGAACGGCGTTATCTTCTGCCCCGGCAAGGCTTCCAATGCAGGCGGCGTAGCTACATCCGCTCTTGAGATGTGCCAGAACAGCATGCGCTACAGCTGGACATTCGACGAGGTAGACGCTAAGCTCAAGGATATCATGGTAAATATCTACCACAATATCGACGATGCCGCAAAAGAGTACGGCGTAGAGGGCAACTACGTTGCCGGCGCGAACATTGCCGGTTTCCGCAAGGTCGCAGACGCTATGCTGGCACACGGCATTGTCTAAGACATTTCCCGCAGAATAAAATATTTCGAGCCGCACAAAATAGTGCGGCTCGTTTTTTATACTGTTTTATTTCTCCGAAAACTTTTCTCAGGCAACGGATCTCAGTTCTTCCTGCCTTCCCGTATCATCAGCTTCTGAACCAGGAAACTGTAGATCTCCTCATAATGCCTGGGCCAGTTGTCACAGATAGCTGTTGCCATATCTTCCGATGTCACATTCAGGGTAATGCTGGATATCAGGTCCTGACGCCCTCTGACTTCGCAGATCACGGAATAATTGTTCTCGCCTATCCTGACATAGTCCGCTGTGATCTCATTCTCACTGCGGAAATGATACCTGTGACTGCTGATATAATCATCGATCTCCGCTCGGATATCCTGAGAGATCTTATGCTCGAAGGAAAGAAGAGTTTCTTTCCCCGCATGGGTCAGATGATAATAGGATATGTTGTAGATCTGATCCGCTATGATCAAGTCCGTATCTCTCAGATCCGACACTGCCTGCTGCACATTAAAATAATTCGTGTATTCTTTCTCAAGCATGAACTGGGATATCTGGGAATTCGTCAAGGGGAAATCCACTGAATTCAGCATATACAGTATCATAAGCTTATATAAGGTCAGGGGTCCTGTATCCATCTTATCATCCTCGTGTGATTATCCGGTAAGCACATCAGCCGAGCAGCATCCTGTAGAGATCCTCATATTTTCTGGCGGAAGCCTGCCAGGAGTAATCGTCCCTCATACCGCGCTCTGCGATCGCGTTCCAGTTGTCTCTGTATTCATAGTATGTTCTCTTCGCGTATTCTATAATGTGAAGCATCTCGTGGGCATTATAGTTGGCAAAGCTGAAGCCGTTGCCCGTACCTTCAAACTCATTGTAGGGATGCACTGTCTCCTTCAGCCCGCCCGTCTCGCGCACGATGGGAACTGTCCCGTAGCGAAGGGCCATGAGCTGGCTGAGACCGCAGGGCTCAAAGAGGGAAGGCATGAGATAGGCATCACAGGCCGCGTATACCCTGTGCGATCTTGTGTTGTCATACATGATGCTGGCGGAAACTCTGTCCTTATACTTCCACTCGTAGTAGCGGAACATGTTCTCATATCTCGCTTCGCCCGTACCCAGGATAACAAACTGCAGATCTTCCCGGCAGATGTCCTCCATGACGCAGTCTATCAGGTCCACTCCCTTCTGATCTGTCAGTCTGGAGACGATTCCCACCATGAAGCGGTCCGGGTCAACGTTCATGCCCAGCTCTTCCTGCAAAGCCGTCTTATTCTTTACCTTCTCCGTTCTGAAATTATCCGCGGAATAATTGTGAACGATAAGCGGATCCGAAGCGGGATCATACTCATTATAGTCTATTCCGTTGACAATGCCTGTCATATTGTTGGATCTGGCACGCAGCAGGCCGTCAAGGCCGGCGCCGTAGAAAGGATATTTTATCTCATCCGCGTATACGCTGCTGACCGTTGTGATCCAGTCGGCATAGACAAGACCGCCCTTGAGATAATTGCCGTCTCCATAGGCTTCCAGCTTGTCTGATGTGAACAGATAGCCGCCCAGGCCGGTGATCCGCATCATATCCTTTATATTCCAGACTCCCTGGAACTTGAGATTGTGGATCGTCATGATGGTCTTTATGCCCTGATAGAAATCTCCGTACCTGTTCCAGTCCCAGAACTCATTCTTCAGATAAACAGGCACAAGGCCGGTCTGCCAGTCATGACAGTGGATAATGTCCGGCTTGAAGCCGATGCACATACACATCAAAAGGGCTGCCTTGCTGAAGTAGGCGAACTTCTCCAGATCCCACAGACCTCCCTCATAGGGCCAGCTGCCGGAGAAATAGTGTTCATTATCTATGAAATAAAATGTCACCCCGTCTACCTCGAGTCGGAACACGCCCGCATAGATCCACTGTCCGGCGAGTTCAACCTGATAGTTCATCATATATTCCATCTGTGTCTTATAATAATCAGGAATGACCCTGTACAGGGGAATGACAACCCTCACATCAAACTCATCTCCCTTGACAGCCTTGGGCAGAGATCCTACTACATCTGCCAGACCGCCCGTCTTGATAAAGGGAACTGCTTCAGACGCGATATATAAAATATTCTTCATAGATATGGTCCTCCAAATACCTGTAAGCCCAGTAAAATCGTTAATTTGATTATACAATAAGAGGCTGGAAAAGTAAACTCTGCCGGAGACTGCATAAAGATACCATCCGTCCTGATCCTGTAGAAAAATTGAACCGGACAATGAGGGGTATCCCTTTGGACACTCACACCCTATTGCAGAACAAAATAAGGCCGGTCGAACTATCGTCAGCTCAACCGGCCTCTATTGCCGTCATTTTCCACTATAGGAGAATCTATGCGATCCCCGCGTCATTACGCTTTGTTTTATCTTATGCAACAGTCCATTTATATTGTGTCTACTGTCGGAAGATCCTTCGGGTCGACCAATGTTACATTCATTTCATACGGGGGCATATAATCCTTTTCTTTGATGCCTCCGGTCTTTTCTACTTCATAAGGAAAATCGATCCACTTACGTTCACGGTCTGCGGGAATGATCGGAAGCGTGATGGAAGACGGATGTTCCGCGTCATGATAGATCGTCTGATCTGCCACAACATAATCCTTTTCTGTGCATGTGTTCAGATCGATGAAGCAGTTCGGATTGATATCGTACAGATAGGCCATCGCGCTGATAACTTCGACGCGTATCCGATGTCCTTTTTTGAAGACACAGCTTGTCACCCGCATAGGAATATCCAGCTTCTCAATCTGACCAGGAATCATCGGTTCCGGGTTGCGCCGATCCTTACGATATCTGCCTCTGACCCCGCCAAAACAAAGCTGCATTGCCTTACCGTCGGGATGCACATCCTCCAGGCGCATCAGGAAATCAGTGTCCGTACCGCTGGTCGCGGCATACAGTGTCGCATTGATCCAGCCGGTCACCTCCGTATCCTCTTCCAGCACGGGTGAAGTATAGACCAGTACGTCTTTTCTCTTCTCGATTTCAGAGTTGTCCCCATAGCCGGCAGTAAAGAGGATATTGTCGTAAATAGAAGGAACAGGATCGGAAGGGTCTGCCTTATAATGATCTGTCGACTCTGCAGCCGGTCTCTCTGTTGAAAGGACTCCGTCGCCATCCAGTGTGTTCGCATTCCCTCCACTGTGCAGATAATACTCTGTCGGCACAGCGCCCTGGATCGGCCAGCAAGGTTCCGCTCTCCATTTGTTCTCCCCGATTACAAAGATGAATACTTTACCTTCGTCAAACATCTCGGCTGGAATTCCCTTCACCTGACGATTTGTCCAATCCATGAACAAATTGGCGTAATCAATATTCATACGCTCATCCAGATATTCCATTGCCGAGGAGGCGTGGTTGAATGGATTCAAGATCAGGCGATGTCCCTCTGCGATCTCTTTTGTCGGCGCGTCCTTCACGGCACGTTCATAAGCCCAGATCGCATTCCTGAGGAAGGGATCATAGTATCCGCTCATAAACAGCAGCGGTTTATTGAAGGCATGTTTTCGTCCAGCCGTATCATTATAGGAGAAGAAATCCAGATTGTCGCGATTCTCTACCCACTTTCTCCAGAATGGAACATATTTGGCAATAGGGAAATCCATCAGCCCATATTTGGCAAGATATTTTTCCGACCACTTCGCACAATCGCCCTGATAGACCATGTCCGGAAGAGGGCTTCCGAGACTTTCATTATCCTTGCGGATTGCTTCCGCGATCCTGGGGGAATAACGTCCGTTTTCCACCTGTTCCCGAATCATATTCAGAACCCAGCCCAATTGCTGATCTAATGTAAAAAAGCCGTCATCATATCCCCAGCATCCATATCCTGCATTTACTGCCGGTGCAACGATAATAGATGTCTCCGGTCCGTATTCATTATCTGCAACCCAAGGGAGCAGCTGGCTTCCGCCCTGCCACGACATTCCGTTTGTAGCAATCTGACCGTTGCACCACGGCTGCTTCAGCACCCAATGAACCATATCCAGGCAATCGTGGTTTACACCCCAGCCGCCCCGATCCGGGCAGCCGTCCTGGCCCCAGCCCTCATTGGCTAACGGCTGCAGCTGACCTTCACTCTTAAAAGTCCCTCTTGCCGCAACAGTCATGTATACATATCCGATTGCGAGCGCATACTCACACATACCCTGGAAGCGATCCCATCCGCGTATCGTACAATATGCTGAGTGAACCAACATCACCGGATACTTCTTGTTAAAATCCGCGGTTCCGTTTTCAGCCGGAAATTCCACACACGCCCATAATCTTGTCCCGTCACACATGGGAATCATGACGTCTTCAATTCGTACGGATTCCAATCCGTCTTTTGGTCTTGGTAATGGCATTTTGTTTTCTCCTTTCAAACAACTTACAGTTTTAGACGTTTGCGAAACGCCAGAATCCGCGTAATTGCGGCATTCTTTCTGATATAAAATAAAACAACTCCTCACTGATTCATGGTAGAACCAAGCTGCTAGAAACTATTACTATGCTTCTACGGGCAGGCCCCGCGTACACCAACTGACGTCTTTGCTCTGGGCTCTCATTATCCAGCAGATCTGCCTCACCGTGGGTAATATTTCTAAACATTCTTTCCGGAAAGCAATGCATCAGTGCTGAAGGCGTCCGTTTTCTTTCTGAAGATCGAGAACAGAAGGATGTACCCTGCCGCACATATGATTGACATCACCACTGCAACTGTAAAGACCGGTGAAATACCGCGGGCTGTAACAATATTGGCGTACACGACCGGATAGATAATGGAACCGATGCCCTGGAACGCGCCTGCCTTCGTCATGGCCTCCGTACTGTCCGTCGGTCCAAAGATGATAGGTGCTACGATTGCATGCAGGCTGGAGCTGGTCGCGCCGACTGCATAGCAGATGATCATGAGCACAAGAACCCACATGGCCGGGATGCCAGCATAGAGAATGGCGAATGCGGAAACGCCTGCCATACAGATGAAGATAATGATGCAGGCTGTCTTCGCGCCAAGCTTCTGCAGGACTTTGCCGTTCAGGAAGAGGTTGTAAATACCGGAGCAGATGCTCAGAAGGGAAACGACTGTCGCGGTCGTTGAGATCGTCAGATGTCCAAACTCAGGAAAATACAGGGTCGAATAGTTCAGGATCGGGAGGGTCAGGCCGTTGCAGATTGCTGTTATAATCCAGAATACCCATGCCTTGGGATTTCTAAAAATAGAATTTCCGGACTTGGCAGTCTGTCCCGCGTCCGCAGCTGTTGCTATGGGTACGGCTTTCTCTTCTTTCACGAAAAGTGTAAGAACAAAAGAGATGATCCCTGAACCGGCGAATACAACGAGGAATACAAGTCTCATACCCAGATGATCATATACAATGCCTGCCACACCTTGGCCTGCACCGCAGCCCAGAAGGACCCCGCCGACAACAATGCTCATATAGTTGGAAGCCTCTGCACCGAACTTCTTGACCAGGATATCCCCCATCGCAGTCAAGATTCCGACAGCATTAGCAAATCCGGAGAAAGCGAATACTACATACATGACCGGAATCGAAGGCACCGTGCCCAGAGCCAGACCATATATTGTTAGAAGTGCGCAGCAGATCAATATCGCTGTTTTGGCGCCGATCTTTCTGTAAAGCGGCGCTGCGATCAGACTGCTGAGCAGCGAAGCTATGCCAAAAATCGAAGTAGCAAAGCTAACCGATACCAAGTCTGAATTCACATACTCTGGCAGAAAACCAAAAACGGAAGCATATCCTGCTACAACAACACACATAAAAAACGCAATCAGCGCACACAGGAAAACAATACCCTTCCCATCCTTTGTCTCATTCATAATAACTTTCCTCTCATCTTTTCCCTTATGAAATATTGCTCTCTCATTCAGTAAAGCATATTCCTCTTTTCTGTAACTCAGCTCACTCCGTCAGTGTAGTTTCAACGGCTCTGGGGGCTTCGATTTTTTTATTGTTTGTTAAGATATAGCCGTTTTTTGATACAACGGCGCCGTCTTTCAAGACATAGACTGGTTTGTTTCCAAATACGGCCAGATCTTCATCCGGTTTTCCGTCTACCACGATAAGGTCTGCTCGTTTTCCAACCTTAATCGATCCCCGAATGTTATCTGTCCCCTGAATCTTTGCGGAATTAATCGTGGCCTGTTTGAGGACCTCAATCCTTGAGAAGCCAAGTTTTTCACGTCCGATAAATTCCATAGCCGGAGTCTGCAGAAATACATCTCTTGCATAATCCGTTCCGAAACCAATCAATACATTCTTATCCTCACGCAGCATATGGACGCCACTCATATTTTTTTTCTGGATCTCTGGAGGATAGAAAAGGAATCCCGGCTGCGCTACGTTCAATACAATGCTGGATTTATAACCCTGCTGGATCAGATCATCCATATTACTCTGGCTCCACTCCAGCGCATGCTCTATTGAATAGGCACCGTATTTGATTGCCAGGGTATTTCCCTCCTCGCTCATAGAATGGATGACCAGATGGGCGTTTTCTTCCTGACAGCACTTCTGGAACTCTGCCAGTTCATCTTCATACAGGATCGGACGATCTCCGCAGTTAGTTCCTGTTCCGAGGATTTTGATAAAATCTGCTCCATCCCGCAATGTCTTGCGAACAGCATGCCTTACCGTATCGGGACCATCGATTGGCATTCCATACAGGTGGGAATAGCAGGGAATCTGCGGATCTTTGAAGGTCGGGGTGAGAATCATGCCGGCCGCCTTAATGTCAGGACCAACGATCCTTCCGGCATTGATATCATTTCTGATCTTCAGTGTAATATCATACCCGGAAGAACCCATATCACGGATCGAAGTATATCCGTAGCGAAGATAATCATACATGAATACAACAGTCCCGATGATCTGATTATATTCTGTCTGGCTCTGGAAAGGGCGCCACAGGTCTTCAAACCAGAGATGCGCGTGAATGTCAAAGAGGCCGGGCATAACGGTTTTCTCTCCGCAATCGATAACCTCCTCGCCCAAATAGTTTCCCCCTGCCGGAAGGATCTCAGCGATATCAGTTCCTTCGATGCGAATATCTGCCATCTCCCGCTCAAAATCTTCGCAAAGTTCCGGAATCAGTCTGCAATTACGTAAGATCATTTTCTTTCCTCCTTCTACTTATAGGTAGTGTCAAGTTCACCATCTGTTTTTTCTGTCATCTCAGGCCCATGAACTTGGCAATGGTATATTTCTGAACTTCGTTGGTCCCTTCAAATACAGTGAAGATACGCAGATCACGGTACATGCGCTCAAGCGGGTATTCTTTGCTGTAGCCATAGCCGCCATAAAGCTGGATACATTTTCTCACAACATCATTGGCAACATCGGTCGCATACCATTTCGCCTCACTGCATAGTTTTGCTGCCTCCTTTTTGCCCTCATCAAGAGAAACACAAGCATTGCGAATCAGAAGTCTGGCCGCATCCACTCGGGTCTGGCACTCTGCAAGGACGAACTGTGTGTTCTGAAAGTCTGCCAGAGTCTTACCGAACATCTTACGTGCTTTTACATATTCGACAGTCAGGTCGATAGCTCTCTGGGCTGCCCCGATCGCTTCAGAAGAAAGGGCCGTTCTGCCTGGATTCAGCCCGCACATAGCTGCCTTAAAGCCCTGACCAGGTGCCCCCACCATATTGGCTGCCGGGATCCTCAGATTGTCAAACCAGATATCATTCGCCGGAGCCCCGTTCATGCCCATGGTCTTTTCAGCCTTGCCGATGGTCATGCCTTTGGTGTTCTCGTCCTTTTCCAGGATGAAGGCAGTAATCTCCTTTTTAGGAGCACCCTTGGGACTGGTGACCGCGAAGATCATGAAAAGATTCGCGTACTCGGCACCAGAGATAAAGCACTTGTGGCCATTCAAAACATAATCATCGCCGTCTTTGACCGCTGTAGTGGACATGGCTCCGTTGTCAGATCCTGCGTCAGGCTCGGTCAGGGCAAAGGCACAGTAAGCGTCTCCGTTCGCGATCCGTGGCAGCCATTTCCTTTTCTGCTCTTCCGTTCCGTAGGTCAGGATCGGCAAGATCAAGTTGCAATTAGACATATTAAGGTGTTCCGCGATGGCGGGACTGTATTTGCCCAGCTGCTCCATGACCAGAGACAACTGCAGGTAGGTGCAGCCGGGGCCATCATACTCTTCAGGAACGACCATACCGGTAAAACCGGCCTCGTCCATCCCCTGAAACGCACCTACAGGATGTTCACCGGCTTCTGCCCGGTCTGCCCAAGGGGCAATTATTTTTTCCCCTACCTCTTTTGCCAGCGCCTGTATATCAAGATCTGCTTCATTTAAATTAAAATTCATTGAAAAATCCCTCTCTAATGCAGGATCCTGTATTCAGGCCTGCAAATCAAATGTTTACTACTCAGGCTAATTCCTTAAGTATTGCTAATGTCTCTCTGTATTCTGCCATAGTCCGGTCAATGATTTCCTGGCAGGACAAAATCTGGGTAATTGCGCCTGCTGCCTCGCCCATAGGCATCAAGGTCTCATTGACACGGCCTTCGCGCATCAGACTCTCATCGCGGGCACTGTTGAACATATTCTGATAGACATCAGCGTCAGCGGTGTTCTGATTTTCATAAATCTGAATTTCATCAACGACCTTTGTCTTGAGGCAGCGCAGCTGCGGTCCCTTGCGGAGGACTGAATCAACAGGCAGGGCCTCTTTGGACTTTGCCTTGACCATCGCATCCTTAAAAGCCTGGGGAATGGTACTCTCTTTGCTCATCATAAAACGGGTACCCATCTGAACACCGGAGGCTCCCAGGGCCATTGCAGCCGCGAGACCCCTGCCATCGCAGATACCGCCCGCCGCGATGACCGGGATATTAACTGCGGCAATCACCTGGGGAACAGTCACCAGCGTGGTCACTTTACCGACGAAACCGCCGCCTTCCATACCGGAAGCAACGACCATGTCCGCGCCAGCCTCTTCCATTTTCTTAGCGGCCCTGGCGTCCGGAACGACCGGAGCGACCAAGACGCCAGCTTCCTTGAGCTGAGGAATGAAAGGAGTCGGATCGCCGCCGCCAGTCGTGATGATGGCAACCTTCTCTTCACAGATAACCTTGACAAAATCATTGATCCTGGAGGATCTCATGGCCAGGTTAACACCAAAGGGCTTGTCTGTCCTCTCTCTAATTTCCTGAATCTTCATGCGCAGCCAGTCGGCATCTCCGCTCGAGGAATCATCCCCAGGGGCGAAAATGCCCAGGCCGCCGGCATTGGATACTGCACTGACCAGATATTTATCCGAAACATTGGTCATGGCACCTTGGAAAATAGGGACCTTGATCCCAATCATTTTACAAATATCAGCTCTCATGATTTCTCTCCTTTTATATAATCAGACTGTAAGGTTCATTGGCTCATCTGTGAAAATGCGGGCATCCATGAGCTTGAGATCATCAGCTATGATGGGGGCAAACTCCATCTGATCCAGAATGTCCCGCTGAAGGTCTACACCGGGGGCGATTTCAATCAGCTTTAGACCGCCCTCTACCAGTTTGAAGACGCAGCGTTCCGTAACGTAAAGGATGTTCTTGCCTGTCTTTGCCGCGTACTCACCGCTGAAGGTGATCTGTTCAACATCCTTGACGTATTTTTTGACCTTTCCCTCGTTCTTGATAACAAGCTTGCCGTCTCCAATTTCAAACTTTGCGCCGCCGGCGGTCAGAGTCCCAACGAAAACGATATTGCGGGTGTTGGTCGTGATGTTGATAAATCCACCGGGACCTACGATACGGCCGTTAAACTTGCTGACGTTGACATTGCCGTGGCTGTCGACTTCCGCGCCTCCCATAACTGCCAGGTCGCAGCCGCCGCCGTCATATATATCAAAGGTATTAAGCTGAGTGATGATCGCATCCGGGTCATAGGCGGAGCATATCTTCATGCCGGCTTCCGGCACGCCCCCGAAGATGCCGCACTCGACACTCATCGTTAATGTATCGGCAAAGCCTTCTTCTGCGGCTACGCCAGCGACCTCTTCCGGCATTCCAATGCCCAGGTTCACATGGTAACCGCTCTTGACTTCCATGGCTGTCCTTCTGCCGCAGACCTTGCGGACGTTCAGGGGAGCAATCTCCTTACCGGCAATGGGAAGCCTTGCCTCACCACACCACTCAGGATGGAAATCAGGATCTGCCAGGCACTGGCGGTGCTCGTCAGCGGGTGCCACAACGATGTAATCTATGAAGTGGCCGGGAACCACGACATCGTGAGGCTTGAGTGTACCGTTCTCGACTGCTCCCAGAACCTCGGCGATAACGATACCGCCGCTGTTGTGGACAGCCGCCGCCATCTCGAGCTGGTCATATTCGACTGACTCTTTTTCAAGTGTCAGGTTGCCTTTCTGATCCGCATAAGTACCGCGGATAAAGCATATATTGATGGGGAAAGGTTTATATCTGAGATACTCCTTGCCGTCGATATTCATCAGTTCCACGACTTCCTCTCCGCTGTCAATGGCTGCCTGATTAATCTTGCAGCCCTCGATTCTGGGATCAGCAAAAGTACCTAGACCGACATTGGTAATGACGCCGACCTTATGACCTGCAATCGCCCGGACCAGCTGAGCCGCTACCCCCTGAGGATAAAGGAAAGCAGGGAACTTATTGGCACTGACCATAGCTGCGATCTTGGGAGATGTGCCAACATGTGCACATTTTAATTTGCCGATCAGACCGTCTTTGGCGATGGCGTTGGTGCCGCCGTCCGCGTTGTCTCCCAGACTGGCCTCATAGAAAATAGTGAGATTTTTGGGACTCTGGGTATCGTCGTAGCGCTGTGCGAGCGCATCGATCAGATACTGGGGAATGGATGTTGCCACGATTCCCTGTATGCCAAGCGTATCGTTATCCTTGACAAGTGCTGCTGCCTGCTGAGCTGTAATAACCTTAGACATTATATGATCTCCTTTATAAATCTGTATGCCCGTACTGTTCTTTCTTACGCTTTTATTAAGAACAAAATTCATGCCAGTTTTTTATCTTATTTCAACAAACTGATGAAAATAATATCAAAAAGGCTTGGGTTTCCTCATATATCCAGAAAAAAAAGGATCTTACATTTTTCTTTGCTCTCTCCTGTAAATTCCGATTTCTCCCTTTAGCAGGGAAAAAAGAGCGGCAGACTGATTTATTATTGAATCAGTCTGCCGCTTCGCAGTGTAATTTTTGATTTGATTTTGGTTCATTTATTCATTATTGAATCGTTTTTCTGTCCAGTCTGCATATAATATTTTTTCTGATAAATCTTTCTCTTGCGGACAAAGGTTGGTTCGCTCATCTCCAGATAGGCGGCCGCTTTGCGGACATTGTGGCAGCGCTCATAAGCGTCACAGATCATATCGTATTCGTATCGCTCGAGCCGCTCCTTGAGCGGAACCGGCCGGTCTGTTCCTGCGTCTAAAACAGCGGGCGGTAAATAAGGAGCCATGGGCAGGTCCTCTTCTCCGATCAAATCGCCATCCGTCACTGCTATCAAACGTTCGACCAGGTTTCGAAACTCCCGCACATTGCCTGGCCATTCATAGTGGATCAGGGTTCGCAGAGCTGCCCCGGAAAAATACTTGTTTGTCCCGTACTGCTCATTGTACTCCCGCAGAAAATGCCTGGCCATAGGTACGATATCGTCCTGGCGTTCCCGCAGAGGCGGCAATTTAATCGGCACGACATTTAGCCGATAATAGAGGTCTTCACGGAAACTTCCCTCTTTTACCATCTCCATCAGGTTGCGGTTTGTAGCAGAAATCACACGGGTAGAAACTGGTATTTCTTTCGTGCCTCCGACTCGAGTGATGACATTTTCCTGCAGAAAACGCAGAAGCTTTGTCTGCATTTCCAAAGGCAGTTCCCCAATCTCATCCAGGAAAAGGGTGCCGCCGTCCGCCGCCTCGATCAAGCCGGCGCTGCCGCCCTTTTTGGCTCCTGTAAAAGCCCCATCTACGTAGCCGAAGAGCACGCTCTCGATCAGCGATGCCGGAAAGGCGCCGCAGTTGACCGCGATAAAAGGGGAATTCTTGCGGTTTCCATGCCGATGAATATAGCGGGCGATGACTTCCTTGCCCGTCCCGGTCTCTCCCGTGATCAGAACCCTCGAACTGACATTGGCCATCCGGTTGGCCATCTGCAGAACTTTCTGCATAGAATGGCTGTGCACGATCAAGTCCTCATCCTGATTGACATTCTCACTTAGATTGGACAGACGTGCTTCTGCCCTCTGACGAAGAAAAATCTCCTGCTCACAACGCCGATTGATATTGTTGAGCTGAGTCAGGTCACGGATACTGCTGATCGTAATCTGGATTTTCCCGTTTTCATCAAAATACGGGGTACAAGTATCAAGCGCCTGTCTTTTTGTCGTCAGATACTCATGGATGATGGTCACTTCTCTATGCTGATCAAGAGCTTCGACTGCACAGGATCGTTTGATGATTCCCCTTTCCACAAGTTCACGATTATTTTTCCCCATCAGATCTTCTCTTTTCAGTCCGGAGATCCGCTCAAATGCTTTATTGATAAGGATCGCGTTTGCCTCTCCATCGGTAATATATATACCGTCCGGATTGTTTTCAATAATCTCATACAGATACTTCCCAAGCCGCTGCATCTCCTCTATTTGATGCCGCAATTCCTCTGGCGAAGTATCTGCCTGAATTATCTCGTCCCAAAAATGTCTGAACTCTTTTGCCATATATGTCCTGTCTCCTATTTCCTTTTCCAATAAAAACCGTCTAGTCTATTCTTAGAATGCCCGCCGGTCGGCGGGCATTCTACATCTGACAATGATTAAATCGAAGAAATTTCCGATTCAAGGAAAAATCCTCCTATCGGTTATTATATCATAACATCCACAGAATTCAGGCAGGAACTATTTTGAAAACTTATTTTCAGGCAAGTTCAGTCTGTCGAACGTCTGTCACCTATGATAAACTATAATCATTAAAAAAGATTTTATCATTCGAGGGAGATCATTATGTTTGTACCGGGAAGCAGGAGACGCAAATATCTGAATGACTATCAGATAAATGAGAAGGGGAATTATGAATATTCCGGAAAATGCTACAGGTGGGCAAAGCCCGAACAGAGAGGGCAAATCCTGTTAAGGCTATGGATCCTGAACCTGGCTGCCATGGCCCTTACCATAGGCGCAGGGCTGATCCCGGCACCGGGCGTAAGCGTAAGACCCATCCTGCTGATTTCCTACGCCGCATCCGCCGCCCTGTGCGTCTTATGCTGCATCACCCTTTTCCGCATGACGGACGAAAAGGATCCCCTGCGCGACCATGTTTTTGACGCCAGCGTGAAAAAACTTCCGAGGCGCTGGCTCCTTTGCGGGGCGGCCTCTCTGATAGGGGCGGCAGCAGAGATCATATATTACGTTCCGACGGAAAAAGGGGCTTCCCTGGCCTTTGCCCTTGTCTTTTCTCTCCTCCAGACGGCATCAGCCATACTGGTCCTTTTCTGCCGCAAAATTTTAACTTCCCTCGAGTGGATCCCTGTAGATGGCAAGAATCTGCATTAAATATCGACATTATTCGACATATTCCGACAAATATAGACAAATTACGTCATGAATATGTCGAATTGTGTCGGTATTTGTATTTTACTTATTATTGAGTTGTTTAAATGTAGATTGTAAAATGCCTTACAGAAGCATATCGGGTTCTGGCCGGGTGCCTCTGCAAAGCAGGGAGGTTGTTACTATGGGCTATAACAAGAGTATTGTAATCATCGACAACAGCCGGCAGATGCTGGATTATTACGACAGGATCCTGGACATCAGTGATTATTGCATCGTGGGCAGAGCAATGGACGGGAAAAACGGCCTGTCCATGATCCGGAAACTCCTGCCTTCTGTCGTCATTATGGATATCATTCTGCCTGAGATGGACGGTTTTGAACTGCTTGACTGTCTGGCAGCTGATCCATCCGTGACGCAAAAACCCGCCGTGCTGATCGTTTCTGCTGTCGGGCGGGACGATATGCTGAAAAGAGCATTTTCCAAGGGGGCTGACTATTACATGCTAAAGCCCCTTGACAAGGAGCTTTTCCGCAGGAGACTGGACTCTGTCTTTCGCCAGAGGAAGCAAATCAGCAGGCAGGCAGAGGGCATGCTCATGGATCCTGCTGTGACCACTTATGTCAGGAGTACAGAGGAAAGCGTGACAAATCTGCTGCTGGCCACAGGGGTACCCCCTCATATAAAAGGTTATCAGTATCTCCGCGATTGTATCATGATCGTTTCAGAGAACAAGGAAAGCATAAACTCTGTCACAAAGATCCTCTATCCCGCTGTCGCGAGAATGAACAGCACGACGACAAAAAGCGTGGAACGGGCTGTGCGCCATGCCATAGATATTACATTCCGGCATGAACATACCCCGGTTCTGGACGATCTTTTCGGCTATGTCCATGCCAGCGGGAAGGATAAGCCCACAAGTGCTGAATTCATAGCAGTACTCGCGGACAGGATACGCTTCCATACAAGGAAGGATCCCTCAGCCAGAACGATCCGGCCGGATCTGTGAGGATCAATAAAAGCCGAGGCAATAATGAGCTGTGAAAAAGTCACATAGAAAAGGCTGTGAAATCTGAGATCTGGAATCCCATTTTTCACAGCCGCTATCCACTGTAAATTTTTTCTACGCTGTCAGTCTCTGATCTTTATATGCGCCTCGCGCAGCTGTTTTTCCGAGACAATGCCCGGCGCCTTGCACATAAGATCCTGGGCGTTTCCGTTCATAGGGAAGGCGATGACCTCTCTGATATTTTCTTCATTTCTCAGGAGCATGATCATACGGTCTATGCCGGGCGCCATGCCCGCGTGCGGCGGTGCTCCGAAGTGGAAGGCATCGTAAAGAGCTCCGAATTTTGCCTTGAGATCGTCTTCTGTATAGCCGGCGATGGAGAAAGCTTTCTTCATGATCTCTATGTCGTGATTGCGGACAGCTCCGGATGAGAGCTCTACGCCGTTGCAGACGATATCAAACTGATAGGCAAGGATCTCTTCGGGTTTCTTCTCCTCGAGGGCTTTCAGACCGCCCTGAGGCATGGAGAAGGGATTGTGGGTGAACGTGTATCTCTTCTCTTCCTTGTCATACTCATACATGGGAAAATCATTGACAAAACAGAAGCGAAAAGCATTTTCCTCTATCAGACCCAGTCTCTTTCCCAGCTCATTTCGGATCTCTCCGGCGTAAAGATTCGCTTTATCCTCCTTATCGGCCATGAAGAATATGGTATCGCCCGGGTGAAGGTCTGTCAGCTGAGCGAATGTCTCCTTCAGATCCGCAGGGATGAACTTGTCTATGGGACCCTTGTATGTCATGTCGTCGAGCACTTCCAGATAGCCCAGGCCGCCCATGCCGATGGACTGGGCGAAGGCAAGGAGTTTTTCATGGAAGCCCTTTGACATATCGGCGTGAACTTTTATGGAGCGGACCGTCTTGCCGATAAAGGGCTTGAATGTACATTTCTGGAAGAAGTCCGTGACATCCACGATCCTTAAGGGATTGCGCAGGTCAGGCTTATCGCTGCCGAACTGCTCCATGGAATCCTTATAGCTGATGACCGGGAAGGGAGCCTGGGTGATGCTTGCTCCTTCGGGCGCGAATTTGCTGAAAGCAGCCTCAAGGACTTCTTCACCGACTCTGAATACGTCTTCCTGGGTGGCAAAGCTCATCTCAAAATCGAGCTGGTAGAACTCGCCCGGGGATCTGTCTGCCCTGGCGTCCTCATCGCGGAAGCAGGGAGCGATCTGAAAATACTTGTCAAAGCCGGATACCATGAGCAGCTGCTTGTACTGCTGGGGTGCCTGGGGGAGCGCATAGAACCTGCCCTTGAATTTTCGGGAAGGCACAATGTAATCTCTGGCTCCTTCCGGTGACGATGCGCAGAGAATGGGGGTCTGGATCTCAAGAAATCCCATATCTTCCATCTTTCTTCTCAAAAATGAGATGACCCTTGAGCGGAATATGATATTTTCTTTTACCTTATCATTTCTCAGGTCCAGATAACGGTATTTTAACCTGACATCCTCACGGATCTCTTTTGATGTCATGATCTCGAAGGGAAGCTGGCGGGTTACCCGGCCCAGAATGTCTATGCTGTGAGCTTCCAGCTCTACCGTTCCGCTGGGGATCTTGGGGTTGTAGGTGTCCTCATCCCGGTGCTCTACCAGGCCTTCAATGGAAAGGCTGTTTTCCTTTGTAATGCCGTCGAGCAGGCTGGTATCCCTCAGAACGACCTGCAGCACGCCGTACATATCGCGCAAGTCTATAAATGATACGCCGCCGTGGTCTCTGATGTTCTCGACCCAGCCGGCAACTCTTACCGTGCTTCCTACGTCTTCCTCCGAGATCTTTCCTGCCAGATGATCTCTGTAAATGTTTCCTGTCATAGTGGTCTCCTTTCCGGTCTGTGCAGGGCATTTCTTTGCTTTTTGGCTTCGCTTTTCGCGCTTCTTTTTTATTTTTGCGCGGATTCGCTTCGCTCATCCTACGCGCATCTCGCTTCGCTCGTTGTCGCGGCGCTCGCCAAGGCGGTGCTTTCATGCAAGCATGAGCACCGCTTTGGCTCGCTTTACGCGCAAAAAAATGCCCTGAACTATTAACTAGTTCAGGACGAATATTGTCAGGCTTTCTGCCTGCCTTTTATCCGCGGTACCACCTGAATTACTGCTGAGAGTGTCATGCAGTCTCTTTCGGAGGTCTCAAATCTTTTCTTCTTATTCCAAAGGTCTGACAACCTCCTGCCGGCTGACGCGCGGCATGACGGCTCACCTACTGACCGCCGGGGCGGCTTTCAGATCGCGGCTGATAGAGTGTTATTCACACGGATTCATTCTGCGGGATTCCCACCAGTACCCGCTCTCTGTGAGCGATAATCCGTGATACTTGTCTCCGTCACTGCCTCTGTGAAAAAAATTATAAAACAAACACTTTGGCTTGTCAACGTGATAAATTGTTTTTTTTCAGGTATTTCAGCTGCCTTTTTTGTACTTTATGAAATTCACAAGCGCAAGTACGGCAAAGAGCGCGCACAGGCCGGCGTAGACAAAACCAAACTGCGGATATTGCTTCATGAAATTGAGAATGCTGCACAGCGAAAGGACAACCGCACAGAGCAGATAAATGACGGCTGCCGCCCGGAGCTTGTCAGGCTTCTGATCATGGTTAATAATACGACTCATTGATGCTCCCCCTTCCTTGCGACATATTATATCATGTCGGTTTCGGTAAATCCATACGGCTTAGTATTCTCATTGATTTTGCGTTTGAGCTTGTTCCCATTCCGCGTCTTGGATATAATAAACATTATTAAGGATAGTTCTTTTGTCAGCTTGCCATATAAGCTGCCTTTGGAGGATAATATATGAATTTTGATCCCTTAAAACAAGAATACGCATCCAACAGATTCTGTGTGACGGCAAGACAGGGTATGGTGGCTTCCAGCAGCAACCTTGCTTCTGCTGCCGGCCTCAGGATCCTGCAGCAGGGCGGAAATGCCGTCGACGCGGCTATCGCGGCGGCTGCCGCTCTGACAGTTACAGAGCCGGTATCAAACGGCCTGGGATCGGACGCATTTGCCCTGGTCTGGTTTAAGGGCAGCCTGTACGGACTCAACTCTTCCGGCTATGCGCCGAGGGGAATCAGCGCGGACAAGGTGCTGAAAAAATATCCGGACGGCAGGATGCCTCAAAGAGGCTGGACACCCGTTACTGTCCCGGGAGCGCCGGCCGCATGGGCCCAGCTGAACAAAAGATTCGGCAGACTGACCCTTTCCCAGGATCTGGCCCCTGCCATAGACTATGCCCGGGATGGCTATGCCGTCCCTCCCATGCTCAGCCGGCTGCTGGAGCATGAGACACAGGTTCTTCGCCGGGAACTGGGGAATGCCCCGGAATTTGCGGAGTGGTTTAAAACATTTACAAAGGACGGGGAGGCTTACCGCTTCGGTGATACCATCCGCCTGCCCGGCCACGCAAGGACTTTGCAGCTGATCGGCCAGTCCGGGGCAGAGGAATTCTACAAGGGCGAAATTGCAAAAGCCCTCGTCGCCCAGAGCCAGAGAGACGGCGGGTATTTTACCCTGGAAGATCTGGCTTCCTATCAGCCGACGTGGGTGGATCCGGTCTCTGTCAACTACAGAGGATACGATATCTGGGAGATACCGCCAAACGGCCAGGGCCTTGTCGTCCTCATGACACTCAATATCCTGAAGAATTTTACATTTGAAAAAAGAGAAGATCCGCAGACTCTGCACAGACAGTTTGAGGCCATGAAGATGGCTTTTGCCGACGGCATGCACTATATCACAGACCCCAGATATATGAAGGTCGACTACCACGACCTGATCAGCGATTCCTTCGGCCGGGAAAGGGCAGAGGAGATCACAGATCAGGCAGGCAGCCCTGCTTATAAGAACATACCGGGCGGAGGAACCGTCTACCTGGCTGCGGCAGACGGGGAAGGCAATATGGTCTCCTTTATCCAGTCCAATTTTAACGGATTTGGCTCCGGCATCGTCGTCGAGGGATATGGAGCTGCTCTGCAAAACCGCGGCGCGGATTTCTCCCTCAACCCGGAAGACGTCAATTACCTCATGCCGGGGAAGCGGACCTACCACACGATCATCCCGGGATTTATCACGAAGGACGGACAGGCAGTCGGGCCTTTCGGCGTCATGGGTATGTATATGCAGCCTCAGGGGCAGGTGCAGACTGCGACGAACATGATAGATTTCCATATGAACCCTCAGATGGCCCTGGACGCGCCCAGATGGCAGTGGACGGACGGCAGGCATTTTCAGGTAGAACGATCCTTTGACCCTCTTCTCGTCGGCCAGCTCCGCAGGAAAGGCCACGAGATCGAGTACGCTGATCCTGTAGGATTCGGGCGGGGACAGATCATCATCCGCCTGGAAAATGGTGTCCTCGTCGGGGGCTGCGAGTCCAGGACCGACAGTTCCATCGCCAGCTGGTAGGCAGCCGCCCGCAGTTGACAATACAGAGGGAAATATAGTACAATTTTTTTTGGCCCGTTTGGGATTTCAGAAGAATTTATCAGATATGGGAGTAGAAAAGATGCAGATTTATGATGAACTCAAAGCAAGAGGACTTCTTGCGCAGGTTACAGATGAGGCTGAGATAGCAGATCTAATAAATAATGGCAAGGCGACATTTTATATAGGCTACGATCCCACCGCGGACAGCCTTCACGTAGGGCATTTTATGACCCTTTGCCTCATGAAGCGCCTGCAGATGGCAGGAAACAGGCCTATAGCCCTTGTGGGCGGCGGCACAGGCATGATCGGTGATCCTTCAGGAAAATCAGACATGAGGAAAATGATGACTGTCGAGACCATAGACCACAATATCGCCTGCTTCAAGGAGCAGATGTCCCGCTTCATAGATTTTTCAGACGGCAAGGCTCTTATCGTCAACAACGCGGACTGGCTGAGGAATCTCAATTATATCAATCTTCTGCGTGAGGTCGGCCCTTATTTCACGGTCAACAGGATGCTGGCAGCCGAGGCATACAAGCAGCGCTGGGAGAAGGGACTCACATTCCTGGAATTCAACTACATGATCATGCAGGCCTATGACTTCTACACCCTCTACCAGAATTACGGATGCAATATGGAGTTTGGCGGCGACGATCAGTGGTCCAACATGCTGGCTGGCACGGAGCTGATCCGCAGGAAGCTGGGCAAGGACGCTTACGCCATGACCATCACCCTCCTGCTGAATTCCGAGGGCAAGAAGATGGGCAAGACCGTTTCCGGCGCCGTATGGCTTGATCCCAGAAAGACATCGCCCTTCGAGTTCTACCAGTACTGGAGAAATGTAGGCGACGCGGATGTTCTCAAGTGCCTGCGCATGCTCACATTCCTTCCCCTGGAACAGATCGATGACATGGATAAGTGGGAAGGCAGTCAGCTGAACACAGCAAAGGAGATCCTCGCCTATGAGCTTACAAAGCTTGTCCACGGTCAGGAAGAAGCCGATAAAGCTCAGGAAAGCGCAAGAGCCCTCTTCTCATCGGGCATTGCCGCTGATATGCCTGAGACAGTATTGAATGAAAGCGATCTGCGCGACGGAAAGATAGATCTCATCGGTATCCTTACCGCTTCCGGTCTGTGCAAGTCCCGCTCCGATGCCCGCCGCTCTATAGAGCAGGGAGGCGTCAGCGTGAACGGTGAGAAGATCACAGATATCAAGAAAGACTACGAGCCCGAGCAGATACAGAAAGAGGATTTCATTCTCAGAAAGGGCAAGAAGAACTACAGGAAGATAAAGTTCCAGTAAATGGCTTTTGACATTTCAATAAAGGCTGCGAAAAACGTCTGTTTCCCGCAGCCTTTTTGCTATGCCGTCATTCTGTCAGAAGTATCTCTCTGGCTTTCTTATACTTTTCCAGCCTCTTCCTGTCTTTTTCCGTGACCTGATCCAGCCGTCCCAGATCAGAGTTGTGGGCCAGATCCCCCAGTTTGACCGCTCTGGCTATTGGGTCGGACTTCAGATTTCTCACGTAATCCAGGTAAGGGACCCCGTCCCTGTGATCGAGCAGATCAAGTGCCCTGAGCACCGGTTCCGGCATCCCCATAGATCTCATATCTTCTATCGTAATGTCCGTATCCTCTGCCACGTCATGCAAAAGGGCCGCGCAGGTCGTATACTCATCCTCCATGTGGTCAGCCACAAGAAAAGGATGCAGGATATAGGGCATACCCGATTTGTCCAGCTGACCCTGATGGGCTCTGAGGCAGATCCTCATTGCTTTCTTCGTAAGGGGTGTATAGATCACGGGGTTCCCTCCTGTCTGCTTTCCTTCACGCGGCAGGCCAGCCGCCGCATCTCCCGGGCATTCTCAAGAACGGCGTCCGTGATGCTGGCCCCGCCCAGAAGCCTTGCGACCTCGCCTACAGCCTCCTCATCGTCCAGACAGCGGATCTGGGTTCTTGTCCTTCCCTGGGCGACCGCCTTTTCTATCACAAAATTGCTGTCTGCCATGGACGCGATCTGGGGAAGATGGGTAATGCAGATGACCTGGCGGGAAGAGGCGATCAGAGCCATCTTCTCCGCTACCATCTGAGCCGTTCTTCCGCTGATGCCGGTATCTATCTCATCGAATATCAGCGTCGGTATCTCATCCGTGTCAGCAAGGACAGACTTAATGGCCAGCATGATCCTGGACAATTCGCCTCCGCTGGCCACCTTGGACAGAGGGCGGAGAGCCTCGCCGGGATTTGTCGATATCATAAACTCGACTTTGTCTCTTCCATTTGCTGAAAAATGCCCCTGATCCTCGACTCGGATCTGGAAGCGGACATCGAGGAAATTCAGATCTCTCAGAGCGCTGCTGATCTTTTTCTCCAGCTGTGCCGCCCATTTCCCGCGAATGAGGCTGACCTGATCCGAAATATCCTTTACCTGACCTTTTGCCCTGTCAAAGCGCCCGGTCAGATCTGCCAGATAGCCCTCATAATCGTTCAGGCGGTCAAGCTTTTCCTGGCACTGATCCCTGAAAGCCTGGATAGCTTCCACGCTGTCTCCATACTTGGACTTCATGGCGGATATGACTTCCAGACGTTTTTCTGTCTCCGAATATGTTTCTTCATCAAATGTCAGGGAATCGGAATAGTCGGACAGGTCGCGGTTAAAATCATTTAACAGGGCATCGATATCTGCCAGCTGGGCTGAAAGCGCCGCTGCTCCCTCGTCAAACCTTTCCGCGCTCTGAAGCTGCCGAAGAGCCCTGCCTATCAGCTCTCCGGCCGATCCGCTTTCGTCATAGCCTGTCATGGCATGTACGGCTGATGTGGATTCTATCAGCTGTCTGGCATGGTTCATCTTCCGGAAGCTTTTGTCCAGCTGCTCCTCCTCGCCTTCTTTTAAAGAGGCGGCATCTATCTCACCGATCTGAAATTCCAGAAAAGAGGCCTCGCTTTTTCTCTTATTCTCATCCATCTGGGCGTGATCTATCTCATCTTGAAGATCTGTATAGAGGGAATAAGCCTCCCTCAGCTTATCCTTCAGGTCAGCCAGTTCATCCCTTGCGAACTGATCAAGAATGCGGATATGATTCTGCGTGTGGATCAGGGACTGGTGCTCATGCTGACCGTGAATGTCTATCAGGCGGGAAGCCGCCTTTTTCAGGGTCTGCAGAGAAACCATCTCCCCGTTTATCCTGGCAATGCTTCTGGCACCGGTCAGCCGCCTTGATATCACGATATGGTCATCCGGCACCGGTATTCCCAGCTCATCCAGCAGATCAAATGTTTTCTGATCATCTGTCTGAAAATCCAATTCGGACAAGGCATAATCTGCTCCTGTCCGAATCATATCTTTTGATGCTTTCCCTCCAAGTGCCATGCCGACCGACCCGATCACGATCGACTTCCCGGCACCGGTTTCTCCCGTAAGTATGTTCAGCCCGTCCGTCAGATGGACATCGGCTTCGTCTATCAGGGCCATATTCTCCACATGGATACTCCTGAGCATAGGCTTCCTCCTTACGATAATGCCGGCTGGGCATCATTTCTGATTTACAATTTTTACAATGGTTTCATAGAAGAGGTTGACATCTGCCCCCTCCTCAAGGGCACAGAATATCGTATCGTCGCCGGCAATACAGCCGACAAGTCCGTCTATCTTCATGGCATCTATCGCGGCGGCCACTGCCATGGCCATGCCGGATATCGTACGGATCACCACAAGTTCAGAAGCTTTGGCGCTTGAGACATAGCCCTCCCTCAGCACCCGGGTCAGCCTTGCCTCATTCCCGCTGTGCACGGAAGACATGACTGCATATTTCTGCCTGCCGCCATGTCCATTGACCTTTGACAGCTTCAACTCTCTGATATCTCTTGATATCGTCGCCTGAGTCACGCGAAAGCCCGCCTCCTCCAGCAGCTTTGTCAGTTCCGCCTGGGTCTCTATCTCATGACTGCCTACAAGCTCTATGATCTTTTCCTGTCTTTTTGATTTCATGATCGGCAAATCCCTCCATCCGTCAGATCAGGTTGTTTTTGAAGAAATCACAGATGCCGCTTCCCGGCCTGCGAAGAATCTCCACGCTTTCCCTTGCTCTTGTTATCTCTACACTGTCGACAACAGAAACAATTTCCGCCGTCGTGCCGTCATAGGTCACGGTGGCTTCATCGTATCTGGTCTTATTGCGCCTTCCGATCTCGACCCTCACGATAGATTCCGCTGAGACGACCACACTGCGGGAACGCAGGGTATGAGGACAGATCGGTGTGATGACCATAACGTCTGTCTGAGGCATGACGACAGGGCCGCCCGCCGACAGATTATAACCCGTCGACCCGGTCGCGGTGGATACGATCACTCCGTCCGCGTCATAGATGCTCAGAGGCTCATCGTCAATAAATATCCTGAATTCGACAACCCTGAGCGCTCCGGACCTGCCGACGACGATCTCATTGAGTGCCGTATCTTTTGTTCGTCTGCCATCTGCATGGGAAACTTCGCCTTCCAGCATCATGCGGCTGTCAGACCTGCACCGGTCCTGCATCAGTTCATCGATGCAATCCGGCAGATCCCAGAGAGAAGCACTGGTCAGATAGCCCAGATTTCCTATGTTTATCCCAAAAAGGGGGATCCTTTTTCCCTGCAGCTTTCTTGCCGCGTTGAGAAATGTCCCGTCACCGCCCAATGTGATCGCGCACTCTATATTCTCCGGCATATGATCAAGACTATAATAGCCTTCCTCCCGGTCCTCCGGCAGCCAGCAGTTTCCTCTCCGCACGGCGATCAGTTCCTGCACGCGGCGCGCGATCGTCCGGGCATCATTCATCTGATAATTTGTAAGCAAGGCAAAGTTTTTCATTGGTCAGGTCCCTTTCTGCAGATCCTCGTGCGCTGCCTCGACAACTTCTGCCGTCCTCATGACCCAGTCATCCTCAGAGAGCGCATCTGCCCCCTTGCAAAGATACATAAGATACTCTATATTTCCTTCCGGTCCTCTTATCGGTGAATAATCCAGCCCCAGAATACCAAATCCTGTCTCCCTGGCAAGAGCCAGGACCTTCATGATCACATCCCGGTGAACAGCAGGATCTCTGACGACTCCCTTTCGGCCTACCTTCTCACGTCCTGCCTCAAACTGAGGTTTTATGAGACATACCATATGGGCCCCATCCTTCAGAATGCTGTAAGCCGGCGGCAGGATATGCCTCAGAGAGATAAATGAGACATCCGCCGAGGCAAAATCTATGGGATCTTTTATCTGATCCGGTGTCATATATCTGAAATTTGTCTTTTCCATACATACGACTCTCTCATCCTGTCTGAGCTTCCAGTCCAGCTGCCCTCTGCCCACATCGATAGAATAGACCCTGACCGCTCCGTTCTGAAGCATACAGTCTGTGAAACCGCCCGTGGAGGCACCGATATCCATGCAGATCATGCCTGAAAGATCCAGGTCAAAGCAGTTAACTGCCTTCTCGAGCTTGAGACCGCCGCGGCTGACATATTTTAATACATGACCGCGGACACTGATCTGGCTTTTTTCAGGATCAAAAAATGTTCCCGCCTTATCTTCCCGCTGTCCGTTCACATAAACCTGCCCGGCCATGATAATGGCTTTGGCTTTCTCGCGGGAGGAGGCAAGATTTCTCTCAACAAGCAGCGTGTCCAGCCTTTCCTTCATATTCCGACCCCTATTCCAAAGCTTTCAGTATCCTCTGAGCAGTCGTTTCTGCGTCAAGGCCAAAGATACTTTTCAGCTGATCCGCATTGCCGTGGGGAATGAACCTATCGTCGATACCCACCTGCAGAATGCGGATATGTCTGTCAAAATTCTCCTCATAATAGTCTGCAGCGTGCTCGCCAAAGCCTCCGGCGAGAACATTCTCCTCCATGGTCACAACAAGATCATGGTCCCGGGCCGCCCACTCAAGGGCCTTAGTATCCAGCGGCTTGACAAATCGCATATTTACGATGGAAGAGTCTATTCCCTGCTTAAGGAGAAGGTCCCGGGTCTCCACTGCTGTCTTTACCATGCTGCCCACCGCAAGGAGAGCCACACGGGAACCTTTGCATATGATCTCGCTCTTGCCGTACTCAATAGGACTACGCTTATCCTGCAGCCCGTCGTAGGCTTCGCCTCTGGGATAGCGGATAGCTATGGGCGTCTTGAAATCATAGGCAAAATCCAGCATATCCCTCAGCTCCGTATCATTTTTGGGCGCGCAGACAGTCATATGAGGGATCATGGACATGAAACTGAGGTCAAATATCCCCTGATGAGTCTCCCCATCCGCCCCGACAAGGCCTGCCCGGTCTATGCAGAACACGATGGGCAGATCCTGCAGACAGACGTCATGAATGACCTGGTCAAATGCTCTCTGCAAAAATGAGGAATAGACCGCCACAAAGGGTTTCATCCCTCCCACTGCCAGTCCGGCAGAAAATGTCACGGCATGCTGCTCCGCTATGCCAACGTCATAAAATCTGTCAGGGAACTTTTTCGCAAACTGAGTCAGGCCTGTGCCGTCCGGCATAGCTGCCGTTATAGCTGTTATATCCTTGTGTTCCCTGGCCATGCTGACGATCTTCCTGGAAAAAACAGATGTATAGGACGGTTTTGAGCCGGAGATGATCTCCCCTGTCACGGCGTCAAATTTACCTACGCCGTGAAAGGCAGACGGATCCTCTTCTGCCGGGACAAAGCCCTGGCCCTTGTTTGTCAGCACATGCACGATGACCGGCTCGTCGAGCATCTTCATGGCGGAGAATACGCGGACCATCTGCTTTACATCGTGGCCGTCTATGGGGCCGATATACTTTATGCCCATATCCTGAAACATACCGCCGCCGGTAAGCAGAGTCCTGATGTGATCCTTATACTTTTTCATGCCGCGGAACACACTGCCGCCCACCTGGGGGATCTGCCTGAGCTTTTTCTCCAGATCCTTCTTAAAATCAAGGTAGGACTCCCTGGTCCTCAGCTCTGTCAGGTGTTTTGACAGGCCGCCTACGCTCTCGGAGATGGACATCTTATTGTCATTGAGCACTATGATCATATTGCTCTTGAGCCGGGAAACATTGTTAAGCGCTTCATAGGCCATGCCGCCCGTCAGAGAGCCGTCACCGATAACAGCGATGACCGTGCTGTCCTCCCCTTTCAGGTCTCTGGAACAGGCAAGTCCCAGGGCCGCGGAAAGAGATGTCGAACTGTGCCCCGTATTAAATGCGTCGCAGGGACTCTCTTCTCTCTTGGGAAATCCGCTCATTCCGCCGTAGCTGCGCAGGGTGGCAAAGCCTTCTCTTCTCCCGGTGAGCAGTTTATGAATGTAAGACTGGTGCCCCACATCCCAGACGATCTTATCCTTTGGCAGATCAAGGCACAGGTGAAGTGCCATCGTCAGTTCGACCGCCCCCAGATTGGACGCAAGATGACCGCCGGTCTGACTGACAGAATGGACCAGAAAATCTCTGATCTCAGCGGCAAGTCTCCTGTAATCTCCGGGATCGACATTTTTTATATCATTCGGTCCCTTTATGGTATCAAGAATATCGTACATTAGCTGCAACCTTCTATCTGTCTACAGAATTACTTTTTGCGATGAATAAGCTTCTGTATCAATCTGTAAAGAAAAATGTCCTCTGCCCCCTGGCCATACAGATCTCTCAGTATAGCAAGAGCCGCATCGCTGTAATCCTGAACGTCCTGCAGGGCTTTCTCCATGCCGTACAGGCTGACCCAGGTTGTCTTATCATTCTTCTCGTCACTGTGCACAGGCTTGCCAAGCTCTTCTTCTGTCGCCGTCACATCGAGAATATCATCCTGTATCTGAAATGCCATGCCGATATCATGGCCGGCTTCTCTCATCTTCTCTATCTGACTTTCACTAGCCCCTGCCAGACAGGCGCCTATCATCAGGGAAGCCTCTATCATGGCTCCGGTCTTGTAATCAAAAATAAAATCCAGCACTTCAGGTGCTATGCTCTGTCCGGTAAGTTCCACGTCCACGACCTGGCCGCCGAGCATACCATATACACCGGGCTTATTGCCAAGGATGCGCAGGGCTCTGACCCCTCTTCCCAGTCTCTGGACAGAGGCAAGGTCAAGGCTGGCGCCGCGGGCGCTTTTCAGCTCAGCGGAAAAAGCATCATCTACAGCCCGGGAGGCGACTTCGTAGGCATAGCCCAGAAGGGCGTCGCCCGCCAGGATCGCCATGCCCTCCCCAAATACCTTGTGGTTGGAAAGCCTTCCTCTGCGGTAGTCATCATCGTCCATAGCCGGAAGATCATCATGGATCAGGGAATAGGTGTGGATCATCTCGATCGCGGCCATAAAGGCATCGAGCATGGGCTCATCCTTCCCGCCAAAGAATTCAAAAGAGCTCTTCATAAAGAGGGGCCTGAGCCTCTTGCCGCCTGCCATGAGGCTGTACTTCATAGCCTGATAGACTGTCTTCTGATAGCCTTCCTCCCTGGGAAGAGTGTCCAGCAGCATCTGATCGACCTGCTCTATCTTCTCCTTTAATTCACTGTTCAGATCCTTCATCTTCTGAAACCCCCCGTATCTCTATCAGCTTTTTCTCAACTCTGTCTATGGATCTCGTGCAGTATTCTATCAGCTTGACGCCCTTCTGATACTGCCTGAAAGACTCCTCCAGAGGGAGATCTCTCTCATTCATCTTCCCGATGACACTGTCAAGTTCCTGAAAAGCTTCTTCCAGTGTCAGGGTCTTCGATTTGTCCATGCCTGCCCCCTTTACAGCTGTGTCCTTCTCTTTGCCTCACAGACACTGTCTACCCGCGCCCTGATATCGCCGTCCGTGACAGCGACAGTCAGCTCCTGTCCTTCTCTTACCTGGCGGATACTGGAAATGCCGTGCCCTTCTTCATCCGTCACATAGGCATAACCTCTGGTCAGCTGATTAAGAGGCGAGAGACCGGAAAGTTTTTGGGCATAGAGAGCTGTCTTTGACTTGGCGGCCTCAAGGCTGCCTGATATCAGCATATCCAGCCTTTGTGCAGTGTTCCCCATCTGCTGCCTGCTGCCGGTGATCTTCTGTTCCATCAGCATGTCCAGCCTGCTTCTTGCGTCCTGAAGCCGCTGTCTGCGCTCCATAAGCCGTCTGCCGGGATCCATCTGCCTCACAGCCAGAGAATAAGAAGAAAGCTGTCTCCTGGAAAATGCCAGGCTCTCCGACATCCTCACATCCAGCAGATCCCGATATTTTCTGATCTGAGCGTCAAACTGCCTCATGTCCGGTACAACAAGTTCTGCCGCCGCAGAGGGAGTGGGCGCTCTCAGATCCGAGACATAGTCTATGATCGTGGTATCCGTCTCATGGCCGACCGCGGATACTACCGGCACGCTGCACTCATAGACTGCCCTGGCAACCTCTTCTTCATTGAATGCCCAGAGATCTTCTATAGAGCCGCCGCCTCTGCCCGCGATGATAACGTCCACACCATAGGCAGCAAGCGCGCGAAGGGCACTCACGATAGACCTGGCCGCCCCGTCTCCCTGCACAAGGGCAGGGCAAAGGACAAGCTGGATCCATGGATCCCGCCTTTTCGCCACATTAATAATGTCGTGAAGAGCTGCGCCGGATCCCGACGTTACGATCCCCACGACCGCCGGGAACCTGGGTATATCTTTCTTATGCTCCTGATCAAAGAGTCCCTCAGCCAGAAGCTTTTTCTTCAGAGCCTCATAGGCCTCATAGAGGGCACCCCTGCCCTGAGCCAGTATGCGGTCCGCGTAGAGCTGATACCTGCCGCCCCTCTCATAAACGCCAACATGCCCTATGACAACAACAGACATGCCGTCCCTGAGGGGAAAACGCAGTCCGTCCCTGCTGCCGGCAAACATAACACAGGCGATAGAACTCCCCTGATCCTTGAGGGAAAAATATATATGTCCCGATGCCCGGCTGCTGCAGTTTGATACCTCGCCCTTCACGCAGATATCTCTGAGGATAAAATCATCTGACAGAAGATCCCTGATATATCTGTTGACGGACGAGACAGTATATACCATCCGTCTCATTTTGCAAGTCTGGCCAGAACTCCGTTGACAAATGAACCGGATTCATCCGTCCCATACTCCTTGGCAAGGTTGACCGCCTCGTTGATGGCGACCCCCTGAGGAATATCATCGTCATACTTCATCTCATAGAGGCCGAGCCTGATCACGGTAATATCCACCTTGCCCATGCGCTTTATGGGCCATCCGGTCGTCTTTTCCTCTATCATCTGATCAAGCTCAGGCACCATCCGCGCTATATTCTCTGCCTTGCCCCGGATATAGTCCGCATCCTTTTCATCTATGCCTTCCAGCCCGTCCACGTACATAGCTATCTGATCCGAAATATCCTCCGGGGGATAGAAATTCATCTGAAACAAAATACGGAAAATATGGTCTCTCAGTTCATGTCTGCGCATAAAAATCCTCCAGCACGAGCCGGCGCAGGCAACAGTGCGCCTTAAAACAAGCAAAGGACAGACCGCATAGATATCCCTGCGATATGTCCTTATGCGTCTGACTATTATTCTTCTTCAAGCTTCACGTCCATAACCTGGACATTCACGGAATGCACTTTAAGTCCCGTCATGGACTCAATCGCGTTCTTCACCCTGTCCTGGACAGCCTTAGTCACTTCCGGTATGCTGCACCCATAGTCCAGGATAACAGAAAGTTCGACTTTCACGCTGCAGTCCTCCACGGCAATACGCACTCCCTTAGAGAGAACCTTCATTCCCAGCCTGCTGATGATATCCTTCTGCAGACTTCCGCTGTTCCCGGTCATGGAAGCGACGCCGTCTGTCTCCATAGCAGCGATCCCGGCTATGACCGCGATCACCTCATTGGAAATCTTGACCTGCCCGAGCTTACCAGTCTCATATATCGTATAATCTGCGCTGTTCTCATGCTCGTTGCTCATGTTAAGTGCACCTCCTTGTACATCTGATTTATCATATCATTAGCTGGTATATTAGTCAAGAAAGCCGGCCGCAGGCCCATATTGCCGCCGGGCCCGCAGCCGTATTTTCTTTACAAATACCGCAGCCTTTACCTGTCCCACTTGTCACAGAGACTGTTGATCTCATTTGTAAACTTTGAAAGATCCTTGTTCGTTCCGCCCTCATTGTGGCGGATGACCTGAGTAAGCCTGCGTCCGGCAGCCAGCAGTCTTTCAAATACAGCAGAAGCCTTCCTGGCAGCTGCCTTGGGAGCAACGCGAACCGGCATGGGAGAGGCGATGCATTCATTTGTAAGCAGATCATAAGCCCAGCCTGTGTAAGGAGCTATGGCGTCAAATCCCAGTTCTTCCTTGACTCTTTCCGCAAATATATCAGTCACCGTATCCTCGCCGTGTACGATAAAGACTCTCTTGGGCTTATTCTTGAAAGACCCGATCCACTTCATAAGGCCCTGGCAGTCCGCGTGGCCGCTTATGCCAGCCAGCGTGCAGATCTGGGCTTTTACGCCGATCGTCTCACCGAAAAGCTTCACTTCCTCGGCGCCGTTCAAAAGAGCGCGGCCAAGCGTTCCCTCGGCCTGATAACCTACGAAAAGCACTGTGGACTCCGGTCTCCAGAGGTTGTGCTTGAGATGATGCCTGATACGGCCCGCGTCGCACATTCCCGAAGCGGAAAGTATGACCTTGGGGGTCGGCGAATTGTTGATAGCTATGGAATCCTCGCTTGTGACAGCAGTCTTCAGACCGGGAAAGCCGATCGGGTTTATGCCCTTCTCTATCAGAGCCATAGCGTCGTCGTCATAATAGCCGGGGACATTCCTGTTGAAGATATTCGTGGCTTCCACAGCAAGGGGACTGTCGACAAAGACCTCGAAGCCGTCGTGATTCTTTATCCTTCCCTCCGCCTTTATCTGCCTGATAAAGTAGAGCAGCTCCTGGGTCCTGCCCACGGCAAAGGAAGGAATGACAACATTGCCGCCCCTGTCCAGAGTCCTCTGGATGATATCTGTCAGCTCGGCGATATAGTCCGGCCTTTCCCCGTGACTCCTGTCACCGTACGTAGACTCCATCACAACATAATCAGCCTCGTCTATATACTGGGGGTCTCTGATGATAGGCTGGTCTGTATTGCCGATATCGCCGGAAAATACGATCTTCCTGGTCTGTCCGTCTTCCGTGATCCAGATTTCTATGCTGGCAGAGCCCAGCAGATGTCCCGCGTCTGTGAAACGGACTTTAATACCCTCACAGACCTCTATGATCTCCTCATATCTGCAGGACACGAAATGCTCCAGCACGCCTCTGGCATCGTCCGAAGTGTAGAGAGGAACTACCGGCGGCCTTCCGGCTCTCTTTCCCTTGCGGTTGCGCCACTCTGCCTCAAATTCCTGTATGTGCGCGCTGTCCAGGAGCATGATCTGGCAGAGCTGATATGTCGCCTCCGTCGTGATAATGCTGCCGGTAAATCCCTGCGCATATAAAAGGGGCAGAAGTCCCGAATGGTCTATGTGAGCGTGGGTGAGAAAAACATAATCTACATCCGATGCCTTCACAGGGATATCCTGATTCTCAAAAAGATCCTTTCCCTGTTCCATTCCACAGTCGACAAGTATATGCCTGCCTGCAGCTTCCAGATAATGCTTGCTGCCGGTCACCTCGTGTGCCGCGCCTGAAAATACCAGCTTCATATTCTGCCTCCTTTTGCTGTTAGACTACTGTAAATTTACTGCTGACCTTCGCCGTCCATAACATACTGTTCTATCAGGGCCCATATCTGGTCACGGCCTTCTTTTGTCTCTGCCGACCAGGGGATAAGGGGGGTCTCCTCCGGGAGATCCAGGACCTGCCTGACAGCCTTCAGATGTTTGCTGACCTGGCTTTTCTTTATCTTATCCAGCTTTGTGGCGATGACTGCCGGATAAAAGCCGTTCTCCACGATCCACCTGTACATATGGACATCGTCTTTTGTCGGATCATGGCGGATATCGACCAGGAGAAATACCATGCGCAGCTGCCTGGAGGTGCGCAGATATCTCTCTATCATCTTCCCCCACCCTGCCTTGACTTTTTCCGAAGCATTGGCATAGCCGTAACCGGGAAGGTCGACAATGTAGACCTGGTCATTTACCTTGTAATAATTTATCGTCTGCGTCTTGCCCGGCTTGCTGGATACCCTGGCAAGAGCCCGCCGGTTCATAAGCCCGTTTATTAAAGTAGATTTCCCAACATTCGACCTGCCGGCGAAAGCTGCCTCCGGACAGCTGTTGTCCGGAAGAATGCTTGTCACGCCGCACACAGTCTCAAGTTCTGCTTTCTTTATCACCATAATATCTTACGCATTCTGGCTCCGCGTCTGTGAAGCGTCTTTCTCAAGGCTCTCCGGGACATGTTCCAGCGCGACGGGAAGGATATCTTCCATCGTCTTCGCGTAGACAAAACGCATGCCGCCGGTGATCTCCTTGTCAAGTTCCTTTATGTCCCTTCTGTTCTTCTCCGGCACGATCACCGTATGAATGCCTGCCGTCTTGGCGGCGATCGTCTTCTCCCTGAGCCCTCCGATGGGAAGGACCCGGCCCCTCAGAGTGATCTCACCGGTCATGGCGATGCTTGCCCTGACGGGAATGCCGGTGATAGCGGATATCATGGCCGTTGCCATCGTAACGCCGGCTGACGGTCCGTCCTTGGGAACAGCCCCTTCCGGTATGTGGATATGGATATCGTTTTCCTCGAAAAATTCTTTTTCTATGCCAAAATGGGTGCTGATGGAACGGATATAGCTGATCCCGGCCACGGCGCTCTCTTTCATGACATCGCCCAGCTGACCGGTCAGCTCAAATTTACCCTTGCCCGGCATGACATTGACCTCGACAGAGAGTGTCTCCCCGCCGACGCTGGTCCAGGCAAGGCCGCGCACGATGCCGACCTCATTCTGTTCATTCGCCGTCTCAATATCAAACTTCTTCTGACCCAGAAAGCGCTCGATATTCCTGTCCGTTACCCTGACCGTCTTGCGGCCCTTCTGCAGGATCATCCTGGCAGCTTTCCTGCACACATCACCGATGCACCGCTCGAGCTCACGCACACCGGATTCCCTGGTGTAGTAAAGGATCATGGCCTCTATGGCCTTGTCATTGATGTTCAGCTGTTTGGGGCTGAGGCCGTTGGCGGCGTACTGCTTGTCCACAAGGTGCTCCCGGGCGATATGGAACTTCTCATTCTGCGTGTAGCTGTTGATCTCTATGATCTCCATACGATCCAGCAGAGGCCGGGGAATCGTCTGAAGTGTGTTCGCCGTTGTCAGGAAAAGGACATCCGACAGATCGAGCGGGACCTCCAGATAATTATCTCTGAAGAACTTATTCTGCTCCGGGTCCAGCACCTCAAGAAGGGCGGAAAATGTATCCCCCTTGTAGTCTGTGCTTACCTTATCTATCTCATCAAGGACTATGAGCGGGTTGCGGACGCCCGCCTGCCTGAGAGCTGCCGCGATCCTTCCGGGCATAGCGCCTATATATGTCTTCCTGTGTCCTCTGATCTCCGCCTCGTCGTGTACTCCTCCCAGACTGATGCGGACATATTTTTTGTTGAGAGCCCGGGCTATCGATCTGCCTATGGATGTCTTGCCCGTTCCGGGAGGGCCGACAAGACAGATGATGGGAGTGTTTCCCTTCTTGCTCAGCATCCTTACCGCAAGATAATCAAGGATCCTCTCCTTCACTTTCTCAAGACCGTAGTGATCCTCGCGCAGGACCTTTTCCGCCTTATCAAAATCCTTATTGTCCGTGCTCTTCCTGCTCCAGGGGATCTCGAACATGGTATCGATATAATTCCTGTAGACAGCACTCTCAGCGGAGTTGCCCGCAGTTGCCTTGAGCCGTCCGATCTCCTTGCGGATCTTATCCTTCACCGCAGCCGGCGCGCGAAAATGCTTCAGTTTTTCCTCCAGCTCTTCTGCCTCGGACTCGGCTCCATCTCCCAGCTCCTCGTGGATCTCCTTGAGCTGTTCCCTGAGGATATAGTCCCTCTGATTCTTCTCCAGCCTGACCTTGACCTTCTGCTGGATCTCCTGATTGATGCGGACGACCTCGTACTCCCTGTTCATCAGCTGGCAGAGGAGGACAAAGCGGTCTTCTATGCTCTCTGCCTCCAGAAGCCTCTGTCTGTCCTGCCACTTCATGGGCATCTTGGCGCAGAGCTCATTCGTCACCTGGGCTGCGTCCTGGGTATCCTGCATCAGGCGCTTGATCTCCGCGGAAAACTTTGTCCCAAGTCCCTCAAAGCGCTCCATGATCTCCTCCAGCGCTCTCCTCATCCCCTCAGAGCGAACCGGATCATCTATGGTCTCTTTTGTATCATCCACCGCTATATTGTAGAAGAGATAGGGTTTGGACGAAATCTCCTCCACGATCGTGGACCTGTAAAGTCCCTCTGCCAGGACGCGCACAACGTTCTTGGGCATACGGACGATCTGTCTTACTTTTGCTGCCGTTCCGATGCGGCAGATATCATCTATCCCCGGATCCTCCGTCTCGGGATCCTTCTGAGCTGAGAGCATGACCATCTGATCATGCTTCATCACATCCTCGATCGCCGCGATAGACTTTTCGCGGCTCACATCAAAATGAATTACTGTGCCGGGTATCACGACAAGACCGCGAAGGGCGATCACAGGCATCCTGCAGTTGAATTCACTCATGCTCTATTCTTCACTCCCCAAATAATTCCTGTAAATATTTATGCTTTGGCGCATAAGAGTGCCTGTTATAAAAATGGCCGCCTGCCCCAGGGCAGACGGCACAAATTTCAGGCTATCTCGTCGCTTCCGCTTCTGGGCTTTCTCTTTGTACTGCTGTGTTCTTTAACCGGCTTTTTCTCGCCGTATTCAAGTATGGGATCACACTTACTGTCTATAACATCCTTCGTAATGATACACTTGGTAACCGTATCATCAGAGGGAAGATTGTACATGATATCCATCAGTGAATCTTCGACAATAGCGCGCAGACCTCTGGCGCCTGTATTCCTCTTAAAGGACAGCCTTGCTATCTCGTGCACGGCTTCATCCTCAAACTCCAGATCTATCCCGTCCAGTTCAAAGAGCTTCCTGTACTGTTTTATTATAGCGCTTTTTGGCTCAGTAAGCACGCGGACAAGAGAATCTTCATCAAGAAGGTTCAGGGCAACGCTCACCGGAACACGGCCGACAAACTCAGGGATAAGTCCGAACTTAACAAAATCCTGAGGCAGGGCCTGGCTCATGAGTTTCCCTATATCCCTGTCCTCTTCCTTGACCCTGATATCCGCGTTAAATCCGATGGACTGGCCGCCGATCCTGCTCTCGACGATCTTGTCCAGACCGTCAAATGCGCCGCCGCAGATAAAGAGGATGTTCGTCGTATCGATCTGGATAAATTCCTGATGAGGATGCTTTCTTCCGCCCTGAGGGGGGACAGAAGCAACGGTCCCCTCAAGGATCTTGAGCAGGGCCTGCTGAACGCCCTCGCCGGATACATCCCTCGTAATAGAAACATTCTCCGACTTCTTGGCGATCTTATCTATCTCATCGATATAGATAATACCCTTCTGCGCCCTCGCGATATCGTAATCCGCAGCCTGTATCAGCTTGAGCAGGATATTCTCAACATCCTCGCCGACATAGCCTGCCTCTGTAAGAGAAGTCGCGTCCGCTATGGCAAAGGGAACATTGAGCACCCTTGCCAGGGTCTGGGCCAGAAGAGTCTTGCCGGAACCCGTCGGGCCGGTCATGATGATGTTGCTCTTCTGCAGCTCCACATCGGATATATCACCGGATGTGATCCTCTTATAATGATTGTATACAGCTACGGAGAGGACCTTCTTGGCCTCCTCCTGGCCGATGACATAATCATCGAGAAATGCCTTGATCTCTCTGGGCTTCATGAGATTGATGTCACTGCTGTACTCCTCATCTCCCAGTTCATCTTCTATGATCTCAGAACAGATGCCCACACAGCTGTCGCAGATATACGCGTTCGGGCCTGCGATCAGCTTGCGGACCTGAGACTGCGGTTTCCCGCAGAATGAGCACCTGGGCTGTTTTTTATTGTCAGAATTACTTCCCGCCATAAATAATAATTTCCTCCGTCCTTATGCTCTCTTTGTAACGACAGCATCGATAAGTCCGTATTCCTTCGCCTGCTCGCTCGTCATATAGAAATCTCTCTCTGTATCAGCAGCGATCTTATCGTAAGGCTGTCCTGTATTGGCAGAGAGGATCTCATTGAGCATCCTCTTTGTGTTGAGGATCTGCTCCGCCACGATCTGTATCTCTGTGGCCTGTCCCTGCGCGCCGCCTGACGGCTGATGGATCATGATCATGGAGTGAGGCAGGGCAAGGCGCTTGCCCTTTGTGCCGCCGGAGAGAAGAAATGCTCCCATGCTGGCTGCCATGCCCATGCAGATCGTAGAGACGTCGCACTTAATAAACTGCATGGTATCATAGATCGCCATGCCGGCTGTTACGGATCCGCCGGGGCTGTTTATATAGAGCTGTATATCCTTGCCCGGATCCTCGGACTCCAGGAAAAGAAGCTGGGAGACGACAAGACTTGCCGTCACGTCTGTCACTTCCTCGCCAAGAAATACGATCCTCTCCTTGAGCAGTCTTGAATAAATGTCAAATGCTCTCTCACCCCTGCTGGATGATTCTATGACTGTAGGTACTAAACTCATATCAATCACTCCCAAAAAATATTCTCAATAAAGAAAAGCGGCCGCCCAGAATATAAAACTATTGCGGGCAGCCTCCATTCTTATTGATTACATCGACCTGCCTGAAACTTATGCCTCAGGCTCGTCTACCTTTGCTTCTACTTTCTCCTCTGCCGCCTTCTCTACAGTAGTGATAACTGCGTTCTCAACAGCAAAGTCGAGTGCCTTCTGAGAGATGACATCATCAGAAACGGTATCGATCTCTTCCTTGGGAAGAAGCTTCTTTATCTTATCTGCATCCATGTTATACTGCTCAGCGATCTTTGCGAACTCCGCATCGATCTCCTCCTGGCTTGCCTCTATGCCCTCCGCCTTGGCAACAGCCTTAAGAGCGATTCTGCTCTGGATGTTCTTCAGCGCCTGAGGCTTCATCTGGTTGACGAAGTCATCCATGCTCATACCGGTAACGTTGAGGTAGAGCTGAAGATTGAGACCGTTTGTCTGAAGCTGCTGGCCATATCTGTCGACCATCTCTCTGGCCTGTGTCTCGACCATGGGATCCGGAATATCCATTGTGGCATTCTCTATGATCTTATCAACGACCTTCTGCTGGGTAGCGCTCTTAATGGACTCTTTCTTCTTCTCTAAGAGATTCTTCTTAACGTCTTCCCTGTACTCATCAAATGTATCGAACTCGGATACATCCTGTGCAAAATCGTCATCGAGCGCGGGAAGCTCCTTCTCCCTTACATCGTTGACCTTTACGTGGAATACAGCCGGCTTGCCTGCCATATCCTGATTGAAGTAGTCCTCAGGGAATGTAACATTGACATCGAGCTCGTCCCCTGTCTTAACGCCGACAAGCTGATCCTCGAAACCGGGGATGAAATTGCCGGATCCGAGAGTAAGGGAATAATCTGTGGCCTTTCCGCCGTCGAACTCAACGCCCTCTGTCTCACCTGTATAATCGATAACAGTGATATCGCCTGTCTTTGCTTCCCTGTCAACAGAAATCTCTCTGGCATTCACATTCTGTGCCTTCCTGATCTCCTCAGCGATCTCATCGTCTGTAACTTCGGGTGCTTCCTGCTCTATCTCAATGCCCTTATACTGACCGAGCTCTGCCTCCGGCATGGTAGCTACCTCTGCTGTGTAGATAAACTCCTTGCCCTTGCCGATCTGTACGAACTCTATCTTGGGAGCAGATGTGATATTCACATCCTTAACCTCTGTGAGAGCCTCATCATATGTGCTCGGAAGAATGATGTTGGTTGCTTCCTCATAGAACATCTCAGGGCCATACATCTTCTCTACCATAGCCTGAGGGACCTTGCCCTTCCTGAAACCGGGTATGGAGATCTGATTCCTCATCTTAAGATAAGCCTGTGTGATACCCTTATCAAATGTCTCAGCCGGCACTGTTACTGTCAGCTTGGCCATGTTATGCTCTAATGTTTCAACCTTCACCTGTACACTCATTATCCTATAACCCTCCTGTTAAATAGCTGAATACGTCCTGCCGGGATAAAAGCAGGAACTTAGTCTAGTATATTATAAGAGCTCCAATCTGTAAATAGGATATGGAGCTGATTTTATGGAATGTTTAGAAAAAAGTGCCTGTTATGGTAAACCTGATCAGGCTGCCTCCTCTTCCTTCCGGTTGTAGAAAAACATGACTGCCGACATGGCAAATATGATCACATAGCCTATGACGCTGAGTCTGTCCGGCAGTTCATCGAAGAATATAAAACTCCAGGCAGCCGCGAACAGGATCTGCGTGTAATCGTAAATGGAGATCTCTCTTGCCGGCGCATGCTGATAAGCTGCCGTGATCCCGAACTGACCGCCCGTAGCGCCGACCCCTGCCAGAAGCAGGAAGAAAAGCTGCATCAGCGTCATGGGATGATAGTTGAGAAGCAGGTAGGGAAGGGCTGCCAGACAGGAAAATGTGGAGAAGAAAAATACGATAAATGTTCCTCTCTCTCCCCTGAGGCCGAGTCCCCTGACGCAGGTGTAGGCCCCGCCTGCCGCCATGCCGCCGACCGCTCCGCACAAGGCCGGAAATACAGCCGTGAAGTCAAAGCCGGGCTTTATGATCAGCATGCTTCCGATAAAAGCCCCCGCTATGCTGATGATGTGGAAGGGCTTCAGCTTTTCCCTGAGAAAGATAAAAGAAAACAGCAGGGTAAAGAAGGGCGAAAGCTTGTTCAGCATGGACGCGTCAGAGAGGACCAGCTTGCCGACAGCGTAAAAGTTGCCGAATATTCCTATGGTACCCAGTGTGGACCGCAGGATCAGCAGGGGAAGATTCCTTTTCTGAAAGGAAAATCCCTCTCCGCTCCTGATCAGCATGACAAGGGCGACAAAGGCTGCCACAAGATTCCGGAAGAAACTCTTCTGGATCGCCGGCAGATCCCCCGATGCCTTTACACACAGATTCATAAGCGAAAAGCTGAATGCTGAAAATATAAGACATGCAATCGCCTTATTCCTCCTATGCCTGCTCCTGTCCTGCTGCACTGCTGTCTCTTCCTTTTCCATTATCCTCCCTGCGCTCCTGTCCTGTTTAGTTACTGCTGCTTGAGCTGTCTGAACTTTCCGTCTCCGATACTGCCTTTGCGTCTTTCTCCAGAATATCCACGACCTTCTGGACGATGATGACCTGCTTGAGATATCTCTTGCCGTACTGCTTCTCCAGAGCATCGGCGCTCTCATAGCCCAGTTCCTTGACATAGGAATTTATCTCTTTTTCATAGACCTCATCTGTGAGCTCAACGCCTTCCTTGTCAGCGATCGCGCAGATGACAAGCATATTGGCCGCTGCGTTTTTTGCGTACTTTTCGCCTTCTTCGTTCAGCTCATCTTCTGTTGTCGCAGATGTCCCGTAATACTGGCCGTACTGTGCCAGGAATTCCTTCAGATTGCCTTCACTGTAGTAGTCGGCATACTGCTTATAATAGTCGACGTAAGAATCCTTATACTGCTTGAGGAAATCTTCGGGATAATCCTTTACCTTGGCATTCTTTACAGCCGCTTTTATCAGCTCGCCCTGCCTGCTCTGCTCCGCCTCATTCTCCTTGGAAGCCTTGAGCTTATCCTTCACATACTTGCGGTATTCCTTTGTGGTGGAAACACCGCTTATATTAAGGCCTTTTACAAATTCATCCGTCAGCTCGGGAACGACCTTGTCCCCCTCAATGTAATTGATCGTAACTTTAAATTTGACCGCCTTGCCGGCAAGATCCTTCTGCTGATAATCGGAAGGGAACTTAAGGTTCAGCGTCACTTCTTCACCCGGCTTATGTCCGATCAGTCCCGACTCGAAGCCGTCTATGAAAGATTTCGATCCTATCTCCAGAGAATAATCCGAAGAACTGCCCCCGTCAAAGGACTTGCCGTCTATGGTTCCGTTAAAATCTATATTCACGGTATCCCCGTCCTTGACTGCCCTGTCCTTTATCTGCTTGGGCTGGGCATAGGACTCCAGCGTGCTCTTTATATCCTTATTGATCTCCGACTTCGATACGGACGTATCCACCTTCGTGTAAGACAGACCCTTGTAATCGCCAAGCTCTACCAGTTTCTCCACATCGTAGTCGTAAGCGTACTTCTGAGCATCCAGTTCCTTGGCCGCGGACTGCTCTGTCTCGGCCGTCTCGGCTGCCGTATCTGTCTCTGCCGTATTCTTTGAACCGCATCCCGCAAGCATAGCTGCCAGGGACAGGCATACAGCAAGTGTGCAAAGCATTCTCTTCATATTAAAAATCCTTTCTGAAACAGGGTTAACGTTCTTGTTATATCACAATGAATAACAAAAAGGAAGCATTTTCCCAGAGTTCACAGATTGTTCACAGGCTCTCCGTCCAGTCCGAATACCAGGATCCGCGAGCCTCCATCCGCTCCGTAACAGAGCCCCAGATCGCTGACCCGGGCCTTTCCATCCGTGGCATCCGCCAGCTTCCTGTCAAATCCCTGCCTCATCTGAGAAGGCACCAGAAGATCAAGTTTTGCCCTGTCCGCGTATTCTATATTTACCGTCATGATATCCTGACCGGATATCATATACTGGACCTTGCCCAGAAGAGTGTAATCTATATCAACGGTCAGACGGCTGCACAGTCTCTTTTCTATAATAAGGCACGCATCCAGACCCGCCTTTACAGCGGAGGAATAGGCCCTCACAAGGCCCCCCGTCCCCAGCAGGATCCCGCCGAAATACCGGGTCACAACAGCGCATGTATTTGTCAGGCCGGCTCCCTGCAAAACGTCCAGCATGGGCTTGCCGGCTGTCTGGGACGGTTCACCGTCATCACTGCACCGGCTGACAGGATTTTTCACTCCTACGCAGTAGGCATGGCAATTGTGCCTGGCATCCCAGTACTTTTTCTTTATGTCCTCAATATATGCCCCGGCCTGCTCCTGGCTGGATACCGGCGCGATATGAGCGATAAAGCGTGACTTTTTTTCAACGATCTGAGCGGCCCCGGGACTGTATACCGTCCGGTAGCTTATGGGAAGATTCTCTGTTGTCATATATGGCCTCCTATCTCCTTTCCACATTCCGGCGTCCTGTAAAATGTCGGAAAATGGCGGCTTATGCAGGCTTAGTATACCAAATTATTCTTTATTTTACAGCCTATATTTGGTATAATAAATTACTTAATATAACTGCGCAAAGGAGTCATTCCATGGATTACAGCAGGTCAAACACTGAAAGATTAAGAAATAAGATAAGATCCGGCGGGGCCAAGGCAGAGAAGAAGATAGCATTTAACATCCTCCGCTTTGTCGTCATAGCCCTCCTCGTGGCCGGGGCTGCCATGATCGCAGCCGTCGCGGGAGGATTTCACGGGATCATAGACAGCGCACCCAGGGTTTCCGTCGACCAGGTCATGCCCTCAAAGGTCAAGTCCGTCATGTACTATCCTGACGGCAGCAAGGCGGTCGAGCTTGTGGGCTCCCAGTCCAACAGGACCATCATCTCCATAGATGATCTTCCCAAGGAAGTGCCGGAAGCCTTCATTGCCATAGAGGATCAGCGTTTTTACGACCACAACGGCATAGATCCCAAGGGTATCATCAGAGCCCTCTTTACCGGTCTGGGCAACAGGGGGAACTTCTCCCAGGGAGCCAGCACGATCACCCAGCAGCTGATAAAGATGACCATATTTAACGGCGGCGAGGAGAGCACGGACAGCGAGCGTTTCCGCAGGAAGTTCCAGGAATGGTATCTGGCGATCCAGCTTGAGAAGAAGCTTTCCAAGAAAGAGATCCTGGAAGCGTACCTCAACACCATAAACTTCGGCCGGGGAGCTTACGGGGTGGAGGCTGCCTCAGAAAGGTATTTCAACAAGAAAGCCAAAGATCTGACCGTCTCGGAGGCGGCTGTCCTGGCTTCCATCGCCCAGTCTCCCTCCAACAACAACCCGGTGGACGGGCAGGAGGCCAACTCAAGGAGAAGGCAGATCGTCCTGAAGAATATGCTCGCGCTCGGATATATCGACCAGTCCGTCTATGATCAGTCTTTAGCTGACGATGTCTACTCCCGCGTGGCAAAGGTCAACGATAAGGTAAAAGATAAGGATGTAATATACACCTGGTTCGAGGACGCCTGCATAGACCAGGTCCTGAGCGACCTGCAGACAAAACTGGGCTACACGAAGGAAGAAGCAGTCTCTGCCCTCTACAGCGGCGGCCTGCAGATTTATATGACAGAGGATAAGCAGATCCAGTCTATCGTCGACAGCTACTACAAAAAGGATTCCCTCTTCACTTCCCATGAGTATCTGCTTCGATGGGCCCTTACCTACAAGGACAAGAAGGGGAAGGAGGTCAACGTCGACGAGAACTCCATGCAGGCCTACTACGGAAGCGACAACTGCGACCTGCTTTACGACACAGTAGACCAGGCCAGAGCGGCCGTGGAGGACTATAAGAAGGCCATAGGCGCAGGCAAGTCCAATATCATAGCGGAGACATTCAAGCCCACAGCCCAGGCCCAGTCTTCCTATGTCATTATGGACCAGCACACCGGGCATGTTCTGGCCATAAGCGGCGGCCGCGGAACAAAGACAGAAAACAGGAGCTTCAACAGGGCAACGCAGGCTCTGCGCCAGCCGGGTTCTGTATTTAAGATCCTGGCAGTCTATGCCGCGGCTCTTAACGAATGCGACCAGACCCTGGCCTCCACAAAGAAGGACGAGCCCTACAAGACACCCGACGGCTATGAAGCTTTCAACACAAATAAAAACTCCTATAAGGGAACCGTCACCATGAGGGACGCCATCGTTCACTCCATGAATGTTGTCACCGTGCGCTGGCTCGTGGAGAATGTAACGACAAAGCTGGCGATAAAATATCTGAAGAATTTTGGATTTACGACTATAGACGACAAAAATGACAATTATGCTCCCCTGGCCCTGGGCGGCATATACAAGGGCGTCAGCAACCTGGAAGTAACCGGCGCTTTCTCGGCCATCGCCAACGGCGGTATCTACACCCAGCCTGTCTTCTACACAAAGATCCTCGACAGGAACGGGAACGTGCTCCTGGAGAATGTGCCGGAGACCCACAGGGTCATAAAGGATTCCACAGCCTGGCTGCTCACAAGCGCCATGGAAGACGTCGTGACGAAAGGAACCGGAACAGCGGCCCGCATATCAGACGGCGGCATCGCCGAAGCCGGCAAAACGGGCACGACAGAGAATTACACAGACCTCTGGTTTGCCGGCTACACCCCCTACTATACCGCTTCCGTATGGATGGGATATGACAACAGCGCCTCCATGAGAGGGCGCGTAAGCTACAGCTACTCCGAACACAAGATGCTCTGGAAGAACATCATGAATGAAATCATTCAGAAAAAGGGGCTGGAGGACGCTGACTTTACCATGCCGGATTCTGTCGAAAAGGTCAAGGTCTGCAAGAAATCAGGGCTTCTGCCTTCAGACGGCTGTCCTGTTGTAACGGAATATATGGATAAAGAAAGCGTTCCCACCGACTTCTGCACCGACCACGATACCGTGGCGGTCAAGATGTGCTCCCACTGCGGTAAGAGGGCCACATCCTATACACCGGAGAAGTATGTATACACAGAGTATTTCGACTCGGAAGACGATGTCCCTCAGGACTACTGCACAGACGTCGACCCGAACGCGGGGAATGACGATGACGAAGAGGATGAGAATGAAAATGATGACGAGCAGGACGAGGGGGATGATGACGAAGAGGATGAGAACGATTTCTGGGACAGACTGGCCCGCTAAGGGAAATTGATAAACAACAAGGGATGTGAAAAACCGTCAGTTCGTTTTTCACATCCCTTTTTCTGTCAGTAGCTGTTTATGCGGTCGCCGGACTCATCGCTCGTCTTCTCGATATTTGTGATCTCTACGTCGTACTTATAATCGGGACTTACATTTACCGTGACGACGTCGCCCGCCTTATGCCCCATAAGAGCCTTGGCCATGGGAGAGTCGTTCCCGATCAGACCCTTCATGATATCCTGGCGGACCGTTGTGACGATGCGCCAAACCTCTTCCTCGCCGCTGTCCTTCATCCGGATGGTGACGGTATTGTTTATGCCCACCGTATCGGCAGCGGAATCATCCCTGATCAGCTTCGCCGTCCGGATCATGTTCTCCAGATAGCGGATCCGGCTGTTATTGCGCCCGTTGGCCTTCTTTGCCGCATAATATTCAAAATTCTCGCTGAGGTCTCCCTGGGCTCTTGCTTCCTGGAGCTCTTTTATGATCTGGCTGTGAAGAGGCCCCTTGCGGAAGGCGATCTCCTCCTTCATCTTATCAATATCGCCCTGCGTCAGCTCATCATGCATTTTATCACCTCTCAAGAATACCGCATTTCTTTACTGCCGCCGCTGCTTCCCTGATCTTCTCCGGAGACAGGACAAGGGCAAAACGGACAAATCCTTCGCCCAGGCTGCCAAAAGCAGATCCCGGCGTCACGATAAGGCCCGACCTGTCCATAAGCTCAAGGACAAAATCTACGGAATTGTCAAAGTTGTCCGGAATATGAGCCCAGGAGAACATGGTACCCTGGGAAAGAGGAACATTCCAACCAGCCTCGGTAAGGCTTTCGGAAAGAGCGTGATTTCTTCTGTTATACTCCTCGCACTGGGCAGTTACCGCGTCCTGAGGCCCTGTCAGAGCGGCAATGGCTCCGTACTGGATAGGGAGGAATATACCGTAATCGATCTGAGATCTGACCTTGGCAAATTTCCTGACTATGGCCTCATTTCCCACAACAAAAGACATCCGGGCGCCCGTATAATTGTAGGACTTTGAGAGAGAATAAAACTCAACGCCCACCTCCCTGGCTCCGTCAAAGGAAAGGAAAGACCTGCCCGGCCTTCCGGTATAGATGATATCGGAGTAGGCATTGTCGTGGATAACGATAATATTGTGCTTCCTGGCAAATGCAATCAGCTCTTCATAGAAACTGTCGGGAGCTGTGACGCAGACCGGATTCATCGGATAGGAGACGATCATGAACCTGGCCTCATCCGCCAGCTGATCCGGGATAGAATCGAAATCTATGAGAAAGTTATTCTCAGGCAGCAGGTCGTAGGTCCTCACATCTGCCCCGCAGAGGAAGGGGCCGGCTGAAAATACCGGATAGCCCGGATTGGGAACAAGGACGATGTCTCCTCTGTCGCACAGGGCCAGGCTGATATGGGCCATTCCCTCCTGTGACCCGTATATGGAAGTAACCTCGCTGCGCTTTAAGTCAACTCCGTATCTCTGCTTATAATGATAGATAACCGCGTCTAGCAGCTCGGGCAGGTCTGCCAGAGCGTACTTGTAATTCTCCGGGTCGCCTGCTGCCTGGCAGAGGGCGTCTATGATATGCTGACCGGGCTTAAAGTCAGGGGTTCCCACCGACATGTTGTAGACGGTGCGTCCCTGAGCGATCAGCTGGTTCTTTTTTTCATTGAGAGCAGAAAATATGCCCTGCTCAAATGTCTCCAGTCTCTCGGGAAATTTAATATCCATGTCTCTTCTCCATCCTCTAATATGTATTTTCGATCATATCCTGCGTGTCGCGTTCTTCAGCCATTCTCTCTCATTCTCAGGGATATGCGGCCCTATTGTCTCATAGATCCTCTGATGATAATCGTTCAGAAGATTTCTTTCCTTCTCAGTCATGAGACCAGGATCCACCCCGTCCAGATCGAAGGGGCACAGGGTGAGCGTCTCAAACTTCATGAACTGGCCATACTCGTTCTTTATATCCTTCACGCATACGGTGAGATTCTCATGGCGGATGCCAAAGCGCCCTGCCAGATAAAGGCCGGGTTCGTCCGATGTCACCATGCCCTCCTCGAGGACCGCGTCTGACGCGTCGACATTCCCGGCGTCTATCTTCCAGCGAAAGGCGTTGGGTTTTTCGTGAACACCCAGGAGATACCCCACCCCGTGGCCTGTTCCGTGCTTATAATCAAGGCCCAGCTGCCAGAGAGGCTCTCTGGCCAGATGATCCAGATTGCTGCCCCTGCATCCGTAGAGGAACCTGGCGGCGGCAAGATTCAGATTTCCGCGCAGAACCTGGGTAAAATAAAACTTCTCATCCCGGCTCAAAGGACCCATGACAAATGTTCTCGTCACATCGGTCGTCCCCTCATAGTACTGGCCTCCTGTATCCATGAGAAGCAGGCCCCTGGGCTCTATGCGGGCATTACTCTCTTCTGTCGCGCTGTAGTGAACGATTGCCCCGTGGGGGCCGTAGGCGCTGATGGGCTCAAAACTCGGCTCTATATAGCCCTCCTGCTGCCTGCGGAAGGACTCCAGCTTCTGGGCTGTGCTGATCTCCGTCATCGGCGTCTTGCCTGCATTTGTCTTGAGCCAGTACATAAAGCGGGTAAGAGCGATCCCGTCCTTCAGATGAGCCTTCTTAAGGTTCTCTATCTCGACCGGATTCTTCCTCGCCTTGCTCAGCATGATGCGGTCCGTCTCATCTATCACATTGACCCCTTCCGGAAGGGTGCAGACAGCGGCATAATTCAGGGCTCTGCTGTCCAGCATCAGCGTCCAGCCGTCCGGAAGCTTCGAAAGATCCTCATAAAATCTGTCGTAGGGAGCTATCGTGACCCCGGCCTGGTCAAGGACGGCCCTGTCTGCCTGCAAAAACTTTCTCTCATCCGCGTAAAGGGTCACGCCTCCGTGGCAGAATACCATCATATAGGCAAGGACGACCGGATTGTCCAAAACGTCATCTCCCCTGATGTTCAAAAGCCAGCAGATATCATCAAGAGAAGAGACCGCCATGGAATCCGCTCCCCTGCTCCTCAGGAAGGCAGCCAGATCGCTGATCCGGCTCTGTCTCGTCTGGCCGGTATATCTTTCAGATAACAGCCAGGCCTTCTTGTTCGAGAGAAGAGGCCTGTCTTCCCAGATATCGCCGACCAGATCAACATCTGTCCGCAGACAGGGGCAGATCTTTGCGTACTTTCTCCCTAAAGCCGCGCTGATGGTCCTCCCATCCATGCCAAGACAGCCGCCCGCCGGCAGCTTATCCCTGACAAACTCCTCCACGGCAGGAACTCCCTCGTTCCCCATACGAAAGAGCTCTATGCCTGTACCCTCAAGCTGGCTGGCCGCCTGAAGAAAATACCGTCCATCCGTCCAGAGCCCTGCCTCGTCCATACCCACGACCACTGTTCCGGCCGACCCGGTAAAACCGGAGATAAACTCCCTGCATCCAAAATATCCGCCCACATATTCCGATCCATGAAAATCCTCGGAAAAGATGATATACATATCGATCCCTTCCTGCTTCATGCGCTCGCGCAGGGCGGATAAACGCTCATTTATCGTCATTGCCTCAAACTTCCTTTCACGCTCTTATCGCTGTCTCAAGAGCAAGTACTGCCATATCTCCAAAGGCTCTTTCCCTCTCCCCGGCGCTCAGGTGCTCATCCGCGGGAAAAGAATCCGAGATCGTGAGCAGGCAGGCAGCCTGCCTGCCCAGAACATCTGCATTGTGGAAAAGGGCAAAACTTTCCATCTCCACGCAGACAAGACCCTTCTCCTGCCTGAGCCGTTCCACCGCTTTCTCTGTCTCCTCCTCGTGGTAGAAGACGTCGCTGGAGTGGATCGGCCCCCTGGCCAGCTGCAGATCAAGCTCTCCCGCTGTCTGCCCGATCAAGCCATTGAGCTTTTCCGACGGGTACTGCCAGCAGGCGGTATCCCCACTCTGGACCCGGGCATAGGTCGACTCGCTATAGGCCGCATCAGCCAGGAGGATGTCTCTCAGCTTAAGATCAGCAGAATAGGCGCCCGCGGACCCGATTCGGATAATATTCTTCACATCGTAAAAACAGAAGAGTTCATAGGAGTAGATGCCGATGGAGGGCATTCCCATGCCGGAGGCCATGACGGATACCCGCCCTCCCCTGTAGGACCCGGTATAGCCGAAAATATTCCTGACATCTGTCACCAGCTTCGGATCCTTAAGGTAGGTCTTCGCGATCCACCTTGCCCTGAGCGGATCTCCGGGCATGAGGACAGTGCCTGCAAAATCTCCCTTTTCTGCGCTGATATGCGGGGTAGCCATGATCACACCTCCGCTTTGCCGAGCAGGTAATTGATAAACTGCTGGGCAGTCCTGCCTGACATGCCGCCATGGGAGATCTCCCACTTGTTCGCCTCCAGGCAGAGCTGGTCATCTGTCATATCTATGCCGCTTCTCCGGGCGAGATTGATCACGATATTGTTGTATTCCTTCTTGGAAGGCTTTATGTAGCCGATCTGGACGCCGAACCTGCTGTAGAGTGAAAGCTTCTCCTCCATGGTATCTGAGCGGTGAAGGTCATTCTCAAACTCCATGTCGTTCCTGTCATTCCAGTTCTCCTTTATCAGGTGACGCCTGTTGGACGTAGCGTAAATCAGGATATTCTCCGGCTTTGTCTCAACGCCGCCCTCAATAACGGCCTTGAGAAACTTGTACTCCACCTCGTTCTCCTCAAAGGAAAGATCATCCATATAGATGATAAAGCGGTAATTCCTGTTCTTTATCTGGGCGATGATATTGGAAAGATCCTTAAACTGATGCTTGTAGATCTCTATCATCCTCAGGCCTCTGTCATAATATTCGTTCACAATGGCCTTGACGCTCGTAGACTTGCCCGTGCCCGCGTCTCCGTACAGGAGCACGTTATTGGCCCTGCGGCCGCTCACAAAGGCCTCTGTATTGTCGATCAGCTTCTTCTTCTGGATCTCATAGCCTACCAGATCGTCCAGCTTGACCTCATCCATGTTGTTTATGGGAAGGAACTTCACATTCTCCCCGCCCGTGTGTTCAATATGGAAGGCCTTGTTGAGGCCGAACATGCCTACGCCAAAGTCCTTGTAAAATCCTGTGACCGCGTCGAAAAATTCATTCTCGTCCGCCGCCTTCTCCAGCTTTTCGCTCAGCCCGCGCACCTTCTCGCTCACATTCTTGTTGTACATGAGCTCCTTCTTCTGTATGGATGTATAATTCTCCAGTCTGGAGAAACAGTCTATATTCAGCTTCTTCTCGGCGGGGCCGAAATCAAAATCGAAAAGCTGCTTGAAAGCCTTGAAATCCGCCCTGGCAAATGCGTTGACGCTTCCAACGCTGGCGCCGACCTTTTCACAGGTGATGCTGAAGGGGTTCTCATCTGTTATCAGGAGATAGGTCAGATAATTGTGCCAGAGATTTTTGTCAAAAGCGTAATCCGTGCCCAGGATCAGGATCCTCTTGACCTGGGAATATATTCTGGTCACGAGCTCGTCGTCGGACTGAGTCCCCCTGTCCATCTGCCGGAAGATATCCGCAAGCTGCATAAGGATGCTGTCTTTCGGCATGCTGCCGTACATCAGTAACTTTGATACGATATGATACATTTTTCCCTCATTCCTGTCTGAAATAAATGTCCAGTGGATTTATCTTGTATTTTACCATTATATGGCCAAGAAAAAAAGCCTGTTTGCGGGAGAAAAGGGACCGGCAGAGTTCTCCTATCGGCTTTACGTGGAATTGATTGACAATAACTGCAATTTCAGTTTATACTAATCCTTAAAATGGAGGTGCAAATAGTGAATACAGAGAATATGACCATGAAGTTTATCCGCAAGCTCCCCATACCTGCTGAGATAAAGAGCAGATATCCTGTTGCGGAGCGGCTGGCGGAAGTAAAGAAGCAGCGCGATTTAGAGGTACAGAAGATATTTACAGGCGAATCAGATAAATTTCTCCTTGTCATCGGACCCTGTTCGGCTGACAGCGAGGAGCCTGTCATGGAATATATACACAGACTTGCCAGGGTTCAGGAGAAGGTGGCAGACCGGATATTTATGATCCCCCGCATCTACACGAACAAGCCCAGGACAACGGGCAAGGGCTATAAGGGAATGCTCCATCAGCCCGATCCGGAGAAGAAGCCGGATCTTCTGGAGGGACTTTTGGCTATCCGCCGCCTGCACACAAGAGTGCTGGAGGAGACCGGCATGACGACTGCCGATGAGATGCTCTACCCGGAGAACCACCGGTATCTGTCCGACCTGCTCAGCTATGTAGCTGTCGGCGCCCGTTCCGTCGAGGACCAGAGCCACAGGCTGACAGCCAGCGGCATCGGGATCCCCTGCGGCATGAAGAATCCGACGAGCGGCGACTTCCACGTCATGCTCAACTCCATAGAGGCAGCTCAGAGCCCTCAGGCTTTCCTCTACAGGGGCTGGGAGGTCCACACCCAGGGCAACCCCCTCACACATGCCATACTCAGGGGCTCCAACAGCAAACACGGCAACAACGTCCCCAACTACCACTACGAAGACCTGAGAAGGCTCTATGAGATGTACTCGGAAAGAGGCCTCGAGAACATGGCCTGCCTTGTCGATACAAACCACTCAAACTCTGACAAGCAGTACATAGAGCAAATCCGTATCGCCAGCGAGGTTCTGCACAGCCGCAGATATTCGGGCGATATCCGCCGCATGGTCAAGGGCTTCATGATAGAGAGCTACCTGGTCGACGGCAAACAGAATATAGGCGACGGTGTCTTCGGCCAGTCCATCACAGACCCCTGCCTGGGCTGGGAGAAGACAGAAAAGCTCATATATGAGATAGCTGATCAGGTTTGATCTTCACTTTGTCACTTCAATCACGGTCAGGATATTGCCGTCTACCGTGAATCTTACATTATATCCGGCGAAACTGATCCCGTAGATCCGGTCCGGGCTGTGCTGATAGCCCGGGCGGGGATCCTGGGCCAGAAGACCGGTCAGAGATTCCCGCATCTGCGCGGGAATTTTTTCTGCCGTATCCTCCCTGTATCTTACCTCAAGGCGGTAATCCCTGTAATCGTCCGAGAATCCCCCTCTTGCGCCGGGATGAGCCTCGACGCCGGGATGGTAGGGCTTGATATCCAATATGGGCGTCCCGTCCTTCATATCCACGCCGCCCACATAAATGACCGGCCCCTGGGGCGTATTCATCTCTATCTTCTCAAGCCGGACACAGGAAAGCCCGATCGGATTAGGCCTGAAAGGCGAGCGGGAAGCAAAAACCCCGACTTTTTTGTTGCCTCCCAGTCTGGGCGGCCGGACAAGCGGCGTAAAAGGCCGGTTCCTGGGAACCTCAGAAAAATGCCAGATCAGCCAGATGTAATCATAGCCCTCCAGCCCCCTCAGGGCATTGGGATCCCTGTACCCGGGTTCGAATACGATCCGCCCCTGCAGGGAAGGGACAAGGCCGCTCTGCCTGGGAATACCGAATTTCTCATCAAGATCCGTATCAATATGTGCGATAATTTTCAGATCCATACTCTCCCTCCTCACCGGCGCGGCCGGAAGAAGACAAAAAGGCTTCTGACCGCCGCCCTCTTTGCCGAGCCCGGATCAAAAGCCTTCTGCAATTTCAAATATCAATACGTTCTCTGTCTGCGGGCATCAGCCGATATGCCTCAGAGAATCCTCAAGCTGCGTCTGTTCCTGCCTGAGATTTCTTCTCTCCGTCACAATATCCGCATTCTCCTTAAACTTCTGCATGACAGACTCATCGTCCGACTTGAGAAATCCTCTGGCAAATGCATCCGGATACTGAAACTTCTTTATGCCTGCCGGGAACTCAACCTCTATCTTGCCCCCGCTGCAGCTCTTCACAATGCCGCTGCCGAATGTCTTATGCTCAACAGAGCTTCCCACAGGATCCGGCAGTTCTACATCAGCGCTCAGCTTCCTGAGCCTGTCCTCCACATCAAGAAGCCTGTCCATGAGATTCTCTCTCTCCTCGCGGATGACCGCGCGGCTGAGTCTCTCCTTGACCGTCATCTTCTCCTTGTTGGCATCCAGATGATAAGTATCCGTGCAGAGCATGATATCATAGACCAGCATATGAAGGTCGTCATCTACCGTAATGCCCAGATCATCGACCCTCTTCTGATTCAGCTCCAGGACTCTGGGAAAATCCTTCAGCTCTTGAAGGATCTCATCGCACATCTTGTAATATTTTCTTAAAGAGAATGTCCTGTTGTGGCCGAAATCCTCGCTGAACTCTATGCTCATGGCCCAGCTGTCGGCAGTGGAAGGTCTGTAATAATAGTTCTCCTTTGGTCTTACAAGACTGAGGTAGCCGATCGCTGAGCTGAGCGTCTGCTTATAGATATCGATCTTATCCATATACATGCTGAGATGGCGGTTGATATCATCCACGAATGAAACGATACGGTCCTGCCTGTCCTCCAGATCGCCGCCGTCATCCTTCAAAAGGTCTTTAAACTCCGACCTTACAAACTCGACCTCCTCATCGTGCTGCAGGAGGATTGTGATGCCGCCGGAGGGCTGCACACGGCTGCTTTCCATCAATCTGTTCGTATTCTCAGCAAAATTCTCAAACTCAAGGAGCAGTTCGTCTGAATCCAGGTTCAGAGTCGAGCAGGCCTGCATGACCTCCCACTTATGTCCTGCATCGGACTTATTCTTTCCTTTTTCATTCATCTCGTCAAACCGGGCAGCATACTGTTCAAGGATAGCTTCTAGTTTTTCTCTGTACATGGCTCTACTCTCCTATCCAAACATCGGCAGCAAATACTCAAAATCTACCTATATATAATCCCTTTTCATGATAATTATATCACAAAAACCAATGATTTTCAGCATTTTTCTGCCTGTTCTCTGTCCAGCCGGGAGAAGCATGCACTATTTATAGAAAATAAACTGCACGATCTGAAGATTTTCTGATAAATTTCCCAGAGGAGTTATTCTTCTTCGGGCTTTGAAAGATCGACGCTGCGGATGATCTTGCGCAGGGGGAGAATACTTCTCGCATTTACGGAAAGTTCATCAACACCCATGCGCAGGAAGGTCTCTGTGAGGGTCGGGTCAGCGCCCAGCTCTCCGCAGATGCCTACCCAGCAGCCATGGCGGTGTCCGGCCTCTATCGTCATCTGGATCTCCTTGAGGACAGCCGGGTGATGGGTGTCGGAGAAGGGCTCCAGCTTAGCGTTCTGACGGTCGATCGCCAGCGTATACTGGGTAAGATCGTTCGTGCCGAGCGAGAAGAAATCTACATCTTCCGCCAGTGTATCAGCGCAGATAGCAGCGGCGGGCGTCTCAACCATGATTCCGATCTGGATGTTATCAGCAACAGCCTTGCCTTCGGCAATCAGCTCACTGCGGCACTCTTCCAGGATCTCCCTGCACTCGCGAAGCTCACGCTGGCTGATGATCATGGGAAACATGATGCCGAGATTGCCGTATGCGGAAGCACGGAGCAGGGCTCTGAGCTGGCGCTTGAAAAAGTCTTTCCTGGTCAGACAGATGCGGATGGCGCGATAGCCAAGGGCGGGATTGTCTTCCTTGTCCAGATGCATATAGTCGATGGTCTTGTCCGCTCCGATATCACAGGTGCGGATGATGACGAGCTTGGGAGCCAGAGTCTCCAGTACCCTCTTGTATGCATCAAACTGGGCATCCTCGCTGGGATCGTCGGGGCTGTTAAGGTAGACGAACTCAGACCGGAAAAGGCCGACGCCTTCAGCGTCGTTCATCTGTACCGAGCCTACATCCTCGGGGCCGCCGATGTTGGCAAAAAGCCTGACCGTTTTCCCGTCCAGAGTCGTGCTGGATTTTCCTTTCAGTTCCTGGAGAAGGGCTTTCTGGCTCAGGTCTTCGTTTCTCTTTTTAGTAAGTGAATCGAGCAGGTCTTTTGTCGGCTCAATATAAGCGCAGGAATTATAACCGTCCAGAATCGCCAGTTTTCCGTCCCAGTCATCGGAAACATCCTTACACTGGATCAGCGTGGGAAGATTCATGCTGCGGGCGAGAATGGCGGTGTGGCTTGTTGAACTTCCCTCTTTCGTGATCAGACCCAGCAGAAGAGACTTGTCCAGGCGGACAGTCTCAGACGGCGCCAGATCATCGGCCACCAGAATGCTGGGCTCGGTCCCCTGAAGGGAATCCGCGTCAAGTCCCAGCAGAACAGACACAACAGAGTTGCCGACGTCGATCACATCAGCGCTTCTGGCCTTGAAATAAGGGTCATCCATATCTCTGAACATCTGGGCTACATTGTCAAAGCCATGCTGAGCCGCATATTCTGCAGAATGGTGCTGTTCCTCGATAATGGACTTGACAGCATCCAACAGATCATCGTCATCCAGCATATCCATATGGAACTGGAAGATCCCGGCACTTTCCTCGCCGGCAGATTTCACTGCCTTTTCATACAGAACCTGCTGCTGGTTCTGGACCTTCACTCTTGCCTGCTCAAATCTCTCAAGTTCCAGATCAGGGTCGTCTACGATATTCTCATTGATCTTGAATTCGGGAGCTTTATAGATACGTATCCTTCCAATGGCAATTCCATTCAGGATGCTGATACCCGTAACAACCTGCATAATGTAACCCTCCTGCTGATGATAAAAAAATGCAGACCGCCGCAGACCCCTGCGGCAGCCTGCCCGGATAGATTTCTTGAAATGTTATTTATTTACTGTGCGGATTATAAATTTTCTTTCAGGAACTTCTCAATTGCTGCAGCTGCATCGGCTTCATCGTCACCCTCGACCGTAACGGTAACTTCATCACCCTGACGGATCCCAAGTCCCATAAGGGCAAGAAGCTTCTTGCCGTCTGCTGCCTTGCCGTCCTTTGATACAATCTGAATACGGCTTGCGAACTTCTTTACTTCCTTAACCAGAAGTCCTGCCGGACGAGCATGGATACCAACCGGATCTGTAATCGTGTACTTAAATTCTTTCATGTTAATCTCCCTTCTGCGGATATCTTAATATATAGGGTATCTATGTGATTCGGCCAGGCGGCAGTTCTTTATCTGTCACAGCCGCCCGGACCGATCAGATACTGATTTGATCTGTCAGGGCCGTATGACCCCGTCTGATGCTACTTCAGTCTTTCCCCGTACTGGAAATCTGTATAATCATCACTGTTGGTCAGAAGGACAACAACAACATCGGGATGTCCTGCCGCCTTGATCTTCTCATCGTCAAAGACAAGCAGGGGCTGACCGGTCTTGACCTCGTCGCCTTCCTTTACCATAGTTGTGAAGCCGTCGCCGTCCATCATGACGGTATCAACACCGACATGGATCAGAAGTTCCTGATCATTGGGGCCGGTGATCCCGACTGCGTGATTGGTCTCAGCTACAGAGGAGATCACGCCGTCAAAAGGAGCGAAGATGGTCTCGCCTTCGGGAATGATTCCCACGCCCTCACCCAGGGCACCGGAAGCAAATGTCTCATCCGGGATCTCTGTGTAAGAAATGACCTTGCCGTTGATCGGCTTGTTGATGTCGCCTGCGGAAGATGTAATGACCACATTTCCTCTTTCATAAGCAGCTTCGTCTGTCTTCTCTTCCTCTTTGGCCTTCTGCGCTGCTTTCTTCATACCTGTCTCGGGCTCTTTCCAGAGAGTCCAGGTCAGGATGAAGGCAATGCCGCCGGAGATGGCAAGCAGGATCGTATACTGAAGAGGCTGCTTGATGGTCAGATAGCCGGGAATACCGGTAACGCCGTATGCGGTAGCGCCGATCTTTGTCAGGGCGCCGTAGAAGGAACCGGCAATGCCGCCGACCATAGCGCAGATAAAGGGCTTGAAGAAACGAAGGTTAACACCGAAGATGGCGGGCTCTGTGATGCCAAGGGCTGCTGACAGAGCGGAAGGAACGGCAACGACCTTTGTCTTGTTGTTCTTTGCCTTCAGACCAACTGCCAGGCAGGCGCCGAACTGCGCGAAGTTTGCAGCTGACGCGATAGGCATCCAGGTATTGAGACCGACAGATCCCAGCATACCTGCCTCGATAACGTTATACATATGATGCAGACCCATGATGACGGTCCATGGATACAAGGCACCCATGGCCGCGGCTCCGAAAACATTTCCTACAAGAATCTCTGCTCCGCTCAGAACCCAGGTCTCCAGCGTAGAGAAAATAGGGCCGATGATCGTAAAGGTAAGCAGGGTAGTCGACAGCACCGTAACGAGAGGAACAACGAATAGATCGAGCATCTCGGGCACATGCTTATGCAGCCACTTCTCGATCTTGCACATCAGGAATACGGCAATGATGACCGGAATAACGTGGCCCTGGTAACCGGTCAGCCGGATGGGCAGGATCGGTCCGAACAAATGCCATTGAGGGATCACGCCGTCCGTGACGTGGAAGAACGCGTTGATCGCCTCTTTATTGCCGACATTCCATCCATTGAGCAGGTTGGTGTGAACCATAGCCAGACCGATAACAGCGCCCAGGAAAATATTTCCTCCGAATACACGTGCCGCTGAAATAGCAACGATAACAGGCAGGAAAGCAAATGCGGTGTTGGAGATCATATCCAGGAAAGCATACCAGTCGGTTCCTGAGAAACTGGAAACGGCTTTGCCCAGAGCCTCGACAAGACCCATCATCAGACCGGAAGCTACGATCGCCGGCAGGATGGGAACGAAAACGTCGCCGATGGGCTTTAACAGCCTTCTCCACAAGGGCTGTTTTGCCGCGGCTGCCGCCTTGACGTCATCTTTGGTAGCCTCTGTCATTCCTGTGATCGCCAGGAACTCATCATAGACTTTATTGACAGTGCCGGTGCCGATGATGAGCTGGAGCTGTCCGTTCGATTCGAACATACCCTTGACGCCATCAACATTCTCCAGGTAATCCTTCTGGACTTTGCTGTTATCCTTGATAACAAGACGAAGTCTCGTCGCGCAGTGCGCCGCCTGCGCGATATTCTCGCGCCCACCGATATGGTCGACGATTTCCTGCGCGCATTTACGATAATCCAATGCCATAACTACCTCCCTGAACTGGAATCGTTTTCACTCTAATATCAAATTATATTTTATGGGAATTTTCTCCATCTGTAAATGAAACTATTTTACGATTTCATATCTAATATTTTGTACAAATTTACATAAAACAGGAAGCTGTTCTGCCTTTATAAAATACTCAGCGCAGATGAAGCCTGTCAAAAGCCCAGGCAAGGCCGTCCGAAGTCACCGCGGGGCAGACCAGATCGCAGATCTCCTTCAGGCTTTGCGCCCCGTTTCCCATACAGACGCTGGTCCCGACCACCCGGATCATGGCTTCATCGTTCATGCTGTCGCCGAAGCCGACCGTGTCGCTGACCGGAACGCCCAGATGCCGGCAGATCCGCAGAACCCCTTTCCCCTTATCAAACTTCCGGTTGATCAGTTCCCCGTTCACGCAGCCGTGCTCAGGGATCTCCTGGATGCAGAAATCAAACTGGTCTTCCAGAAGGCTCCTTGCCTCATCCAGCTGGTCCATCTTCAGGCACATGATCACTACCTTGTAGATCGGAGACCCATCGTACTCCTCTATAGGCCGGATCCCCAAATTGGAAGCCAGCGCCTTGCGCCAGCGCTCGATCTCGCTGTTTCCCTCCGACTGCCCCTTAAGAAAATCCTTCAGATCACTGTCTCCCCAGGAGCTGTCCCGGGCCTCGATCGTGCAGAAGACCCCGTGCCGATGCAGGCTGTCCAGGGCCGTCTTCCTCTGCACAGGCGTCATGGGACAGTCATAGAGCACCTGGCCGCCGCAGACCACATATCCGCCCGCGCTTCCCACGACTCCGTCAAAGCCGTACCTGAGAAGAGGACTGAGCATATCATAATTGCGGCCGGTACATAAAAACACCTTGTTCCCTGCCTTCCGGGCGTCATGGATCGCCTGGACCGCGCTGGCGGGAGGAATATTCTCCCCCGGCGGCGTAAGCGTTCCATCGATATCAATAAATATCAGTTTCATAATAATCTCCCTTACAAGCTGCCCCGCTCTGTAATCGAATAATCAAGCATTACCTGCCGGGCGGATATTTCCCCTCTCTTGCTGCCAAGCCTCGAGAGCAGCATATCCGCGGCGATCATGCCGCATTTTTTATAATTCAGATGGACTGAGGTAAGAGGCGGGATCGCTGCCTGGGATGCCCAGCTGTCGCCAATACTTCCTACCACAACATCCTCCGGTATCCTTCTGCCGTTTTCCCGCAGAGCTTTCATAGCGCCCAGAGCGATGGTATCTGTTGCGCAGATGACCGCATCGATTTCCGGACTGCGCTCCAGCATCTGTTTCATGACAAGTTCTCCGCTTTCAAAAGAAAATTCCACGGTTCCCCAGTCGCACCGGTTCGGATCGAATCCTGCTTCAATGATCGCGTCATACGCCCCCATCTGCCTCTGCTCTCCGGCCGCCAGATCCTCCCGGCGGACCCCCAGATAGGCCAGATGCCGCCTTCCCCCGGCCAGAGCCCTTCCGGTCAGATCCTTTACTGCGTGATAATCATCGTGATAGACACAGGGGATCCCGGAAAAATTCTGTCCGGTGACGACAACAGGCCTGTCAGCAGCCAGGATACAGTTCCTCAGCTCCTTTGTCATGCCTGTTCCCATCAGGATAATCCCATCCACCATACTGCTCTGCAGGTTCTTCAGATACTGGGCTTCCTTGTCATGGTCTCCCCCGGTAAGACCCAGGATCAGCATGTAATCACTCTGGATCAGCCGCTCACTCACGCCGTTCAGGATCTGTGACGCGGACATGGAGTCCAGACGGGGGATAATGACCAGGATCTGCCGGCTCCTGCCGGACCGCATGGTCTGCGCGTACTGATTCGGCTGAAAGCCGGTCTCCTCTATCACCCGCCTGATCTTAAAACGCATGGAATCGCTGACGGGACCGTCGTTCAGATACCTGCTGACCGAGGCAGGAGAAACACCGGCAAGTTTTGCTACTTCTTTGATCGTCATAAATTATTTTCCTGCTTTTCCTGTCTGTCTGTACTTCTCAGCTAAAGGTCTGTGCGCGGCCTCGATCCGCTCATGCACGGTCAGGACAGGGTTGGAGCTCTCACTGAAGGAAGTCAAAAGCCATGCAAAATCACGTCCGGGAATGCCGACAGCCTTGGCCGGACGGATCTGACCGGTAAAGCAGTCATAATAGATCTCCTCTTCATTGACCCAGGCCGTCTGGTCTTCATCACTGAAATTAAAGAGTCCGATCAGCTTGCAGCCTCTATAATAGCGGCCGATACCAAGAACGTGGTCATTCCAGGTCTCAACGATCCAGGTATCCGCGCCCGGCTCAAAGACCTCACAGTTAGCGCGGAATTCTTCCAGTCTCCTGAGTCCGGCGAAGATCCTGCCCTGACGGCTGTTCTCATCCTCCCGCATAGCAACCTCGTCCCAATGCAGTTTTCCGCGATGCAGATAACGGGAATCATCCCATTTCAAAGGATCCTCATGGTAACTGTAATCATTGAGCTGGCCGATCTCATCACCCGAATAGAGGACCGGAATACCGCTCAAAGTGAAAAGGAAGGCGTGAAGCATGATATCCAGGCGGATCGCGCGGTCAAGCTTAGCCGGATCCTTCTCAAACTCAGCTGCCTCGATCCCGCACAGGGAAGCCGTCGTTCCGCAGAGCCGCGCGTCCCCCAGCCTGGGATCGTCGTTGTAAAGCTCGCCGCGGGAATCGACTCCGTAGATGGCTCCCTTCAGATAATCATTGAGAAACTTCTTATGAGCCACTTCCGTAATGCCAAACTGGCTCAGAAACTGATAGTCAAGCCCCCAGCCGATATCATCGTGGCAGCGCAGGTAATTCAGAAATGTATATTGTTTCGGCAGAGCAAATACCTGCTCCAGCTGATGTCTGAGCAGGCGGACATCCTTGGTCGCAACCGTGTTCCAGGTGGAAGCCATTGTCGTTACATTGTAAAGCATATGGCATTCCGGCTTCTCGACGGTTCCAAAATAGGGAGCGACCTTGGAGGGTTCCATAACCACCTCGCCCAAAAGCAGCGTACCCGGGCAGACGATCTCGCATGCCATCCGCATCAGTCTGACCAGGGTATGAACCTGGGGAAGATTCCGGCAGTCCGTTCCCAGAGTCTTCCAGATATAGGGGACAGCGTCCAGCCTCACGATGTCGACCCCGTGATTGCACAGGTTCAGCATATTCGCCGTCATATCATTAAATACTGTAGGATTTCTGTAGTTCAGATCCCACTGGTAGGGATAAAATGTCGTCATGACGACCTTGTGTGTCTCCTCATTCCAGGAAAAATTGCCAGGAGCCGTCTGGGGAAATACCTGAGGAACCGTCTTCTCAAATTCATTAGGGATCTGCCAGTTGTCAAAAAAGAAATACCTGTCCTGATACTCCTTTTCACCTGCCTTGGCCCTTACAGCCCACTCATGATCCTCGCTGGTATGATTCATGACAAAATCAAGGCAGACGCTCATGCCCCTGGCATGGCACTCATCGCTCAGCTTCGCCAGATCTTCCATGGTTCCCAGCTCAGGCTGGACCTTCCGGAAATCCGAAACTGCGTATCCACCGTCGCTCCTGCCCTCCGGGCTCTGCAGAAGTGGCATCAGATGCAGATAATTAACCCCGCAGTCCTGGATATAATCCAGATGCTCCCTCAGCCCCTCCAGGCTTCCCGCAAAACACTGCGTATACATCAGCATGCCCAGCATAGCATTGTTGGCATACCAGTCGATATCCTCCTCTCTGGCCTGATCCCACTCTTTCAGCTCCTGCTTTCTGGAAGAATAATAATCATACAGCATGCTGCAGAAATACTCAAAAGCATGCTCATCATTATAAAGTTCATTGTAGAGCCATTTCATCTCGTCATAATGGCGCTCTAATCTCCGGACAAATTCCGGTTCCAGATCCTGATCTTCGAACATAAATTTACCCTCGCATTGTACAAAAGTATCAATAAAAATCAAATGTAATCGTTATCATCTACATAAAATTATAAAAATTTTACATATTTTTAGCAACAATAATACAAGCATATATATTTACAAACTTTCAACACGTATTTTGGTCAGAATCACTAAATCCTCCATCCGTCAGGGAAACAGGCGCGGCATCGACAAAAAAACCGGGGGCTGCCGCACTAATTCACTTAGTACGACAACCCCCGGAATTTCTTTCAGAACGCAGCATCCCCACAGGGAATGATTGGAAAAACTATGCCATTAAAGCCTTCCTGACTTCTTCTGCCGTGGGCATGGCAGGAATGGCGCCGCGCTTTCCGACGCACAGGCCGGCGACCGTGTTGGCGTAATGCAGGAACTGCTCTGCCTGGTCCCGGGTGATCTGGGCCGGTTTGACCTTCTCTGCCGCAATCCGGGACAGGAAGCCGCCCCAGAAAGAATCGCCCGCCCCTGTCGTATCCACGACGTCTACCGGTCTGGAAGCAGCTGTCACGGAAAATTTCGGAGTGGCCAGCATGGCGCCCCGGCTGCCCAGAGTGATCACAAGGATCTTTACGCCCTTCTCCAGCAGAACGCCCGCCGCGCCTGCAGGGTCATCCTTCCCCGTCAGCAGCCCGGTCTCCTCATCCGACACCTTCATAATATCGATATCATGGATCACAGAGCGCATCTTCTCCACGGCTTCTTCACGGCTCTTCCACAGGGGCGCGCGGTAATTGGGATCGTAGGAAATGATGGCGCCCGCATCCCTGGCACAGGAAACAGCATAATGAGTCGCACTCCTTGCGGGTTCATCCGTCAGAGACAGGGAGCCAAAATGGAAAATATAGCTGTCACGAATCAGATCCGCATCGACTTCATCTTCCCTGATCATCGTATCCGCGCCCGGCTTCCTGGCAAAGGAAAATGATCTCTCCGCTCCCCTCAGCTGTACAAAAGCCAGGGTCGTGAAAACATCCGGATCCATCAGAAGCCCGTCCGTGCTGATCCCGTTTTCTTCCAGGGTCTCCCGCAAAAGCTGACCCTGCATATCATACCCGACCTTGCCGATGAAAGCAGTCTTAAGCCCAAGCTTTGACGCAGCCGCCAGGACATTTGCCGGCGCTCCGCCCGGATTCTCTTCATAGAGCTGCCGTCCGGCCTCGCTCCTTCCATACGGCGTAAAATCGATCAGCAGTTCTCCCATTGCCGTGATATCATACATTCTGATTCCCCTTCTCAATACCCTCTGCGCCGCCGGACAGATACCATCCTGCAGCGTTCAGTAATCACTCATTATCCTTTTTCTAGATTAATGTCATCCTGCCTTTGCTGTCAAGTGTTTTGTGCATGTTAGGCAGTGTAAAGGGGTTGGACAGAACACGGTTCCTAAAGCAGCTCCTGCAGGATCGTGAGTCTGGCCGGATCCACAGCCTGACCGAAGCTGTCAAGCTGCCCCATGACGATCGTCTTGTTTTTGCCGTGGTAATCGCTGCCCCCGCTGACCAGAAGGCCGTGTCTTTCTGCCTCCTCAAGCAGAAAATGGATCTCCTCCTCAGAATATCGGGAGTAATAGCACTCCAGGCTCTGCAGGCCATAGGACATAAGAACCTTGAGCTGGGCTTTAAATTCTTCCGGGCTGATATGTCTCTCGCCCTCGCCCCCCAGGGGATGGGCCCAGCTGGATATGCCGCCGGCACTTTGTATGGCCTCAAGAGACTGACGGGCCTCTATCCGGGAGATCCCTGCCGGCACCGGCGAATGCCTGCTGTTCAGATACCGCTTAAAGGCATCCGTCACGGAATCCGCCAGTCCTCTCTTCATCAGGATCAGAGCGATATGCGGCCTGCCGGGGCTTTCATGAGAATAGATCCAGTCCTTTTCCTCCCGGGTCAGGACGATCCCGTCGTTTTTTTTGAGATTTTCTATCCTTATCTCCATCTTTGCGCTGCGCTTTGAGACAAGATCCCGGACGGCAGCCGAGAGCTGCCTCTCGTCAGGATCACAGCAGTAGCCGAGAATATGGCAGAGGCCGGCATCCGTCCGGGAGGAAAATTCCACGCCGGGAAGAAAGGAAAGCTGTCTGCCGCCTGCATGGATACGGACAGCCCGGCCTCTGGCAAAGCCAGTCCCCGGCAGGAGCTGCCTGGCTCCCTCCATAGTGTCGTGGTCTGTGACCGCGAAGATATCCATGCCGCAGGCGGCCGCTTTCTCTGCCGCCATGAACGGGCTGTCGCTGCCGTCCGAGGCAGTCGTATGCATATGAAGATCAACTTTTGAATTTATCATTTTCTTCTTCTTTCATCTTATAGGGATCCATGCTCTCCAGGGCAGGATCGGGTACGGACCCGTCGAATATCTTCTGAGGTCCTTCCACAGCTTCCTCCTGAAGACTGAGCAGATGATAGATATCCTTATATTCATCAAAAAGCTCTGTGAAGGAAGCCTCTCCTCCATATTTTACCTCATGAAGATAGCCATGTGTATCATAAGATGAATTTCCGGTCTGGATAATGCAGACCCCGACATTGGAACAGTGGTCGGATACCCTCTCACAGTTTGTCAGGAAGTCATTGATCAGGATGCCCAGATCACCGCTGCAGATCCCGTCCCGGATCCTCTGGATATGCCTTGATTTTATCTCCTTTACCAGATCGTCTATTACCTCCTCCAGAGGCTCTATATAGCTGGCCGTCTTGCTGTCGTCATTTTCAAAGGCCTTTAGAGTGATCGCCAGGATCCGGGAGACAGCCTTTGAGAGAATGCCCAGCTCGCCTCTGGCTATATTGGAAAACTGATTTTCATTCTCCCTCAGCTCGCCGGCCGTCTTTGTCATGTTTATCGCGTGGTCGCCGATCCTCTCGAAATCATTGATGCAGTGGAGCATCTCCGAGACAGCGTTGTTGTCCTTCTGGGTGAGCGGTTTTATGGCGATCCTGGAGAGGAAATCATTGAGCTTATCCTCCAGCTCATCCAGGCGCTGCTCCATGGCTATAACCTCATCTATGGCTTTTTCATTATAATCATCAAATATGCTCAGGGAACGGATGAAGGAATTCCTCGCCAGATTCGCCATCTCCACCGTTCTCTCACGGCACTGGGCTACGGCAAGGCCGGGGGAGACCAAAAGGCGCTCATCAAGCAGGACCGTATGATTTTCATATTCGTCCTCAGGCACGGGAAGGATCTTCTCGGCAAGCTTTACGATCTTCTTTGAGAAGGGAAGGAGCACAACGATCGTTCCGATATTAAAGACTGTGTGGAATACAGCGATCTGAAATGCGCTTACCGTATGGGAAAACAGATCAAGAGACAGAAGATATCTGGCGGCAAGATAGACAGCCATCCAGATGATGGTGCCAAGGATCTTTATGCTGACGTGGATCACCGGCACTCTTTTTGCCTTGCGGCTTACACCGATACCGGAGATCACGGCCGTAACGCAGGTGCCGATATTAGCTCCCATGATAAGAGGCACGGCCATGCCCAGGCTGATGGAGCCTGTCAGGGAAAGAGCCTGAAGAACGCCGATCGAGGCGGCAGATGACTGGATGACCCCTGTAAAGGCCACTCCCATCAGAAGTCCCAGGAAGGGATTGTCAAAGGCAATGAGAAGGTTCTGAAACTGGGGCATGTCAGCCAGAGGAGCTACAGAGGCAGACATCATAGACATGCCGTACATGAGGACGCCGAATCCGCAGAATATGGTTCCGATATCCTTCTTCTTCTCGCTCCTGCAGGCCATGGTCATGACAACGCCGATCAGGGCAACAATAAGGGAAAAATTCTCGGGTTTCAGGAAGGAGACGATGACATTGTTCGTCTCTATGCCGTTCAGACTGAGGATCCAGGCGGTAAGCGTCGTACCGATATCGGAGCCCATGATGGTGACTACGGTCTGGGAAAGCTCCATGATGTTAGAGTTTACAAGTCCTACCAGCATGACCGTAAATGCTGAGGATGACTGGATCGCTATGGTGATGACCGCACCCAGCATCAGGCTCTTAAAAGGGTTTGATGTCATTTTCCTGAGAACGCCCTCAAGCTTTCCTCCCGCCATCTTCTCCAGATTCGCCGACATGACATTCATGCCGAACAGGAAAAAAGCAAGTCCTCCGAACAGCGCAATAAAATTATAGATTGTCATTCTTTTCCTCCAGTATATGACGCCTCTTCTTTACATGGCGCATACACTGATTTTACACATATTTTACATATCTGTAAAGAAGCGAAAAAAATGACACATTTTCCCCTATTTTGAGAAAAATTCTATAACGGTATGGATGGCCGCGTCCATCATCTTCGGATTGCGGAAGGGATGGTCCGCCCCCTCAACGGGGACAAATTCTATCACATTGCTTTCGCAGAATTCCTTAGAATCCTCTATGGGGACCCGCTCGTCCTTTGTCCCGTGGATGACGAGCATGCTGTCAGCCCAGTCAAAATACTCGTACCCGCGCACGTCGCTCTTTGCCAGGTCTTCAAAAAGAGACTTGTCAACTTTCATCTTCCGCTCATAGCCGATCTCAACCTCACGGCCTTTCTCCAGCTTGTCCAGGTCGGACTCCTTCACATTTTTCAGCATCAGGTCATGCATGCGAAGGCCGGGGGCCCGCAGGGCGATCTTTGCAAAGGGATTCCCGTTTTCCGCTATATATTTTAAGGTCAGATAGCCGCCGAAGCTTACGGAATAATTAAAGATAGTTTTTGCCCCCAGGGTCTCCCGGGCATATTTTACGATCAGGGACAGATACTCCATGCACTCAGAAAGTTCCAGCTTCTTGCGGCAGTCCTTGCCGTGACAGGGCCAGTCAAAGGCGATGACGGCGTCATTGCCGTGCTTTGCCAGATACTTGTCGGCAAAACGGCTGATATTGGCTACGTCCTTGCTGGAGCCATAGCCATGGGTGCAGATAACCACCCGGTCAAAGCTGCGGCTTTTTCCGTCGCTCATGATCTTGCAGCGGATAGAAGTTCCTTCCTCGTTTATGTCAAAATTTTTTTCTTTCATGTTCATCCTCTCATCCTGTCATCCGCCAGTTCCTGAGTCCTGAGAAGCTTAGCGTACTCCCCGCCCCGGGCAGCCAGCTCCCTGCCGGAGCCTTCCTCCACGATCCTGCCGTCCTCTATGACGACAATGCGGTCCGCGTTCTGCACGGTGGCCAGCCTGTGGGCGATCACAAAGGAAGTCCTTCCCTTCATCAGTTCCTCAAAACTCTTCTGGATCCTCTTCTCCGTGATCGTATCCAGGGCGGATGTCGCCTCATCCAGGATGAGGATCTTCGGATCCTTGAGGAAGATCCTGGCAATGGATACTCTCTGTCTCTGGCCCCCGGACAGGCGGGTCCCCCGCTCGCCCACATAGGTATCAAAGCCGTCCGGCATATCCATGATATCATCATAAAGCTCTGCCCGGCGGGCTGCCGCCATGACATCTTCGTCACTGGCATCCGGACGCCCGTAGCGGATATTTTCCATGATCGTATCCGGGAAAATGAAGACGTCCTGCTGAACGATCCCCACAGCGCCGCGCAGGGAGGCCTTTGTCACATCCCGGATATCCGTCCCGTCTATGCTGATGGACCCGTCCGTCACATCGTAAAAACGGGGGATCAGCTGGCAGAGTGTCGATTTTCCTCCGCCGGAGGCGCCGACAACGGCTATCATCTGACCGCCGTCTACATGAAGGCTGATATCTGTCAGGACTTCCCGGGCATCTTCGTACTGAAAGCTTACATGATCGATATCAATGACGCCCTCCTTTACCTGCAGCTGACCTGCCCCTTCCTTCTCCCTGACTGTGGGCTCAAGCCTCATGATGCTGTCAAAGCGCTGCAGCCCCGCGTACCCGCTGGCAAATACCTCGGCGAACTGGGCCAACTTGCGGATGGGAGTGATAAATGTCGTGACAAAAAGGGTGAATGTGATCAGGTCTATGTAGTTGAGCTCACCCTCCATGATAAGAAGGCCGCCCGCGGCGATGACAAGGGCCGGCATGAGGCCCATGAAAAATTCCTGATAGGCATTGAAAAGGCCCATGGCATGGTAAAAATCCTTCTTTGCCCCCTTGAACTGTCCATTTGCGTGGTCAAAACGGGCTTTTTCCACCTTCTCGTTTGCAAAGGCTTTTGCTGTCTTTATGCCTGATATGCTGGACTCTATATCCGAGTTAATGGAAGCCATCCTGACCTTTACGTTTTTGGAAGCATTTGACATTCTCCTCCTCTGGCGCATGATGATGGCAAGGAAGATCGGCAGAAGGATGAGAACGACAAGGGCCAGCCTCCACTCGATGGAGAACATGACGATAAGTGCCCCCGTTATGGTGAGCAGGGAGATCAGAAGGTCTTCCGGCCCGTGGTGGGACAGCTCCGTGATGTCAAAAAGATCTCCTGTCAGCCTGCTCAGCAGGGCTCCCGTCCTGTTGTGGTCATAAAATTCAAAATCCAGGGTCTGCAAATGCCTGAAAAGGTCTTCCCTGATATCGGCCTCCACCCGGACGCCGAATGTGTGGCCCCAGTAGGTCATGACATAGTAGCAGACAGCCCTGAGCAGATAGGAGATCCCCACAAGGCCCATGACGATGAAAAATGCATGGAAAGCCCGGTCCGGCAGCATCTGGTACATGGCGCGTCTGGATATGATGGGAAAGGCAAGGTCTATGAGGGAGGCTATGACCGCGCAGACCATATCCAGGATAAAGAGCTTTCTGTGCGGCTTAAAATAGGTCAGTAATGTTTTTATCATCTCACTGCCCCTGCCCTAATTCGAGCAGGATGGGGGCGTGATCCTGCCTTGCCCCGGAATCCATGACTTCAGAGCGGACAATGGCGTCCTTGAGCCTGCTGCTGACAAGGAAATAATCGATCCTCCAGCCGGAATTGTTTATCTTGCTGGTCTTTACCCTCTGGGCCCACCAGGAGTAGACCCCCTTTACATCCCCGTGAAGGCTGCGGAAGCTGTCAACAAATCCCCGGCCCAGCAGCTGGGTAAACCCTTCCCTCTCCTCATCCGTAAAGCCGGCTGACTGGTGGTTGCCGGCAGGATTGGCCAGGTCGATCTCTTCGTGGGCTACATTATAGTCTCCGCAGGCTATGACAGGCTTTTTCCCATCCAGCCCAGCCAGGTAGTCCGCATATTTCCGGTCCCAGACCTGACGCTCTGCAAGCCTTTTGAGGCCGTCGCCAGCGTTTGGCGTATAGACAAGGCTGAAATAGTATTCCGGCAGATCCAGGGTGATGATCCGCCCCTCCTGATCCATGGGAGCCGGGGCTCCGATGACCGGAAAGTCCGCGCTGACATCAAGACCCTTCCTGTAGAGAGCCATGGTCCCGGCATAGCCTTTCCTGGCCGGCTCCCGGGAGCTGACCCAGACATAGTCGTATTCGGGGAAATATTCCTGCAGGGCGGCAGCCTGCTTCTTGTTCATACCGGCGGCAGGCAGCTTTGTTTCCTGAATGGCGATGATATCGGCCCCCTCCCCGGCGACAGTCAAAAGAGTCTGGCGGGTCAGCTCTGCCCTGGCACTTGTCCCTGTCAGGGCAGCGTTGAGTGAGTCTATATTCCAGGAGATAAATTTCATAATAAAATGTCCTCTTCTTTCTTTTTGGATTCCATGAAAGTATACCATGAAATATCAATTTGCGGCAAAATCTTCCACGGCGTCTGCCGTCTGTCTGAGCTGGCTGATATTGGAGATCTCGGGAACGCCGTCCTTTTTCTGGATCCCATAGGAACCAAAATAAGAGTGGATCCCTCCTTCTATCACGAGCTCTTTGCTGTCCTTTGGCCAGTTCTTTTTGTACTTTTCGTAGGAATCCCGGTTCAGGACGCCGTCATTTGACCCGTAAACAGACAAGAGCTTCAGATCCGAGCCGGAGAGATCCCTGGTAACATAGGAGGCAAGAAGGATGACGCCTTTATAGCGGTCTTCCTTTCCCGGCAGGTAAAAGCCGGCAGCAGCCCCGCCCAGAGAATGGCCGCCGACATACCAGTCTTTTATCTGAGGATAAAGATCTCTCACCTCGTCGGCCTGGTCTGTCCTCAAAAATGCCAGATTCCCGGGGCTTTTTAAAAGGATGCAGCACAGGCCCCTGTCGGCCAGCTCGTACATGAGGCTTTCATAGGCCTGCGGATCCACCCAGCCGCCGGGGTAAAATATGACCGCCGCCTTTGCCTTTTCTATTTCTTTGGGCCGAATCACCTCGTAATCCTTGCCCGACGTATCTTTCTCAATATCCTTTACCTGCTTTATGACCTGACTGGTCACACCCGTATCCTGCTGATAGGATGTCAGCACTTTTATCTGGAAAAATGCCAGAAAGGCGATGAGGATCAGGAATGGGATCAGACCCGCGATCCGTTTGCTTTTCCCTGCGCCCGATGATTCTTTCTTCATGATCATTTCCTCCCCAGTTCCCAGAAGGCGAGTGCGCTTGCCGCCGCTACATTAAGAGAATCTACCCCTGCTGCCATGGGGATCATGACGGTATAGTCACTTGCCTCCACCATCCGGTCCGGCAGTCCGCTCCCCTCATTTCCCAGAACGATCGCCAGCCTCTCTTCCGCCTTCAGGGCGGGATCGTCTATGGGCACGGTATCATTTTTAAGAGCCATGGAGACGGTTCGAAAGCCATACGCCTTCAGCTTCTCCAGTCCCGCGTTCTTTCCGTCCTCCCAGGAGAAATCCGGATCAAACGCCCAGGGGATCTGAAAGACTGTCCCCATGCTGACCCGTATGGCCCGGCGGTAGAGAGGGTCGCAGCAATCAGGGGAAAGAAGGATCCCCTCTATGCCAAGGGCTGCTGCCGAGCGGAAGATGGCTCCTGTGTTTGTCGGATTCACCACCTCGCACAGGACTGCTATCCGGTGCCTTTTGTCCGTCCCTCCAAGTATCTTCTGATAAAAACTGTCCGCGCCGGCCGCCTCTTTTCTTCTCATGGCTGCCAGGGCGCCGCGGCTGTAAATGAAACCCGATAGCCGGCTAAGCTCTGCCCGGGGAGCCGCATATACATTTACCCCCTCCGGGATCATCTGCCCTATTTTATCTTCCGCCCCGGATCCCAGCAGGCGCCTTAACAGTCTGCCGTCCGAAGAGTCGGCGGCAAGATCCTCCCGGGCGGCCAGCACCGCCAGGACTTCATACTGCCCCAGCGCCCGCTCTATCACCTTGGGACTCTCCGCTATGAAGATGCCCGGGGCCGGCTCAAAGGCATGAAAAAGATCCGACTCTCTCCTGCTCATAAACCAGGCAAGCTCCGGATACCGCTCCACATCGATCTTAGAGATCTCAACTATCATATTTATTGCTGCCTTTCCCTGAATCTTATATTCTTGTTCCCATTTTCACTGTCTGTGATCCGTCAGCTAATAGAAACTATAGCAAGCTTCCGGGAAATAGTCAATTCACTGGTTCCCCGGCTCTGTATCTTTCCATATGAAAAGGGCCGCCGCACAAGTGCGGCAGCCCCTATGGATACTTTTTATCCGGCTCCTGCTCATATACAGGTGCCGATATCTGCATCTCCCTAAATATAAATCTACTTCATTTCTCTGCTGATCTCTCCGGGCGTATATCCCGTGTCAGCGATCGCCTCTATGATCGCCTCATCCGGAATATCATTCTCCGTAAGGATCACAGTCTGCTTCTTTCTTTTGGAAGACTTTACCTTCTTCACAGAGAAGCTTTTCCTGATGGCATCGTTTATGTGGGCTTCACACATGCCGCACTGCATGCCATCTACTGCTACTGTTATCTTAATCATATGGTCATCTCCACAGATTCAATTGCGGGCATGCTGATGACGCCGTGCCCTGGCATTCCTTTTCTCCAGTTCCTTCATCAGCTTCCTGTCCTCTTTCGATACAGGGCCGCAGCTGCTGCATCCGCTGCAGCTGCCGGAGCAGGAACCAGTGCATCCTCCTCCCTTGCGGAGTACATGGATGCAAAGGGCTGCCAGAAGCACGATACCCGCTATTGCTATGATATTTCCTAATATCGGCGGCATCCCGGCTGCCTCCTTTCAAAATCTGAAATCTTCAGGGCCTGGCGTTAGATTTATTTTCCGGCTGAAAGAGCTTCCACGGACGTGAGATTCTTGATCTCGCCCTCCGGCTGATATCCCTTTCTTGCTAAACCGTAAATGATAAGCGCAATAAAGGCGATGGCAACTACCGTGCCGACTCCGAAAGGAACCTCACCCGTAACCAGTCCGCCTATCCTGTAGGCGATGGTCGAGATCACATATGCCCAGCCGCACATCCAGCCGATGGCTGCCCATGTCCACTTCTGGTTGTTCATCTCTCTCTTTATAGCGCCGATCGCCGCAAAGCAGGGAGCGCACAGAAGGTTGAAGCACATGAATGCGAAGGCTGACGCGTTTGTATAATCTCTTCTGACATTAGCCCATATCTGATCACCGTTCTCAGCCAGATCCTCATCACCGGAATAATTATACAATACACCGAATGTTCCTACAACATTCTCTTTTGCGATAAGGCCTGTTACAGTGGCAACGGTAGGTCTCCACTGATTGAAGCCCTGAGGAGCGAAGATAAAGGATACCTTCTGGGATATGCCTGCCAGCAGGGAAGCATCCATGGAGGAAACCTCCGCCTCATCGACATGCATCTTCTCTGAAAGCTCTGTAACGATAGCAGGATTCTCCTCAACAGAAGCATCCCACCTGTCGTTGAGGAAGCCGAACTTTCCGTTTATCGTTCCAAAACTTGACAGGAACCAGATAACGATCGTCGAAAGGACGATGACGGAACCGGCTCTCTTTATGAAGGAAGAACCTCTCTCCCATGTAGCCCTCAGTACGTTTACCGCGGAAGGAACATGGTAAGCGGGAAGCTCCATAACGAAAGGAGCAGGCTCTCCGGCAAATGCCTTGAACTTCTTCAGGATGATACCGGAAAGGATGATGGATGCAAGTCCGATCACGTATGCGGATACAGCGATCAGGGAATTGCCTCCGAATACAGCACCTGCGATCAGGCCTATGATAGGCATCTTGGCGCCGCAGGGGATAAATGTCGTAACCATAACAGTCAGACGGCGGTCTCTGTTATTCTCGATCGTTCTTGTTGCCATAACTCCGGGCACGCCGCAGCCTACGCCTACGAGGACGGGGATGAATGACTTGCCGGACAGACCGAACTGACGGAAGAGACGGTCCATGACAAAGGCAACTCGGGACATATAACCGATATCCTCAAGGGTAGCCAGGCAGAAGAACATAACCAGGATCTGAGGTACAAATCCCAGAACAGCGCCTACGCCGGCTACGATACCATCCTGAATAACGCCGTATACAACGCCGCCTTCCGCTACGTGCAGGACATTGAGCAGCAGAGCGTCTACCCAGCCGGGTACCAGCTCGCCGAAGAGAACGTCATTCACCCAGCCCGTGGCTATTGTACCGATACCGATCTTAGAACCGAAATCTCCGTTGGCACCGCCCATGGAAAGAGCGTAGATCAGAGCCATGACACCGATGAAGATGGGAAGGCCGAGAATACGGTTTGTGACGATCCTGTCGACCTTATCGGATATTGTCAGCTCATGCTTCTGGCCCTTCTTCTTTACCGCACCGGCAACGATCCCTGTGATATACTCGTATCTTGCGTTCGTGATGATACTCTCGGAATCATCGTCGCAGGCATTCTCTGCTGCTTCGATGTACTTCTCCATATCAGCCAGGTCGGCAGAAGTAAATGCGCCTGCGCTGTGCTCTACGATCTTGGAATCTCTCTCGAATATCTTTATTCCGTACCAGAGAAGGAGCTTATCGTCTACCTTGCCCTCTATATCCCTCATGATAGCTTCGACTGCTGTCTTAGCCTCGCCTGAAAGGATCTTGGGCGCCGGAGAAGCCTTGCCGCTCTTTGCCGCCTCAACGGCCATGTCGGCAGCCTTGTCAAGGTTCATGCCCTTTAAGGCAGATATCTCAAGGACCGGGATGCCAAGTTCTTTAGAAAGCTTGTTTATATCAATAGAATCTCCGTTGCTCCTGACAAGATCCATCATATTGACTGCCATGACAACAGGGATCCCCAGCTCCATGAGCTGAGTTGTCAGGTAAAGATTTCTCTCTATATTCGTACCGTCGACGATATTCATGATCGCGTCCGGTCTCTCATTCACAAGATAGGTTCTGGATACGACTTCCTCCAGTGTATAGGGAGACAGGGAGTAGATACCGGGAAGATCCTGGATCGTTACATCCGTGTGATTCTTCAGTTTACCTTCCTTCTTCTCTACTGTAACTCCGGGCCAGTTTCCAACATACTGTCTGGATCCTGTCCACGCGTTAAAGAGGGTCGTCTTACCGCTGTTCGGATTTCCGGCCAGTGCAATCTTAATACTCATCAATCCTTCTCCTTTCGATTACTGGACTTCAATTTTTTCTGCGTCAGCTTTGCGGATGGAAAGCTCATATCCTCTCACATTGAGCTCCATGGGATCGCCAAGCGGCGCAACCTTTCTCACAAGGATCTCGACACCCTTCGTGATGCCCATATCCATGATCCTGCGCTTTGTGGGGCCTTCTCCGTGAAGCTTCACGACCGTGCAGGTACCTCCTACGGAGATATCTTTCAAGGTTTTCATAACAATAACCTCCTCTGAAAATTATCCTGTCTCTGCAATCACACCATGATCCTGTTAGCCATAGATTTGTCTATCGCAACACGGCCGCCCTTTATCTGAACGATCATATTGCCCCCGTTGTCTGAAACGACCTTTATATCGGCATCCGGGACAAATCCAAGCTCTGCAAGATGCTGACGCACATTGTCACGCCCGTTGATTTTCACGATCTTCAGGACTTTACCTGTATCAGCCATTGTAATCGGCATCATATTTTCTCCAATCCGACACTGACTAATTCGGCCATAGTGTCATCAAACAGTAGTTAGTTTTGGCTTACGCATGTTAGTCTATACTACCCTCCTGCTCTTGTCAAGAGTAAAGGAGGCCGAATCGACCGATTCCGCCTCCTGGCAAATGAGAAATATTATCATTTAACGAACCTTAATGAGAAATATACCGAATATAGTCGATCAGGGGGGACTTCATTCCCCCCTGATCAGTACAGCGTCTCCGCTGGTCATTTCCAGATCCCTTTTGCTTTTCTTATCCTGTAATACATGGAATTCTCCATGGCCAGAACCTTTTCCATGGGGACCGGCTTGAAGATGGGGATCTTCATCTTTACCCGGATCCATATGACGGAATAGACAAAGAGTATGGCAAATATGATGCCGGCAACTCCCAGGATCTGCGCCCGCTCGACCGGATCCGTGCTGATATTTATGACCATGTAAGCCGTGCCGGCTATGCCGATCAGAGGAAGGACAGGCCCGAAGGGTACCTTGAATGTCCGGGGTGCGTGAGGCAGGCGGCGGCGGAAGACCAGAAGATCTATGTGAGCTGTGATGTAGGAAAGCATCCAGAAAACAGAACCGACCAGGATCAGGAACTCTATCTTATCGGAAGAGTTGTTGCTGATATAGGCACAGAAGAGGATGGTAACCGTTACAAACCAGATGCCGATAAAGGGCACCTTGTTCTTATTTGTCTTTGTAAAGAAATGCGGCATCATGTTCATCTTGGCCATCCCGGAGAATATGCTGGAAAGGCCCTGGACCGTTGAGTTCTGGGTTGAAATGACCGCCAGAGCCGCCACAAGAGCCATCCAGACCTGGCCGGGCTTGCCCAGAAGAGCCTGCCCGTAGAGCAGGTGAGGAGCCGGTGAAGCCTCAAGATCAGCCCAGGCTGTATAATTGTGAAAGCCCAGGACCATGATGGACTGAACAAGGCAGATCAGGCCCAGGCCAATAAACATGCCAAGAGGCACATTTCTCCTTGCATTTTTCACATCCTTGGATATGGGGATCGCGTACTCGGCCCCTATAAAGAGCCAGAAGGCTACGGCAGTCATGGACACGATGGTCTTTGGATCCGTGTTCAGGGCAGCCGGCTGGACAACAGGGATCCCCGTCCCCAGACGGAGCATGCCCAGGATGCCCATGATCAGCATGGAGCCCAGCAGAAGGTAAGCGACAAGATCCTGGACCTTCGCGAACATATCAACTCCGTGGAGATTCGCGATCAGGATAATCACGCTGATCAGCAGAGTCCAGAAAAAGTTGGGAATGGGCAGCCCCAGAACCTCGCCCATGGCGTAGGCAAATATAGATGCCTCGACTCCGGAACTTAAGATATTGGATACCATGTATCCGCCTACCATCAGTACGAGGGTCGGAACCGGGCCCACCCCGGCAAGAGTATACTGGGCCAGCCCGCCCGTACAGTTGGGCATGAGCGCATTGAGCTCTGACATGGTCGCCATGGATATCATATTGAACAGGCAGGCTATGATCATAGCCGGTATGAACATGACTCCGACTGTGCCCGCCCCCTGTCCGAGAGATACCAGGCAGCTTGTCGCGATAACAAGACCCACGGAAACAGAAACCACATTTCTAAGACCCAGCTTCTTATCCATCCCTTTTTGCCTCCTTCTGCTGATAAATACTCCTTACAGAGCCTTCTCCCCTTCGTCCCCCGTGCGGACCCGGATCACATTGTCCAGAGCGTAGACGAAGATCTTTCCATCCCCGATATGGCCTGTGTAGAGAGCCTTCTCTACATTCTCTGTTATCTCCTTCACCTTAGCCGAAGGGACAGCCACAGATACCTGGATCTTGGGAAGGAGCTCCATCTCATAGTTCTCCTCCACCTCATATTCCTTTGTGCCCTTCTCCACGCCGCAGCCGAGAACCTGGGAAAATGTCATGCCGCCAACGCCAAGCTGGCTGAGAGTCTTCTTAAGCTCCGTGAATTTGCTCATATCACATATAACTTCTATCCTGGACAGTCCGCTCATATTTTTTTCCTCCTGTAAAATCCTACGCCATCTCCGGCTTCTTCCAGAGGTTCAGCCTTGTTCCGATCCCCATCTTCAGGGCATTGCGGTAAACGGTTACGCCCCATGCCACATCCTCGACGGGCATGCCGCCGACAGAATATATGATGATCTCATCATCCGATTTCCTGCCCTGGGCCTTGCCGGTGATGATATCCGCCATGTCGGTAATATCGTCCCAGGAGCATTTGCCCTCATGGATCAGATCGGTAAACTTCGTTCCGATGATGCCCATGATGGGATAGGTCGGGTAAGCGTACTCCTCTGCCCAGGCCTCGTAAAGCTTGGAATTGTCCACAACGAAGCGGCACTGATTGACCAGAAAATCGTCATCTATAAAATTGGCGGCTGAGGGCATGGATATGAAGGCACCCTTCTTGATCCAGCTGCCGTCTATGACAGGGAAGGAGCTCAGCTCTGTCTTTACCGTCGTCGTAAAGCTGATGATATCCGCGTCCCTTACGGCTCCCTCTACGGAATCATATTCCTCTATCTGATCGAACTGGGGGAACTCATTTCTGACAAATTCTATAAAATCAGCCGTGGACTTTGAGCCTTTTGTATGTCCCTTTATCTTCAGCCTGTGGAGTCCAGGGCATGTGACGGCAAAAGCGGCAAGAGATGTCTTGCCCATGACGCCGGGCCCTATGATGGCAAGGGTCTCGGAATCCTTTCTGGCCAGGTATTTGGCGCCGACTCCGGGTATGCCGCCTGTCCTGTAGGCAGACAGAAGATTTGCGCTCATAAATGCCAGGGGAGCTCCCGTGTCCTTGTCTGATAAGGTCATCATCAGGATGGACCGGGGCAGGCCTTTTGCCTTATTCTCTATGTTTGACCCGTACCACTTCATGCCTGCCATCTGGTACCTGCCGCCCAGATAAGCCGGCATAGCCATAAAACGGCGGTCTACCGCATTTTTCGGCATGCCCGGGAACTTGGGGTCATCCGGGAAGAGGATCATGCAGCCGTGGGAATTGTGATTCTCACCGCCCATGACATAATCGCCCTTTTTCAGGAGGACAAGCATATCCTCCATGGTCTCAACACAGGACTTCATATCCTTCACGCCGGCCTTTATCATATCCGGCTCGCTTAAATAAAGAAAATCTATTCTTGAATCCATTTTATCCTCCTTAATCCGCGCCAAAAGCTTTAGACGCAGGCCTTAAAACGGTCATATCGGAACTCGCTGATATCAAGCATGGGCTTTTCATCGCATGCGAGCTGGGACAGGATCTGTCCGACTACCGGGCTGATCCCGAAGCCATGGCCGGTAAAGCCGCAGGCTGCGATCAGACCGGGCACCTCGTCTATGGGGCCTATGACCGGAACTCTGTCCGCGCTGGCGTCCTCGTAACCGGACCAGGTCCGGACGATCTTGGCATTTCCCAGCCTGGGGATCCACTTCATGATGCCCCGGCAGATAGCGGGTGCCGTGATGCTGTGAGTCGTCATGCAGTTAAAATCAAGATTCTGGTTCTCGTAGCCGCTCTCTCCTCCGAAAACGAAGGATCCGTGGTTTGTCTGATGGCCGTAGAAGTCAGCGTCTGCCGTTCCCAGCATCTGGGGGAACATCTTAGGCTCCATCTCCGTGACAAGACACTCGATCAGGTCCTTTGTCATAGGGACATCTATGCTGACCGTCTGCAGGATCTGCCTGCTTTCATAGCCGCAGGCTACGATTACTTTTTCCGCGCTGTATGTATCATGGTCCGTGACAACATAGCGGAGGACTCCCCGCTCCTTCTTAAGGCCCAGGACCTTCTCACCGGAGTAAAATACAGCGCCAAGCCGCCTTGCCGCCATGAAAAATGCCATGGTCGCCTTGAGGGGATTGGCATGTCCGTCAGTCGGGCACCAGCTGGCACAGGTCACATCCTCCGCCAGATAGGGATTGATCGCCCGTACCTGATCCCCGTCTATCATTTTCACGTCAAGTCCTGCTCCGGCAGCTTTCTGTGTCAGCCCCTCCAGGATCTCTTTGTGGCGGTCGTTCCTGCCCAGACGAAGATTCCCGTCCTGGTGGTATTCCACATCGACTCCCAGCTCCTGGGAGAGGGTCGGCCACATATTCTGCACCCCGTACATAGCCAGGGGGAGCTCCCTCACGTCACGCCCCGACTGGCGCACGCCGCCGCCGTTGCGGGAGGAACCGCCGTTTCCGATGATCTCATCGGCGTCTATGACGATAACAGATCTGCCTGCCTTGGCTGTATAGTAAGCCGCGGCGCATCCGATGATGCCCGCTCCGCATATGATCACATCCGCGCTCTTCATTCCGGTCTTCCTCCTTCCTTCTCATCTGCCCATACCTGCATGGCAATGGGCCTCATAGGGCTTCTGGATGAAGCCGGCGCTATCTGGGAGACCGGGACCTTCATCTCGCCGGCCATGATCCGGGCGACGAGCTTGCCGCATGTCTGCCCCTGGCACAGGCCCATGCCGCAGCGCAGATACCTGCGCACCTCGGCAAGGGTAAACATTCCCGCATGAACCGCCTGTCTGATCTCTCCCTGGGTCACTTCCTCGCAGCGGCAGATGATCTGATCATCGCCTTCCTTGGGAAGGCAGGGCCCGAGGTCTATACTTCTGTCAAGTCTCATCGTGCATCCTCCTCTCCGTCTGCGCGGAAAAATCTTGCTTTCATTGCCATATCCGCAGGCACCTCTATGGTTACAAGCGCCGTGTGGTCAAATGCTTTGCCTGTCCTGACTCTGACGACCTTAGCGTCGCATATGGGCCGGCCGCTTCTGGAGAGGCCCTTTCCCATGTCTCCCTTCTTGGGAAGAGGGAGAAATTCATAGGGAAGAGTTACCTGGGCATGGCCGCCGCCTGTATCCTCGTCCACCAGAAATACAGCCTGTCCGGAGCAGCTGGCAACGCACATGCCGCAGTCTATGCATTTTTTCCCTTCCACTACAAAGGGAAGATTTGTGATATTTTTCCCTATGGAAATGCAGCCGTTTTTGCAGGCATCCTGGCAGGGATTGCAGGGAATATTCTGCGTACATTCCATGACCGGATGGACACCTGCCCTGTGGGTGACTCCGGGGAAGCGCCCGATCTCATCATCCGCCACAAAGCCATGTGTCAGCAGATTCTCGGATACGGGGATCCCTTCCTCTGTAAGCTCTATCTTCTTCCCCCTGTTCTGGGGAGCAAACATGCCCTGACGCAGACCGTCAAGGGCCTGAACATTTTTCTCAAATTCAGCGTCTCCGCTTTCCTGAGCCTCAAAGCCCAGATACTCAGCCGCCTTTATGCCGGCCATCCGGCCTTCTATCATTGCTGAGGAAGCTTCTTCTATCCCGGCCACGTCTCCAACAGCGTATATGCCGGGTACAGATGTGGCTCCGCTCTCATCGACCACGGGAATCTGACCGCCGCCCTTGCCGCTGTTGTCCATCTGGCAGCCGGCCATCTTGAGCAGCTGGGACATGGGAGAAAGTCCGACAGCCAGGCAGATCGTGTCAACGTCAAAATGCTTCTCCGTCCCGGGGATAAACTGAAAATGAGAATCCACCTGGGCGATCGTGGCGCCGGTCACGTGATCTGTCCCCTCAGCCTTCTTTATGGTATGGGACAGATAAAAGGGAACTCCTGTCCTGGCCACCTTGGAAGCATGGACCCCATAACCGCCTACCCTGGGAGCCGCGTCGACAAGGGCTTCCACCTGGCAGCCGGCCTGCATCAGCTGAAAGGCAACGACAAGGCCTACATTTCCGCTTCCCAGCATGAGAATACGCTTTCCGGGGCGGATGCCGTGCAGGTTCATCATAGTCTGTGCCGCGCCGGCTCCTATCACGCCCGGCAGGGTCCAGCCGTCAAATGTTACCATATTTTCCGCGGCGCCTGTCGCCACGATGATGGCATCTCCTTTAAAATGCTCTACCCCCTGGCCGATCTTTACGACGACCTCGTGCTGAGGATACATGCCGATAACGGTTGCCGAGAGCCTGACCTCTACACCGGCCTTTGCCGCTTCATCGAGCAGCTGCTGGCCGATCACGAAACCGCGGATCTTTGCCTTGTGCTCTTTTGAGCCGAAGAATTTGTGGATCTGCTTGAAAAGCTGGCCGCCCGGTCTCTCATTTTCATCGAAAACGATGACGGACATGCCTCTTTTTCCTGCCTCTATTGCCGCTGACAGACCGGAAGGGCCTGCCCCGATTATTATCAGATCATATCTTTTCATGCCTGCATCTCCTCACCCGAGGTACTGACCCCGATCTGTGTCTGAACATTCATCCCTTCCCTGAGCGGTTCCATGCATGTCCGGACATTGGGCACCCCGTCTACGACCATAACGCAGTCCGTGCATCTGCCGATCGCGCAGAATATGCCTCTGGGCGTATGCTTTTTCGCTGTATATCTGTGCACCATCACTCCGGCCGCGTGGAGGGCCATGGCGATCGGCTCTCCCTCACAGCCCTGCATGGGCTTTCCATCGAAAGTAAATGATACGATCTTTCCTTTTGTATATTGTCCGAGGATCGGATGCTCCTGTATTCTTCCGTCATCCATCCCTATTCAGCTCCCTTCCCCTTAAAATAGCTTCTAACGCAAAAAGGAGCCGCTGACCCTTTGGTCTATACGGCTCCCTTGCCTTACGTTATCTAGATGATACATCAGAGCTTATCATCCCGCAAGACTACTATTGAAGCATTTATATGGTCCTTCAGTACCATTCACTCTTCCTCGCGCACGGCCTTGAAAAGGCCGATCCGGTTTTTTACCCCTATCTTCCGGTAGACAGACAGGATATGTTTTTTGAGCGTACTCACAGTGATAGAAAGTTCCCGGGCGATCTGGGCATTCTCCTTCCCGTCCATCATACAGCGCAAAACGGTCTGCTCACGGCCTGTCAGATGGTAGCGGGCGGCCGCCGCCGCCACGGTCGGCTTTTTCAGGGTCTCCTCCCTGCGCCTTTCCTTCTCCTTCTCCTGCAGATAATCCCGGTAGAGTCTGAGCGAGACATGGTCTTTTATGGAATCCAGCAGAAAGACGTCGTCATAGGAGAAATCCTTCTTTCCCTTGAGCCGGTAGAGGGTGGCTGCCCCCAGGGGCCTGCCCTCATAGGCAAATATCATCTGCATGGAATAGTGCCAGTGATTGGGCAGATAGATCCTGCGGAAATACTCCGTGCGCACCCGCTCCTGGTCGCTGAGCACGTCCGTATCCCTGTAGACAACGGACTTGCCGCTGTAGAGAATGCCCCTGCTGTAATCTATGACGTCGTACTGCTCGGACAGGTCGTTATCCTCGGCGCACCTGTAGAACACAGGCCGGTAAAGACCCCCGTGCTCCGCCTTCTGCCCCTGATCCATGGGTCGGTTCCAGTCCTGCAGCTCTTCTGTATTCCTGACCTGATCCCTGCAAAGGAAAAAATCCGCGCTGTCATAGCTCACCAGCCCGGTCAGCTTCTCCAGAAAATCCCTGCGCATCTTCTCCTCGTCCGGTTCCGACTCGATCCCGTAGATCAGACTGCTTAAAAATATCCACTCATTTGCTTCAAGAGATCTCATGATATACCCTCATCCTCATGTTTCCTTTACCGGCATCTTCGCCATATCACTTTTTCCCCTCCGCCAATTTTTCCATCCGGATATAGTACTCCAACAATCTCAGGAAATAATCAGGTGCCGTACGTCTGCCGTTCTCCCAGCAAATTTCTGTATCATAGGGAATTCCAAAATACTCACAGAACTCCTTGCGGTTCATTCCGGTACTCTTCCTGAGTGCAGTTATCTTTTCTCTGAATTCTTCTCTTCTATCCATCATTTTTCCTTGCCTCTGTGACTGTGCATTGCCCATATTATACTATAAGTATTGTGCCAGGGCAATGCACAGTTTAGCTCATTCTCAGCTGTGGCCCATAATATTCTGTAGTGATCCGGTCCAACGTTTCCTGACGCTTTTGTTATGTTCCCTGATCTTTGTAGCAAAATACAGCCGCCAGGTGGTATAATGAAACTCTATTGAATTTCAGGGCAGCTGCCCATTCCGGGACCGGCTGCTGACCAATACAAGGAGTGAATGTTATGTCAATGATTTCAGCCCAGGAGGCACAGCGCGCTGCCCTCGATGAGGAGAGCAGCAGAAAAAACAATTCCCGTGATAAACAGATCGTGAAGACAAGTATCATCGGAATAGCGGCCAATGTATTTCTCGCCGCCTTCAAGGCCTTCATCGGCCTTGCCTCCGGCTCCATCGCCATCACCATGGACGCGGTCAACAACATAAGCGACGCCGCCTCCTCCCTTATCACCATCGTGGGGACAAAGCTGGCGGCCAGACCGGCGGATAAAAAGCATCCCTTTGGCTACGGGAGGATAGAATACCTGAGTGCCATGATCATCTCCATCCTGGTCCTCTACGCAGGCCTGACCTCCCTGAAAGAATCAATTGCCAAGATCATCCACCCGGAGACTCCTTCCTACACGGCTGTCGCCCTGGTCATCATCGCCGTCGGCGTCGTCGTTAAGATCATTCTGGGCATCTATGTGAAAAAGGCGGGCGAGAGGCTGAATTCCTCCTCCCTGGTCAACTCAGGCGAGGACGCAAGGCTTGATTCCATCATATCGGCCTCCACCCTGGCAGCTGCGGTCATTTTCCTGCTGACAGATCTTTCCCTGGAGGCCTGGCTGGGCGCTGTCATCTCCGTCGTCATCATAAAATCGGGCATAGATATGCTCAGAGAGACTCTGTCCCAGATCCTGGGCGAGCAGGCAGAGATAGAGCTGGCAGTCAAGATAAAAAGTGTCGCGGCATCCTTCCCCCAGGTAAGAGGAGTATTTGACCTCATCCTCAACAATTACGGGCCGGACAGCTACAACGGTTCCCTCCACGTGGAGGTGGCGGATACCATGACCGCCGATGCGATCGATCAGCTGATCCGGGCAATTTCCATGAAGGTCTACAAAGAGACCGGAGTATTTCTCACCGCCGTCAGCATTTACTCCTGCAACACAAAGGATCCTGCTGTAGTCCGGATGCGGGAGAAGATAGAAAAAACTCTTCTCGCCCACGAAAATATATCCCAGGTCCACGGCTTTTATGCCGACCTTGCCAGGAAGACCATCCGCTTCGATATCGTGGTCAGCTTTAATGAAAAGGACAGGTTCAGCCTTTACAGAAAGAGCCTGAAGGAGATCCAGGACATGTATCCGGATTATTCGGTAACTTCTATCCTGGATACCGATTTTTCTGAGCAATAGGATATTGCCCTATTTGGAAAATCCTTTATAATATATAGTGTATGATTATGTGATTCTGGTTTACTCCAGACTGAAAGGAGTTTTATTATGGATAAGGAACAGTATCTGGAAGTGTACAGGCACTCCCTCTCTCACATTCTGGCAAAGGCCGTGATCGAAATATACGGGAAAGATGTCCAGTATGCCATCGGACCGCAGATAGATGACGGCGCTTACTACGATTTCGTGCTCCCTGAGGGCAAGTCTATCGGGGAGGGAGATTTCACTGCCATAGAGAATAAGATGCATGAGATCCTCAAGAGGAAGGAAGACTGGACCCGCAAGGAAGTTACCCGCGCTGAGGCTCTTGAGATCTTTAAGGATCAGAAATTTAAGACAGAGCTGATCTTAGATCTCCCGGAGGATGAGAAGATCACCGTCTACTACACGGGCGATGACTATGTAGACCTGTGCCGCGGCCCTCATGTTGAGAATTCTCAGGAACTTCTCGGTGCTGCTTTCAAGATCCATGCCTCTTCCATGGCTTACTGGAGAGGTGATGAGAAGCGTGACAGAATGCAGAGAGTTTACTTCTATGCATATCCCAACAAAGCAGATCTCAAGGCTCACATAAAGATGATAGAGGAGGCCAAGGAGCGCGACCACAGAAAGATCGGCGCCCAGATGGAACTTTTTATGTTCCACGAGACCGCTCCCGGCATGCCCTACTGGCTTCCCAGAGGCCAGAAGATGTATCAGGCCCTCATGAAGTACAGCCGCGAGATCCAGAGAAGGCACAATTATCATGAGATAGCCGCTCCTCTGATCAACAATAAGCGTCTCTGGCTTATCAGCGGCCACTGGGCTCACTATCTCAACAACATGTTTATCGTTCCCGGCGTGGACGGCTATACAAAGGCAGACGTCAACATCGATCAGCTTGTCGACAGCATGGAGGATACCGATGTTAAGAACAGCAAGATAGAGGCAGGCTCCCTCATCTACAACAGGGAGAACCTTGATACCATGGCGGCAAAGCCTATGAACTGCCCCAACGCCATGATGGTATTCAAGCGCAAGACCCGCTCCTACAAAGAGCTGCCCATCCGCTACAGTGAGTACGACGTCCTTCACCGCAAGGAGAAGTCCGGCCAGCTCAACGGTCTGCTCCGTGTCCAGGAATTCCGTCAGGACGACGACCATACATTTGTCATGGAATCCCAGATAAAGGATGAGATCGCCGATATCATATCCATAGCGGACGAGATCTACAATACATTCGGCGTTTCCTACCGGGCAGAATTTTCCACCAGGCCGGACGATTTCATGGGCGATATAGAGGTCTGGGACCGGGCAGAGGCAGCTCTCAAGGAGATCCTGGATGAGAAATATGGTCCGGACGGCTACGAGGTAAATGAAGGCGACGGTGCTTTCTACGGTCCCAAGATCGATCTTCAGATAAAAGACGCTATCGGCAGAGAATGGCAGTGCGGCACCATCCAGCTTGACTTCCAGCTGCCCCACAACTTCGGCCTGACCTACACGGCTGAGGACGGCTCCAAGCAGATGCCTGTCGTTATCCACCGCGCCATCTACGGCTCCCTGGAGCGTTTCATCGGCATCATCATAGAGAACTTTAAAGGAAGCTTCCCCTTCTGGCTCTCTCCCATGCAGGTCGGCATCGTTCCCATCCGCCCCGAGCACAACGAGTACGCGAAGAAGATAGAAGACCTTCTGATAGACAACGGCATCCGTGTCGAGGCAGACTACAACGATACGAACATGAAGAGCAAGATAAAGACATTCCACAATTACAGGGATCCTTACATCCTTGTGCTGGGAGACAGGGAAGCTGCTGAAAACACAGTCTCCATAAACATCCGCGGCAACAAGAAGCTCAACAATGTTCCCGTCGACAAGTTCCTGGAGATCTGCCAGAAAATGAACAAGACCCGCTGTCTGGATCTGATAGACAGTCTGGACTGATAGATCCTGCAAGCGGTGCACTGCCAGATTGAAATCGGCCGCCGAGAGCAAGTAAAGTTCTCAGGCGGCCGTTCTTTCCCGGGGATCGGTTTAAATTTTGTTGCTGCATGAGATTACGTCCATTTCGAGGAAAAAGCCAAAAATGGACGTAACCCCGCCAGAAGAAATCATGTTTGCTGCCTCAGCCAGGAAATGGCTGCGTCAACCCTTTTCCTTCTCCTTCATAGATACATTTTCAGGACCGCAGAATGTAGACCCCGGGGGCCTTCTCCTCCAGCTGCGATCTGAAGAATACCTCCATGGCCCGGATCAGGTATTCTGTGTCCCTGACCCCGGCCGTCTCGTAAGGTGAGTGCATGGCAAGCTGGGGAAGGCCGATATCTACCGTGTTCACAGAGACGTGGGCTGCCGAGATATTTCCCAGAGTCGAGCCGCCCGCCATATCTGACCGGTTTGTAAAGTTCTGCCAGGGCACGTCTGCCCTCCTGAGGATCTCCTTAAATAAAGCCTGGGAGAGGGCGTCCGTCGTATATTTCTGGTTGGCGTTGAATTTTATCACGATGCCCTTGTTCATGAGGGGACGGTTGACAGGGTCTGCCTTGTCCGCCGCATTGGGGTGGACGGCGTGGGCATTGTCCGCCGAGACCATGAAGCTGGAAGCAATCTTCTCCCGGATCCCCTCCGAAGACAGGCCAAGAGCCTGGCCGATGCGGACAAGAACATCTGAAAGAAATGTCGAGTCCGCTCCCTGTTTTGTCCCGCTGCCGACCTCTTCGTTGTCAAAGACCGCCAGCAGGGGGATGGAAGCGGATGAGCCCTCCTCCCTGCCGGAGGCGATGAATCCCTCCAGATCGGCAAATGTGCACTGCAGATCATCCAGCCTGCCGGATGAGATATATTCCCGGCCGGCACCCCAGATGCAGCCCTTGCTCCTGGAATAGAGGAAGAGGTCGCTGCCCGCGATCTGGTCCTTATCCACCCCGGCTTCCCGGGCAATCAGATCCAGAAAGCTGCCCTTTGCCGTCTCATCGCCCAGGACGGGGATCAGGTCCTTCTGGGGGTTCAGCTTGACCCCCTCATTGGCACACCTGTTCATGTGAATGGCCAGGGAAGGGATCATGAGAAGATCCCTGTCGGCATTGACAGGCTTCGTTGAAAAGGAAGAGCCATCTCGGATGATCAGGCGGCCTGCCACGGACAGGGGCCGGTCAAACCAGGGATTCATGAGCATGCCCCCGTATTTCTCCACATTCAGGCAGGTATAGGCCCCGGCCATGACCATCTCCGGATCCTCCTTTATCTTAAAGGCCGGCGAATCGGAGTGAGAGGCAGCGATCATAAAGCCTGACGCCTCCGCCTGAGGAAGACGGAAGGCAATAAGAGAAGACTCATTGCGAACCGTAAAATATGAGCCGCCCGGAGCGATCTTCCAGGCCCGGCCTTCTGCCAGCTCCTCATAGCCCTCAGCCAGCAGGCGGGCTCTTATCTGAGCGATCGCATGAAATGCCGTGGGGCATTTTTCTATAAATTCAAGTAATTTTTCCGCTGGTTCCATGATCCGCTATTCTCCTCTCATCCACCTTGTCCGCGCATAGCTGCTCCCGGTAATAGGCCAGATACCTTTTGTATGCGCCCGGCAGAGGATACCTTTCCTCTGCCTCCCCCCTGTCAGCTATGACAAAGGAAAGATCCTCCCGGGAAACAGCCCCCGCGTCTTCCACCTGTACGTCAAAGCCTGTCATATGCCATTCTATATGGGAAAAAATGTGCTTTGCCGGCGGGAGGGGCTCCATATGAAGAACCCGCAGGCCGGCATCCTTAAGCCACTGCATGGTTTCCTCCCTAGAAAGCTTCCCCTTCAGGTTGACAAACTCATAAAGGCCGGCCAGAAGCCCCTTATCTGGTCTTTTGCAGAGCACAAGGCGGCCCTCGTCTGTGATAAGGAGTATCGTTCTCTCCTCGCTCTTTCTTTCCTTTGCTTTGCTTTTGACCGGGAAATCGGACTCCCGCTGCGCAGTATGGGCCAGGCAAAGCCCCTTAAAGGGACAGATCCCGCACCTGGGGGCTCCATTTGGCAGGCAGATGACCTCTCCCAGTTCCATCAGAGCCTGGTTAAAATCCCCGCACAGGGCAGGGTCATCGGGCAGGAGGGGGAGAACCCCGCTAAGGAGTTCCTTCCTGACCGCATTCCTGGTCTTTTGCAGGGAAATGTCGCGCTCATCCCCGTACATGCGGCTCAGCACGCGCAGGACATTGCCGTCCACAGCCGGCTGTCTCTTGCCAAAGGCAATGGAGGAGATAGCGCCCGCCGTATAGGAGCCGATACCGGGGAGAGCCAGCAGACTTTCATAGTCAGCCGGCATCCGGCCGCCGTAATCCTTCATGATAAGGACGGCAGCTTTCTTCAGATTCCGGGCCCGGCTGTAATAGCCAAGGCCTTCCCATAATTTCATAAGGCGCTCATCGTCGATAGACGAGAGCGCCGCTATGTCCGGTACTTCCTGCAAAAAACGCCTGTAATAGTCCAGGACGGCCTCTATCCTTGTCTGCTGCAGCATGATCTCAGACAGCCAGACATGGTAGGGAGAAGGATCCTCCCTCCAGGGAAGAGGCCTCTTATTTTCCCTGTACCATGCAAGGAGCAGGTCCGTGCCGGTCTTTTCACTTTTCAACATAAATATCTTACTTCAGAAAGCCTTAGTTCTGGAAAACGCTGTGCGGGCCATATCTCCATGTACCGCTCTTGCCATACCAGATCTTCCAGCCGTTTCTTCCGGTCTCATTCGTAAAGTTGGGATCGTAGATCCACCACTTGCCGCCCTGCTTGATCTGAGTCCAGCAATGAGGATGCGTTCCGATCCTACCGTGTACGACTCTGACATTGTAGCCCAGCAGCTTTGCCTGGATATAGAAGGTACATGCCATAACATAGCAGTTGCCGCGTCCCTGTTTAAAACCGCGCAGAGAATACTTTTCCGCGCTGCTCGTTCTCCACCATCTGTCATAATAGGTCAGTCTGTAGGAGTTCCTGTAAGCCTGGCGCAGGGTCCACTTTGTTTTGTTCAGCTTCTTTATTCCCAGGGCATATGCTTCTCCCAGATATCCCTTCTTGGGGATCTTCAGGTATCCAACCTTTTTGTCCACGACCTGAGCGCCTATCCTGCTGCCCTTCTTCTCAAAGAAATAGGCTCTCTTGCCGATCTGTGTCCAGCCCCTGGCGATCTCTCCGCTGTTGGACTTGACATAATATCTCTTGCTGTACTGCTTTGCAAAGCCCTTTTTCTTCTTTAAGCCGGTATGAGCATCAAAAAGATAATACTTCTTGCTGATCTTCTTGACGGAGGAAGCGATGGTTCCGTCTCCGTTCGCGTAGAGAGTCTTCTTCTTGAACCAGCCCTTCTTTGTATAAGCCTTGCCGCTGGCGCTGAAATAATAAAGCTTTGTGTCGACCTTAACGACTCCGGTCTGGCGCTCGCCCTTTGAATTGAAATAATACTTGCTGCCTGAGATCTCTTTGAGACCGGTAACCGGCTTGTTGTCTACATAATAGTAAACCTTGCCGCCTTCCTTAACCCAGCCGCTCTTTGCTTCTGTCTCCGGCTCTGTTTCAGTTTCAGTTTCCGTTTCAGCCTTTGTCTGGGGCTGCTCCGTCTCGGCCGTCTGGTTCCCTGTCTCTGCCGCGAAGGCTGAACCCGGAACTACGCTGATACACAGAGCTGCCAGCAGAGATGCCAGCATCAATTTTCTCTTTTTCATGAATAGATTCCTCCTCTTAATAATATATTCTGAACCCTTACAGCAGATGAAGTTTTGGGATCTTCCTCAGTGCAAGTGTAACAAAATACGATATAAAGAACAAAATAATGGCAAGTGCAATAAAGAAAAACGGCCCATACTCATAGGGATTGACATTCTGCCACTTCATGACAGCCCTTATCCCTATCATGTGGATCAGGTAGATACCGAATGTACACTTGTCTATACTATTAACAATAGCATCCTCTCTCCATCTGATATTGAGGAAAATGCTGTAGACCCCGACTGCCTGCAGGACAACGAGGATGGACCAGTATTCCGCGCTGTGCTCTGCTATCTCCTTCCCGGCATCCCAGGAGATCAGACCGCCGGCCGACAGCCAGGCAAGATAGATGATCGCTGCCGAGGCTGCCGCTGTAAGGATCAGGGCAAAAGGCATCTTCATCCTGTGCCGGTAAGCGTAATATCCGATGAAAAGGTAGACCGGATAGATGGTCGATACCGGGATGGAAAATGCGTCGATCCCGTATCCCAGGGTATTTAAAACCGGTCCGATAGACAAAAATACCAGGCAAAGGATGATCAGATAGAGTATGACCTTATCTGACACATTCCTGGTGATCGCTTTATAGGCGGGCATCATAAGATAGATGCTGATCATCAGGTAGAGATACCACATATGAGGCCAGCCCTGACCTGTCAGCAGGCTCTTCAGCCAGCCGGATATGAGATCCTTCTCCCCCTCCTTCCAGACCATGAGAGCCTGGAAGATAAATGTAAAACAGACAAGGGCAAGAGCGATCCGCCTGAAATATTTTCCAAAAAGCTTGCCAAATGAAACTTCCCTGTCCGGATCCAGCAGCAGCGCTCCCGTGATCATGAGGAAAACCGGGACAGCCCACATAAGCATGTGTTCCGCTATCTTCTCAGCCATGACATCGGATGCGCTCATCCAGTCGCCGAAATATACGGTCGAGGCAAAGAGAGAATGAAGGACAATGATGGCAAAGCAGGCTGCTATCCGCAGACGTCCGAAGGCATTAATAGAAATTCTTTGCGTCATCGCCTATACAGCCTCCTGAACTGCTTCCGCTTTTGCCTGATGATTTTCTGGAAGAGGATCCTGAACTCTTCTTGGAATAGGATCTTCTGGCGGCCGCGGCCCTGGCAGCCGCTTTCCGGCGGGCCGCAGCAAGAGCAGCCTGTCTGGCCTCTTCCGCTTTCCTTTCCTCTTCCTCTTTCTTGGTCAGCTGAGCATCCGTCTGGATCTTGTCGATCTCCTTTTTCGTCTTCTTGACGATGGGTCTGATCTTAACCCTTGTCTCATGCTTCCTGATCTTCTTCTTGGCAGAGGCAATCAGATCATTGATCTCCTTCTTCTGCTCATCCCTGTAATTATCAAGGTTTACATAGCTCCTGAGTTTTTTCACATAGCGGTTCTGCATAGCCCGGATCTGCTTCCTGGTCTGTACCTTGCTGATCTGGACCTTGGCGGCGCCTGTGATCTTCTCGGCTTCTTCCCGCTTCACCGCTTTCTGAAGCTTGACCTTGGCCTCATTCTCTATCTTAGAGACTTTCTGATAGCCTGCCTTTGTGTAGGCATCCTCATCTACCTGCTCCTGCAGGTTCTTTACCGCGCTCTGACGCATGGAATCTATCCATCTTGTGTGATAGTCATTCATCCTCCAGCCGCACAGGACCAGGACCGCAGCCATGACCGCGATCAAAATGGGAATCTCCCTCTTTCTCATAACTCTCCCTCTGCTTATCCGCAGACCCGGCTGCCCGGATCTGAATATTTCTCTTTGCTCATATTATCATATTATAAAACAAAGTCTGCAGTCTTGACAAGATATTATATCAATACTATACTGCGGAGCGAAAAAATTATGACTTTTTTTATCTACGAGATGTGATCTTCCGGACAAGAATGGTCAGCAGCATGGTGATCACCATATCCGGCAGCGTATTTCCGACGGGGGTATCCACCCTCATCAAAAGCCGGTATATGACAAATCCTGCCGCCCAGACGGCAAAGGCGGCTATGTCGAACCTTCCTTTATAAAGGACTGACTTATAGCGCCGGCGCAAGATGAAGAAGTCCGCAGCCTGCACGGCGATCATGGGGGCAAAGACAGATCCGATCAGATAAAGGAAGCCTGAAATATTGTCTATAGGGAATATAACGGCAAGAGCTGTGCCCACGACTGTGTCCATGATGCCGGCAGCCTTTCTGATCTTATCGCTGTCAGACCCCTCCCCTGTCAGGGCGAGAGTCGACTCCCCGCAGGAAAAGGCGTCTATAAAATTTGTCGTCACGCAGGAGAGCACGATGATCATGAGACCAGCTGTCCCAAGACCTGCCGCCAGCACGACGGCATCTATACTTGTCTCATGGGTCATGCAGGCAGCCCCCAGACCCGTAATGTACATCCAGCTCCCGGCCAGACAGTAGACGATGGAAGAGACGACCGCCGTCTTGACAGGGCGGGCGGCCTTATAGGTGTAGTCGCTGATCATGGGCAGCCAGGAAAGGGGCATGGCGATGGAAAGCTCAAAGCCCATGCCAAATGACATGACCTGCCCGCTCTCCGGCCCTGCCGCTGCCCCGCCGCCCGCAAATATGACCCGGCAAAGGACGGCGATGAGCATAAAAAGGATCAGGGCGGACGCGGCATTAAAAAGTCTGAGCGTTCTCCTGCCCAGCAGGATCCAGACACAGGTCAGCACACCTATGATCAGGGCCCAGGCCCATCCTCCCATCTGAAAGATACCGTTTGCTGACCTGGCACTTGTATAGATGAGAACAGCCTGCCAGCCGACAAGCTGAAAGACATTGAGGGCGGCAAATATCCTGCTGCCCCCGCTGCCGAAGGACAGACCCACGGACTGCATGGAATTTTTGCCGGCGTATGCCCCGATAAGGCCGGCCGTTATCAGGAGCAGGCAGCCGGCAGCGTGGCCGGCCAGCACGGCAAGAAGGCCCATCTTCATCCCCAGGGGCTCCAGCTCCGTACCGGTCAGCAGCTCAGCCACAGACACGGCGCAGCTGAACCAGATCAAAGCATTTGAAAATACGGATGTACCGCTTTGTTCACGTTTTTCTTCCATATGAATCTCCATTCCGCCCATAAGGGCAATAAGATATTTCATATTATTCCTATCTATAATACCAGATAATTCTTCTCCTGCATGCATCAAATTAAGTGCAGGCAGCAAGAGTAAAATCTTGACAGAATAGTATAATTTTAGTATGTTTTTTTGTGGATACACAAAGAATTTCTATATGGAATACCGGGAGGAAGAGATGACAGACAGATCAAAAATGATCTTCGGCAACAAGATCAGCCGAACAGATTATAAAAAAGCCCTGCGCTCAAAGGCCGGCTATGCCCGCCGGTTCGGGGACGATAAACATGCCTCGTATCATACCGTCTTAAAGAAGAATCCCTATCTGGGGCCTGCTCTTGGGGTGAGCGATATCAGGCTTTATCAGGATAGAAGGGAAAAAGGAGACGAAGCATTTGACAGGGAAAAAGGGATCATCGTGGGAAATATCCGCATGGGCTACGGCCATTACCGCATATCCATGGCTATGGCTTCCTGTGCCCATGCTCTTGGATACAAGCCCTACTGGTTTGACCTCAACTCTTTCCCCCAGACAGCCTGCACAAAGATCATAAGCGCGCAGAACGACCTCTATTCCCTGGGGTCGCGCATCTCTCAGAAAAGCGCCCTCTTCAACAGGCTCGTATGGGAGCCCGTGAATTACGAGGGTTTCCGCAGGCTCTCCTACAACGCGTCTGACCAGAAGAATGCGGAGATCATGTCTGCCGTCTACCGGAATATCCCCAAGGATATCCCCGTGATCGGCACACATGCCTGGCCTTCCCAGGCGGCAGTCCACGCGGGCATGAAGTATGTGGTAAACGCGATCCCCGACAACTGGCCCATGGCCCTGCACCTGGCCCAGGGGAGCGTTCACACGGTCCAGACCCACCAGTCTTACCAGGGATACAGGATCTTAAACGGCATGCAGGGCAGTAAAGTGCTGCGTCCCATGCCCGGCGGCAGCCTCATCTACACCGGCCACTATGTGGATGACGAGCTCGTGCGCAATATTGAGAAGGACTGCGCTGCCCGGATCGCCCGAAAAGAGGCACGCAGGCCCATGCGTTTTCTGCTCACCATAGGAGGGGCGGGGGCTCAGAGGGAAATATTCGCTGCCATCATAAGATATCTGATGCCGGCCATCCGCAGGAAGAAGGCCGTCCTCTATGTGAACGCAGGCGATTACAAGAATGTGTGGATGGAATTGAGGGAAAGCATTCCCGGACTGGCAGCCCTCTCAAAAGAGCATTTTAATAATTGGGAGGAAACAGAGAGCTTCTGCACCCATGCCCTGACCGGGGATGTGACCGGCGTGCATGCCTTCTGGCACGAAAATATCTTCGAGGCGGTCTATGCCACGAACCTGCTCATGCGCAGCGCAGACGTACTTGTGACAAAGCCCAGCGAGCTCAGCTTCTACCCCGTTCCCAAGCTCTTTATCCACAGGATCGGGGGACATGAGAAGTGGGGAGCCATCCACTCGGCCGAGATTGGGGACGGAACGCTGGAGTGCGGCGATATCCCCCATACCCTGCAGATGGTCCGCCTTTTCATGAAAGATGAAAACTTTCTGGGAAGGATGTGCCAAAATATCGTCACAAACAAGTCCATCGGCATTTACGATGGAGCTTACAAGTGCGTAAAGATTGCTATGGAACTGAAGAAAGAGAACAGGATCAGGAGAAAATAATGAATCTAAGTGTAAGAAATAAACTGGCCTTCTGTCTGGGCGCCTTCGGCAAGGATATCGTCTACATGCTGGTCAACAACTATCTTCTCTACTATTATAATGTCGTTCTGGGCATGAATGCCGCCTTTATCGGGGCAGTCCTCATGGGCGCCCGCATATTCGATGCCTTCAACGACCCTCTCATGGGCATTGTCGTTGCCAGGACAAAGACCCGCTTTGGCCGCTTCCGCCCCTGGATCATGTCCGGCACCGTATTAAACGCCCTGACCATCTACGCCCTTTTCGCCGTGCCCAGAAGCATGGGGGACAGCCCCATGCGGATCTGGATGGCAGTATTTTATATCGCATGGGGCGTGACCTATACTCTCATGGATATCCCCTTCTGGTCCATGATCCCTGCGATCACAAGCCCGGGCAAGGACAGGGAGCAGCTTTCCAGCTTCGCCAGGTCCGCAGCCGGCATAGGAGATGCAGTTCCCACTGTCCTCACCATGATCGTCGTCCCCCTTCTCTCGGGGACCAGCGCCCTGGCCGGCTACTGGCTGGGCTTTAAGTACTGGGCTCTCATCATAGCCATCGTATTTGTGGTCAGCGAGCTGGTATTCGTCCTCAACGTACCGGAGAAGAGGCCGGAGGAAATGGAATCCGTCGGCATCCGCCAGATGTTCGTCTCCCTTTTCCGCAACGATCAGGCCATGACGGTCGCTTCTGCCGTCATCCTGGTCTACATGGCTCTGGGCATCGTGGGCAATCTGATCCTCTACTTCTTCCAGTTCGACCTGGGAGATACGGACGTCTACAGCATATTCACCGCCGGCTGCTTCCTCAGCCAGGTCATATTCATGCTCCTTGTCCCGGCTCTTAGAAAAAAGATAGAAAAACTCCGCCTTTTCTCCCTGGGCGTTGCCGTCCAGGTGATTGGCTTCATCATCCTGCTGGCGATGGCATTTTCCGGAGCCTACAAGGGGGCCTGGGCCGTCCTTCTCATCCCGGGCATGCTGGTATATGCGGGCTACGGAGTCCTCAACGTCATGCTGACCATCTTCTTGTCCGACTCTGTTGATTACGGAGAAGTCAAAAATGGCACCCGCGAGGAATCTGTCATATTTTCCATGCAGACATTTACGGTAAAACTGGCCTCCGGCCTGGCAGCATTTCTCTCAGGCCTTGCCCTGGACTGGATCAGCCTGGATCCGGAGGCCGCCGTCCAGAGTGCCGGCGCTCTCTCCGGCCTGCGCGTGTGGATGACCATCCCGCCCGCCATTCTGCTTGTGGCTGCCTTCATCATTTTTAAGCGCTTTTACAAGCTGGATGACGGGAAAATGGCCCAGATTGAAGCAAAGCTTGACAAGGAAGGCGGGCAAGACCTATGATCCGGATCGCGGGGAACGTTTATCTGCTTTCAACACCGGGCAGCTCTTACCTGTTTCAGGTCCTTGAGACCGGACACCTGGAGCACCTTGTCTACGGCCCGGCTATCTGCCGGGAGGACCAAACAGATGCCCAGATCCTTCAGGATGCCCGGGCCCTGAGCCAGAAGAGAGTCTTTCCCTTCGGCAACTCCATCTCCTACGACCCGGACCACCCGGAGCTGACCCTGGAAGACAGCAGTCTGGAGATGTCCTCCTATGGAAAGGGCGATATCAGGGAACCCTTCGTGGACCTGATCCACGCAGACGGAGGCAGGACCTGCGATTTCCTTTTCGAGGAGGCCCGGCTTTGCCGGGATGAGGAAAAGGGGGATTATAAGACCCTGCCGGGATCGGCCGGCAGCTGCGATCACCTGACCCTGACCCTAAAGGATAAAAATTACGATCTTACCCTGGAACTGCATTATTTTGTCTTCGAGGACTGCGATGTGATCTGCCGGTCCAGCCGCCTGATCAATACATCAAAAAGCCCGGTCCGGCTGGAAAGACTGATGAGTACCCAGCTGGATCTTCCCGGAAGAGACTATATATTCTCAAACTTTACCGGGGCCTGGGCCAGGGAGATGGACCGCTGCGACACACCGGTCCATGCCGGTAAAATGGTAAATGCTTCTTTTACCGGCTCTTCTTCCAGCCGCTGCAATCCTTTCGTCATGCTTTCGAAAGAAGAAACGACAGAGGAGGCGGGACCCTGTTGGGGCCTGAACCTGATATACAGCGGCAATCACTATGAGGCCCTTGAGGCTGGCTCCATGGGCAGGACCCGTTTTGTCAGCGGCATAAACCCCCAGGGCATGAGTTTTCTTCTGGCCCCCGGGGAGGATTTTGAGGCGCCGGAAGCCGTCATGACCTACTCTGGCCATGGCTTTTCCGGCATGAGCCTGTCCATGCACCGCTTTGTCAGAGAACATATTGTCCGCGGAGAATGGAAAAAGAAGCTGCGCCCGGTCCTTATCAACAGCTGGGAGGCCGCCTATTTTAAATTCGATGAGAAAAAGCTCCTCAAACTGGCAAGGACGGCTAAGGATGTGGGCATAGAACTCTTCGTGCTGGATGACGGCTGGTTCGGAAAGAGAGATTCAGACAACTGCTCCCTGGGGGACTGGACGGCAAACAAGAAGAAGCTGCCCGGCGGCCTGAAGGGGCTGTCGGACAAGATCCACGCTTTGGGCCTGGATTTTGGCATCTGGCTGGAGCCGGAGATGGTAAATGTCGACAGCGATCTTTACCGGGCCCACCCGGAATGGACCATGGATATCCCCGGCATGCCTCACTCAGAGGGCCGTAACCAGAGGATCCTGGACCTGGCAGACCCTACAGTTGTCGATCATATGACGGATGTCATGCGCTCTGTCCTCTCCGGGGCGGACATAGACTATGTAAAATGGGATATGAACCGGATCTTCTCCGACGTTTACTCCCGCTATCTGCCTGCCCAGAGACAGGGAGAGACTGCCCACCGCTACATCCTGGGACTTTACCGCATGCTGAAAACTCTGACACAAGAATATCCCCATATTCTCTTCGAGGGCTGCGCGTCGGGAGGGAACCGCTTTGACCTGGGCATGCTCTGCTATTTTCCCCAGATCTGGGCCAGCGATGACACAGACCCCATGCAGAGGGCGCACATCCAGGAGGGTTACAGCTTCGGCTACCCCATGTCCGTTTTGACAAGCCATATCAGCGCAAGTCCCAATCATCAGACCCTGAGAAAAAGTCCCCTGGACACTCGCTTTGCCGTCGCCGCCTTCGGGATCCTGGGCTATGAGCTCAACCTGTGCGACCCGGGGAAAAAGGAGCTGGGGGAGATAAAAAGGCAGATCTGTCTCTACAAAAAATGGAGAAGCCTCCTGCAGACAGGCATATTCTACCGGGGCAGGACAGGCAATATCCACGAGTGGACCTGTGTCAGCCCGGACAAAAAGCGGGCTGTTGGTATGATCCTGCAGGAGCTGGCCGGTCCCAACCAGCCCTATGAGCGCTTTCACGCCAGAGGCCTGGACAGGAAAAAGCGCTATCACCTTTACAATATAGAGATAAAAAGGGATATCAGAGAATTCGGCGGTCTTGTAAACACGGCATCCCCCGTCCACGTCAGGCCGGGCGGAGCCCTGCACACGGCCCTGGCGCATTTTGTGTCCATGCCAGGGGAAGTGGAAGACGTAAGAGCAGGGGGAGCCCTCCTCATGGACGCGGGCATAAGCCTCCTTCCTGCCTACGCAGGCACCGGCTACAACGAAAAGACCAGATATTTCGCTGACTTCAGCGCCCGGATCTATTTTATGGAAGAGGAAAATTCTTCCTCAGAGGAAACATCATGACGGAAAATGAAAGGACAGACGTTCTGCTTGAAGCATTTGCCGGGAAATTCGGCCCGGGCAAAAGGGCCCGGGTCTTTTTTGCCCCCGGCCGGGTCAACCTGATCGGCGAGCATACAGATTACAACGGAGGACACGTCTTTCCCTGCGCCCTGACGATCGGCACATACGGGGCCGCCCGGAGGCGGAAAGACCGCAGGCTGCGCCTTTACTCCCTCAATTTCCCGGACAGCTGGGTCTACGAGACCTCCCTGGACAGGCTGGGGCCGGGCCTTCCCAAAGGCTGGGCCAGCTACCCGGCGGGCGTCATCCATACCTTGCGCGAAAAAGGATTTGCCATAGACCAGGGGCTGGACATGGCCGTCTGGGGAGACATACCCTCAGGCTCCGGTCTCTCCTCCTCCGCTTCCCTGGAGGTTCTGACCGGCGCCCTTGTCCGCAGTCTCTTCGGGCTTTCCCTGACAAACCGGGCCATGGCCCTGATCTGCCAGGAATCCGAGAATAGATATAACGGGGTTGCCTGCGGCATCATGGACCAGTTTGCCTGTGCCAATGGCCGGGAAGGCAAAGCCCTCTTTCTGGATACAGGAAGCCTTTCCTGCACCTATGTCCCCCTCCACCTGGACGGGGCAAGTCTTGTCATCGCAAATACGAACAAAAAACATTCCCTGGCGCAAAGCGCCTATAATGACAGGAGGCAGGAGTGCCAACAGGCCCTTGCCGCTTTTCAGAGGGTGAAAAATATCCATCATCTGTGCGACATGAGCCCGGCTGAATTTGAACAGTGCAAAGAGGCGGTGGCAGATCCCATCCTCTTGAGGCGGGCCAGGCACGCGGTATATGAAAACGCCCGCACGATTGATGCCCTGCAGGCCCTGCGAGCGGGAGATTTGAAACGTTTCGGTCAGCTGATGAAGGAATCCCACATCTCACTGAGCCGGGATTACCAGGTGACAGGCCCGGAGCTTGACACCCTGGCCAGCCAGGCCTGGAAGATACCCGGCTGCATCGGCTCCAGGATGACAGGCGGGGGCTTTGGCGGCTGCACGGTCTCTATCGTTGAGAACAAGGCCGTCTCGGAATTCATAGACCGGGTGGGACGCGCCTATGAGAAAGAAATCGGGAAAAAGGCAGATTTTTACGTCATGCAGGCCGGAGGCGGCCCGCGGCAGATAAAGTGAAAGGCAGGAGACGAAAAATGGATCGTACGGACAGAGCTCTTGAAGAACTTGCAGCTTACGGACTGGCAGCCGGCCTGATCCGGCAGGAAGATCTTGTCTATACCATCAATCAGCTTCTGATGGTCATGGGCAGGGATGATTTCGCGGGAAGCGCAGAGGGCGCCCTTGCCCTGGCTGACACATTTACGGAAGAAGACATAAAAAAGGGCAGGCGGCTGGAAGCTGTCCTGACTGCTCTGACAGACGATGCCTGCAAAAGGGGCGCCGTGCAGGGGGATTCTCCCGCAGGCCGCGACCTTTTTGACACCCGCCTGATGGGGGTCTTAACCCCCCGCCCTTCCGCTGTGATAGACAGATTCCGCTCCCTGTACCACAAGGACCCGAAAGAGGCGGCGAGCTGGTACTACACCTTCTCCCAGAACACGGATTATATCCGCAGATACCGGATCTGCCGGGACCTGAAATGGAAATGTCCCACCCCCTACGGAGATCTTGACATCAGCATAAACCTTTCCAAGCCGGAGAAAGATCCCCGGGCAATTGCCGCGGCAAAAAATACCCCGGCATCTGCCTATCCAAAGTGCCAGCTCTGCCGGGAGAATGAAGGCTACGCCGGCCGGATGAACCACCCCGCCCGGGAGAATCACAGGGTCATCCCCCTGACTCTTGGCGGAGAAGACTGGTACTTCCAGTATTCCCCCTATGTCTACTATAATGAGCACTGCATCGTCCTGGCTTCCTGCCACAGGCCTATGAAGATCAGCCGCGAGACATTTGTCCGCCTCTTTGATTTTGTAAAGGCCTTCCCCCACTATTTCATCGGCTCGAACGCCGACCTGCCAATCGTCGGCGGCTCCATCCTCTCCCACGATCATTTTCAGGGGGGCCGTTACCATTTCGCCATGGAAAATGCTCCCATAGAAAGACATTTTACGGTCCCCGGCTTTGAAGACCTCGCGGCCGGCATCGTCAGGTGGCCCATGAGCTGCATCCGCCTTGCCGGGCCCGATACCGGCCGGATCATCCAGCTGGCAGAGAGGATCCTTTCCTCCTGGAGGGACTACTCCGACCCGGATGCCTTTATCTATGCCCGGACTCAGGGGCAGATGCACAACACGGTCACTCCCATCGCCCGGAAAAGGGGCAGCTCCTATGAGCTTGACCTGGTCCTGAGGAATAATCTGACGACAAAAGACCGCCCCCTGGGCCTTTTTCATCCCCGCCAGGAGCTTCACCATATAAAAAAGGAAAATATAGGCCTTATCGAAGTCATGGGGCTTGCCGTTCTGCCCGCCAGGCTGAAGAAAGAGATGGCTGCCCTTAAGAAAACTGTCCTGGCAGGCAGAAATCCCAGTATTGACGCTCTGGCTGCACCCCACGCCGTCTGGTTTGAGAGTCTGAAGGAAAAGTATTCTCTGATAAATGAGGAAAATATAGACCAGATCCTCCGCAAAGAGATCGGTATGGCCTTTTTGCAGGTTCTGGAAGACGCCGGCGTATATAAAAGAAATGCTGCCGGACAGGCAGCATTTGACAGATTTATTCGTACAATATAAGGAATCTAAGGCATAAAATCGCAGGCCGCCTTCAGGCCGAAGGCGGGCTTTGCGGATGCCGCCGCGCGGCAGATGGCTCTTGCCATGACCTCAGATGCCAGTTCCCCCAGGGCGTCCTGGGATACCGAAACCTGGCCCGTTGCCAGGACAAATATCATATCCCCGTCTATGCTGGTGTGTACCGGGATAATGGCCCTGGCATAGCCGTCCTGAGCTATCCTTGCCAGCCTGCCGCACTGAGCCTTCGTCAGCTTCGCGTTGGTGACGATGACGCCCAGAGTCGTATTCTGGACAGCCAGAAAATCATTGTCCGCAGCGCTTTCTCCGGCTGCCAGCCCCTTTAGCATCTCCCGGTGCGTGCTGCCAATCCCGCTCTTATCCGGGCGCAGCAGACCGGCAAGAGGCCTGTGCGTATCATAATCTATTACATCTCCGAAGGCATTAACCGCCGCGATCGCCGCGCACTGAACCCTGCCCAGCTGCAGACCGTATATGCCAAGGCCCGATTTCATCATGTAGTCCGGCCCGCGAAGCTTGCCGACGGTGGCTCCTGTCCCGGCACCGACCGATCCCATGGCAGGCTCTGAGCCGCTTTCCGCGTTTTTGCAGGCTTCATAGCCCATGGCCTTATCCGGCCGCACCCGGGGATCGCCCACCCCCAGGTCAAAAAGGGAGGCACCGCAGACGATGGGGACGAGACCGCCCCGGGTGGGAAGGCCGACACCCCTCTCTTCCAGATACTGCATGGCTCCGGACCCCGCTTCCAGGCCATAGGCGCTGCCCCCGGACAGCATGATGCAGTGGACAGCCTGCACAAGATTTCCCGGCCTCAAAAGATCCGTCTCCCGGGAGGCAGGGCCTCCGCCGCCCACATCGACACCCGCGCAGGCTCCCTCCTCGCAGATAATGGCTGTACAGCCCGTTCCCGCCTGAAAGTCCTGCGCATGGCCGGCTTTTATGCCCTTAATATCCGTTATTCCTATCTCCTGATAACTGCCCGCATGCTCCAAAGTCCTGTCTTTCCTCCTGTACCCGCTTTACGCGCTAAGCCGGCGGTTTAATGCCGACCTGTCTATAGCCTTCATGAGCCTGTCTCCCAGAAGCAGACAGACAAGAGAGAGGCCGAATGTAAGAGCGATCACCGCTGAAAACTGCAGAAAATAGCTGCTGCCCTCCATGACTTCCCTCACAAGATAGATAGAGAAGAGCTGCATCAGATACATGGGAAAGCTGAGCCTGCCAAGGAAGAATACCGCTTTTTTGTCAAAGAGATCCCCGCCCGGCGTGATACCGGAGAAAGAGATGCTGATAAAAATGATCACAGCGATGATGGGAAAGATGTCATAGGTCCCGTCCATGTCATACATACCATAAAGGATAACAAGCGCGGCGCTCAAAAACTCGAGAACAGCCAAAAATCTTCTCTCCCCCCGCGTGGGCCTGTCCTTCTTCAGGAACTGCGCGATGTGATAGGCAAAGAAACCGGCATTTATCTCGGCAAAAGCCCTCCACACACACCGATAGCCAAAGACATCCCAGCTGGAGGCACCGGTCACCGTCCCGTAGTCATGAAGCAGCCAGCCGATGATGATAAAGGCCAGGAGGGGAGCAATGCATTTGGAATAAAAATCAAAATTGAGATAGCTGATCACAAATATGACCGCCATGGCAATCAGCATGGCCGAAATATACCATTCAACAGAATTCAGGTTATGGAACTCAAAGCCCAGCTTCTGAATGAGGAAAAATCCCGGTATCAGGTCTATGGTCTCCTTGATCAGCTGCAGGGCGCTGTACCTGTTCAGCCAGATATCCTCAATGTAAAGAGGGATGAAGGCCAGAAGATGATAGGGAAATATCCTCTTTATCTTGCCCCACATAAAACGGCGGAAGGCCGGGCCGGCATTTTTCATATGATCTTCCGGCTGCGCCCTCTTTGCCATAGAACTCGCCATGAGAAATCCGGAAAGGACAAAGAAATATTCAACCCCGATATAGCCTCCGGCAAAGGATCCGAAGCCGATCAGCTCCTTATTCGCTATCAGCCGGCCGCAGTGATAGAGTATAATGATAATGCTGAAAATAAATCTTAAAAATTCCGCCTTGCCGTTCTTTTTTGTCATAATACTCCTTACTGGTCCTGCCCTCCCATGATAGCCGAAAATATGGGCAGAGCATTGTAAAGATACCGGTTCGTGCCGTGGCTTCCGTGATGCTCTTCCCCGTCAGCGATGAGAAAGGCGGTGTTGGCAGTCTCTCCATCCTCCCCGTAGGAGAAAAATTCGGGGTGATCCTTCTGACCGGCGATCTGCCGCTCCATGATATCCCGGGCAAAGTCTTTAGACCCGGTGCAGGTGTAGAGGAAGAAATCATCCTTCGTATAGCCCTGGTCTGCCGCGGCCTCCATGATATATCTGGCGCCAAAGTCCTGACCGGCGCCGCTTTCCATGGCATCCGGCCCCCAGTAAAGGCTCCCGCTCATAGCCAGGAAGGAGTGGAAATAGTCCAGGCAGTCCGTCAGCCGGTAAAAGGCCGTAACGCCTCCCATAGAAAATCCTCCGAATGTCCGATGCCATCTGGAGTCCTTCAGGCCTTGTTCGTCTACGCTCTCTGCATATGTGCTGTAATGGGACTCGACCTGGGGAAGCACGTCATTTCTCAGTTCCTGATAATAGTACTTCGTATACTGAGCGTCCCAGTCCTCCTCATGATCCATCCCCCGTTCCGGATAGTAGGTCAGGCTCACAAATATGGCCGGCTGGATGCTGCCCCGGTCTATCATATTGTCGACGATATACTTAAAATCTCTGGGCTTATCCGCAGACCCGAAGAAGCGCTCCGGCGTGCCGCCCGCCCCGTGCATCAGATAGATGACATTGTACTTCTCGGACTCATCATACCCGTAAGGCAGGTATACCTCGGCATATTTTTTTATCTTCTCCTCTTCTCTCCCGTAAAGGCCGTAGGTATTCGTCTCATAATAAAACTTCTCCAGTCTGCCATGGCGAGAGGGCTGCCTCATGTACTCCTCAGGAACCGGATCCATAGAAAGGCCCACTGAGACAGTCTTATTATCCTGACAGCGGACATTTATGTGGGAGAGATAGTGATAACTGTCTCCTCTGCCCACCCCAGTCTCAGACTCCGTCTGCGCCGCTTTTGTCTGCTCTGCCTTTGTCTGCTCTGCTTTTGTCTGCTCCGCCTCTGTCTGCGCGGGCACTCCTGCCCTCTTCTGACAGGCCGCAAGGGGCAGGGAGGCAAGAAGCAGCACGGTCACTGCCGCTTTTTTTATCTTATTCATTCCCTACCACTGAAAATATTTCGATACGACCCGATAGCCTTTTCCGTTTGTCTTCATAACGGAAATAGCAGCATTCTTGTTGCCGCCGCCGTTATAGGTCTGAGCCAGAACGATCGAGCCCTTGTTGACAGCCAGCACGTCCATGGGGAAACCGTTTTTCAGGTATTTTACCTTCTTTCCTTTGGCATTTTCCCCTGTCTTAAACATATAAAGGGTTCCTGTGACACGACCGCTGGAGAGAGTGGTGGAACGGTAAAAACCGCAGCCGTTCATAAATCCCAGGCTCCTGTATCCTCTTGACAGATACCCGTTATCATTTATTTTCGCAACCAGAGACTTGCCGCTCTCACTAAGACCCTGCTGATAGGTAGAGGAGGGGTATTCCAGAAGAAGCTTATCTGTTGATGAGTGTATGATCGGTGAATTGCCGTCCCAGTTTATATTCAGTGTCGACGCGCTTCCATCCGTATTCAGAGCGCTCACCTTGTATATATTATCTGATGTTTTATAGCGGATCCTGCCGGATGCACAGGCAAGATCTGTCACATTTGTACCGGTCAGCAGTCTCTTCTTCCCGCTGCCGTTTAAGGACATCTTGTTGATGCCGCGCACAGTCGTATAGGCGTCGCCGCCGCTGCCATGCCTTAGGCCAGCCAGATAATAGATCTTCCCGCCCATGATGGCCGGCTGACTGCCCACGGCCAGCTTCTTGAGGCTCTTTCCGTTTGTCTTCATCCGGTAAATATAATCGCATGCCATGTCACTGCCCTTATATTTATTCAGTACAAAGTAAAGATAACCCTTCCTGTAACTGATGTAGTGAATATTCGTGACCCCTTTAAATGTCTTTATCTTCTTAAAACTGCGTTTCTTCATATCGACCCGGTAGATCACGTTCAACTTTGACACATAGGAATATTTCCCGTAATTGTTGTCCTCCACCGTCTCATAAGAAGTGGACGCCGCCGCAGGAACCGTCAAGGCGGCCGCTGCCGCTATAGATACTGCAAATGCTATCACGTGTCTGAAGATTTTCTTTCTCATACTATCCGTCCTCCCTAAGTTTCAGATCACTATAGATGCTGTCTACATAAAATATTACTATAAATACAGGCGTATATCCATGATTTCTCAAAAAAAATTCCCCGCTGGCCCGAAAGGGGCTGTTCCCTTTTGACAGGAACAGCCCCCTTTATGAATCGATATTTATCTGTAAGATGCAGCTGCCTCCCAATGCTTCAAAAATTAGTGCTGCTTCTTAAATGCATAGATGCCAAGTCCTGCTGCGCTCGCGCTTGCCAGGAAAAGAACGACCCAGAGAACAAGATTGGAATTATCGCCAGTCTCGACAGCCGTGCTTGCGGACTCAGTCTCCTTCTCCACGGGCTTCAGCACAACGACTTCCTTCTTCACGACCTTATTATTGATGATCTTCGTCTCCGGTTCAGTCTCCGGCTGATCCGGTTTCGTCTCCGGCTGATCCGGCTTTGTTTCCGGCTGCTCGGGCTTTGTCTCCGGCTGATCTGTCTCCGTTTCCGTCTCCGGCTGATCTGTCTCCGTTTCCGTCTCCGGCTGATCAGGAGTTTTCACCTTATTTGTAAATGTTACGGCAATCTTATCGTTCTCCTTTATAGTTCCCGTCTCATTTTCCGAGCTTACCGTAAACTCTTCCGGCGCATCGACCTCTTCGACCGTATATTTTACATCTACAGGAAGACCGGTTACCTTCTTGCTCTCCCCATTTTTCAGGGTAAACTGTGCCTGACCGTTCTCAAAAACGATATCTCCGTATGTCTGAGTCACCTGGGCCAGATCCTTGCCATCCACAGTCTGTCCGGACAAGGTAATCTTGAAACTGAAAGCCTGGTCTGTATCAGAACCCTCGACTTTCTTGCTGATCTCAAGATTCCCATGAGGATATGTCTCCCAGTAAACGGCATTTTTAAACCAGGTAAATGTATGGATCAGATTATTCTCGTCTATTCCCGTGATACTCAGCTTATTGCTCTGCTCTGCATTCGCCTTGTCAAGAGCATCCTGGACCACTTTCTTCTGCTCATCCGTCCAGTCCGTCTGATCCAGACCGGTAAGCTTCCAGTGCCCTACACTGCCTTGAGGAGCGATATAGGTCGAGTAATAATCTATGGATCCGGGCTCGTGCGCCTTAACGTAATAGCTGTTCTCACCAAATGTATTGCTTCCAAGAGGATCTGAAGACAGGTCAGCCTGTCCGTCATTATCATCATCCAGGTTGACCGTGCCGATCAGGGCATTGTCAAGCGTATTGCCTGAAATATCTACCACTGTCGATCCGCGGTCTGATGAATCCTGAATGATCACCTTGTTCCGCAGATCCTTCGTCCCGGTGACCGTATTCCCTGTAAATGTAAGCTTTCCGCCGAGGACACCCTTATCAACATTATTATCGAAGGAGCCATGGTAGGCAAAATTGCAGCCGCTGTAGCTGTTGCCGGTTACAGTGACATTCATCGGAGCCTTCTGATAATCCTCCATATAGGTACCCTGGTCCAGATTATTAAATGTATTCCCTTCCAGCGTATAGGTGGTCAGGCCGTTATCCGCGAAAACACCGTTCCCTGTTCCTGAACCGTTGAAGGTACAGTTCTTCACTGTCAGCCCGTTGGCACGTTCCATAGAAGTATCACCGTTCGTAGCTTCTACCGCCGATGCCTGCCAGCTCTTTTTGGTCGTGCCCATAGCAAATGTCAGTCCGTCCAGGGTAAGATTGGAAGCATTTACAACAAGGCCGCTGTTGATACGGGTCGTCTGGTTGGCAGATACTGTTGCGGTTTTTCCATCAGACTTTGTATATGTAATAGCAGTATCGGGAATAGATGATCCGTCCAGTACCGAAATTTCGGCCCCGGCGCTGCTCTGAATGGTCAGGCCGTCGACACCGTTTATCACATTAAATCTGTTGTAAGTGCCGGCTGCGACATTGATGGTCCAGCCGTCTTCCTTGCCATCTGTAGTCGAACCCGCATTTTCATCGCCCAGAGAGCGGAGATAATTGATGGCACTCTGGATATCGGTATATGTTTTTCCCTCTTCTACAGCAGCTGAAGCGTCGACCGTAAGAGTTTTTGTCCCATCCGCAGCTGGAGCTCTTCGGACTGCCTTTTTCAGAGGCTGCTCTTTGACCGTCTCCTCTTCTGTCTCTCCTGTCATGTCCACAGAAATCTGCTCGCTGCTCTCTTCTGTCACATCCGATGAAAACTGTTCACCCATCTGGGTAGTCTCAACTGCATTCTTTGTTTCAACTGTCTCAGCTGTCTTGGCCTGCTCTGCCGCCGAGGGGAACGAGAGGCTGGCAGTCACAACTGCGATCAGCGTCAGTACCCCTATGTTTTTCTTCAAGTACATAACGAATCCCCCTGTATAACAAAAATACCCATACGGGTAATTTGTATAAATAACTATACAGGTATTATAAATTTGAAGAAAATGTAAGTCAAGAAAATTTCTCACTAGACAATCAGACCGGAGTCCTTTTCGAAAGGCTCCGGCCATTCTGTTTTATTTTGTTGTAACTGATTTTGCCCTGCTCCAGGAAGAATAGTATTTGGCTTTGCCTGCCTTCTTGTATGTCCGAACCCTCACATAATATTTCTTTTTTGCTTTGAGCTTCGTGATTTTTCTTGAGACAGTCTTATTGTTTTTTACCATGACTGTCTTGGTGCCTGATCTGAAATTTTTATTCTTACTGTACTGGATCTGATATCCGTCTGTCTGTGCAGCCTGTTTCTTCCACTTTACTGTGAAAGCCTTCTTTGCCCTGGTCACTTTTGTAACCGTTGTGGCTTTCGGATATATTTTAAATGTTACAGTCTTCCTCCCGGTATAATTTCCTATCCCTGAGACTGTCACCTTTGCTCTGCCAACATTTCTATTATTCGAATAAGACACGGTATAATTTGATGCATTGACATTTTTGCCATCAACATCCTTAACAGTGATAAGAGGCCTGATCACGCTCCCCGTATAAACCGCCGACGTTCTTGACAAAACCACTTTATTCATCATAGGATAAAATTCCATCTTACGCTGATTACATGACTCGCATTCCCAATCAGCGCTCCCGGAATATTCAAACGACCCTTTTTCATAATCTGTTCTCGTCCATGAATGGCTGTGTCTCTTGTACATGAACCTGTATGTATTATAGGAACTGTTGGAAGAGCAGCACCCAACTCTGACATAGTAGGTCCTTCCTTTTTTCAGACTGACTAACTTCCATTTCGCAGTTTGATCAATGAGATAGGTGTTGTTTATCCACTCCTCATCATTTTGCTGAAGATAGGCGTCATCCACAGACGGATATATGTCGTACCAGACATCATCTACATTGGGGATTCCATAAGGATTGTATAAGAAAAGTTCATAGTATCCATCAGCAGCTGGAGTGAATTTCACATACTGTGCATCGAAATAGTCGTCATCCCAGGGCAAAGTTAAAGTTATCGTCTTATTCTCGCTGGCATATGCTGCATTTACGGCTCTGTCATAGTCCACATCAGCATAAGCCTTTTTCGATCCGACAAAGCCAATAAAAATCAAACCAATGAAAACGGATATCATAGTTACAAATACTCTTCGTGCTGAATTACACATGAAAACACCTCCTGTCAATCAACCCGATATTCATACATCCCAAACGTTCTTTCTCCGGTTACCGCATAGTACATCTTTATGTTCTCGATGAATTCAAAGCCTTCCTCAAGGTACAGGCGGGCAGCAGATTCATTTCCTTCGATCACGTCCAGCCGGATGGCCTTTTTTTGCCTTTGCCTGGCTGTATCCACAGCAAAACGGACCATCTGCCTGGCATAGCCTTTCCCGAATTCTTCCGGAGCCACTCCCAGGGCATGGATCACGAGAAAGTCATCTCTGCCGCAGGATATCTTCCAGTGAACGGTATCGTACTCCATTCCTCCTCTACTGTTGAGGATCATAACGCAGACAAGAACCCCGTTATTCTCGCCCACATACAGCTCACCGCGCTCCAGAGCCTGCCGCAGGAGTTCCTCGGAAGGATACTGATCGACTTTCCAGCCAATATCGTGGATCGTCCCGGCATTTTTTATGATCAGATGGTTATAAAAATCCCGGATAGGTCTTTTCTCCTCCCACCTGGCTCTTCTGATATTCATATCCTGAGATTCACCCCTTAAACGTGATGCCCTGTCTCGCCGCACCACTTAGCGATCTGAAAGACAAGTTCTCTATCTATCTTCCCATAAGGGATGCGAATCGTTCCTTTTGATGTTTTATATTCCGCAAGCTGACCGGCAAAATATTCAACCGCCTCCGGGCCGGGATAAAAACCGATATGGTTTTTGGATGCCGCGAAATGACAGATATTGTGCTGTTTCCAGAATGTAGGCATGCTCCAGGATATCCGCTCCTGGGCATCCGGGATCGCGGCCCTTATAATCTGCCGCATTTGCCTGAGATCAGCTCTCTTATCTTCATCCTGCGCCTCAATGTACTCATCAATATTATGGGGCTTTCCCCCGCAGTAATGGCTTTGATTCGTATGTTTAAATTCTCTCCCGCATTTTGGACACTTCCACATTTATTTATCCTTTTCTTCTTCCACTTTCTGCCCTTCGCATGCAATGTCGTTTACAGGGCGCATTTTCCGGTGTAAAAATCCTTTTACCACATAAAAAAGATGAGAGGCTAGACAGGTTTCCCTGCTGCCCCTCTTATTATAACACGGCCCGGGATAAGCGGTATAAAATCCGTGCAAATATTATTCTGCGCGGCCTGCCTTTTCCTGTATCTTACTGTTCATAAGCTCTGCTTCCTTCCGGTAGTGGCGGTAAAAGCCGAACCAGATCAGCAGGACAAAGACGAGATCCGCCGCAATATATCCGATGGCTGCCCCGATTCCAAGGCTCGCTGGTATCCATCCAACAGTGAAGGAAACGATCATCAGAACAGCAAATCCGATTCCCAGATGCAGGCTGACCTGAAGCGGATAGGCAAGAGCGTCATTCCCGTACACGATGGACGGAGCGCCGAAGCCGATGCCGACAAGGATGCAGCCGACGGCCATTTTCGTGTAGCTGTGGCCCTCCATCAGAAATGTCCCGCCAAAGCTGAAATCAAAGACGATTCCCACCAGGGTAAAGACAGCAAGCGCGATACCGATACCGATCAGTGATGACTTAAATATTTTCCTCATAGCTCATTTCCCCTTTCTAAAGTCCCAAGAACCTTTTAAACTCCGGCAGATAATGCCTTGACACATACTCCTGACTGCCGTTTTTCATGGTCAGGAGCATCATGCTCCCGAACGTCGCTTCCACATGATCCAGATAGTTCAGATTTACAAGCGCTGATCTTGATATCCTCATGAACCTGTTCCCCAGCAGCTTCTGCAGCTCATACAGGCGCTTTCCGGTCTTGTAGGAATGTTCCTTCGTGTAGATGACTGTCTTCTCATTCTCTACCCGGATCAGATAGATCTGGGCCGCTTTGAGAATGACCATCCTGTCCTTAGCATAGACCGTGATGACGCCTCCCGGATTCTGCAGGAAATCTATGGCAGCCTGAATTTCCTCCGTCATATGGTCCGCCCGGATCTCTGCCTCCGGCAATTTGTATTCATCAGATATCTGCAGCCTGACCTTCATTGGCATCTCCTCCTTGCTGATGTCATTATAGGCGATGAAGGCCGGCTTGTCAGCAAAAGGACGGTAAGTGGCAGAAAATGGGGGCTAAGATGCATGATCGCCGCTTATAGTCGTAAACACGAGAGAGCAGAGGATACAGGCGCAGCCCGTTAGAGCTGCTGCCGTTATACTGTAACGATAAACAGCAGAGCTGATCACAAGACTGGCGACCGGCTCTATCATATTGATAAATGAGGTTGTGGCAGCGCCAAGGGTTACAAGGCCGGCATTGAGCAGGAGAATTGCCGTGCCGAGCATGCATCCCACGATCAGAGTCAGCACGATGTCCGTCCCTTTCGGGAAAACAAGGGGAGTCTTTCCCGATGAAACAATAACAAATATGCCCGCAGCGATTGTCACGACCAGATTGCTGTAGAAAAGGCGGACTTCAACCGGGATCTGGCGTGCAGCCGTCTTATCGCTGGCGATCATATAGAAGACATAAGTGAAGCTGGTAATGACCGCGATCCCTATGCCTGCCATACTGCCGCTAAAGCCGCCGCCGGCCAGCAGGGCAAGGCCGATGACAGATGAAATGATTGCCAGGGTCTTCCATTTCGTGATCCTTTCATGGAAAAGCAGAGCCATGAACAGACATACAAGGCTGGGGTACATAAAGTGCAGCATCGTAACATATCCGACCGGTATCAGGGTATAAGCGATATCCAGCAGATAATCCGTCAGAAAGAGGCCGCAGAAGCCGACCAGGATGATCGCCGGAACCTGCCTGCGGGTCAGCTTCAGTGACCTGTGCCGGAAAATGGAAGCGGCAAGTCCGACAAGACAGGCGACCCCATTGCAGCAAACAACAAGAACAAGCGGCGGTGTACCATTTGCCAGGATAAGCTTCTGAATAGAGGGAAACAGGCCAAAAAGTACCGATGCAATAATTACGGAGATGATTGCTTTTGATTTAGACATATGAAAACACTCCTCTAAAATATGATGACGTCCACGCGGTCCGCGTCACGCACAAAAAAAGTCAGACAATCACCAGAAAAAGGTGTCTTGTCTGACGATCCCGAACAGGCGCTGGTCCGCGTAGGACCCGTCCCGGGAAATATTTTACCAGGCCCCGGCGTACACAAGAGTCTGCGCGCTGGACATGGCCCCCGCCTCCATGCACTCTTTAACAGGCTTTTTGTCCAGCCAGGCGCAGAGAAAGCCTGCTATATAGCTGTCGCCGGCGCCCATGGTATCGACAACGGGGCAAGGATGGATGCCGTATTCATAAAAACGGCTGCCATCCCAGGCAAGGCTTCCCTTTACTCCGCGGGTCGCAAGGACGATGAGGGGAGTCCCCAGGGCCGCGATATTTTCGATCCGCCCGCGCAGCTGTTCATCTGATGAACTGTCATCAGAGAAGAAGATAATATCCGCTCCCGGGATCGCTTCAAGAGCAATGGGATCCTCCGGCCGGTCCGAGCAGTCGAAGGCTGTGTAAACGCCTGCGCCGCGAAGCTCCTGCAGGCGGTCCTGACAGTGGCCCCACAGGCCGCTGACAGCCAGTTCATGCCCCTTGATAAATGCCACATCCTCATCTGACAAGTGAAAATCCTCCATGACGCCCTCATCATATTCCCCGAAGACCCGGTCCCCGTCTACGATAGACACATGGGTCAGGGCTGTGGAGCCAGCCTGCGTGTGAAGGTGAGACACGTCAACCTGACGGCCGGAAATGGCCTGCCGCATTCCCAGGCCAAAGCTGTCATCTCCCACCGCTCCGATGTAGGAAGCCTCATGGCCCAGCCGGGCGCAGTAGACAGCCACATTGACGGGATTTCCGCCGAAATGCATCTCCCCCGCGGCATCATAATAATCAACACAGTTGTCGCCCATACAGGCTATTTTATGCATTCCAGTATCTCCTTTACATTATCTATTGCCTTTTGTGAGGCCAGGCTCTGGCAGCTGATATAGTTTGTCACCAGCTCTATGGTCGCCGTCCCGTCATAGCCGGCTGCCCGGATATCTCTAAGAACATTTTTCAGCGGGATCTTCCCCTCTCCGGGGATCAGATGATCCTCACTGACCCCATCGCTGTCGACAAGGTGAATATGGCCAAGCCTTTCGCCCAGCTTTCTTGGATAGTCTGCCGGATCCTCCCCGCCGGTAAATGGCACGACCAGGTCGCAGATTCCCTGCAAAAAGGGGCTGTCCACTTCCTCCAGGACAGACAAAAGCTCCGGCAGACTCGTGCAGGTGTCCGACTCCCACCGGGTCAGAGGCTCCAGCAAAAGGACAACGTCCTCCCGCTCAGCCGCCGGCAGAAGCTCCTCTAAAGTCCTTATCAGCCTCTGGCGCTTCTCCTCTGGCGGCCTGAAGCTTTCTCCGTGCCCCACGGACAGCAGCATCTTCCCGGCGCCAAGCTCCCTTGTCTTTTTTATGGCAAGCTGCAGATAAGAGACCGCGTGTCTTCGGCAGCCCTCATCCCCCAGCATGTAGTTGAAGGGATAGGCGTTATGCTCCGGGGTAAATATCTCCACAGGGATCTCATACTCTTCGGCAAGAGAAAGTATGCCCCCGATCCTGTCCCCATCCAGCTCCGGCGCGAAGGCGTGGGGATAGCCTCCCCACAGCTCGATGTAATCATAGCCAAAGTCACGGGCGTCCCGAAAAGCATCCTCCAGCTGCCGGTACTGATAGCCGGCCGTGAACAGACCCAGCCGCATCAATACTCTACCTTGCGGTAATAGCGGCGGATGTTCATATCGTGATCCATCTCATGCTCCAGATGGACATCGATCCTGTTTGTCACGCCGTGAACGATCAGGTGGGCGATGCTGCCGCGGTATTTCTCATCTATGCCCGGCATAGGGTAGTCCCTGGAATCTATCACGGTATGGTTTTTGTTTATCTTGTCCAGGAAACGGATGACCCGCTCTGTAAGCGGTCTCTGGCTGTCCTCACCCTGAAGGACGACAACGGGAGTATCCTCGTCTATGATCTCCAGCATGCCGTGAAAAAATTCTGCTGCGTGGATGGACTTTGTGCGCATCCAGTGCATTTCCTCCCAGTAGCACATAGCATAGGAGTAGGCAGCGCCGTAGAGATTGCCGGCTCCCACGAAGTATGTCAGCTTATTGTCCTTTGCCTTGCGGGCAAATTCCTGAGCCAGGCTGTCGGCATCCTTTTCCACATCTGCCAGGTCCTGAGCCAGGTTCTGGTCCAGCTGCCTGTAATATTCTTCATAATCCGGGAATTCCCCTGCCTTGTACATGAGATAGTCCGCCGTCATGAAGAACTTGAGCTGCTCATTCTTCTCGTAGAGGATCAGGTCGTCGGCCATCTGCGTCAGCGTGGTCCCGGGCGTGTCTATAAAGGCGAATACACGGGCACCAGCCTCATGGAGCTTATCGACAGCCGCGATCATCTCGCTTGTCGTCCCGCTCACGGAAGAGAGGATCGCCAGGGTGCCCTTTCCTATCCTGCGATCGCCGGTCGTCAGATACTCAGCTGCATTCGTGACAAATGTATCCAGAGCGGATCTTTCCTTCATGTGAACGTGGACCTGCTTGGCGCTGGCCCATGTCCCTCCTATGCCGATCCAGGAAATGTTTTTTATGCCCCGGGCAAGCTCCTGATCCACGATATTTTCTATCTGCGGACGGAGAGCAAGAGCGCCCTGAACGCTTTTTACTGCCTCATTTTCATCGAATTTTATCATCATATTCCCTTTCTGCAAAAGAACTGCCTCCGGAACGTATGTCCGAAGGCAGAAAACCATCTGCTGCTTTATAGATCCGGCCGCCCCAGGCTCTTATATTTACTGAGCCTTTACCTTGAGCATCTGATAGTACTTATCGTAGATGGTAAGAGCGTCGCCGACATCCTTCTGGAAGAAGATGTTGTCCTTGTAATCAAAATTGAATGCAGGGCTGTTCTTGTACTCGTCGGATGCTGCTTCTACAGCCGCGTCGTTCGGGCAGGAGTAAGGATACTCATCAAGGTTCTTTGCCATAACATCAGCGTCTGCGATGTAGTCAAGGAACTTATAAGCGAGATCCTGATGCTTAGCGCCCTTGGGGATTACATAAAGATCCATGCCCAGCTGTACAGGATCCTTCTTGAAAGGAGCGATAACAAGAGAGTTCTTGTCGCCCATCTGATCCATAGCCCACTTTGTGTTGCCGTCATATGCCAGCATTACGCTGATGGTGCCATTTACAAGGTTCTGCTCTGTGGAGCCGTATGCTGCTACATTCTCATTGTACTTCTGCAGCCACTCATAAGCTTCCTTTATTTCCTTCTCATCTGTAGAGTTGGGATCATAGCCAAGAGCTACAAGAGCGATAGGGAAAAGGTTGCGCGCGCCGTCGACAGAACCGATCTGGCCCTTGAGCTTGGGATTGATCAGGTCGTTGTAGCTCGTGATCTCGATCGGGCAGGTATCCTTGTTGTATACAACGTAGATGTAGTTCATCAGATAAGGCATACAATAATCGCGGATATCCTCTCTCCAGTATGTCTTGTTCATGTTCTTCTCAGCATTGGGAATCTTGGAAGTGTCAAGCTTCTCAAGATAGCCGCCCTTGATCAGGGACTCCATGTAAGCATCGCATGTCATGACAAGATCGTACTTGTCGCCTGCGCCGGCAGTCAGCTGGTTGATCGCATCCGCATTGTCTGACATGTAGGTGAAGTTAACCTTACAGTCATTCTCCTTCTCGAAGTTGCTGACAAGATCCTCGGAGATGTCATCTGACCACATGTAGATGTTAAGCTCCTTGCTGGCGTCACCGCCTTCTGCCTGCTTTGCCGCAGCGGTCTCAGAAGTGCTCTCTGCTGCCGCGCCTGTCTCTGCCTTTGAGGCGGAACTTGATCCGCCGCATCCGGCCAGCAATGTTGCCGCAGTAACTGCAGCAAGACCGATTGCCATCATTTTCTTCATAATAGTTTCCTCCTTTTATTTCAGTCACCCCGCAGGATAACAAGATTAACTTTATCTGCTGCCCCATTGGGCAGGATCCTTTCAGGCCTGGGCCTCTTTTTTTGCGATCCTTTTGCGGATAGCGGAATAAATCAGCATGGATATGACCATGACGCAGATCATGACCGTCGTCAGCGCATTGACATCACCCGTGAGGCCTGTCCGGTTCAAGGACAGGATCATGACGGGCAGGGTACTCTGACTTCCGCCTGCCAGCATATTTGACATGACAACGTCGTCTATGGAGAGCGTGAAGCTCAGAAATGCCGCCGACATGACGCCTGGCATGATCGTAGGAATCGTTACCTTTGTAAATGTCTGGATCCGGTTGGCTCCCAGGTCCATAGACGCCTCTTCCAGGGTATCGTTGTCGCCGCTTATCCTTCCCTTTATCGTAACGACCGCATAGGGAATACAGAACGTGCAGTGGCCGATCAATATGGAGCCAAGTCCCATTTTGATGCCGAATGTCACGAAAAGGATCAGCGTGGCTACCGCAAGTACGATTTCGGGAACGATGATCGGGACATAAAGCATCATGTTTATAAATTTCTTTCCCCGGAACTCAAATTTCTTCAGGCCTATCGCTCCCAGAACCCCGATAAATGTTGAGATCACTGTGGCCAGGACCGCTATGATCAGGGAATAGATCAGGGTATCCCACAGGCTTGAGTTGGAAAATGAAAACAGCTTTGTGTACCAGCGGGTCGTAAATCCCATCCAGGAATAATTCTTTCTGGCGTCGTTGAAGGAATAGACGACCATCACAACGACAGGCAGATAGAATACCGCGTACATGATAAATATATAAAGGGTCGCGAAAAAGTGTCCCAGGCGGTGCTTTCCCTGTCTCTTTGTCTTCATCTGCTCCATCAAACCACCTCCAGTTCATCGACGTGCGCAAACCTGGTGTAGAGAAAGATCAGCAGCGCCGTGATCGCCAGAAGCAGTACAGAAAGAGCAGCACCCAGCGGCCAGTTGCGGATAGAACCGAACTGGTTCTTTATGATATTTCCGATATAGAGAACCTTGCCGCCGCCCAGCATATCCGTCACGGTATATGTGCCCAGGGACGGGATAAATACAAGGATGATCGCCGAGACGATACCGGGCATGGTTAGCGGAAGCGTTACCTTGCGGAATGTGAGGGACGGGCCTGCTCCCAGGTCTGCCGACGCCTCCAGCAGATTCTTCTGCAGCTTCTCTATAGAGGAGTACATAGGCAGGACCGCAAATGGCAGCATGCCGGTCACAAGTCCCAGCATGACCAGGGGATCCGTGTAAAGGAACATGATCGGCTTCTGGATCAGGCCAAGTTTCAGCAGGACATTGTTGACAGGTCCCGCTGTCTGGAAGAAAAGCATCCAGGAATTGAGCCGGATCATGGAGTTTGTCCAGAAGGGGATCATCAGCAGCATGATCAGCTTAGAAGCCCTCTCTGCCGGCTGCTTTGCAATATAATAGGCAAAGGGATAGCCCAGCAATAGACAAAGCAGGGTCGTGAACAAGGCTACCCGCAGACTCTTGAGGATGACCGTAAAGTATATGGGATCCAGCAGGGTCTTGTAGCTTTCCAGGGAAAACTTATAGACAACGCCGCCGAAGGGTCCTCTTGTCATAAAGGAAATATAAATGATAAAGAGGAGCGGGATGGTTACAAAAAGGATCATCCAGATGGAAACGGGACCGGCCTGCGCCAGCATGGGCAATCTGGACTTCTTCCTTCTGGCCTTTTCCTTTCTCTGTTCTTCTATATGCCCTTCCGTCATTTTCCTGCCTCCTGCTTATCGTCCGCGGTCGGATGAATGGCCACGGACTGGCCGGGATCCCAGAAAAGCTGTCTCTCAAGACCATCCCCCAGGCTGGGGTCTGCATCTATCCGGGATGCCTTTATCTCCTTTCCACTGCCGGCGCGGAATGTGGTCTTATGCAGCGTGCCGATAAATACCTGGTCAAAGACCCGTCCCGGCAGCTGGAAGCCCTCCGGCGCCGTCTGGGCGAACTGCAGGTGCTCCGGGCGGATGGAGACGAATATCTCATCCCCCTGGGCAAAACCGCTGCCCTTTGTCAGCATCGCCCCCTCCGGTGTCTCCACATAGAGCAGGTCACCGTCAACCCTGGCCACCTTTCCGGAGAATATGTTGGATTCCCCGATAAAGTCTGCCACAAAACGGGTGTTGGGATGATTGTAGATCTGGGCCGGCGTGTCGACCTGGAGCAGATTGCCGCCGTGCATGACCGCGATCCGGTCTGACATGGTCATGGCCTCCTCCTGGTCGTGGGTTACATAGATAAATGTAATGCCCAGCTTCTTCTGCAGGTGCTTGAGCTCCAGCTGCATCTGCTTGCGCAGCTTAAGATCCAGGGCTCCCAGCGGCTCATCCAGCAAAAGGACCCGCGGATTGTTGATCAGAGCCCTTGCTATGGCTACACGCTGCTTCTGTCCACCGGACAGAGCGTCCGGCTTTCTCTTCTCATAGCCGGACATCTGCACGAGCTCCAGCATCTCTTCGACTCTCTTTTTTATCTCGTCCTTGGGATCCTTGCGGATCATGGGGCCGTAGGCAACATTGTCAAATACGGTCATATGGGGGAAGAGAGAATAGTTCTGAAATACCGTATTGACATCTCTCTGATAGGGTTCCTTCTCTTCTACCCTCTCTCCCTGCACCATGATGATGCCGGAGGTCGCGTCCTCAAAACCGGCGATCATACGCAGGGTCGTCGTCTTGCCGCAGCCGGAAGGCCCGAGCAGGGTGATAAACTCCCCCTCCGGGATCTCCAGATTCATATCCTTTACAACATGATTCTCCCCGTACCACTTCTCCACGTGCTGGAGAGAAACAATTGACTCAGCCAAGTCTTTCACCTCTTGCTTTTTTATTGTAAATAGTTAAAATTATTTACTAGAATTTTATCATTTTATGATAAATACCGCAATCAATATGGCATATTTTTTGCTTTTTTCATGTAGGCATCCAAATTTTCCCAAAAAGCAGGAGGCTGCCGACCATTCTTTCCTGGAGTTCCTTCCGGAGTTAAAAAAGTTACATCCAAAATGGGCAAAACCCCACTAATGGACGTAACCCCGCCAGTAAGGAAATCATATGAAAGACGGAACTGTTAAACAAAGCCACCGTCTGCTATATACCACTCCTGATGGAAATTGATCCGGGTCCCGCAGAATGGGCACTGCTTCTGCGTGACATCCAAAGAGCCGCCGCAGTTGTGGCAGATGATCACATTTGCGCCGGGCTGCAGACCGCTGATATCCTGACCGGCTCCATTGGCAGCATCCCCTCTCCAGCGCTCCAGCCGGACCTGCCGCTTCTTCTCCCCGGCTGAGAGTCTTCCCTCTTTGCCCCGGACCGTCTCGTTTGCATAAAGGGTCAGGGACACGATATCCTTGCCCCCCTGCCTGCTCCGGTGGAAGTCCTCCGTATCCACGATCTCAAAATCTACGACGTCCTCTTCCAGAGAGCCGGCGCCTTTTCCCTGCCCGCCATAATATACTCTCTGCAGCTCATACTGCAGGTTGTTGTAAAATGTGGTCTGGTCTATGCCGGACCGCAGCCAGAAAGCCTTATCCGCCTGATTCTTCCGGTCCTTATAGCGGGCGATCGGCCCCGGCACGACCCTGGCGTCCACAAAATAAAAAGCAAGATAAGTGACGACGGACAGGATCAGACCGTAGAAAATGACCCTGCCCCAGGATACAAAATTAAAGATCCTGGACGTATTGAATATGACCAGGAAGGATATGATCATCCCCAGGACCAGACTGACCAGGTAGACAGTGACCCGGTAGCTATTGCTGTGCAGGATCCGGTCATAGCTTTTCTTAGCGCCTGCCTCCATATCGTCGAATGTCATATTGAAATTTGTGCCGCAGTAGGGGCAGCCGTCCAGAAACTCCCTGCCGGCAGCCTCATAGCCGCAGTTGGGGCACTGCATCTGTCTCTGATCCCCTGCCCTTGACAAAAACGTATAGAGGATCCGGGAATCAAATCCGCCTTTCACAAAGGAAAGCTTCCCGTCCTGATAATAGATCTTCTTCAGGAGGATCCCGTTTTTCACATCATCGCTGACAGAGGAGTCCGAGCTGCGCGTCTTGTCCCCGTCCTTGCAGTGATAGATGGAATCTATGCGGATCCCCTCCTGCTTCAGCTTTTTATCATGAAGTCTTTCAAATACCCGTGCCACGTCTCACCCGTTATTATTATTGTTGTTGTTATTATTGTTATTGTTGTTATTATTGTTGTAAGAGCCGCCCGCATAGCTGGAGGCGGACGAGCCGTCCTTTATGTATTTTACAAAAAGGGCATTGTTGTCCGAGAAAGATATCCTGCGGATCTTGTCATCGTTTATCTGGGTCTTATAGGCCTTGACGACCTGCTGCCCTTTTAAAAACTGCAGGGCTCCCCCTGTCACCACAATGGCGTTGTTCCTGTCCTCTTTTATAAAATCATAGACCTCCTGCATGGCCTGCTCCGTGATATAGCAGTACTTCGCCAGATCCGCGCACTTCTTATAACGGATCATCTCCCGGTATGTCTTAGCCTGTGCCTGCATCTTGTCTCCTTTCCCCCGGGATATCAGCTCTTATCCCCGGGATCTGCTTCCGCCTGCAGATCTTGCGGAAGAAAATACAGAAATTCCACATTCTGAAAAGGCAGGTTCATGGCCTGCGCATGATAATATCTCAAACTTCCCACTTGAAAAATGCTGTAACAGCCGATGGTTTCTTGCTCAACAGGTGATTTTTTGAAACTTGACAGCA
>OMWV01000019.1 GCA_900314845.1 uncultured Eubacteriales bacterium
ATCTTCTTATCGCCGGGGATCGTGCTCTTCTTCACGTAAGATTCTGTCCCTGCAATAGTATATTTGTCTCCGGCATTAATGGAACCGTCGTTAATAACAATCTTTCCATCCTTGTCAGCATAATAAACACTCAGTACCATAGGATTATAAATGGTCTTTGTGCCGTCCGCTGCGGTAACCAGAGCCATCCATTCGCCGGCTGCAAGTTCCTGCGATACAGTGCCGTTATCACCTGCTGTTACAGGGCCAACCTTCATGGTCTTGTCAGTCGGGTTAATAATTGCCGTATCTGTAGAAAGAGCTGCAATCTGCTCTGCAGAAGGATAAATGGCTTTTCCATCTTTATCAAAAAGTTCAATTGTACTGTCCTTTACCGCCTCAAAGCCGGTAAAGCCTTTGTCTGTATCATATTTTGCCTTTACAATCTGATAAAATGTAACACTGTCACCCTTTGAAAGACCGTTGATCGTTACCGCTGCCTTATCCGTGGATGCCGGTAGTGTCCCTGTCATAGCCGCAGGGGCCGGTATCTGAAATGCTACCAGCATGAGCGCTGCCAGCATTAAAGAACCTAATCGTTTGAAAAACTTCATTTCTAATGCTTCCTTTCTTTTTCATATAAGTGAAATGTTAACCTGCTGCATCTATCTACAAACCTTTGGGGGTTTTATTTTTTCTGTCCTTCCTGTAAAGGGACAGAGCACCGCCGATCAAGGCGCAGCCGCAGAATATCAGAGGATAATTTCCCGGCCTGCCTGTATCGGGCAGCTCATAGAGGAGGGAATTTGTCACAAGCCACTGATCCGTGCCAGAGGGAGAGATGTAGGATGTGTAGCCTTTCACGGCTTTCTCCTTTACCGTGTACTCTATCAGCACCGCCTTGCCGTCCGAACCTGCCTCGTATTTATCCAGACCGGTAAAACTCCCCTTCCAGTCATTATCCTGGCTGAGGGTCAGCGTCTGCCCTGTGTCCTTCCCATCCTTGTACAGAGAGATCTCTACACTGGCCGGGCGGATATGCTTGATATCATCATGGTCATTCCATGCTTTCTCCACAGAGATCTGCGTGGTCTGCTTTGTATTGGTCGCTGTAATAGTGCCGCCGCTGATGCCGCCGTTGTTGTCTATGCTGACCTCAAAGCCTGCCGGAACGCTGACCTCTTTTACATAATAGTAATAGGTATTCCCATTACTGTCCTGTACAGGAAGATCCTTCCACAGATAGGACCAATTTCCGTCTTTGAGAGTGGCTGCCGGGACATTCGGAACTTTCTCGTCTACACCCTGCTGAGGCTGGGATGGAGTGGAAGTTGTTCCAGCAATCTCCTGCCCCGCATCAATGGAATAGGACTTAGCAAATGAAGGAGTGTTTCCATCATACTGCAGGTAACCGATATAGGTGACCGTGACGACCGTATCCTTTGTGATGTTGTCGAGCTGATATGCGCCCTGCCGGTAGAGAGGAATCCATTTACCGCCGACCAGGAAAAACTGAGAACTTCCCTGCGTGCTGTCCGACATGGTGCCGCTCAGCTGCTCTCCGCCGGCAAGTACGGAATAGATACCCATATTTCCGTTTTCCCCAAATGCTTTGACGGTAAAAGGAAGGCTGCTTCCGTCATGGACGGTCACAGTGGATTCCGGTCCCTGCTTAATGGAAATAAATAAACCACTGTCCCTGTTTGTACCATTTGCACTTTCCACAAAATACTGCGTCCGGAAGGTAACGGTATGCGTCTGGTTAACATCCGGCGTATCTTTTGGCGTCGTCTTCCGCCACAGCTCGAAGGAGGCGGTCAGACCTGACTTGTCCTTAATGTCATTGCCCTGACTATCCTTCCAGTATTTCTCTATCTTTACTTTTGTCGTCTTCTTGTTTTTTACAAGAAGAGAGAGATGGAAAGTTCCCTTGCTGCTGTCATTATCCTCCGAAGAGATCTGACCGTTGCCATCAGAAACCAACCAGCTGTCATCACCGGACAAAGTGGAGACTACAGCATGTCCGCTGTTATCGATAACAAGTTTGATCACTGCATCGGAAATATCCGGATAGCCGCTCGCCGGCGGTTTTAGTTCCTTCAGATAATATGTATTGCCCGCGCAAAGTCCGGAGCAGTTGATCTGACCATTGCCATCGGTGGTAAACTGGTTTATCTTCGTTTCTGACTGATCACCTGTAACCCAGAGACTCGCCGGAATTGTACATCCCTCATCTGTATAAACGCCAAACATGGCGCCCTGCAGATTGGCATTGGTATCTTTATCCTGCTTGGCAAGGGTCAGAGAATAACGAGGTGCAAGGTTAAAATAGATAGAACAGTTAGACTCCGATCCACCACGCTCCATGTAGTACATTCTCAGCGTATGCTCGCCAGAGGTGATGCCAGTAATATCCGGAATGGAATAGGATGTCTGAGTCCCGCCGTTTGTTATCGAAACCTTACCGGTAGAGAAATTGATTTCTCCATTTACAACGCCATGTACACCACCCATGTCCAGAACCAGCTGATCATCCACATAGACCCAGACATCATCGTCTCCGGAGAACTTGTAGACCATGTCATCGCCGTATTCACTCTTGTTTCCGTATTTACCGCTGCTGTCTTTCTGACCTACGTCATTAGGCAGATAGAAATCCACGGATGTGCTCATGCCGAACCAGTAATTGACCTGAAATCCTCCGGACTTACCATCATTCCCATATTTTGCAGCTCCGCTGTTGAAAGGCAGAAAGTCGGATTTATCGCCGTTATCGGATGCAGCTGTTTCTTCTTTATATTTATATCCATAGACATAGAAACGATTATCCTTCCGATTGTAACTGGAGGCATTCCTGGTACTGTCATAATAGTAGTAGCCATCGTGGCCTTCCTTGTCTTTGCCATACTGGAACAGGTTGTTGGCGTCACCCACATACGTAACCCCGGGAACTCCATTCTCATTTACTGCATTTGATGTCCCGTCACCGTTGACTGTATTCCAGGCTCTCTCCGGTATGAAAAGATTTGGAATCAGACGATCCGCCAGTCCCTGTGTCGCGTAATTTTGACTGGAGGAATCACTTTTACGACCATTGACTTGCATCAGGGTACCTTTTCTTCCCTTGGTATCAAAGAAAACCGGTTCGCTTCCCTGTTTCCACTCAATTGTTCGATTGTCTCCAACCTGTCCATTCGATGTGAACGTACAGCTCCGAGCATTGTACAGGTCGTTGTAGTCAAAGACCTTGCCGCTGATAAAAGGATAATTCTTCGTATCAATCGCGCCAGAAGAACTTCCTACATTATAAGAAGCCGGCACCCAGTCCGCATAGAAGGTAGTCCCATTGTAATAAGATGCGTCCACCCAGCTTCCGGGAGCGGCCCACTCTTTCTTGTCCACATTGTACCAGCCGTTGAGACGGTACTTATACCCGGAGGGGCTCTCTACCTGATTGGCATCCGGAAGCTGAAAATAGGCAGTATCCCACTTGGTCACATTCAAATTGTAATTCTTCAGCGCAGCTCCATTATAATAGTACACACCATCTAAAGTGGTTGTCCCATTAGAATGAGTAACCGGAAAACCGCCGTTGGTCGGATCGATCATGACTTTATAATTATTGCCATAGTAGGTAACCGCCACCGTCGAAAAGCTGTCCAGCTGGAAGGAAAGCTTTCCGCCCTTTGCCGTGTCTTTCTTAAGATCTGTCTTCAGGTCGCTGCCGGTCAGAACGTCTGTCTTCTTGTCTCCGTCGTGTACGACAGTCAGGTCGTCTTCTTTATCAAGCCCTTTCAGGCTGTCCAGGCTGATCTCCACCTGTACCGGAGCATCCGGTTCTATTTCCTTCTTGTCTTTATCCAGGATCGTAATGTCAAATGCGCGCAGGGTCTGCTTTCCTGTCTTTACCGTTACAGGACCGCCCTCTTCGGCTTCCTTTTCAGAAGCCTTCTCCTGCTTTTTCAGCTTTTTGGCGTCAGAGTTTATCTTCTCTCTGGGAATCTGGGCTGTCCCATCTTTCTCAAAACGGTCAAGTGCCGCCTGGCAGCGGTCGGAAAGCTCCTCATATTCGTCCGAATCCGGCTTTATCTCTTCTGCCGTAAGGGTGCAGTCCTTTGAGATGCCTGTCTGGGCACCGGCTGTGACCTTGATCTGATAACCCTTGCCGCTGCAGGAAAGGATGATCTGATCCTTCTCTGTCTCCGACTCAGATTCCGTCTCCGTCTCTGTTTCTATCCCGGTTTCTGACTCGGTTTGTGTCTCAGTCTCAGATTGGCTTTGGCTCTTGGTCTCTGTTTCCGTCTCTGAAGCCTTAGACTTTGTCTCCCTTTGCGTTTCCGTCTCAGAAGCCTGGCTTTTTTTCTCCTTTTCTGTCTCTGTCCGGGCAGACTGAGTCTGAGCCTGCGTCTCTTCTGTCTCACCGCCTGTATTTTCCCCCATTGCCGAAACAGCCGGGGAGAAAATCCCCGCGCACAGGAGGAGAGCACATAAAAATCCCCCGGCACGACGGCAAAATGTCCGTCTTCTGCTTTTCTTTTTCTTATCCCCTGTGCTCATTCCGGTCTGCATCCTTTCCTGTCACATATATAAAATGTCTATCAATGCACTTTGCATACTCGTCTGTTATTTCATTACCGATGTGTTACAGTATAGTATTTTCCCGTCACACAAGCGTCACAATAAATATTGACCAAAAAAAAATAACTGAAAAACTTCTTCCGTTTTTTCGGTTTCTCTTATATCTTTTTCTTATAATGGGTTTTTCGCCATCCCGTTCAGGGGAAGCCCCGCCGGCGGCTCCTGCTTCATCTGGCGGGGCAATCCTCTATCTCATACTGCAAGGCCATGAAATCAGTCGCTCCCCATCCAAAGAATCGAAGAAAGTAGTCTTCAATCCGCTTTGCTATAGCCTCCCCCTGCTTTCTGCCGCAATTCGGCAGCAAGATCAGGTATTCCTTGCTGTCGATCTTTGTCACATCATCAAATTTACGCAGGCAGGCGGTCAGGCATTTTACCAAATGCGCCTGGGCTTTCTCAAACAGAGAATTCTCCGCGCCGGATATATCCCCCTGACTGCTCAGCAGGCGAATGAGCATCACCTGCCCTTCCTCATGGGCATCGGCAAGCCGCCTCTCCTCCAGGAGAACGATCTTATTAAATTCCGAGCGCCTTGTGAAAACAGGCCCCAAAGTCCTGCTCCTGTGGATCGCATCCATGATATCCTTCAAGCTGCCGGAGCCCACATTTATATCAGGGAAATAAGCCGCGTGGATCTGTTCCAGTTCCTCTGTCAGCGGTTCCATGCCGTCTTCAAAATACGTGTGGACGATCGTCTGAAATAACTTCCTTGCCTCCTCCATTTTGTGCTGGGCAAGATAAATACGCAGATAGATCTCATGAAGGCGTTCATCTTCAGGCTCCAGCTTCACGGCTCTTATGATCCAGTACTCGGCGTGATAGGGCAGCCCCTTCTCAAGAAATGAACCGCACAGTCTGTCGGTCAGCAGCACATACTGCTCAGAAAACCAGGCCTGAACATATTGGCTCCAGCCAAAGTCTCCCAGGTTTTTCACGAATTTCCCCCTGTATAAGGAGGCAGCCCTTGCCATATCCCATATGCTGCCCGACTGTCCGTTTGGATTGACGCAGAGGGAGACGATCTTCTGAAACTTCCGGGCATCCAGCTCTATGGAAAGATCCGGGTTTATATAATGCAGCCCGGTTCCGGTCAGGATAAAATCTACATCCGGCCAGACAGCGGCAAAGGCCTTGCGCAGGCGGTAGACCAGATTCCTCAGAGCATTTGACGGGTTGGCTATCTCCTTTTCCCACAGGGAATCTATCAGCTCGCTGTCCGAAACCTGTCTCCCCATGCTGCCGAACAGGTAGACCATAAGACGCAGTACCTGCCGGGGAGAAGTATCCTGTACCTCCCTCATCGCCATGCAACGCTCCTTCAACCAGTATTATGCCTGCCATGCTGCAATTTTTATATTTTATCTATTTTTGTCAAAATTGCAAGCTTATTTACACGAAATTTAAAGACAAAAAGAGAAGTGTACGATTAAAAACGACATTTTGAGTAAAATTGCATAATAAATACAACGCTCATTCAGTCACGCTTCCTACCGTATAATATCTGCAGCAGCATACTGGTGAAAAGCATGGAGAAATGTTATGATGAGTCTATATTAAATCGTATGAGTAGGAGACACTATGAGGATCCGCAGACTGCTCTTTAACCGCACAACGATGATGATCGTCACGATCCTGGGGGAAGCCCTGCTGATCATGGCTCTGGCACATTGGCTGGGAGGCGAAGGCTCCCCGGGCATCTTCTGATGCCTCTGCCTGTGACGGCTATATCATTCCCTACGCAGATACGCCGCTGGATGAGGACCACGTCGGCCAGGATGTCTATATGAATATCCTGAATGAGGCCAAGAATTACTGCTATATCATGACTCCCTACCTAATCCTGGACAACGAGTTCGTGAATGCTCTCTCACTTGCCGCCGCCCGGGGCGTTGACGTTCGCATCATCACGCCGGGTATCCCGGATAAAAAGACAGTCTGGGGCGTGACCCGCTCCTTCTATGAAACATTGACAAGGGCCGGCGTGCGGATCTTCGAATACACACCGGGCTTCGTCCATGCCAAGGTTTTTGTCTCAGACGACCGCGTCGCGACCGTCGGAACGATAAACCTTGACTACCGCAGCCTCTATCTGCATTTTGAAAACGGGACCTGCCTGATTGGATCAAAAAAGGTCATGCATATCAAGAAAGATACGGAAGATACGCTGGCGCAGTGCCGGGAAATCACAGCCAGGGAAGCGAAGTTCGGCTTCTTCTTCAACCTGAAATATTCCATCATCCGGATATTTGCAGAACAGCTCTGACTTTACCGACCACTGCCCTGCCGGATGAATCCTGTCGTTAACTATTTGTAGTGGCGGACGATATACAACTCGTCATGATGATGATCATACAGATCTCAAGGCATATCATATAGGCCATCATGCCGTTTAGCAGGACATAATGATCTCCAATATTTTCTTCTGTCCTGTATTCATCAGCCGCCATCTGCGCGGCAAAGAGCCGCCTTTCCTTTGCGCCAAGGGTAAAGTCCCCAAAGCCCATCTGGCCTTTCAGATATTCGTCTGCATCTATGATCAAATCAACAATTTCATCCGCTGGTTGATCCAGCATATTAAGGGCACCTAAAGAAGCAAGCTCGAAGCCGGTCCCGAATCTATGTTTCCTCTCCTTCAGTCCATCGAAAACAGCGATGACCTTTCTGCACTTTTCATCCGGCTGTTTTTTATCGATGGCAAGAACATGACTCAGCGTCTGAACGGCATTTTTGTCACTGAATTTTTGTTTGAGGATTTCGTAATTCTTTTCCATTTCTGAGATCAGACTGTCCGTGTCAAGATCTGAAACTGCCAGCATCGCGGCAAAGGGAATGTCTTCATCCGATGTAAGCCAGGGATGCTTTTCTTTCATTCTGGAAAATATCTCTTTTGTTTTTGCTGCATATTCCTCGATCTGATCATCCCCGGCGTGGCCGCAAATGGCAATTGCAGCCATTACCTGATACGCACTTCCGAACCATTTATTAAGCTGCACCAACCCGTACGCGGCCTTGACATTCATTAGATATTGTGCAGGATCTTTTGCCAGAGCCATTTTACAGATCAAAGGCAATTTGGCATTTCCCCGAAAATCGGATAAAGAGCCTGTATTTTCCTTTACGATCTTCACGCACATTTTCAGCCTTTCCGGATCTGCCGTTTTTCCCTCACCGGCAAAAAGGCCGGCACACGCGAGAGACATCAGCCCGGATTCCCATTTGAAACTATCCCTGATGATCCTGTTATTATTGACCAGCAAGTCACAGCGGCTCTGTAATCCTCTATTCACCTTGTTGTCCCCTTTCTGCATCAGTATAATTTTCCTTATTCCGCTTCCATATTATATCAGAATACAGACAGGTGTTCACTGTTCATATTGTATATTTACTTTTTTCGCGTACATTCCCGTAAAATGCCAACAAAAAATATTATGGACACGGTTGATAAAAGTTGATAAATTAGAAACAAGTTGATAAGAGTTGATAACACAATGAGCTCCTGCTTGAGCAAATGCTCGAGAAACTGCAGGATAAGGGCATGCACCTTCTGGCCGCGATCGACGAAGTAACTGCCAACAGGCAGATACGGCTCTTTGCATCCATTTATCAGATCATGATATGTAGAGGTTTCCCTATTTCCCTGATCATGACAGGTCTTCCCCGCAATATATCTGAACTGCAGAATGATAAGGTATTGACATTTCTCCTGCGCAGCGCAAGAATTGATCTGCCCATGCTGAATGATGTTAATGTTCAGTACAGCTACAAAGAAACATTTGAAAAAGGCCTTTTCAGAAATGCTTATGCCCAAATATATGAAGAATCATCGCGCATGGACCGTGAATTTCTGAAAGCCGCTGCCGCTATTCTGTGAATATATACGGAGATTCAGAATTTGATCGATGCTCAGCGAAAAGTGTCATTTACACTTTTCCGCCCGAACATTTTTTCATTCGTCAGGCCCTTATTTCTCACAGATCATCACCATCCATCTGTGATCAAACATTATTTTCCCGTCTTTAATATAGGGCTCAAATCCGGTTTTGTCCCCGCCTGCGATGTCATCTTCCATAAGTTTCCTTATCTTTTCTCTGTCAGATCCCTCCACTTTCGTGACATCCATCCAGGCATCAAGTTCAACCGGGACATGGATCGTATCGCAAAATGATACCGACAGACCGAATCTCCCAGCCAGGTCTCCGAATTCTTCCCCAGACAGACATCTGACATGGGAGGGATCCCTGAGCCTTTCGATGCTGTCTGCAGTTTCCCTCAGGCTCTCATCCCGCGCTCTCATGTCAATGATAACATTTCTGCCGCCCGCGCGCAGAACCCTGACCATCTCAGACATCACTGCCCCAGGGTCTTCAAAATGGTGAAAGGCAAGGCGGGACACGACAAGGTCAAATGAACCGTCATCAAAGGGAAGACGCTCGGCTTCCCCTTGTACAAATGACACATTCCCTATCCCCTGCTTTAAGGCCTCCTGCCTTCCGACCTCAAGCATGGCTTCTGTTACATCATATTCCGTAACATGGGATACATGGGGCGCGATCGTGCGCCCGAAGGCGCAGGTTCCCGCGGCAGCCTCGAGGACAGACTCCGAGCCGGTTAGATGCATATGGGATAATGCAAAGCGGTTGATATCTTCCTTGGAAAATGACTTTTGATATTCGTTAAAAGTTTCCGCCTGCTTTGTAAATTCGCGAATGATTTTTTCTTTTTGTGAACTCATGAATATTCTTTCTCCTCTCGACACTTCTTGAGAAGATTTTCACGGCGCGGTACTGTGCTTAGGCCTGAACAGACCGTCCATAGCCGCTCCTTCATGCTCCAGCAGCCAGATCTTCTTATCGATCCCGCCGGCATAGCCTGTCAGGCTCCCGTTCGATCCTACGACCCTGTGGCAGGGAACGATGACCGATATTTCATTGCGGCCCACAGCCCCGCCGACAGCCTGGGCAGACATGCGGGAAAGTCCCCGCCTTTTCGCTATGATCTTTGCAATTTCTCCGTATGTCATGGTCTGGCCATAAGGGATAGAAGAAAGGATCTCCCAGACCTCATTCTGAAATTTTGAGCCCGTAAAGTACATAGGCACTTTAAAATCCGGCTCTTTCCCTGAGAAATAGATATCCAGCCATTTTTTAGCAAGTTCAAAAACCGGAAGTTCCTTTTCCTCATGCTCATGATCCAGATAAAGAGCAAAGTACTTCTGGCCGTCAAACCAGAGCCCGGTCAGTGCCTCCCCGTTGCTGGCCAGTGTGATTCCCCCGATCGGTGATTCATAATGACTTGTATATTGCATATCAACTCCTCCAATACTCTTTCATACACCGCTTGCAGGGCCGGTATCCCGCCCCAAAGGCTTCCTCGGCCGTATCGAAAAAGACCATGTTCTTCTCCAGGGGCACCCTGGAAGGGCAGCCGGGCTTGCAAACTATTTTTGTGCTTTTTACTGCCAGGAAAAACTTTCCTTCATAACTCTTGTCGCGGTTCTGACAGATTCTTACCATTTCTTCTCTTGTCATTTTTTATTTCCTTTTTTTGGCGCATAGTCCTTCATCTCCGGGATGGCTCCGCCTGCAACTGCCCAAAAATAAAGGCTGGCCACGCTGCAGTATGGAGAAAGCCTTCTCCTGTACTTTTCAAACTTCTTCCTGTCCAGCTCCCTGTGATGATAGACCATCCTCATTCCTCTTAGGATAGCAAGATCCCCGCAGCTTAAAATGTCAGGTCTTTGCAGGCAGAAAAGGAGGATCATCTCGGCCGTCCACACACCGATGCCTTTCAGGCCTGACAAGGCCTCTATGGCTTCCTTGTCTGACATATGTTCCAGCGCGGCAATATCGAATTCCCCCTTCTGCACCTTTTCTGAGAAATCCAGGATATAGTCCGCCTTCTTATAAGTTGTGCCAAAAGACTGAATCTTGTCTCTGCCGGCTTCCAGCAGGCTTTGAGCTGTGATGACTCCCAGCCCTTCCTTCATCCTTTTCCACAAAGTCTCCTGCGCTTTTGTCGATATCTGCTGGCCGATGATGTGGTGGATCACGGAAGAAAAAAGATCCGTATCGACCGGCCGGTCTATATGCCCGATCCTGTCGATCACCTGAGCAAGTTTCTTGTCTTTCCTTTTGAGGTATTCCGTCTCGATATCGCCATACTGAAAATATTCCATTCGCCGCCCTTTCTCCTCTTGTCCTCTTTCGTTTTAGCAACTATAATTATATTATAAATTTTTCGAGTATCCTATCGCTATATTGCCAGATTTTATAATCATATTCCCAAATTGAGTGAAAGAAGATAATATCTATGCCATACATGAATTCCGTCAACCTGAACAATACAAGCGGTTTTCCCTATCTGATCATGGACATAAACAGGGGAAGAAGCATACCGGAGCCTCCGGGTTTTCACGTGTTCCACTGGCACGAAGACTTTCAGTTTATCCTCTGTTATGAAGGCGAGACCTATGTCCACACCTTAAATCACACATATGTGCTGAAGGCATCCCAGGGCATTTTCCTCAACAGCAGCGTCGTTCATTTTGTTGCCGGCTCCCCTGACCATCACTACAAAAGCTTCCTCTTCCCGGAATCTCTCGTGTCCTTTTACGCCGGCTCTCCTGCGGCAGGATATGTAAAACAGATATCCGAATGCAAGAGCCTTGCTGCCATTCCCCTGTCTTCTGAAGCAGACTGGATGAAGAAAATATTAGAAAAGCTGAAAAGTCTCGCGTGTCTGGAAGACGATCCGCCGTCTTACTACGAATATGAGATTCTAGTCCGGCTATCCGAAATATTTCTGATCCTGATTGCCAACACAGAATTGCCGAACATAGAGAAAAAAGATATAAATTCATTAAGAATGCAGGAAATGCTGCGCTTCATCAGAGACCATTACATGGATCCTGTTTCCCTCAGTGATCTTGCCGGGGCTGCCGGCATCAGCAGGTCGGAGGCCTCTCGCTGTTTCAAAGCGTCTCTTCAGCAGTCGCCTTACAACTACCTGCTGGAGTACCGCCTGTCGAAAGCCGCCCAGCTTCTGGCTTCAACGGATGATCCGATCAGCAAGATCTGTGCCGACACCGGCTGGAGCAGCATGAGCCACTTTGGGAAGCTCTTCAAAGCTTCTACCGGTCTTACCCCGCGGGAATACAGGGCGATGCGCAAGCACAATAAATACCCGGTCAGCAAGCCATAGCTTTGGTACATCTTTAGCTACGGGTTCTGAATTCGAGACGGTCGAGGTGGGATATTTTGGCGCGGGCAGGCTTTCATCAGCCGCAGGAAAAACTCTTTCTTCCACAGGGCTTGCCGCAAAATCGTCTCTCGGTAAACTCACCTGGTCATTTATGTGGAAGAAGATTAAGGCAATCCTGGCATACATGGATAGAGTACGAACTTTCGGCATATACTTTCTGATAAGTTCAGCCAGAGACAGGAGTCTGTCCTTTGAAAGGGCAAATGGATCTCCTCCCACGAAATAAGTTCGTACTTGATTGCTCGGAAAACTATCTGCCTCTATTGGCGGTCTGTATACTGTCCCATTGTAACGCATGGATACCTCCTGACAAATTTCATAAATACAGCAAATCGACATCTTCTTCAGACTATATTATATCAGCTGCTCACCTTTTTTATAACCAGACATCCAAGGTAGAAAAGAGCGTCTGCTGCGGTCCAGAGGAAAGATCTGCCGCTCTGACAATATGATCAGGCACGGCACGGAACTGCACGATTCTTCAATTCCTTGAGAATAATTCAATAATCTTTTGGTCTTCCGCAGCTGCTGCATTTCTTTGAGAAAATGCCCGTGAAGCTTCCTCCACAGTATTGACACAGGCCCTGGTTTCTCCAAAAGCGGGCCTTTTCCTCAATGCGGTCTTCTTCTATTGCCTTTAGAAGCATTTGCGCATCACCGCTGGTATCACCCATGGATATTGCCTCTTGCGCCATTTCTTCATAGGGTATGGCCTCATCGTGCATCTTGTACCAGATTCTCCTTTTCCTGATTGGTTCCTCTCTTTTCCCATACAAGCTTTCCGGTTTTCAAAGCTTTCTCATAGGCGTTGATCTTATACTGCAGCTTGCTCATGGTCTCTTCCAGCTGTTTCTTCTGCTCTTCAAGAACATTCATCTGTCCCCTTAGCAGCTCCAGTCTTGCAGGGATTGTCTGATCTCCCTGCTGGAACAGGTCCAGGTATTCGATCATCACTTCAATGGGAAGACCAGCACCCCGCATGCAGATGGCCAGCTCCACCCAGCGCAGGTCTTCTTCCTGATAATCACGGATCCCGCCCGGTGTTCTGGTTACCGGCGGAATCATTTTCACTCGCTCGTAATAGCGCAGCGTATCCTGTGAGATATTGTATTTCTCCGATACTTCCTTGATTGTCATCCTTTCGATCTCCTGTCTTATATCACTGTTGATATATCCATCACAGTTCTGTCTGCTCGGCAGGATCCTGATATCGGATCACCTTTGCCGGTACGCCCGCAGCTACCGCATAATCCGGTATGTCCTTTGTGACTACTGCACCGGCGCCTACCACTGCATATCTTCCTATGGTAACTCTCGGGCATATCGTTACATTCATGCCAATCCAGGCATTCTTGCGGATAGTAACCTTTCCATACGTATAGGTCGAATGCCGACGGTTCATGCCTCCTCATAATCCGGCTGCCAGTGAGCAAAATGCTCCAATGCTTCTTCTGTACGGATATAACGTCTCTGACCATTGTCCAGAACAGCCATGGCCTTCATATCCTCACCTGTCAGTTCAAAATCAAAGATATCCAGATTTGCCTTGATATGGTCCGGATTGGAACTGCCTGGGATCACGACATTGCCCATCTGAACATGCCATCTCAGAACGATCTGGGCACTGCTCTTGTGGTATTTCTCAGCTAATTTCAAGACAACCGGGCTCTTCAGCAGTTCCCCTGTCTGCCCCTTGCCGCCAAGCGGATACCAGGACATCAGGCGGATATTTTCTGGATCCGTAACAACCCGAAGTTCCGTTTGCGGATAGAACGGATGGCATTCCACCTGCATGACCTGCGGCTTGATCTCGGCAAACTGAAGAAGTTCGTCGAGATATTTTCCTTCGAAGTTCGAAATGCCGATGGAACGGATCTTTCCATCCCGGTATGCTTTTTCCAGCATCCGGCAGCCTGCCTTCCAGTTTCCCGCAGGCTGATGCAGGAAGAGAAGATCAATAACGTCTACGCCAAGACGTTCCATCGTTTCTTCTACTGCATTCGGATTTTCATATTCGGACGGCCAGAGCTTTGTGGAAAGAACGATCTCAGACCGGTCAATACCGGATTTTCTCATTCCACGTCCGACAGCACGCTCATTTCGGTATGCATTAGCCGTATCGATCAGACGATAGCCATCCTTTAAAGCTGCTTCTACGCTATTTTCTGCTTCTGCAGGAGGAAGCAGATATGTGCCGATACCAACCGCCGGCATTTCGATTCCATTGTTCAGTGTAAATGTGTCTGTCATTTTCTTTTCCTCCATCATCTGTTTTCCATGATCCATTTCCGGATCTCACGATCTGCTCTGTCTACATCGCTTCCGTGGATGGAAAGACCAGGTTTCACCAAAGCTCCTGCGGCCGTTTTCCTGATTTCGTTTACCGTATCGGACAGGCCGCTTCCTTCATTCGTGCAGAACGGATGAATAACCTTTCCGGTAAAATCAAACAATTCCAGAAATGTGTAGACCGCCATCGGCATGGTCCCCCAGTAATTGGGATAGCCCAGATAGATCTCATCATAAGCATCCAGATTTTCCGGAAGGCTGACCAGCTCCGGGCGTTTGCGTGCCTGCAGATCTGCTTTGGCCTGTGCAATGCAGGTCTTGTAATCTGCTGCATATGGTTCTTTCTGATCGATCCTGAACAGGTCTGACCCCGTTTCCTTTGCGATCATCTGCGCCGCCTTTTCCGTATTTCCAGTCTTGATATATCTGAGGCTTCCGCCAAAGTAGTTCTCATCGGCTCTTGAATAGAATGCTGTCAGTATCGCCATAATTTCCTCCCTGACCATGATCTGTAACTCTCGTTTCAAGTGCACTATACTTCCTGGAGTTAACTCCAAGTCAAGGGGTAATTTTTACTTTTTTACGGGAAATCATACTGACGGTCCGAAGCATCTTTTTCGTTTCCTGACAAGATCCTGTCTGTATTCTTTCTGGCGCGGATAAACTCCATCTTGTCATCCCGCACTGTCTGGTATTCTGCATACATCTGTTTCTTATGCCGAACCAGAAATCTGGGCTGGATCGAAGTAGATATCTTCGTTCTTCTGCTGTCATTGTCATTCTCGAGGTATCGCGTATATCGGTTGACGATGTCAAAATCCCAGGATATCCTTCTGTTTCTTCTGGACGATGCATTCCAGACTTTTGGCGGTGTCCCGGAAGAGATCCTTACCGATAACATGAAGACCGTAATGGATGAGACCCGGACAAAAAGATATCACGGAAAAGTCAACACCCGCTTCCAGCACTTCTCCGCAGCACAGAATACGGTGCATGCCGCTGCCTTCCCGTTTTTTAAAACACTCAGCGACTTTGATTTCTCATTTCAGCCTTCTGTAAGCGAAACGCAGATGCAGGAATTCTGTTCTTTCAGCTTATCAACATGCGTTATGAGAAGAAGAGCATAATCCTGACGAGCAACATTAATTTTGGCGACTGGGATAAAATCTTCTACAATGCCGTTGTTGCGGACGCAATCCTGAACAGGGTTCTGCATCACTCGCATGTCGTGTCAATCACAGGCGACTCATACGCCTGAAGGACATCATCCATGAAGATCCTAGATGAATTGAATTGTACATTATTATTTAATATTTTTTGTACATTTCTACTTGACATTTTGTACGGTCTCAAAGAACCAGCTAATGTGCGAGTATGTCTTCGTCCAACAGAAAGTCTTCTATACCGATATATTGAATGCCGTTTCCATCGATCCAGGGTTTGATATAGTCCCTGACAACCACCACTTTTCTGAAGGAATCCGGTATCCTGACCAGCGAAGCGATCTCCTGCTCCTTCTTCTCAGGATCTTCTACGGAAAGTGCCGACTGAATATAATATCTCTGACTGCTTCTGTTTACGACGAAGTCAACTTCCAGCTGCTTACGTATCTTTTTCCCATGGTCATCCTGAATATTCTGTTCGACGACCCCGACATCCACATCATAACCGCGTCGGATCAGGTCGTTATAAAGAATATTTTCCATCAGGTGGGTCTCTTCCAGCTGTCGGAATCCCAGTCTCGCATTTCTCAGCCCCGGATCGGTGTAATAATATTTAACCGGTGTCCTGATGTACTTTCGGCCCTTAATATCATAGCGTTCCGCCTTTTGGATCAGATACGCCTCCATAAAATATCCAATGTACGTATTGATCGTATCCGGTGATACCCGGATCTGCCTCTCACTGGCAAACGTATTCGAGAGCCTGCTGGGGTTGGTCATGGATCCTATCCCGGAAGCCAATACATTAAGCAGGAGCTCCAGGACCTCATGGTTATTTTTTATCTGATGCCGTTCCAGCACATCTTTAATGTACGTTCGATCGAAAAGATCTCTCAGATAGCGGCTTCTCTCTTCATGGGACTCCATCGCCCATACCCGAGGCATTCCGCCGTAAGTGTAATAGTCCCGCCAGGCTCCGCGTTTATCTCCCTGATATTTTTCATAGACTTCCGCAAACGAAAGAGGATTCACACGGATCTCGTCTCCTCTGTCGCGAAACTGCGTCAGAATGTCCGCAGAAAGCATTCTGGAATTGCTTCCTGTTACATAGATATCCGCATTCGGGATCTTCATCAGGCCAAGCACGACATCAATAAAAGTAATCTTCTCATTCTTATCTTCGACATAAGGATTCTGTACTTCCGTTACAAACTGGATCTCATCGAGGAACACATAGTAACGTTTACTGCGTTCTGTCATATGTTCTTTAATGTACTTATTCAGTTCAAACGGATTACGATACTTTGCATTATCAATCTCATCCAGTGCCAGGGCGATAATCTGGTCCTCGGCGATACCAGTACGCAGTAAATACGCCCGGTACAGATCAAACAGAAGGTACGACTTGCCGCTGCGCCTGAGCCCGGTAATGACCTTCACTCTTCCATTATCTTTTTTTCGGATCAGTTGATCCATGTACTGTTTTCTCTCATACTGCATCGCTATGTTCCTCATTTTTCTGCGGAATCCGCATTTTTTTCACGGATAATTATAACATAGCAGTATGTACTCATCAATTAGACATCTGAAATTTTTGCGGAATCCGCATTTTTTTCTTATACAAACACGACGGCTGCCGGCAGATGTCCGGCAAATTCACTGACCAAGGCGCCAGATCCTCCAGGAAGTCAAGATTCTTGTCATCCATATGTTCCGGGATCCCGGACAGATAACACATAAACTCTTTCAAACATTAATCGAAGGCAAAGTCCTGGTGGTATCTGATCTCCAGCAGATCTGCCGCTATGTGGCAGTCGCATGACAAGCAGACGTAGACGGCCAAGGCACTGAAAACGGATGAACAATAATTCACAGCCTGCTATGGTGTTAGGAATAAATGGCGGAATGAATCACGGGCTTAAGAGCCCTCATGATCATTTTTTCCCTTTTGCGAATACCGGGAAGAAATCATGTTCTCCATAGCTCTTGAGGCACGGAATATTTCTCCGCCATCTCAGTGATCTCCGGGATGGACAGAGCTGCGCCACGAGCGATCAAGGATATTCTGTACATCCGTCTGCAGGAAGTTGGAAAGGCCGATTGCACGCAGCTTTCCTTCTTTATACGCATCCTCAAGCGCTCTCCAGGCTTCGGCGTTTCCTTCATCATAATTCCCGCCGCGGAAATCCTTCCAGGGCTGCGGGGCGTGGATGATCATCATAGTATCCGATTTCGATCGCCGCCTGAAAAGAAAACCCTGAGCCAGCCGCCTGACAGGGAGATGTCTCCGTCCTGCCACCCAATCTGTGTCTGTTCAGGATCGAAGCACCCGATCGCTGTCTTAAAATGGTAATCATATTTTCCCCTTGACCCGGAGACAGTAACCGGGAGCCCCCTCTGAAAATCCTTCGCGGCAACACTGTCATTCAGCACTGCGGGAATAGAAACGGTTTCTGTTTTCAAAAAGTGGACATTATCGAAAAGGAATGTGACATGAAGGAACCAGAGAATATTGACCTGCGCATAAAGAAGACGCAGGCCGCAATCAAAAACGCATTTAAGGAAATGATCATGGAGATGAGTCCATACGAGATCCAGGTCAAGGAGCTTGCCGAGGGGGCACAGATTCATCGCAAGACCTTCTATCTGCACTATACCTGCATCAAAGCTCTCTTTCAGGACATGATTCAGGATATCGCAAATGCTTATTATGAGAAAATTGATACGATCCCCATTTGTTCTCTGTATAGATTTCCCTGTAAAGATCGTCCAGTTCCGGATGATGTTCATGGATCCAGTCGAAGATCCGCTTCTTATAATCCCCGCGAAGATTCAGGTTTTCCAGCCAGACCAGATTACACCTGTCCTTGGCCGCTTCAATGATCTCCACCGGATCAGAAATCCCGGGAAATATCGAAGATATGAAGCAGGTCGTTTCGACGCCTGCATCATAAAAAGCTTTCATTGCTGCAAGCCGCCGCTCCAGGGAAGCACCTTTGTCCATATCTGCCTTGAAAGCCTGATCCATTGTGTTAATGGAAAAAGATACGCGGGCCCTCGGGAATGTTCTGATCAGGTCCAGATCTCTTACGACCAGGTCAGACTTCGTCGCAATGCTGATCGTACAGCCGCTCCCCTGCATTTCCTCCAGCAGTTTCCTGGTCCTCTTATATTCCTTTTCAGCCGGCTGATAAGGATCACAGACGGAACCGATAAAGAGCTCTTTTCCGGCATAATTCCCGGGATTTTTGATCTCCGGCCAGTACTTGACATCCACAAACTCGCCCCATGGCTCCGGATGGTTCGTGAAACGTTTCATAAAGGAAGCATAGCAGTACTTGCAGGCAAACGCACAACCGGTATAGGGGTTCACCGAGTAATCGGCAACTGGAAGGTTCGATTTTGTCAGAATCCCCTTTACTTCGATTTTCTTTACAGATACAGCCATTTTATACCCTCTCTTATTTCTCAGTTCCGCTTCTGCAATCAGAATACCCGTACAAGGTTTTTCCAGCGATCATGTAATCAATTCTGCCGGAGGCTTCACACCGCGCTCATACTGCCTTCCACATCTGCCCAGCATTGTGGATCTTCATCATAAAAGCTTCCATACGTTCCTGCTGCAACCGCAGGACATCCTCTGCACCAGGCGAGCAGCCTGCACCTGCTGCATTTCTTAAACTCTCCAAACCGCCTGTACGCTTCATCCTGATGCAGAAACAGGTCTGAAAGCTTATCCGTATAAACACTTCCAAGACAGCTGTTCTTAACCCTGCGGCAGGCATAGACTTCACCAGTCGACAGGATCGTCATATGGCAGCCCGCACAATTGCAGCCTCCATAGATCATGCCCTTTTTCGCATTTTCAGGAATTTTAAACTCTCCGGTCTCATACTGATACAAGGTCCAGAGATAATCCTTGCGATTAAAATAGGTGCTGCAGCCTGAGGCTTCATAGGCTTTGAACTTTCTGTCACACTTCTCCAGCAGATTTCTGTACTCCATCGGTGAAATACCGGTGCTCTTCTCTTCGCTGGTTGGTACATAGCGGGCGAACGCGAACACATCCGCCTTATGTTCGACAACTGTATCGATAATATCAGGTATTTCAGCAATGTTCCTGCTCGATGCAGTAGTCATAATGATGGCACGGATCCCATTCCTCTTCAGAACCGGAATCTTTGTCAGTGTTTTATCAAAAGATCCCGGCTTCCGGAACCAGTCATGTGTCTCCCGCATGCCATCGATGGACATCTGATACCGGATGCATCCGCTCTCATGAAGCCTCCTGCATACTTCATCATTCAGATGGAAAGGATTACCCATGATCGTAAACGGGATCTGCTTCTTTTTCAGAAGGTCCATCAGCTTCCAGAAGTCCGGATGCAGAATCGGATCCCCTCCGGTAATGTAAAGGTACGGGCTCCTGTGAAAATGCGCACAGAAGTCCTCGATATTGTCCAGCGTGATCTGCATTTGTTCAAATGTCTGACTTTTCAGCTGCTTGCAGGCATTCTCCGCAAAGATGTAGCAGTGCTTGCACCTCTGATCACAAGCTTCTGTAATATGCCACTGAAAGGCGAATGTTGCTGACATCGTAAACTCCCTTCCGTTGAGGAAGAGCGGCACATGTCCAGTGGTGCCGCTCTCTGAAAGCATTGTCCGTCATCTGGCTCAGGCCGGCTTTTTCTCGGGCAGTGCCATGACATAAATCCAGCCGAATACAGGCAGGAAAAAGTTGATCCAGAAGATCTTCTTACGGCAGTCTGCATAGCCCTTCTGTACAGCAATTTCTGTCATCAGCCGGGAAATAAATACATCAATCGCGATTCCTGCAGCAAACCAGGCAACGATCCAGACACCCATACCAATACCCATGAGCATCTTCTGCTTATCAGTAATATCTGCAAAATTCTGCCAGTTACCATAGTTCATCATTTCGTGCATTGTAGATTCTCCTTATCGTCTTGCTGTCCTAACTTGTTCTTACTTGTCTGCTGCGCCACATACTGTGCCACAAGCTGCTGAAGGAGTCTCTTCCTTCTTTTCAGGCTCTGCATCCGCTGCCCCGCACGCTGTCCCGCATGCTGCGGAAGGAGTTTCTTCCTTCTTCTCATCAGCCCATCCTGCAAGCTGGCTGAGGCCTGACTTATGCTCTGCAAGGAAGGAATCCAGTTTCTTCGATTCTCTGAAGCTCTGTCCTACCTTCTCTCCTACTTCATAGTAGCCGGCCTTGAAATTGTCCCATACGATCGCGTGAATCCTGCTGACATCAACCTTGCCGTCTTCTCCGAGAATAGCCTTGTGGGCTACAACATTTTTGATCTTTCCGACGATTCTCAGTTCTTCCGGTCCCTTATCCATGCTGACCAGTTCACACTCCATTGTAAGCGGAAGCTCGTTGATTACCGGCGCATCGACAAATTCGCTCTTTACCGCTGTGAGCCCGGATTTCTCAAACTTATCCGCAACCTTTGCTCCGGATACAACACCGAGGTAATCACACGGAACCATAAGCTCCTTTGTGGCAACAGCCAGTGTGAAAGCCTTTCTCTTCTTGATATTGTCTGTTGTCTTATGATTCTCAAGGATATTGATTTCCACCAGATTGCTTGCGGCCATGCCTGCCCATGCGATCGTCATCACATCAACAGAATGATCTTCATTGTAAGTTCCACACATAACGACCGGTGACGGGAACAGTGCTGCTTTTACTCCGAGATTGATTTTTTCCATGACTTATTCTCCTTTTTATTGGTATTAACTTTTGTCCTGATAGTTATTATCTATCAGATACAGAAAATATACCATCTTTGAAGAAAGAGCACAAGTACGCAGTTTTTTCTTATATAGTACGGACTTTCATACTATATTGACTAATCAAGATATATATTTTATACTAAGTATCAAATATTACCTTTTTAACTATACGATTGATCCAGCGAGGAACGCAGAAATGAAAAACATACCTGAAAACAAAGAATACATGTCTTATGAAGAATATCTGGTAAAAGTCAAGGAAGGTATTTTAACAGATCAGGGAAACTGTCCGGTAACGCCTCTGCTTCAGAAACTGCAGGGAAAATGGAAAACACAGGTACTCTATGAGCTGTGCATTCAGAATCCAATCCGATACAGCCAGATCAAGAAGGATCTTCCCGGCATTACAAATACCATGCTATCGAGTGTTCTGCGTGAATTGGAAGCAGATGGCTTTATAAACCGTAAACAGTTCAACGAAATTCCTCCGCACGTGGAATATTCATTCACAGAAAAAGGAAATGATCTGATGCCGATCTTCTACCAGATTATGGTATGGGGATTTAAGCATGAAAATGATTGAGCATTATAAGGTCTATTGATTTTACAGGGAGGTCCGCGTATTTCCGGATCATCCCTTCGTCCTTCAGGTCTTTCACCTTCACCTCATACTTGATGGGCGCGATGATCTCGATCGCCTTCTCTCCTTTCCTCACATAGCGTCCGAAGTTTTTCTTCCACGCCTGGTAGCCGCTGCAAAGCGTCGCGTCCGGATTCTGCAGCGCGATCAGCACGCTGTTCCGGACGCTGTAGTGATGGAACTTCGACATGACCCTGAGGTATTCCGCGAACTTTCCGCTCTCGAAGATCTCCCGGACGCCCTCCTCCAGGTGCTGCGTGATGGCATCCATCTTCTCTTTTCGACTTAATTTTTCCACACGTTTTTCTCCTTCCTCCCTGTTTCAGGGTATAAAAAATACCGGAGAGACGATCCGAATCGACCAGCCCTCCGATGATGTAGTTATTCATTTGCAATGTAAACGATAAATAGTCGGTACCTTTCTGGATAGCCTGACAAATGGGATAATGGAATCGAAAAAATCCTAGATTTTTTCGACTACCGTCCTACTACCCGAAAAGGAGGCATCCTATTATGGATCAGACCGTTCATGAATTCCGCCGTCGTCAATGGGCTGAGATCATCCAGCAGTGTTACGCCAGTGGTCTCACAAAAAAAGCTTTTTGTCAGCAAAATGGCATCAGCCTAAAATCCTTTTATTATCACCAGAGACAGCTGCGCCAGCATGCGGCTCTGGTGAAGTCTCAGCAAGATAACGGCCAGCCTGTCAGCTCTGCTCCTGTTCCGTTTGCGCAAGTAGAGATCCCCAGTTCCAAAACATCGGATCTGATCGAGATCCCTTCCGAAGCTTTCCGTCCGGATGCTGTCATCCACACCCATACCCTGAAGATCGAATTATCCAACCGGGCATCTTCCGAGATCCTGTCACTGATCGGAGCTCTGATCCATGATGCTCCGTGATGCTGATTTTCATAAGATCTACATCGCCTGCGGCAAAACGGATCTCCGAAAAGGGATCGACGGTCTGGCAGCGATGGTAAAGGAAAACTTTCATCTGGATCCGTTCGAAAAAGACGTGCTGTTCCTTTTCTGCGGTTCCAGGAAAGACCGTTTTAAAGCCCTTGTATGGGAAGGTGATGGTTTCATCCTTCTGTATAAACGGCTTGAAGCCGGTACCTTCAAGTGGCCTCGGAACTCATCAGAGGCCAGATCGATCGACCAGCAGCAATTCCGGAACTTATTGGACGGACTGGTCGTGATCGATGTCTCAAACATCCGCAAAGACCTTCATCCAGACTTCCTGCTCTGATCTTTTTATGCAAAACAGAGAAGTTTTTCAAATATGGGGATCGCCAGATCCCTTTTGATCTGCCCGAGATATGCTGATCGTTGATAACTCATTCCACCCACCGGATGTCAGGGCATGACCTATACACAAGTGCTATATGATCTTGTCATGGGATCCGGGCCTGCAGCGCCATATGATTTTGATAGAATGTTCATAAGGAGCCATGGCCTGGATGGAGTTATGCACAGTCATTCTGCCAGTGGCCACCTCCCGGCTGATTCGCTTTATTCCCGACTTTCCGGTATAATGGATGCAGGTGGAAAGGAGGATGACCAAAATGTCTGAAAAGCTCACGGAATCACAGCTGAACGCGATGGATAAACAGGCCCTGGTGACCCTCCTGCTCTCATTACAGGATCAGATCAGTTCTCTGACAGAGAGTGTCAATGTCCTGACAGAAAGGCTTGCCGCAGAGAATGACCACCGTTTTGGCAGGCATTCGGAAAAATATATCATCCCGGATAACCAGATGACCGTCTTCGACTTTCTCAACGAAGCAGAAGCAGTCCATCAGGACGCTCCGGATCCGGAAGAGCCGGAAGCTGAAGAAGTCATCACCTATCACAGGAAGAAAGCCAAAGGAAAACGGGAGAAGGATCTGAAAGGCCTCCCTGTCCGCATCATCACTCATGAGCTGACGGATGACCAGCTCCATGAACGCTTCGGTGATAAGTGGAAGATGCTTCCGGACCAAGTCTACAGGCATCTCCATTATGAGCCCTCCGAGTTCTATATCGAGGAGCATCATGTAAAGGTCTATGCCGGCAGCAAGGATGATGAGATCGTCAAAGCCGGCCACCCGGCACTTTTGCTCCGCAACAGCCTGCTCAGTCCTTCTCTGGCCGCCGGCATTATGAACGAAAAATATGTAAAAGCCGTTCCACTCTACCGGTTGGAGCAGGAATGGAAACGGGAAGGCATACCGGTCTCAAGAGAGGTCATGGCGAATTGGATGATCCAGATGGCCGAGCGCTATCTCGGGATCCTGTATGACTGCCTCCATAAAAAGCTGCATGATTACCACATCCTTCAGGCAGATGAGACACCGGTTCTGGTAACAAAGGACGGAAGGCATGCCGGCTCAAAGAGCTACATGTGGGTCTACCGTACCGGCCAGATGTACAAGGACCAGGCAATCGTCCTCTATGAATATCAAAAGACGAGGAAGGCCGATCATCCGCGGCAGTTCCTGGGATCTTTCAAAGGAGTCGTGGTAACGGATGGCTATCAGGTATACCACAGGCTGGCATAGGAACGGCCGGACATAAACATAGCAGGATGCTGGAGTCATGCGCGGCGCCGTTTTAGTGAAGCCTATAAATCTGCCGGTGCGAAAGCAAAGACCTCAGTCGCTGCCATTGCTCTGGCTAAGATCCAGGAGATCTGGAGGGTCGAGAGCAGCCTGGAAGATCTCTCATCCGCCGAGCGGGCGATCCGTCCTTTCTGCATCGGCAAGAAGAACTGGGTCATGATCGATACGATCAATGGGGCTAAGGCCAGCGCCATCATCTACAGCATTGCAGAGACAGCAAAAGCGAACAAGCTGAACCCGTTCCGGTACTTTGAGTATCTCCTGACCGAGATTCCGGAACACATGGATGATAAAGATCTATCGTTCATAGAGGATCTGTTACCCTGGTCAGAAAACCTGCCGGATATCTGCCGGCAGAAGATGGAATAGCAACCTTTGCATGGCTGCCTTCGGGGCAGCCATTATTTTGTCAAGGTACTGATTATTTATCGTTTACTCAGCATTCAGTTTCCTGATCACCTTATAAGCATATGCGTTTGATCTTGAGCAGGAGTACAATCTGCATGTGGACGAAATTGACGGTGTCCTCTGCCTTCGTCCGGGTCCGGGCGGACAGGGTGCCGAAGAGATAGATGGCCTTTTATCTGAGTGGTATCCCCACTGGAAGAAATATGTAGACAATCCTTATGATCCAGCGGGTGAAAAAGAATACATGGAGTGGAAACTTGGATGGCCTCACACAATTCAAGAAGAATTGGACGAGAAAAGAGCTAAAAAGGATAAAGAATGACACGAAAAAAGCGCTGCCAGATACTGACAATCTGACAGCGCATTACTGTATAGATAATAAAAATCCGGGACTTTTTGTTGCCAATTCGTTGCCAAAAGTTAAACAAATTTGCTTGCGACCCGCAGTCTCTTCTCGATATCAGATGCACTGTACAAGACATCTGTAACAATTACGTGTTTGCCAACTATTTTGTAGAATACGGAGTAGTTATCGACGTTCATACGACGAAGTTCCCTCGTCTTCCATGGTTCTACATCCATGATGTGGCACCTCTCCGGCATCACACTCAATTTCAGGATCTCATCAGCAATCCTGTTATATTGGCCTATGGCATTCTCCGGCGCCAGCAGCTTATAAGCAATGTACTCATATAGCTCATCCATGTCCTCAAGCGCCGCATCGGTTATTTGCACATGATACTCATTCATTAATCAATGCTTCTCCCTGAATGCCTGAAAAGCTGCTGCAGCATCCTGTACATGACCAGTTTCCAGATCTGTATACCCTTTTTCCAGTTTCTCATGAAGTTCCGATGAAGTCATAAAATCAGCATTTATCTCCGCAGGCGCCTTAGGCAAGGAAACTGCAAAGGGGATGCCACCGGTGAGAGAAATCTGATACAAATACATATCGATAGCAGTAGACATAGGAATGCCAAGCTGGCGAAGGACATTCTCTGCATTCTTCTTTACAACAGGATCAACCCTGAGATTTAACGTTGCTGTTTTTTCCATTTGATCGCCTCCTGCGTATAATGTAACGTAAATGTCGTTATTCGTCAATATTGAGATGTTTTGCAACCATACGCCAGACCATACGTGTAATTCGCGACAAAAGGTAAAAAGGCGGGATTCTTATGTAAATCAGCTTGCACAAGTATTGTTGCCAGATGCTCGAGGCAATTTCTCTTGTTTCATACGGAAGCTGGCGGCTTCTTATTAACAATTCTGGCTCCACTCTTACTTTTTCGCTTTCAGGATGCAAACTGACTGTTATACAGCCGCTCATATTTCCCGTGTTTTGCCATCAGCTGCTCATGGGTTCCGGCTTCTTTGATATCACCGTTCTCCATATACAGGATCATATCCGCATCTCTGATAGTGGAAAGTCGATGCGCAATCACAAAGCTGGTCCTGCCCTTCATAAGCTTTGCCATAGCATCCTGGATCTTCTGTTCTGTGTAGGTATCTACATTGCTGGTCGCCTCATCCAGGATCATGATCTCGGGATCACAGGCCATGGCGCGGGCAATTGTGAGAAGCTGCCGCTCGCCCTGAGAGATATTCTCACCGCCATGGGAAAGTCTAAAGTCATAGCTGTCCGGAAGCATTCGAATAAAGGAATCTGCACTGGCAGCCTTTGATGCATTCTCTACCTGATCTCTGGACAGGCCATCTCTTCCATATGCCAGATTGTCATAGATAGATCCTTCAAAAAGCCAGGTATCCTGCAGCACCATAGAGAAATGCTTCCGCAGCTCTTCCCTGGTCATC
>OMWV01000009.1 GCA_900314845.1 uncultured Eubacteriales bacterium
ATCTTCTTATCGCCGGGGATCGTGCTCTTCTTCACGTAAGATTCTGTCCCTGCAATAGTATATTTGTCTCCGGCATTAATGGAACCGCCATTAATAACAGTGTTTCCTTCGGAATCTTGATAATATACGCTCAGTACCATGGGGTTGTAGATGGTCTTTGTACCGTTCGCTGCGGTAACCAGGGCCATCCACTCGCCGGCTGTCAGGTCTTTTGATACCTTTCCATCCGCTGCTGTTACAGGGCCATCGCTCTTAAGCCCGGTGGTATCCTTTGCAAGCTCAGCGATCTGCGCTGCACTGGGATAAATGGCCTTTCCATCTTTATCAAAAAGTTCAATTTTGCTGTCCTTTACCGCTTCAAAGCCTGTAAAGCCTTTGGCTTCATCGTAGTTTGCCTTTACGATCTGGTAAAAAGTTACCTGGTCTCCATCCTGAAGGCCGTTAATCGTAACCTTACCCGTATCGTCTGCTGACAGCGTTCCATCTGCATTTTTGATCCCTGCAAAGGCAGATACGTTAAAGGCCAGAACCATTGTGACTATGGCTGCGATGCTTACGATCTTTTTCCATAAATGTTTCATAACATGTCTCCTCGTTTGATAGAATTTTTCTCATGCTGCAAAATCCAGTTGTCTGTTCCGCTTATATATCATTCAGAAGGTTTTTCATCCCCCTTCCCTCGTGATTTTCTGCTCAGGAGCAAGGCAGAAGCGATCAAGGCGCTGCCGCAGAGGATGAAGGGGTAGGTACCCGGCCCCGCCGTGTTGGGGAGCCTGTAGATCAATTTATTTATGACCGTCCAGGCCCCGGACGGGCTCTTCTCTGCGCTGCTGATGTAACCATCTGGCACCTTGTCCTCTTTTACCGTATATTCGGCCTGCTGCCAGCTTGTTCTGCCGTTCTCATTTACCAGAACAGAAGCCGGAAGATCTGTAAATTCCGCCTTCCAGCCGGCACTAGCCTTCAAATCTGCCGTCTTGCCGGTCTTCTCTCCATTCCTGTAGAGACAGACCCTTACGCTGTCAGGCCGGATGCCCTTACGGTTGTCATTATCATCCCAGACCTTGCTGACAGGGATAGAAACAGACTTCAGTCTGTTGGCGGCGGTGATCGTTCCATTTGTGATACCGCCGTTGTTGTCAATTTCTTCCAGCTCAAATCCAGGCGAGCACTCTGTTTCTTTTACAAAATATATATAGGCATTCCCATCCGCGTCCGCGATGGGAAGCTTATCCCAGGTATAAGACCAGTTTTCATCCTTCAGGATAACAGGCTCTCTGTCCGGAACCTTCTCCTCTCCGGCCGGAACCGGATCCGGGTCGGGGGCTGGAATAGGAGTCCCGAAATTGATGGAAACAGAATCGTTAATAGACGGAGCTGGAGGAAGCGGCCATCCCCTGGAAACCTGTTTCACTCTTCCAAGCAAAGTAATATCTACTGTCACATCACTTGAAATATCTTCCAGCTGATAGCTTCCCTTCCGGTAAAGCTTCTGACCCGTGCTGCCATTAATCGTAAATATGCCTTCCGTCGGGTCAGACATGTCCCCAGCCAGCTCTTTTTCGCCAATGGTTGAGGAATAGATTCCCATTTGACCATTCTGGCCGGTAACATTTATCGTGAAGGGAAGCGTGTCCCCCTCCTGAACCTGATATGTTTTTTCTGGGCCTTCTACCGGATCCCAGTAAGATTTATCGGAATCATCTGTAGTGCCCCTGCCAGAATTCGTCCGTGTGCCGTAAAAATAATACGTCTTTACCGTCACAGTGTAAGTTTTCTTCTCCTGGGCCGGCTTCTGCGTCTTCCTGCGCCAGAGCTCAAACTTAGCCTGCAGACCGGCTGTATCTTTTATTTCATTTCCGTCCGCATCCTTCCAGACCTTCTTAAGCTCTACCTGCCCGGACAGATCCAGTTTGGCATTTTTAAGGGTAAATGCGCCTTCCCTCTGTTCCAGGGACTTTGGAGAATCAAAGCTTATCTGGCTGATCTCCTTGTTCTTTATTTGGCCGGAGGTATCATAACCTGTATAGAAACAAGAGCAAACCCAGCCCTCTCCCAGGTCTGTTGTCTCTCTGACCTGATAGCTGTGCCCGGTCGGGCCGGCAGGAACCAGAGCCGAAGCTGTCCAGCTATTGTCTGCATTCAGCGTTAATTTCTGGTAAGGCTTCCCGTCCTGCAAGAGTTCAACCTCAACAGATGTGACATTATCAGGCGCCGGTGTCTTCCACTCCTTTTTTATTTTAAGCTTTGAATAGGGGACAGGAAGCTCAGGCTTTTGTACGTAATCCGAGCTGCCATCCTTCCCCTTGGGATTCTTATAGCTTACCTGAGGCGTCCCGCTGTTGGCGTAAACCATCAGATCATCATCTGAATTTCGAACCGTTTTCCCGCCATCTGTTACAAGATCCGCATTGTCAGCACTTTCGCCCACCTTGTCCGCGGCAGAAATATCATGAGCCTCCTGGTTCGGACGAACCTTCACATGCACGGAATAGGTGACTCCCGTATCAAGCTCAAAGCTGCTGCCAAGATCCCAGGTCAGGCTGCTGCCCTTTAGATCCGCTCCGCCCTCAGGCACATTTACAACAGAGCCGTCAGAAAAAACTGCCGTTTTGCTTCCCGGTTTAAATTCAAGGGTTTCCTTTTCCCCATTGATCAATTTGCTGACCGTATAGGTAAGAGAGCCTTCCTTGACATCTATTAGGGAAGACAGGGTATCCTGGATCTTCGCAGCTGAAAAATGTCCGCTGATCTTTTTTGCGTGATTCTTGATATCTGTTATGATATCGCCCATCGCATTCGTAAAATCATCCGCCTGCTGCGCGTTATATACGTGGCCGTCAGGAACGGCCCCATTGTATACATGATATGCCAGGCCATTTTCATTAGCCGACATATGGAAGATCTGCGTATTAAAAGCTGCTACAGAATAAAAGTTCCAGTTGTCCTTACCCGCCAAAAATGTATCGGCAGTACGATAGGCGTGCTGCCAGCTCTCTTCTACATTCACGGTATCCGATTCCTGGCCGTTTCCTCCATCCGCTCCATTGTTCCCTGTTGGATCATGATATCTGTCATACGGTTCGCCGACACGGTAATTCGAATAGATATTTCCGTCCGCTTCCCAAAATGTAGGATTGCCATCTGATATAAATACGACATAAGCCGGGATTCCATCTCTTGTGTTGATGGATTTTGCCTTCTGCAGAGCGTCGTCCCAGTTGGTGCCGCCCCCTGTAGGCTCAAGGCTGTTTATTGTGGTCTGGACCTTACTGATGTCGCCGCTGTTCTCTAAGTCAATCTTGGCACTACTGCCAAAGCTTACAACAGAGATGCGAGTGTCAATGTCTGAACCCTGAATCAGCTTCAGTTGATCATCTATAGATTTCTGGGCAGCCTCCATACGAGTCGAACCTTTATATTCATAAAGCTCCGACGCCTTGCCTGTGTCTAAATTAACAAATTTCCCGCCGGACCAGCCATATCTCTGACTTGCATCACTTACCAGACACCAGTAATGTGTCGTCCCCCCAAAACTGGTCTCTCCAAATCCAAATGCCGGCCAGAGAACACCATCTTTCAGCACGTAATGCTCCTGTGGTTTATTATTGTCGTCGGTTGAATACTCATTCGGATCTTCACTCTGCCTGTTAATCCGCGTAAAAAGCTTATTTCCGTTCTCATCCACCGCATCAACATGCATATAGGGAGCCAGCTTCATACTGTTGGAATTGTCAATGACAAATATGATATCTGCCTGGGGCTGATCGGACCAGCTCTCCTCGCCGCCGGTGATATCCAGCGACAGATCATACCACCCATCCTCATCGTGATGGGCTCCGTCTTTATCTCCATTTCTAAAGCCGATATCATCGGGAATGGCCTTCGATGGATCAGCTGCATAGTTGAGATGCTTTGCATGGGCAGGAGCCTTGTTCTCTTCCTCGGCTGCCTCTTTCCTGGCTGCCTCAAGTCTCTTGCGGCGCGCGGCTCTCAGCCTCTTAAGCTTGGCAGCTTCCTGCGCCGGCATCTCCGTCTCTTTAAAAGTGACACTTTCCTGATCCTTGCCGGGAATTTCCTTTTCTTTTTTCTCTTTTTCCTGGACTGTTTCCTTCTTCTTCTCCGTTTCTTCTGTCTGGACAGTCTCTTTCTTCTTCTCTGTCTCTTGGGTCTGGGCTGTCTCTTTCTTCTCAGCCTCTTGTGTCTGAACAGTCTCCTTCTTCTCTGTCTCTTGCCTCTGAAGGGTCTCTTTCTTCTTCTCTGTCTCTTGGATCCGGGCTGTCTCCTCCGTCTCCTGGGAAGAGGCTGTCTGCCGGCCGCCCTCCGTCCCATAGACCGTGCCGGGCACAAGGGGAGCCATAGTAAGAACAAGAATTACCGCCAGCAATACGGAAAACAATCTGCGTAAATTAAAGAAGTGTTTCATTTTCCTCATACTTGTCCACCTGATCCCCCGGAATAAGAGTCCGTGTTTTTATTGATATACAATTAATTTATATCACTTCAAAGTCACGAACTCGTCCCGGCTGCGGTCACGCCACCGTCACAAGGCGAAAAAATAAGAAAAAATAAAACACTTCTTGGAATGATTGTTAGAAAGAGAATACCTGTTGTTATGTGCGAATGGGGCTGCCTGATCAGCCTTTTTCCTGGCTGGCGCCGCAAACATGATTTCCTCTGGCAGCCCCTCCGTCAGATGGTAAAATTCCAGATCTTCAGAGTACAGCGAGGATCTGTCTTCCCGGAGATGAGATCGCGGGCAGATTCCGCTGTCTTTTTGCTGATGTCCTCATCCAGCTCGGGAAGCAGGAGGATAGATCTGCTGCTCCCATATGTCGTTACGACGTCGACAGGGCGCAGGCTGGCCTGCCAGTGATCAAGAAGCATCTGTCTGGCGCTCTGCAGATCTTTTGAATCCTCACTGCCGCCGCCTGCCTCATCTCCATCCCTTATGACATCGATCACCAGAACATGAGAAGATCTTTTCTGGTAAATCCGCCATCGCCGCTCCATTCTCAGTATCTGGACAAATTCAGGGAGCTGGCACAGCAGCGGGCCCCGGACAGAAGCCTTGTCCGTACCGTAGACCATATCCTTCAGCTGTCTCAGAGAGTCGGACAGATGAGGGAAGTTCCTGGCCCTGATCTCCTGCAGTTCCGGAGAGATCGACTCCAGATCGTCATGATAGAAATTATGGACGATCGAGTTGAAGACCTCCATGGATTTGTTCTTCTTATTCTGCGCCAGACAGACTCTCAGGTAGTTGACATGGATCTGTTCCTCCTCCGGTTCCAGCATAACCGCGTTGATGGCCCACATCTCAGCATCATACATACGTTTCCGGGCAATGAGTTCTTCACAGATCTGGCTGATCAGTTCTATATACTGGTGGCAGTACCAGATCTGCACATAGCGCTCCCACTTCAGATCGTTAAGATTTTTTACAACTTTCCCCTTATATAAATCAGCAGCCCGGATCAGATCTTCCAGCCCCTGTTCCTTATCCTGACCCCGATATTTCCGGATCAGCTGCCTGAATTCCAGGATATCTATATCAAGGCTAAGATCCGGATTGATAAAATGCTCCCCGTTAGAGGTGATCACAAAATTGACATCCGGCCACACAGCAGCCAGAGTCCTGCGCAGACGATAGACCAGATTCTTCAGCGCGCCGGACGGGTTGGAGATCTCCCCGTCCCAGAGCACATCCCTCAGCTCGCTGTCTGAAACATGCCGTCCGAGATTGAGAAACAGATAAGCCAGGAGCTTTACCAGCTGAGTGGACTTCATCTGTTTCTCCCGCAGCTCTCGTCCTCCTCCGGACACTTCCATCTCACCAAACAATGTCACCTTAAAATGAACAGGCGAAATATTCTCCTCCATCACGACCCCCCATATGTAAAATTTTTACTACTTTGTTCTTTTATAACATATCAAAGTCATTTTGGGGTCACTTATTTGGTCACGCAGCGGTCTCAGATGACACACTCCTTCAAATTTAGCGCTCCTTAACCAGTTTCCCGCACATATATTTACCGCTCCTTAACCAGTTTCCCGCACATATTCTCCGGGGTCAGTTCCAGAAGATAGGTATTGCGAAGATCTTTTTTGATCTCCCCCTGGATATAGTCCTCGTCGTCGGTGAACTTATGGCTGAGTCTGGTCGTGATGTCCACGATCCTGTCCGGGTCCTCGATGATGGCGATCCTGCCGAAGACGATCACGCTTTTTACAACATAATACCACTGACCCGGGCTGCGCACGCCCTGATCAAATACACAGAAGGAGACCTTGTCATCCTTTTTCAGGGCGTCTATCTTGTAGCCGATCTTGCCCGAATGGAAATAGATCTTCCCGTCCTCTTCGTTGTAATAATGGTTGATGGGCAGGGCGTAAGGATAGCCGTCATCCCCGTTTACCGAAAGGACACCCCGCGTCTCATTTTTCAGGACCTCTATGCAGTCCTCCTGGGTCAGCTTCTGTTTTTTTCTTGTCAATTCTCTGAACATTTTACTTCTCCTTTTCCTGAACTTTAAGCATCCGGTATTCCCGGTACTCGGCTGCCGACATGCAGACCATGCCGATATCTGTCTTGTAATAATGCCTGTGGGTCAGATCGTCCCAGCCCTGGGGCTTCTTGCCCTCCTGCATCTGAGCGATCTCGCCTTCTGTCAGCTGCATACCCGGCACAAGGCCCAACTGGTCGCAGAGCTCATCGGGGATCTCCCGGAAAATCTTTCTGCCCCCGGCTTCCAGTAGAAGGGCGCACATAAGAGGCGCTCCCTCCGGCCTCTCCTCACAGCCATAGTCGGCCTCCGTGACGCGGATCAGGGTGTAAGGCCCCTGACAGCCGTCTTCCTGCTCATTATTGGTAGAATCCATCTTATCAACCCGCCCTTTCCGGCAATCAGCCAAACGCTATACCAGCTTATCCTATCACATATCTCCTAAATCAAAAAGATGCCTCCTCGTTTTAAGAAGGCATCCTTGCTTTTATTTTTCTTCCTGTCTCTTTTTGCGGCGTGCGGCGATCAGCCCCAGCAGGATGAGAACCAGGCCGGAAAATGCGAATATGGCCACCATGAGATTCATGTCTGTGGGATCCCCGGTCTTAACGACCGTGGTCGTTATCTTCTTCTTGCCGGGCGAAGGCTTTGTATTCGTGCAGGTGATGGTGATCTGATCATCCTTGCCGGATGAGCTCTTCCAGTTTGACTGCGTGTAGTTCGAGTCCTTATTCTTCTTCTCGGCGACGGCGAAATTTGATGTGCCGGCCGTCTCCTTGTCTATCACATAGGTCCAGTCGTTGTCATCGCTAAGGTCTACGTCCTTCCAGAACTTGCTGTCCTTGAGGATCGTGATCGTGATCTTGGAAGGGCGGGCCGAATCATCGTCGTCCTCCTCGTTCCAGACCTTGGTGATCCGATAGCTGTGAGACTTCTTCTCCACTTCTTTGGAAAACTTTGTCGCGTCTATGACAAGGTCGTAGGTCCAGCTGCCGTTCGCTTCCTTATAAGGGACAGAGGCCAGGAAATCTTTCATCGTAAATCCGGAATCCCCCTGGGCCCTGCCTGTGATCAGATAAAGGCCAGGCTGCAGGTCCTTGGCTATGAGGGCCGCCTTATCAGACCCGGATGACTTGCCCACCGCCACATCCTCTGCGACCGGTTTAAGGCCCGTCAGATCGACAAGGCTCTTTAGCTGAGCCGCTGTCTGCATGTTGGCAGAATCCGAAGATAAATCAGTCAGGTCGACCTTCTCGTAATCGGCTGTCAGCTCTTTTCTCTCCACAAAGCCGTCATCCGTCATGTCGGCCACCCGGTAGAGGGTGAAATAGGCATCCGCCGCGCACTCCTTCACGCTCAGGGAACCGGTTCCGGCAGGGGCCGCCTGGGCGCCCACCGTCAGGCCCGCCGCCATGAGAAATGCAAATGCTCCGGCTGCCATTTTCTTTAATCCGCTTATCAGAGAAGTTTTTTTCATAAAAATCTCCCTTCTGTATCTGTCCTTATAATTTCTTTCTCAAAACCGTCGCGATCCACCAGAGGATCAGGATCAAGATGATAAATCCCGCGATAAATGGCGCTGTGTATCTTACCTGAACCTGGGTCGCGTCCGCGCTCACGTCAAACTCGCCTTCATCATTTGCCACCCGGCGGCCGCGCACCAGAAGCCTGTGGGTGTTGACACCGTAGGGGGTGCAGGTAACCAGGGTGCAGTAATCCTTTCCCTTTTCAATCTTCAGGTCATCCACCTCATCCGGCAGGACGATGCGGATCTGATCCACCTCGTAGGTCAGCGTCCGCCCCAGTACCTGGAGCATGAAGGTATCTCCCTCCGTCATCTTGTCCAGATCCGTAAAAAGTCTGGCCGAGGGCAGACCTCTGTGTCCGGAGATCACGCAGTGGGTACTCTTGCCGCCCACAGGCAGGCTGGAGCCCGCTATATGGCCTATGGCTATCTCCAGGACCGCCGGGTCCGTGCCGTGATAAATCGGCAGCTCCACATGGATCTTGGGAATCTGTACATAGCCCATGATCCCGGTCCCGGTCACATCCAGCGTCTGATCATAAATCTTCTGTTCCTGGTCGGACAGTTCAAAATGCATGGGGAGCTTTGCCAGGTCCGCATTGTAGGCCTTGGCCGCCTTCCACAGCTTCTTATTCTCCTCATCCGACAGATTCGCCACCTGGTCCACATAACCGGCAACAGCCCTTGTCTGATGCCTCTGGTTCCACCAGTTGGAAAATGACGGATAAGCGAGCAGGATAAATCCTCCCAGAATGGCGAGTACCAGAATCAGATTCAGCACAGAAAACTTCCTGGCCCTGCCCCCGCCTTTTTTTTCAATCTCCTTAGTCATATATCTTCATATCTATCATGTCAAATCCTGCATGTCTTCCTTTCTATAGCAATAAATACAAGGCTGCATGCCTTATGCAGCTCTCTATTTGTTGTTATATAGAAAGCCCCGCGGGGCCGGGAGGGAGCCCCTCCTGCGCCAAATCCTGACGCAGGAGAGGCCGCCTTCCTATCCGCCCCGCCGGGTCAGCCGATCACTCAGCCGAAAATTCTTTCAAAACAATTACCTGCTCATTCTCTTTCTGGAAACGAGAACGATACCGCCGCCGATCACAAGAACAGCGCCCAGGATGTAGAAGATCTTTGTGCCCATGCCACCTGTAGAAGGAAGGGTGGAACCTTTTTCATTGATGACCTTTGTTGACACAATACCATCTGTTGTGATAGATTTTCCATCATCATTAGTAGTTGTAGTTACTGTAAAGTTTGCCTCTGCAGGAGTTACAGTAAGGCTAGTCAACTTAGGATCATCAGAGCTTGTATCATATGTAGCTGTTACAGTGAACTCAATATCATCAGCCTTGTTATATCCTGCAGGAACAGTTGTCTCGACGAGCTTGTATTTACCGGCATCAGTACCCTTAAATTCGAAAGTTGTTACACCAGTAATCTCATTACCTATCTGAACCCATTCAGTGCTGTCAGATGCACCATCGGTACCCTTAGTTGTAACTTCTTTGTACAGTGTAAATCCTGCACCTTCAAGAGCGGTTTTACCATCTTCGCCGACCTTCTGAGCCTTGATCTCGTATGTGAATACGATAACCTTGTCATCAGGGGTCTTACCAAAATCACCATTGCCGCCAGCATTCGGGTTATTGGAGAATTTCAGGTTAACAGTATTCGGGTTGCCTTCAGAACCGATCACAGCATCCTTTGTCAGGGTTGCACTGTAATTTACAACAATCGTGCTATCGGCTGTGAGTGCCGGTGTCCATGTCTTCATATCCTCGCCGCTCTTAAGGGAAACCGTAAGAACATGATTGGTATATGTTACATCAAAGTGAGACTTTACATCTGTATCACCAACTTTTACAGTAACAGCAGCAAGCTGAGCATTTGTGATGTCAAGTCCTTCGCTCAGTGTATCTGTAAAGGTATAAGTTGTATATGTCTTGTAATCATCAAATGTTGACGGAAGAGTACCTGTGATCTGATAAGGAATCTCATCACCGATATCATAATCAGCTGCATCCTGCCAATCAGTTGTAGTTCCAGTTGTATCATTCTTCTCTTTTACTTTCTTCTCTACAGTCGGAACACTGGATTTAGATGTGACTGTAACATCACCTACAACCTGCATAATGTAGCGAGTCTTTGCTGTATCACCGGTATCTGTAGTGTCAGCATCCTTTACAAAATAATACCCATCACCAGTAACTGTAAGCGGTGAAGTGCCAGTTGTTGCCTTTGTAGAAGAGAGGTTAGCGTTGATAACCTCAGCAAGAGCCTTCATTTCTGTACTGTCATTAGTAAATCCGGACATTACTTTTGCAACGTCAGCTGCTGTTGTGCAAGAATCAAACTTACCCTTGAGGGATTCATCAACCGTATTAGCCTTCAATGCAGTCAAAAGCCCGTCGCCATTGACACCTGTACCCCAAGTAACGTTGGACAGGTTTTTCTCAGTATCATCATACTTACCTGCAAATACCTGATATGCTTCGTAGGTATGGTCAACCTTATCTCCCGTTGCTTTGTTAATTGTAATCGTGTGTGTAGGTTCTGCCGCAAACGCGGGCGTTGCTGCTATGCCAAATGCAAATACCATAGCAAATGTAAGGATCGCACTCAGCAATTTGTGTAAGTGTTTCATTTTGTGTCCTCCTTAAAAAATTGTTGTCATGTTTACGGGTTTCATGCTTATCGATAGAAAATTCTGTCTGCTTGTTCCCTATCCTTCGCTAACTCTCCCTGCTGCCGGGCGGCCGCCTTGATGTGCGGCGGCGCTGCCCTGGCCCGGAAGGATGGGCGAGACTTCGCTTATTATCTTATTCTCGCTTACCTCTCCTTCCTCTGACCTTTCGCCGGCCAGCAGGCTGGCCCTTGTCAGCTAAGTGACCCTCAGGCATTTTACAGTTGCCGTCAGCTTCGCTGCCAACTGCCATGAGCTGGCGTCTTCTGCTGTATATATACAAGAGCGCAGCTGCCGCAAGCAGCAGGATGCCGCCTCTCATATAACCATTTGTTCCCGAACCGCCGGTGGAGGGAAGGTTGTAGCTTTCTTCCGGCTTATTGTTGATTACCTGGCCATCAGAAATTCCATTCGAAGGATCAGAAAGTGACTTTCCATTCGAATCGGCATATTCCGGATCCTTGTATCCTTCGACCGTGTCCTCCTTCATAGTGTAGGTATAATCACCCGGCAGGCCGCTTATCTTATACGTGAAGCCGTCTGCGGATCTATCAATGGTGACATCGCTGTCATCCGGTTTCGAAGTCACGGATGGTGTACCATCTGTAATAGTAAATTTATAGGTAACCGTTTCCGTGCCGCCCTCAGTTGTTCCGGTAAGCGTAAGCGCAATGCTCTTACCTGCCGGCCAGTCGTTTACAGACTGAGAATTCGCGTCGAACCATTTCTTCGTGAATGTAAAATCTGTTGTCGGCGGCTTCGGCTTCTCACGGTTTGTAACAGTGATGGTGCCTTGCTGTATACCGAAACTGTTATTCTCCGAATAAGTTACATCATACTTATTACCACTTGATAATTCTTCAATGTAGTAATAATATTCGTTGCCATCTGCATCCTTTTTCGGAAGATCTCTGTCCCAGGAATAGGTCCAGTTGTTTTCCGCGTTCAGCTCGACTGCCTTTCCAACAGACTCGTCCTTAATCTCATTAAATGTATCCGGTCTTGTGTAGGAAACATTCTGAGAACCGCTGTTATAATCTCCATTTCTGGAAAGGTCTATCAACATATTGCCAGTTACCGTAACCGGAATAGTTACTGAACTTAAGGTCTGATCCGGATTTATTCTTTTCGACGTATAACTGTTGCCATCATAGGTAAATGTCACACCTGGGTTGTTTGTCTGTGCGGTAATATACATCGTACTTCCCGGTTTGACTTCGTAGGTACCCCAGACTTCAGTATTGTTATCCTTGCTCGTCTGGACTTTTACAATACACTTCTCAATCTGGCCGGAATGACGGCGAAGCTGCACGGTTGCAGTAAGTTTAGATTTATCGGTTATTTCCCCTCCATTTTCGTCAACCCAGATTTTATGAACATTTACAGTAACATTCTCATTCGGGACGAAGACAGAGCCATTCCCGACCAGAAATTGAATCTGGTTCACATTGAGATCTTTTATGCTTGGATGGTTATACTGACTTTCGTTTTTTGGCAATGCTGCTGTATAGGCATCCCCATCGCTCTGTGAAGCCTTTGTTTTCCACAGGAAGTAATGGTAGTCATCATTCAGCTGATACCGGGTATCCGGATTGTTAATCTCCTGAATACGATACAGTACATTTTCACCCGGAAAATCTGCTATGCCGGAATGACTGTCAAGCTTGATTGTGCCATCTTCACCCGTCTTTTTCTGATCGGATACTTTTTCCCACTGTTTTGTAGTTTTGTTGAACTTATCCAGCTGGAACGTTACATTTGGAAGCCCCATGCTGTTATTTTCGCTATCTACCTTCTTTACCGTGAGCACTTTCTGGTAGAGATTTGAATAAGAAGAACTCGTCTCTGTATGCTCCTCATGCTTAGTGGAATCCTGAGACCTGCCTTCAATAGATACACTGTTGGTAAGGATCGGCGCATTCAAACCCATTGATACGTTATATTTATAGGTAAGAACGCATGCAAGGCCATCTGGTATTGTCATTGTCAGCGAATCCGTCGCATCGTCATAATTAAACGTATATCGGTCAGAACTGATTTCTGTTCCCAGATGATGATTATCCTTATTATTCTCATCATAGGTGTACAGCTTGATGCTGGTAGGATCAATCATTACTTTCGAATCATTCTGATCGGTAACCATTTTATCAGTCAGATGCAGAACATCGCTTTCCTTGATCAGATCCAAGCCCTGCGGGTTGATATCAATATAGTAGTTGACTGCGCTGGTGACCTTTTTCCCATCTTTACCTTTATAATCTACTAGCCCGTCTTTCAGGTATTCCTGTTCGCCAGTCTTTACAAGAACCTTCTCATTATGATCAACTTCCGTAGTCTGCGTATCATGCAGCTGTCCCCAGGTAATGGTGTTCTTATAAAGCTTGGTCGTATGAGTAGAGTCATTCCAGTACTCATCATCGATTTTTACTGCATAGTAGATTACAAGTTTACCCGTATTTCTTCCGCCGTTCTGCCATCCGTCATTGATCTTGATGGTCAGCGGAGTTGTGCCATCTTCATTCTTATCACCTGTTGTGAAGGAATACTTTTTGCTATACTGGTTCAGGTCATAATACTGAGTATTATTCTCGAAGTATTCAATACGATTATAGTTGCGGTTATTATTATTTGAATCAGTCCCTGACAGCAATGTCACGCCCGCAGGAAGAACATCGTTTAATGTGATCTCACCGCCCTTGCTCCAGTCCGGTGTGATGAATACCCTGTAGTAAATAATGTTATCTTTTCCAGCTTCATAATTTAATTTGACGCCATTACTCCAGTAGGTGTTTTCCTTATCGTTATCACTTGCTTTGCCGCTTCCGCTGGATTCCTTATCAAGAGATCCGCTCGGCTTCTTATAATCCCACTGGGAAGTTGTCTCATGAGACGGTATCTTGGCGCTATTGATGAAATTCCAGGTCTCGCCGGGATTTACCTCGTCGTAATCCGCGATACTCTTGTAACTGATATGAAGGCCGTCTTTTGCATTCGCCCCGGCGTTCTTAACAGTATCCGTGTCGCGGAATTTCACCATGAATCCTGTGATCTCTGTCGTATCATCCGTTGTATCCAGAGCTTTACCGTCTGCTGTATACAGCTTATAATCCGTTCCGGCAACGAGCGTCTTTGTTGAGCCGTCACTCTTGTCCGTGTAGGTGATCTGCAGGCTTTCCGACAACTTCTTGCCTGTGGAGTAGTGCTTGCCCTCAACAGACTGACTGCTGTTCATTGTCGTGAATGTATCCGTATACTGAATCTTGGAAGGATCTACCTCGCTGCTCTTCGGGAGGGCTATCGTGGAATTCCAGGTAAGCTCTTCCTTCGTTCCTTCAAGTTCTTTCTTTTCAGTCAGCTTCTTCTCAAGATCATAGCTGGTGACAGGGGTAGTCACACTTGTAGATGCAGTACCTTTGTGATCTTTATTATCTGTCACCGTATTTGTAATAGTGGCAGACTCACCTTCTGCCGGCTTGGGTGCATCCGTGGAATAGGTGACCACATAGGTATTATTTGTCCCATTGCTTTCCCAGAATGTAAAGGAGCCATCTTCTCCGAATGTACCTTGCTGCTGATTTCCTCCGTTTGTTGTATAGGTAAAGTTCTTCGGAAGACTGATTTTCTCTCCATCTGATGTAGTAATTACATCTTTGATTGTTACATCAGAGGTAAGCTTCTGTTTCCCTGAGTTAATCGTTACCGTCCACAGAAGTTTTGTCGGATCGTTCGGATCTGTCTGTACGGTTTTTTGCAGGAACTGAGCTGTAATCTGAACGGTATTATCCCCCGTTTTTGTTTCTTTGCTATCCTTTGCCGTAAACGTGTTGCTGACATTTGAATATCCATCCGCGCTGGTAATATCTGTACCGACCTTGACTGCATACTGGATGGTATAGTACTCACCTGCTGCAAGTTCCGGAAGACTTCCGAAATTATAGGAGCCATCAGAATTTTTTCTTGGAGTGGATGCGGAAACCGTACTTTCGTTCCCATTGGCAGAATGCTTTACAATCGTAAACTGTTTGCCAAAATCATACTCCGCCCCTATGCCATTGCCGGACAGTTTATCAGAAAGAGAAATGTTTCCTCCCTTTGTTCCTTTCTCCGTAGAAACCTTGACCGTGTAATAGATATACTTTGTACCGTTTTCTTCAACCGGCGTACCGCTGGTCTTCTGGACGGTCATGTCATAATCCTTCGGTTTCTCAGAAGGCTTGACTGTAATGATATTCTTATCATTAAACGTTACGGTTTTATCCTCTGTTTCACTGGTATTATGCGCTGTACCCTCAAAAGAAATCTCGCCCTTGAACGGCTTAGTTGAATCGATAATATCCGGGTCAATCGTGACGGTTATCGTACCATCCTTTGATATAGAATATGTACCTGCAGGCTTGCCATCCAGGAATGCCGTACCGGAAGTGCCACCTTCCGGAACGAAGACATCCGCTCCCGTATACTTCATAGTCAGAGTATTGTCATCTGACACAAAGTTTTGCGGAATTTCAAAATCGATCGTAATGCGCCCGTAGTCGTTATTTGTCAGCGTATTATCTGTCACAGGAATCCATGTACCGGTGCCGTCTTCTTTTGTGTTCTTGGCAACAGATATTCCCGTAACATACTGTCCAAAATCCTGAGCATCCTTCACATCGATTTCATACACGCCATCTGTCATCTCGATGGTAAGCTTCTCCGAACTCTTGAACGGCTTCAGACTTGTCAGCGTCCAGTCGCCATCCTTATCCTTCTTGACTTTTACTAAGCTCTCATCCGTGAAGGCAACGTTCTTAACCTTGCTGGCATCAAAGTCCTTTATACGCAGCTTGCTCATTAACTCAGAAAGTTTTATAGAAGAATCGCCCGGCATGCTGTAGGTATATTCCCCAAGGGTATAGTCTACTGTATAGACAATGCCTAATGTCGCAGAGGTATCCTCTTCCTCTTCCTGTGCCGGCATCTGGAAGCTGACCTTTGCGGCATTTGCCTTAGCTGTCACGGTCATATCCGTGTCAAGAACCTCGGCATTCTCTTCTTTTACCTTGCTCTCGCCAAAGCTGATAAGCTCTGCCCTCTGCTCGTCCTTCTTTGCTTCCTTAACAGCCTGAACCGTGGTCTCATCTTTCAGGCTGATCTCTGCGTCCAGATCAGCCTTGGGACAGACGGTCTCCCCGTCCTTTTCTATGGTAACTTTGTAGAACTGACCCTTTACCTTCGTCTCCTTCGTGTCCTTAAGCTTCAGAGCCTTTTTTGAGGCTTTGAGGAAAGATTCCGACTTCTTTTCGGAAACGGGTTCTATAACAAGCTCAGCCCCATCGGGGATCTGAGCGTTTTCATCGTACTTTACGGTTATAGTTGCATTTTTATCATCTGTCTTGGCTGTCAGCTTGCCGGAGGCGAACTCTTCCGCTTCGCTCTCACTCTCCTTTGCTGCTGCAGCCTTCTCCGTCTTCTCAGTTTCCTTTGTCTTAACTTCCTCTTCTTTCTTATCAGCCTCTGTCTTCTCAGCCTTTTCCGTCTGCTCTGCCTTTGTCTCTTTTACAGCCTTGCCTTCCTCTTCCTTGGAGGCTTCTGCTTCCTCAGATTTGGCGGGCTCTTCCTTGACAGACTTTTCTTCTGCTTTTTCTTCGGCCTTCTTCTCTGCCTTTTCTTGCTTTTCCTCCGCTTTCGAGGCTTCGGCAGTTTTTTCCTTTTCTTCCTTTGCCTCGGCTTTGGCGGACTGAGTCTTGTCCCCGGTCACTTCCTCCTGGACCACATGGTCGGATTCTGATACAGCCCTGGCCGGTGAGATGAAATAGACGCTGGTCAGAACAAGCACAAGAACAGAAAGCATAGTGACAAGACGCTTCCACTTGTCCAGCGCCTTCTTCTTCTTCAGCAGATCACCCAGAAGATTGTGTTTATCATTCCCTGCTTTCATTTCACGCACCTCACCTTACAAAGCCCATCTTGCCAAGGGGCCATATTCTTAGCTCGAGCCGGCCGGCGATCTGTTCGCCGGCTATGCAGCCGATTTCTTTGCTTCTGGAATCTATGGAGATATCTCTGTTATCTCCCATGACAAATACTTTTCCGTCGGGGACCTGGTAGGGCAGCTTTATGCTGCAGATCCCTTTGCTTTTCTTTTGCAGATAGGGTTCCTGGATCATCTGATCGTTCACGAACACGTTGCCGCTCTCGTCTATGTTGACCCAGTCGCCTGAATTTGCAATGACCCTTTTGATCAGGATCTTATTGTTATAATAAAATGCTATCAGGTCTCCGGTCTTCATATCTTCGCCTTTGACTGACAAGATCAGGTCTCCCTCGTTCAGGGTGGGGGCCATGGACTTGCCGTATATATGGAAGATAGGAAGGGCCAGGGTGGCGATGAGAACGGCCGCCGCCGCGACCGTGATCAGTATGAATATCGTATTCGTCACGATCTGCCGCTGCCGACCTCTCGTCCGTTCCTGGTCAAGTTCCTCCCGCAGCTGCCGGGTGGTAACTTCCTCTGATGTCTCTTTATCTACTGTTTCCTGCTGCATGATTCTCCGTTATTTCGCTTCTTCCTCCGTCTGAGGTTCTGCTTCATCCTCATTCTGAGGATCTTCTTCTCTCCGATTCCTTTCGCTCTCTTCCGCCGCAGCCCGCAGACTTGCCAGATAGTCATCCGCAGCCTTCTGGGCATCTTCAAATATATGATTGACCTCCAGCGCCGCCTGGGCGATGGAGCCAGCATTTTCTATGCGAATCAGCCGGTCTTGGTTCTTCTTCTTCTCTTCCTCCAGCTGGCGGGTCAAATCCCGGACCTGATCTCTGAGTTCATCTCTTTCCTCGCTGATGGATACGAGAAGGCTCAGCAGCTGCTCCCGGTTCAGACGCCTGGCCTCTCCGATTCTCGGGTCCTCCCCCTGGCTCGGCTTTCTGCTCAACTTATCCTTTATCGTATGTATATCAAACATTGCTGCGTGGTGCCTCATTGTTCTGCTCTGCAGCTTACCACATACAGGCCGCTGAAGGAGTCCTTCGTGCAGAGGATCAGGTCTGTCCTCTCTATCTTGTCCGCATCATCCACCAGGCCGGAGCTTATGACCTCATAGCTCCTGCTCACCCCATAGACATCCGTCAGGATGACCCGGCTGCCGACCTTCACATCGGACAGGCTCTCAAACAGAGCCCGCGGCCCCCTGATAAGGAGCTTCCCATCTGTATCATCTGCCAGGAAGGGAATGACGCCTCCGCTGCCCTTCGCATCTTCAACCGGCCAGGCCAGCTTGCTCTCAGGCACCTCCACGTATCCGATGCAGGAGAAGCCTCCCGCTTCGAGCACAGAAAAATGCTCTCCGTCGGGCCCGGTCTGTTCTTCGCCACCCGGGATCACTTCCCTTAGGGTCTCCAGCACCTGCCGGCTCTTCTCCCGGGAATTCCCTGCCGCAGCTCCCGCATACAAAAACAGGATAAAAGCGGCAGCAACAGCTGCGACCCCGATACAAACAAGCACCAGTCCGGAGACCGACATCCTCGTCTGCCGTCTGGTGTTCTTATTCTTATTCTTACTATTCGATAGGCTGCACATTATTACAAGTTGTTTATAATTTTTTTATTTTCTGTTTCCCTTATTGTAACATTTTTTACTAGATAATATTCCCAATATGTTACCGCCGCGTTACACCCCCAGCTGATAAAGTGCCCAAAAAAAGAGGCAGGATGGGGGGGATTCCGGAGCTGAATAGTAAAATGGCGGGCCCAGAGCAGGTGGGAGTCTGGCTGCAGAAGAGCAGGAGTTTGATAGTTGTAGTGTATATGAAATATTTAGCCGCCGCGACGTGGCGTCCGGCGTCCGTTTTGGCCGATTTGGGCTAAATGGATGCCCGGGGTACCAGGCCGGGACGTTCGGAGCCAAAACCCGGACGTACCTTACAAAGAATTCTTTGTGACCTGCGTCCAGTTTCTGGCCCGCTCCTTACAGCCAGTCCACCCGGCCGGTCTCTATGTCGTAGACTGCCCCGACGGTCTCCATCTGCCCCAGTTCCGGGTGGCCGGCGAAGGCTTCCTGGATGAGCCTAACATTGCGCCTGACGTTCAGCTCGCTTGCCTTGCGGTCGTCCTTCTCGTCGCCGATGGCCTGCCGGATCTCGTCCGTGATGCTCGCTATGTAGCCTCCGGATTCCCCCGCGATGGCGGCTCCGACAGCCCCGCAGTGGGTGTGGCCCAGGACAAGGGTCAGAGGGCAGCCCAGGTGGGCGGCCGCATACTCAATGCTGCCCAGCTGGTGGTCATCGATCACATTTCCCGCCACGCGGATGACAAAAAGGTCGCCGATCCCGGCAGAGAAAACTGCCTCCGAGATTTCCCGGGAATCCGAACAGGATATGACGATGGCATAAGGGTGCTGCCCGTGCGCAGCCGTCTCCAGCCTGATGGCCGGGGAGATATCCGCGTCATTGATCTTGCTGCTCAGGTAATGCTCATTTCCATCCTTTAAAAGCCGTAAACTCTCTTCTGCGTTCATTATTTCAATCCTTCCTTCCATATTTCACGCCTTCACCGCCCACCGCATTTTCGTGGAGTGGGCGCGGGGGTTGCGGAAGTACTCTTCCCGGGAGGGGCGGATCACGTCCCGGGCGGCTTCCCGGTAGACGCCGGCCTTTTCCAGGGACTTGAAGGACTTTTTCACCAGCCGGTCTTCGCCGGAGTGGAAGGTCAGGATGGCCGCCCGGCCGCCGCTCTTCAGGGCGGAGGGGAGCTTGTCGAGGAATTCCTCCAAAACTTCCAACTCCTGGTTGACGTCTATGCGCAGGGCCTGGAAGACCCGGGCCAGGGATTTCTTCTTCAGCTCATCCAGGTCTTTCTTCGGCAGCTTTGCAAGGGACTTTGTCCCCTCCAGGGCTTCCTCCACGACCGCCCTCAGCTGGCCGGTCGTCTCGATGCTCTGCCTGCGCCAGTAGACCTTGTGGATGGCATCGGCTATCTCCCCGGCATAGGGCTCATCCGAATTCTCCCTCAGCATGTCCTCTATGTCATCCCGGCTCATCCCGGCCAGCCTCCGGCTGGCGCTCTCCCCTTTCTGGGGGTTGAAGCGCAGATCCAGGGGGCCGTCCGCCTTCCAGGTGAATCCCCTGCTCGGGTCGTCGATCTGCATGGAGGAGACGCCCAGGTCCGCCATGACAAAGTCAAAAGGACCGTATTTTTCGCTGATCCTGTCTATATTGCGGAAATTGTCGGAGACCGGGGTCCAGATCTCATCCCCGAAGCCCTTCTCCCGCAGCCGGCGGGTGGTCTTCTCTATCTCTATGGGGTCGTAATCGATGGAGTACAGGTGCCCCTTCCCCTCAAGCCTCTCCAGCAGCTTGCTGCTGTGACCGCCGTAGCCCAGGGTGCAGTCAAGCCCAATCTGCCCGGGCTGCACCTGAAGGAAATCCAGGATCTCGTCCACCATGATGGGAATGTGCATGCCCGCCGGCGTATTTCCCTTGCTGATGACATGCTCGATCTCATCCGCATATCTCTCCGGATCCTGCTCCTTGTATTTCTCCTCAAAACGCCTGGGATACTTGCCGCTGTAATGCGGCCTTCTCCTGTGCTGCTTACTTGTCTCGTCCATAAGCTTCCCCTTCCTTATTATATTTCTTCTCCCGCGCCTGGTCCAGGGCCTGGAAAAATATCCCTCCTATGATGAGGAGAAATGCTGCCAGGGTCCCGCCTGATATTTTTTCGTGGAGCACGATCCCTGACAGGACAACGGACAGGACCGGGGTCAGGTAGGCGATATTTGATATGCCTGCTGTCTGGCTCTCCCCGTTCACCGCCAGAGCCCAGAAAAGATAGGCCGCAGCATTTACGGCAAATCCCATCCAGATCAGGCCGGGCCAGGAGGCGGCCGGGATGGCGGACCACTGTCCTGCCGCTTTCCCGGCCAGGAGGGCGCAGATCCCCACGATGAGCCAGAAGACCATCATGCAGATGTTCTGGTCATAGGCAGCCATCTTGTTGAGAACGGAGAAGAGCCCGTAGCAGGCGGCCGCGGCGAGACAGGCGAGTACGCCGCCGGCAAAATTCCCCCCGTCCTGCCCGGGCCCTGCCAGGGAGAGGACGACGATGCCCGCAAATGAGATCAGCAGAGCTGTCATCTTCAAGGGAGTCATCTTCTCGTGCAGGAGGAGGCAGGAGAAGAGCACCAGCATGATGGGCCAGAGGTAGTTGACGATGCAGGCCGTCTGGGCGCTCAGCTGGCTCAGCCCGTAATAGTAGAGGGCGCTGTAGAGGAAGAGCCCGAGAAATCCGAGCCCGGCCATCTTGAGGTAGTCTTCCGGCGCGTAATCCGCGGCCTTCTTCAGGCGTCCCGTCGCCAGGTTCACGGCCAGGAGAAATCCAAAGGCCAGGAAGCCGCCGACAGAGAGGGTCTGCAGGCTGGGAATGTTTTCCATCGTTATCTTGGCAACGGTAGACAGGGTCGACCAGAACAGGACCGTAATGCCGGCAAATACATAGCTGCGTTTCATGATATCATCCTACCTCCACGGCTCCTTATTTTTGCTATCCATTATAAGCATTTGGGGCGGGCCTCGTCCAGCCATAAATAGAATTTATATCTCCCATATACTTTTGTTTATATTGCACAGGACAAACCCCGATTTCTACTTATTTATTGTGTAATTTTTCTATTTTTTAGTTGACAATCATTTCCTGACAGGTTAACCTGAACGTAATGAAATGCATTTTCCGGAATGCATCTATAAAAAAGAGGGGAAGAACACAATGGAATCAACAAACAAAAAATTTGTCAGCTTCATCATCACGGTAGCTGCTATCTTCGTGGTCGGCCTGGCCTGCAGCATGGGCGGACTGACCGCCGTGACCGCGACTGGCGGTGCCGCGGCATTTCTGGCCTTCATTCTGGCTTTCATGCCCATCCTGCTCGTCCTGATCGGCATGATGGGATTCGGGCTTCCGGGCATAAAGGTCGCCCCCTTCGCGTTCGTGCTGGCCGTCCTGGAGTCCATCACATTTTTCGCAAATCCTGAGAGGGCGGGCGGCGAGATGGCTTCTCTGCTCTGGAGCAATACCTGGGCGGGCATCGTCAGCTCCATCTATATCATGGGCCTGATCCTCTTCTCTTTCCTGATCCTGAACATGATGCAGGTGACAGGAGCCATGGACATCGTCAAGGCGTCCATTTCCCGTATATCGGGCGACCGCCGCGTTCAGATCATCATCATCGGCCTTTTCGTCCCTATCTTCCTTGAGGGAGCTGCCGGCGCCGGCACACCTGCCGCTATCGCGGGCCCCTTCCTGGTTGGTCTGGGCTTTAACCCTATCCTTGCGGCGACAGTCGCCCTCATGTCCGACGGCGTCTGTACCTCCTTCGGCGGGTCGGGCCTCACGACCATGGGCGGCGGCCAGGCGACGATCGCTGCCGGCATCAGCACCCTGGACCTGAATTTCTCCATGGCGGGCTGGTTCCACATGGTCGGCATCCTCATCATGCCCTTCCTCATCCTGCTCACAGCATTTGGCAAGAAGGCATTCAAGGGCAAGGGCATCGTTGCCTACTGCTTCTGGTGCGGCATATGCGGAGCTCTGCTCATGCTGCTTTTCTCCAACATCATCGGCGGTTTCATCACAGACATGGGCGTCGGCGTTCTGGGCATTGTCATGGCAGTTCTGGGCCTGAAGTTCATCCACATCGAGACGCCGGAAGATCTTTTCTTCCAGATCCCCCAGGGCAAGGGCAAGCCCAAGTTTTCCTTTGTCCGCGCCCTGAGCCCCTACATCTTTATCCTGGTCCTTTTCCCCATCATCCTGACCGGCTCAAAATACATCTATGTCGGCTCGGGTGACGCGAGGATGGATCTGTGGCACGCGATCACGGCTAAGGTTACCTACAACGGCTGGATCGACATCCTTCTTTTCATCATCTCTCTGCTGAGCATCCTCACGCTGCGCATGAAGATGAGTGAATACGGAAGATGCTTCGCCAGATCCCTGCGCAGGGTCGTCGGCGTATTTATCATCATGGCTTCCCTGCTGGCAGTCGCAAATATCATGAAGATCACCTACCAGTCCGGCACAGCCAACGGCGACATGTCCATGATAAAGCTTCTGGCTGTCGACCTGTCCAATATAGCCGGCGGCTTCTACCCGGGAGTTTCCGTTCTCATCGGCGCCCTGGGAGCTTTCATCACAGGCACGAACCTGGGAGCCAACCTGCTTTTCGCGGAAATGCATATGAACGCGGCTAAGATCCTGGGCATAAACCAGATCGTCACCTTCGCGGCCAACAATGCCGGCGGTTCCCTGGGCAACATGATCTGCCCCAACAACGTAACAGCAGCCTGCGCGACCGTAGGCCAGACCGGTAAGGAGGGCGCTGTCATGAAAAATGTCGCCCGCATGTTCCTTGTAACCTGCGCGATCTACATCATCCTCGCCCTGGTCTACACATACATCGTATTCCCGAACATCAGCGTAGACTCCGCAAATGTCTTCTCCGCGATGGGCTAGAGTGCTTTTGCTAAGGGAAAACCATAAAGAAATCAGCCGACCCGGCAGCTGCCGGGCCGGCTTTTTGGCTTCTTGGGGGGACAGCGTCTGGGTTTGAGGAGCGCAGGCGCCCAAGTATGGGGGCACCTACGTCCATTCAAACCGATTCCGCCAAAACAGATGCCATAATTAGCCCTAATTTACATAAAGTGTACCCCATGTCAAGGACACAGCAAAAATAAAAGTGTATGCTTTTTTCATGCCATCGGTCAGTCTGCTAAAGCGGCTGG
>OMWV01000002.1 GCA_900314845.1 uncultured Eubacteriales bacterium
AAAAACTCATAGTAAAAAGTTCAATTTTGGGCGTATTTTCAACGTTTTTCGAGGGTCGGACCAAGTGGGAAGTTTGAGTAATTATATGCTAAAATAAGCTTATCATACGAGCCCGAAGATACAAAAGACAGAAATTGTAATGAGGAAAGCAAAATGGAGATAAAAGACTGGACATACGACGAATTCCCGGACTGTAAAGATTTGCCGGAGGGAGCGCTCAGGCTGGAGATGACGGGAGATGAGATGGGGACCTATTACGTTCATGACGTCGAATACGCTGTCGTGGATGGGATCCATCTGAAGCTGCAGATCCTTATGCCGCTCTCGAGGAATGAGCCGGTGATGAAGTGCCCCTGCATCGTCTATGTGCAGGGCTCGGGCTGGATGGAGCAGGACCTTTATCACAGCGTGGGCAGGATCGCCAAGCTGGCAGAGAGAGGCTATGTCATAGCCATCGTCCAGTACCGGCACGCAGGCCAGGCGGGATTTCCCGCTCAGATCCAGGATGCCAGGAACGCTATCAGATTTATGAGGAAAAATGCTGACATGTTCGGCGTGGATTCGGATCACATATTTGCCGCCGGCACGTCTTCTGGCGGTCACACGGCTGTCTTCGCGGCCATAGCAGGGCCGGATGAGCATGAATTTTTCGACAGGAATCTCTACCCGGGCGTAAGCGCAGGTGTATGCGGGATCCTGGACTATTACGGCTGTGTAGATATAGAGATGGAAGACGGATTTCCTTCCAATGTGGAGGGCTCCCAGGGATTTGTCGATATCGATCTTGTCCTGAGTCATGTGGACCCTGCCGTGAAAACGGAGATCAGGCATAAAGCCACAGCCGCGTCCTATATCAGGCCGGATCTTGTGCTGCCTCCTGTTTTTATCCTGCACGGGAGTCGTGACAGGACAGTCAATACCAGGCAGAGCCTGGAATTTTATCGGAAGCTGCGCGCATGCGGCAAGGACGCCAGACTTTATATCCTCGGCGGGGCAGATCACGGCGGCCCGGAGTTCTGGTCGGAAAGAGTTGTAGATCTGGCAGATGGATTTCTCAGATATTGTCTGGCAGGGGATAAGAGTTAAGGCGCTGGCAGCCGGGGTGCTGCGCCGGGAGGTGTGCTGTGGCATATATAGAATTTGAGCATATTGTGAAGGAATATAAGACGGGCGAGACGTCGATCAGAGCCCTTGATGACGCCGATTTCCAGGTGGAGAAGGGAGAGCTGGCTGTTATCCTTGGCGCCTCCGGCGCGGGCAAGACGACGGCTCTCAATATCCTGGGCGGCATGGACAGGGCCAGCAGCGGAAGGCTTGTCGTGGATGGGGAGGATATCACTTCCTATAATAAGAAGCAGCTGACCACATACCGGCGCAGCAGCATAGGATTTGTTTTTCAGTTTTACAATCTTGTGCCCAATCTGACTGCCCTGGAGAATGTGGAGCTTGCCAGCCAGGTCTGCCAGGATGCCTTTGATCCCTCTGCCGTGCTGGACAAAGTTGGCCTTTCGGACAGGAAGAATAACTTCCCGGCCCAGCTCTCCGGCGGGGAGCAGCAGAGAGTTTCCATTGCCAGGGCTCTGGCCAAGAAGCCAAAGCTCCTTCTCTGCGATGAGCCCACGGGCGCCCTGGATTACAATACAGGCAGGCAGATCCTGCAGCTGCTGCAGGATACCTGCAGGATAGATGGGATAACGGTGATCATCATAACACACAACTCGGCTATTGCCCCTATGGCTGACCGCCTGATCCGCTTTCAGAGCGGAAAGGTGAGAGATATGAGACTCAATCCAGATCCGCTCCCTATCTCGCAGATCGAGTGGTAGCGGCACTGCTGTACAGGACCCGGAAGGAGGCGGCACAGGATGAAGGCCTATGGGAAAGATATTTTAAGATCCATCGCAAAAGGGCGCAGGCGTTTTTTCGCGATCATGCTGATCACTGTTCTGGGCGTGACCATGTTCTCGGGGCTCAGAGCCGCCTGCGGCGATTTGCGCCTGTCCGCGGACAGATTCTATGATGCCCAGGATCTGCATGATATAGAGGTCATGTCGACCCTGGGGATGACGGATAAGGATATCTCTGCCCTCGCTTCCCTGGACGGGGTCAAAGATTGCCAGGGGGTCTTTGAGCTGGATACGGATCTCTCAGACGGAAAGGGCGGCAAGGTCAGCATCGCCATAAAAAGCTTAAGCAGATCCGGCATAGACAGGCCTTATCTCACCCGGGGAAGAATGCCGAAAAAGAACAGCGAGGCTGTGGTGACCAGCAGATTTCTTTCCGATACGGGCCTTTCTGTCGGGGACTCCTTTACTGTTGTAGAGAAGAAAAAAGAAAAAAGCAGCTCCTCAAAAGATGAGATCGACCTGTCAGAGGAAGGCGTGAAACTGAAGAATAAGGAATTTCTCATCACAGGCTGCGCCGTGGATATCTGCAGCATAAACAATTCTCAGGATTCCATGACATACCGGGATATGAATACGGAAAATGATACGGCCTTCGTATGGGCAGAAGCATTTGACAGCAGTGTCTACACGTCTGCCCTTATGACCCTTGACGGGGCGGGTGAGCTTTTCTGCTATTCGGATGATTATAAAAGCAAGATCCTGCGTTTTGAGGATCTGATCGCCGAGAATGTGATGGAAAAGAGAGAGAAGGAGCGCACACAGGAAGTCGTGGACCAGGCCTCCGATAAGATAGAAGATGCCCAGAAGAAGGCGGACAGGAAACTGGGGAAGGCAAAGACAAAGCTTGAGGATGCCCAGAGCAAGATGGAAAGCGAGCTGAAATCATCAAAGGATGACCTGGATGCCGCAAAAAGGAAGCTGGACAGCGGCAGTGCCAGTCTGACGAAGGGAGAAGCAGACCTGAAGAAAGCCCAGGCAAAGGCAGATAAAAAATTTGCGGATGCCAGGAAGAAGCTTAAGAAAGCGAAGAAAACCCTCGACAAGAATGAAGCTGCCCTGAAGGAAGGCAGGAAGAAGCTGAAGGAAGGCAAAAAGAAGGTCGATGCCTCTCAAAAGGAACTGGATGAGAAGAAAAAGAAGGCAATGGAGAGCCTGGGCGGTGCCGGTACCCTTCCGGACGCACAGATTACCCAGATGCAGAAAAAGTTTGAGCAGGCTCAGGGTCAGATAGACAAGGCTTATGCCCAGATAAAAGAAAAAGAGAAAAAGCTGGATGAGGCTGCAAAAAAGCTTGCCAAAGGCCGCAGGCAGTACGAGGCCAATAAAAAGAAGGTGGATGCCGAGGAGAAAAAGGCCCGCGCCAAGCTGAAAGCGGCAAAAAAAGAAATAGAAAAAAACCGTGCCAAATTAAAGAGCGCCAGGGCAAAGTACGAAAGCGGGAAGAAGGAGTACGAGAGCGGGGCCGAAAAAGGGCACTCAGAGATAGAGAGTGCCTGGGACAAGTACTATGACAAGGAAAAAGAGGCAAAGAAAAAGATAGCCGATGCCAGGGAGAAGTTAAAAGATATAGAGACTGCAGACTGGTATATTCAGGACAGGATATCTCTGGGCGGATATTCCAATGTCCGCAGCGATGCCGATTCCATAGAAGGGATAGCGGCGGCTTTTCCTGTAGTATTTTTCATAGTTGCCGTTCTCATGAGCCTGACGACGGTGACAAGGCTGGTGGAGGAAGACCGGTCTCTGATCGGGACATACAAGGCTCTGGGATTTACGGACAGGGAGATCCGCCGCAAGTATGAGATCTATGCCCTCCTTTCCGCCGGGCTCGGCTGCCTGATCGGAACGGCAGGAGCCTTCATCGTGCTTCCCTCCATCATATTCCGCATCTTCCACATTATGTATCTTATTCCGGACTATTATCTGAGCTTTGCCCCTCTCTACGGTCTTCTCGGACCCTGCCTTTTTATGGGAGGAATATTTCTGGCGGCTGTCCTTGCCTGCAGGGGCGAGCTCAGGGAGACACCGGCTGTCCTTATGAGACCCCGGGCGCCGAAGGCCGGGATGAGAGTCCTGCTCGAATACATTACGCCTGTCTGGAGAAGACTCTCTTTTCTCAACAAGGTGACTGCCAGGAACATATTCCGCTATAAAAAGAGACTCTTTATGACCATAGCCGGCATAGCGGGCTGCATGGCCCTGCTCATGTTCGGATTCTCTATCCGGGATTCCGTAAACGATCTGACGCCCAGACAATATGAAGAAACATACCGCTACGATGTCATGGCGGCTGCCCTTCCGGATGACGGGAAAAAGCTTTTTTCCTATTTTAAGGGGAACAGAGATATCAAAGACTTTATGAAGCTGCAGATAAGCTCTGCTTCCATAAAAGGTTCGGATAATGTGCTCAGCATCCAGTTGATGGTCGTCCCTGACGAGGCTGATCTTGAAAAATATATCGGACTGAAAAACCTCAAAGGCAAAAAGCTCTCCCTTGCTGATGGCAGAGTCTACGTCACAAGGAATGCCGGAAGCCTTATGAATTTTCAGGGAGGAGATACCATAAAAGTCCAACTCGCCGATCTGAAGTTAGCAAAGCTTAAGGTGACGGACATGGCGGAGAATTTCCTGGGAAATAATATCTATATGAGCCGGTCCACTTTTGAGAAATACTTTGAAAAATATGAAGAGAATGCCGTGCTGGCCAATTTTTCGGAAAATGTAAAGGATCACGAGGCCTGGGGGAAGGCTCTGGCAAAGAAAGACGCCGTCCAGACCAGTGTTACGACGGCTGAGCTGACTAACAGCTTTTCCAAATCGACGGCCCTGATCAATATGGTCGTCTATATCGTGATCATCATGTCCGCCTGTCTGGCCTTCGTCGTCCTCTTTACCCTCTCAACGACAAATATATCAGAGAGGGAGAGGGAACTGGCGACGATAAAGGTACTTGGCTTTTATGACAGAGAGGTCCACCTTTATATCAATAAGGAGACCCTGATACTGACCCTGCTGGGGATCGTGTGCGGCCTGCCCCTGGGGGCGGCCTTTGCGAGAATGCTGGCTGTCATGCTCACGCTGCCGGATATCTATCTGGCCTCATCGCTGCACCCGGTCAGCTATGCCCTCTCAGCAGGTCTGTCCTTCCTCTTCGCCCTGCTGGTGAATGTGATCATGGACAGGACCCTGGATCAGATAGACCCTGTGGAGGCTTTAAAGAGTGTAGAATAGGGGAGCAGGTCAGACCTGTTTTCCAGCGTCTCTGAGTTTGTCGAGATGGGTATTGCGCACATAGAGGCCCAGATCTATGCATACCATTGTGATATCGGCTATGTAGAACCAGATAGAATAGGCGAATTCTCCTGTCCTTGAGAATGTGATCAGCTTCCCTGCCATGCCGATCGTATAGCCGCAGACAACGATGATCTCAAAAAGAGCGCTCTTGCCCTTTGCCGTCCGGGATCTTATAGATTTTGTGATGTTGAAGGGCCAGGAAAGTCCGAAGGCAATAAGCATCAAGATCTCACATAACTGTACGATATCCATTATTTTCCTCCTCCATATCTGCAGATGTTAAAGCTATCAAACTATTAGTATAGATATTTTGGATGATAAATCAAGAATTTGTAAGATTGTACTGAAACTTATTCAAAGCTGAGGAGAAAATTTCCGGCTTGAATTCGATTTCTACTGATGCTATCATGAATACTATGTATAAATAAACACATCTGAAAAGGAGAAGAATTGTTATGGTTATCACCTGTCTTGATATGGAAGGCGTACTTGTTCCCGAGATCTGGATTGCGTTTGCCCAGGCCAGCGGGATCCCTGAACTGAAGAAGACGACAAGAGACGAACCGGATTATGACAAGCTCATGAGATACAGGCTTGCCATTCTCAAGGAGCATGGCCTCGGGCTGAAAGAGATCCAGAAGACCATAGAGACCATAGATCCCCTGCCGGGCGCAAGGGAATTCCTTGATGAGCTCCGTGAGTACTGCCAGGTGATCATCCTCAGCGATACATTTGAACAGTTTGCCAAGCCCCTCATCCGGAAACTGGGCATGCCTACGATATTCTGCAACACACTGGAGGTCGCCGATGACGGAGAGATCACAGGCTTCAAGATGAGAGTTCAGAATTCAAAGCTTACTACGGTAAAGGCTCTGCAGTCCATCGGATACGAGACGATCGCCAGCGGAGACAGCTACAATGACCTCGGCATGATAAAAGCCAGCAAAGCGGGCTTCCTTTTCCGCAGCACGGACAAGATAAAGGCAGACAACCCTGATATCCCTGCCTATGAGGAATTTGGCGACCTGCTGACCGCTATAAAGGCTAATCTCTAAGATATGAGACAGGGCGGAGAGAAGAAAAAAAGATCTCTTCGTGAGAAACTCCACCGGCTGAGAAGGATAGAGCGTGTAAGGCGCAGGCGCTTAAAGAGAGGCGTATCGAACTTTGCAGGCAATATCAAGGGGCAGGGAATAAGGCTTGCAAAACACAGCCGCCGGAGTATTTTCAATGTGATATTCAGCCGGATCGGCCTCATCTTTCTCTTTCTGGCTATCCAGGTCTACGTCCTGGCCTACGCGATGATGAAGCTGCAGTCTTTCATCCCCCACATTGCGGCAGCCCGGACGGTAGTTGTCGCGCTTGTGATCATCTGGCTGATCAACAGCAAGATAGACTCGTCCGCCAAGGCGACCTGGCTTGCCCTCTTTGCCTTTGTGCCGGAATTCGGAGCCATGTTCCTTATATTTCTCCGCCTGGATATCGGTCATATGAACCTGAAAAGGCAGGTGGCAGATATCATAAGCTTATCCAGGCGCAGCATAAGCCAGGATGAGGAAGTTTTTGACTGCCTGAGAGAAGAGAGCCCGGATGCTGCCGCCCTGGCTTCCTATGTCGCCCGGACGGGGGATTTTCCGGTCTACCGGAATACGGGAGCTGTCTATTTCCCGCTGGGGGATTTTGCTTTCCTGCAGATGATGGAGGAGCTGAAGAAAGCGGAGCACTTCATCTTCATAGAATTCTTCATTATCGGAGAGGGCACCATGTGGGGCAATGTGCTCCAGATCCTGGCACAGAAGGCAAAAGAGGGCGTGGACGTGCGGGTCATGTATGACGCGACCTGCGACCTGACCCTTCTCCCGCCGGATTATCCGGACAGGGTCCGGTCACTGGGCATCAAGTGCTGTAAGTTTGACCCTCTGACTCCTTTTCTGTCCACAAAATATAATTTCCGTGACCACAGAAAGATCATGGTCATAGACGGGAAGACCGCATTTACCGGAGGGATAAATCTTGCAGATGAATATATCAATCTGCTGGACCGGTTCGGCAAATGGAAGGATACGGCTGTCCTGATCAGGGGGCAGGCTGTCACAAGCTTTACCCTTATGTTCCTGCAGATGTGGCGGCTCTATGAGCCGGATACGGATTTTAAACCCTATCTTGCCGCTTCAGAAGACGCCGGAAGTCCTCAGGGTCAGGGCTATGTCATGCCGTTTTTCGACTCCCCGCTGGATGACCACCGGGTCGGCGAGCGGGTGCTGATGGATCTTCTGAACCGGGCCAAGCGCTATGTCTATATCATGACGCCCTATCTGCTCCTGGGAGATGAGATCCAGGGGGCCGTCCGCTTTGCGGCTGAGCGGGGAGTGGACGTGAGGATCATCATGCCCGGGATCCCCGATAAGAAGATCGTATATGATATAGGAAGAACTTATTTCCCTCATCTCATCGATGCGGGTGTGAAGATGTATCTCTACGATCCGGGCTTCATGCACGCGAAGGTCTGGCTCTCTGATGACACAGATGCCTTTGTCGGCACCATCAATATGGATTACCGCAGCTTCAACCACCATTTCGAGTGCGGCGTCTATATGTACCGGACGGAATGCCTGAAAGATATCCTGAAAGATTTTCAGGAGACGATGAAAGAATGCACTCTGCTGACTATGGAGAGCGCGAGAAAAGGAAATATAATAAAGAAGGCAGTTGGCGCTGCCGGAAGAATGATAGCGCCTCTGCTGTAGGATGCGTCTGTCAGCCTGCGGCAGAGGCCTGCTTTTTACATGCCGAGAACTTCCTCGACGGTTTCCACGCCTGCTTTTATGCAGTCGGGGCAGGAGCAGAGGATCTTGCCTGTTCCCATGCCCTTGAGTTCTTTACAGACGCTGCCTCCTGTCTTCTCTACAAAACGCCTGTATATCTCTTTTGATAATCTGTAGGTCTCCTGTTTGGAAGAGGGATTCTTCAGGTCCCCGCAGCTGTTTTTCAGACCCGCGAGCAGGATTGCTCCCGAGAGAGCGCCGCAGTTTCCGTCCATGCAGCCCATGCCCAGGCCAAAGCCTTCGCATGCTCTGAAAAGAAGAGTTTCATCTACGCCGGCCTTGTCGGCAAAGCTGCAGGCAACAGCCTGGGCACAGTTATATCCGCTCTTGTGGCGTTTATCGGCCATATCTTTTCTGTTCATATATTTTCCTCCTATCTGACGCAGAGCCCATCTCTGCCTGTTTTTCATGAATTATTATATTTCTTTTTCCTCTTTGCCGCAATAGGCAGGTCATCGGCGCCGATCTATATGGTATAATATAAATATCTGACACTTGGAGATTCTGACGGACTAATTCAGAAAACACGGATAAGATATGGAAGACAGAGAAACTTTTTTCACCCATGACAAGCAGTTTTACCGGTCCCTGTTCAGCATGCTCCTCATGGTATCACTGCAGAATGTCGTCGCCTACTGCGTAAACATGGCGGATAATATTATGCTGGGAAGCTACAGCCAGGATGCCCTCTCCGGGGCAGCGACCGTGAATCAGATATTTTTCATGGTCCAGATGCTGGCCGGATCCATAGGAAACGGCCTAATCGTTATTGCCTCCCAGTACTGGGGCAGGAAACTTGTCTGGCCGATCCGGGTGCTGACCGGGGTGGCTGTGCGCTGGTCAGTATTTTTCGGCTGTATCGTTGTCGTGCTGTGCGGTGCCCTGCCCAGGCAGCTTTTGCTCATTTTCACATCGGACCAGGCCATCCTCTCCCAGGGCCTTATCTATCTCAGACTGATAAAATGGACATTTATTATTTATATGGCAGCAAATGTTTTTTACTGCGCCCTGAGAAGCATGGGAAATGTACACACTTCCTTTATCATATCCCTTGCTTCCCTTGCCGTTAACATATCCGTCAATTATGTCCTGATATTCGGTCATCTGGGCTTTCCCCGCCTGGGTATAGCCGGCGCGGCATACGGAACCCTGATCGCAAGGACCATGGAGCTTTGCGCCGTGCTTTTTTATATGATATTCGGCAGGAAGGGCATGAAGTTCTCCTTTATCACTCTGATCCGGCCGGATCTTGAGATGGGAAAGGATTTTCTCCATGTCACTGTGCCCGTCATGACTTCCACCATGCTGTGGAGCGTTTCTGTTCCCCTGCAGACGGCTATCCTCGGCCATCTCTCCTCGGATGCCATAGCGGCCAACTCCGTGGCGACGACATTTTACCAGACACTCAAGGTCGTGGTAAATGCTATGGCTTCCGTGTCCGGCGTTCTGATCGGCAGTTCCATCGGCCAGGGAAATATGAGCCGGATAAAGTCCGACGCCAGAAGTCTTTCTGTCCTTGACCTTGTGATCGGGGCTGTCATGGGAAGCATCCTGCTTCTCTTAAAGGACCCCCTTCTGTCTCTCTACAGCCTTTCGCCTGAGGCCATGAGGCTGTCCGATCATCTTATGGTCATCATGGCCTTTGTCATGGTCAGCATGGCCTATCAGATGTCCGTCTGCTCCGGCATCATCCAGGGCGGGGGAGATACAAAGTATGCCATGAAGCTGAACCTGATCAGCACATGGGCCATCGTCATGCCCCTCTCTTTCATGGCCGCTTTCTGGTGGAAGCTGCCGGTGGAGGGAGTCGTCCTGGCGATCCAGTCTGATCAGTTTTTCAAATGCCTTCCGGTATTCTTGAGATTCCGAAGCTATAAGTGGATAAAGAAACTGACCAGGTGAAGGAGCCGGTCATTTGGGGACGCTTGACATCTGAGAACTTTAACTCTAAAATGGGCATTAATATCGATTATAAGCTCGTATGGGTCCCCCATACGAAAATTGTATATTTTTATAAGAGAGAGTTGATAGAACATGCCAATAAAAATCCAGGATGACCTGCCTGCCAAGAGTATACTTGAGGATGAACATATATTCATCATGACACAGACCAGGGCTCTGTCTCAGGATATCCGTCCTCTGAAGATCATCATTCTTAATCTGATGCCCACAAAGATAGAGACTGAGACGCAGATCCTTCGCAGGCTTTCCAATACACCGCTGCAGATAGATATTACGCTGCTTCAGACATCGACCCATCAGGCCGCCCACGTTTCGGGCGAGCACATGCTGGCCTTTTATCAGACATTTGATGAGGTGAAGGATGAGAATTATGACGGGATGATCATAACCGGGGCCCCGGTCGAGATGATGGAATATGAGGAAGTGGAGTACTGGGACGAGCTGTGCCGGATATTTGAGTGGACGAAGACACATGTCCACTCGACATTCCACATATGCTGGGGAGCCCAGGCGGCACTTTACTATCATTATGGGATTCCAAAGTACAAGCTGAAGGAGAAGATGTCCGGCGTCTTTCTTCATACCATGGTTGACAGCCGGGTAAGGCTTTTTCGGGGATTTGACGATGTATTCTATGCCCCTCACTCCAGAAATACGGAGGTCAGGGCAGAGGATATCGCCAAGGTCGATAAGCTTCGCATCATGTCGACATCCGAGGAGGCCGGAGTCTATGTCGTCGGCACGGAGGACAATACCCAGTTCTTTGTCATGGGTCATTCGGAGTACGACGTGGATACCCTGGCAAAAGAATACAAGAGGGATCTGGACAAGGGCCTGAACCCTGAGATCCCCAAACATTATTTTCCGGACGATGACCCGGCCAGGGAGCCGATCATGACCTGGGCGGCCCATTCGCAGTGGATCTATTCTAACTGGATAAATTATTATGTCTATCAGACGACTCCTTATGAACTGAAGAACGGAGTTTTCATGCCGGCATAATCTTTGGAAGATCGGAGGGACAGGATGGCTGGATCTTATAAAGGGCTGAGTGCTTCTGAAGTAGAGGAACGGATTGCCGGGGGCAAAGTCAACACATCTTCCGGCAGTATCTCCAAGTCCAGAGGAGAGATATTCAGGACGCACCTGCTCACATATTTCAATTTTCTGAACCTTTTTCTCGGAGCCCTGATCCTGACGACCGGGCAGCTGAAAAATCTTCTCTTCCTGGGAACGATCATCTGCAATTCTTTTATCGGCATCGTCCAGGAGCTCAGGGTAAAATCCCTTGTCGATAAGCTTTCTGTCATCACCGCTTCCAAGGTCAGGGTCATGAGAGACGGGAAAGAGAGCGAGATCGGGATCGACCAGCTGGTCATGGACGATATCATGCTGCTTGAGAGCGGCGATCAGATAGGAGCGGACTGCGTTGTCCTGGACAGCCAGGGGACGGAAGTAAATGAATCCATGATAACGGGCGAGTCCGTCGCAGTGAAGAAAAAAGCGGGAGATCAGATGCTTTCGGGCTCTTTCCTCACGGCAGGGAGCTGCACGGCCAGGGTGGTCCATGTCGGCAGCGAGAATTATGCCACGATCCTTGCCGCCAAGGCAAAGAACAAGAAGCGGGCCGCTTCCGAGATGCAGAAATCTATAAACAGGATCATAAAGGCTGTCGGCTTTATCATCATTCCTGTCGGCATTATGCTCTATCTGTCACAGAGGGCGGTGCCCGGGACCAGCGGGAGCGATGCTATCGTGAATACGGTCGGCGGCGTTATAGGCATGATCCCGGAGGGACTTGTCCTTCTTACAAGTGTCTCCTTCATCGTAGGTGTCGGCAAACTGGCTATGAAGCATGCCCTTGTTCAGGAGATCGAGGCCATAGAATCTCTTGCCAGGGTCAACGTTCTGTGCCTGGATAAGACCGGCACGATCACGACAGGAGAGCTGGAGGTTGAGAAGTTTATTCCTCTGTCCGGCGCTGATGAGAAGGAATTGTCCCATGTCATGAGCGAGCTTGTCTATGCCTTTGCCGATGTCAATCCTACCCAGAAGGCACTGATGGAATATTTCCCTAAGACAGGAGAGTGGAAGGCGGATCAGCTGATCCCGTTTTCCTCTAAGAGAAAGCTGCGCGCCATCTCATTTGAGGGACATGGGGGCTGGGTTCTCGGCGCCCCGGAATTTATCATGGGCAGCGATGAAAATCTGATGGATCAGTGCGCTTCCTATGCCAGGGAAGGCTACAGGGTGCTTTTGCTGGCCTCAACAGATTCCGTGGACGAAGAGACTTCTTCCTTCGGACCGGTCACGGCAAAGGCTCTGCTTGTAATCTCGGACAGGATCCGGGAAGAAGCGGCGGATACGTTTGCCTATTTCCGGTCACAGCATGTGGATATCAAGGTAATATCGGGAGATAATCCGGCGACTGTCTCAAAGATCGCCTGCAAGGCAGGACTCGAGGGGGCCCAGGACTATGTGGATGCCCAGACTCTTCCCCAGGATCCGGACCAGCTGGCGGAGCAGGTGGGCAGATATACGGTATTTGGCCGTGTGACGCCGGAACAGAAGCAGAGCCTGATCAAAGCTTATCAGTCGGGCGGCAGCGTCGTCGGAATGGTAGGAGACGGCGTGAATGATGTACTTGCTCTCAAGGACGCGGACTGCGGCATAGCCATGGCGGCAGGGAGCGACGCGGCCAGGCAGGTTGCCCATATCGTGCTGCTGGATTCTGACTTTGTCCATCTCAAGGATATTGTAAAGGAAGGAAGGTCGATCATATCGAATATAGAGAGGGTCTCTTCTCTCTATCTGACAAAGACGATCTATTCGATCCTGCTCAGCATTATTTTCATTATATTCGCCAGGGAGTATCCCTTCCAGCCCGTCCATCTGACCCTTGTCAGCGCGATCGCCATCGGCATTCCAAGTTTCTTCCTTGCCCTTGAGCCCAACGACAGCGTCACATCCGGAGGCTTTCTGCGCCATGTGCTGCGCACAGCCCTGCCGGGAGCTCTTGCCATGGTCGTCAGTGTTCTGGTCGTGCAGGCAGCCTCTTCCTGGCTGAACCTGGGATCGGCTCTGACGTCGACCTACAATCTGCTCCTGCTTGGCATTGTCAGCCTCCTGGTGCTTGTCATGGTATCCAGCCCCATGAATTTATTCCGCAAGATCATCTGCATCGTGATGACGGCCATATTCGCCGCGTCTGTAGCGATCCTGCCCGGTCTCTTTAACATAGACCGCATATTTGAATGGAAGATGATATTTATCCTGCCGGTCGGGATCATCACATACCTGTGCATGAGATTCTTTAAATGGTTTTTCCGCTCTATTTTTCCGGATAAGCCAAGGAAGATCACAGGTCTGGGGCCCGATGGGGGGAAAGACCCCGGCCGCGGGAGAAAGAGAAAATCTGTCTTTCCCTTTGCCAGAAGCTAGTATGTATGCGCTTTGAGGGGGAAATGCATCTAATATTGGAAAAATATTCAACTCTTATGAATAATTTTGTGAAAAATCAGCCCAAAAGGGTCTGCGGCATATTATAAAATTAGTCTTGAAATGCATGCGGTTATATGATATACTGCTGACAGTTTAAAATTTTATAAACCGCATGCTTTTTTCCGCGATTCAGCGGGGGAAAGCCAGCTAATATCAGAAAAAAGAAGGAGAGAGCAATGACGGCCATCTGTTTGTCAAAATGTAAATCGATGCATATTTATTCATTATCATTGTTTTCTTTTTCATTTACTCATAGTGTTTTTATTTAAAGATTCCGACAGATTTTTTCTTCGGAATCTTTCTTTGTATTAGGAAGGGAGTCTCTTAAGTTATGAAAGCTTTTTTGATCCTGGCGGACGGCACCGTATTCGAAGGAACGGGTATTGGTTCGGACAGGGAATCTATCAGCGAAATAGTTTTTAACACATCAATGACAGGTTACCTGGAGATCCTGACGGACCCTTCATACTGCGGCCAGTCTGTTGTCATGACATATCCGCTGATCGGCAATTACGGAGTATGCTACGAGGATATGGAATCAGGCAGATCTTTTGTCGACGGCTATATCGTCAGGGAGATCGCTAATACACCCAGCAATTTCAGAAATGAAGATAAACTTGAGAAATTCCTTATCGACCAGGATATCCCAGGGATCTGCGGTATAGATACCAGAAAGCTGACAAAGAAGCTCAGAAGTCAGGGTACCATGAACGGCATGATCACACGGAATGAGAATTTTAATCTGGACGAGGTTCTGCCCCGTATCCGTGCCTACAAGGTTGAGGACGCGGTAAAGCGTGTGACCTGCAAGGAGAAATATGTGATCCCCGGTGACGGCATGAAGGTAGCTCTCTATGATTTCGGAGCCAAGAGGCATATCGCTCTTGATCTGGCAAAGAGAGGCTGCCAGGTAACCGTATATCCCGCTTACACGAGTGCTCAGGAAGTGATAGATGATCATCCGGACGGCATTATGCTTTCCAACGGTCCCGGCGATCCCAAGGACTGCGGACCGATCATAGACGAGATGAGAAAGCTCTATCAGACGGATATACCGATCTTCGCGATCTGTCTCGGCCATCAGCTCATGGCCCTGGCCATGGGAGCGGATACCAGGAAGATGAAGTGGGGCCACAGGGGCGCCAACCACCCGGTCAAGGATCTGAGGACCGGACGGGTATACATCTCCTCCCAGAACCACGGTTATGTAGTGGCATATAAGACGGTGCCCGATGATATCGCGGAGGTCAGCTTTATCAATGCCAATGATTCGACCACGGAAGGTCTCCATTATCTGGGCAAGAATATCTTCACGGTGCAGTTCCATCCGGAAGCCTGCCCCGGACCCCAGGACACAGCCTTTCTTTTTGATGAATTTTTAGAGATGATGGAGGTAAATAAGAATGCCGAAGAATAACAGTATTAAGAAAGTCCTTGTAATCGGTTCCGGTCCCATCGTCATAGGCCAGGCCGCAGAGTTTGATTACGCGGGAACCCAGGCCTGCCGTTCTCTCAAGGAAGAGGGCATCAATGTTGTCCTTGTGAATTCCAACCCGGCGACTATCATGACGGATAAGAATATCGCCGATGAAGTATATATAGAGCCGCTGACAACGGAGATCTTAAAGAAAGTCATAAAAAAGGAAGAGCCTGACAGCCTTCTCCCGACTCTGGGAGGGCAGGCGGCCTTAAACCTTGCCATGGAGCTTGAGGAAAGCGGATTCCTGGCAGAGAACAGGGTGCGCCTGATCGGAACATCTTCAGCTACGATAAAAAAGGCAGAGGACAGGCTGGAATTCAAGAAGACCATGGAGAAGATCGGTGAGCCCATAGCGGACAGCGCTGTTTGTACGGCTCTCCATGAATGCTATGATTTCGCTGACAGAAACGGCTACCCTGTTGTTATCCGCCCTGCCTACACTCTGGGCGGCAGCGGCGGCGGCATAGCTCATAATCACGAGGAGCTGCATGAGATCGCCAGCAACGGTCTGAGGCTCAGCCGTGTGGGCCAGGTTCTGTGCGAGCGCTATATCGGCGGCTGGAAAGAGATAGAGTACGAGGTGATCCGGGACAGCTACGGCAACTGCATCACCGTCTGCAATATGGAGAATATAGACCCTGTCGGCGTTCACACGGGCGACAGCATCGTAGTAGCTCCCTCCCAGACCCTGGGCGATAAGGAGTATCAGATGCTCCGTTCATCCGCCATCAATATCATATCCGAGCTCGACATCCACGGCGGCTGCAACGTTCAGTTCGCCTTAAAGCCCGACAGCTTTGAGTACTGTGTCATAGAGGTCAATCCCCGTGTATCCCGTTCTTCCGCACTTGCCTCAAAGGCGACCGGCTACCCCATTGCCAAAGTGGCAGCGAAGATCGCCCTGGGCTATGCCCTGGATGAGATAAAGAATGCCGTGACGGGCAAGACATTTGCCAGCTTCGAGCCTGCTCTGGATTACTGTGTTGTCAAGATCCCCAAATGGCCTTTTGATAAATTCATCACGGCCAAGAGGACACTGACGACCCAGATGAAGGCGACAGGCGAGGTCATGAGCATCTGCCAGAATTTCGAGGGTGCCCTCATGAAGGCCATCCGGTCTCTGGAACAGAATATCTACAGCCTGGACTACGGCGCTTACCATGAACTGACAGATGAGGAGCTGGATCAGCACCTTCATCTTATAGACGACAGGAGGCTCTTCTGCATTGCCGAGGCTATCCGCAGGGGCTACAGCCTGGAGGAGATAAATGCCATAAACCAGATAGATATCTGGTTCCTGGACAAGATCGCCAATCTTGTTCACATGGAGCAGAAGCTTAAGAAGGGGCCGCTCACGGTCGAGCTTTTAAAAGAAGCGAAGAGGATGGAATTCCCCGATAAGGCTATAGCTGACTATACGGGAATGTCCGTAGATGAGATCCGTTCCATGAGATATAAGAACGGCATCATCGCTTCCTTCAAGATGGTAGATACCTGCGCGGCAGAGTTTGAGTCGGAAACGCCTTATTACTATTCCTGCTTCGGAAGCGAGAACGAGGTGGAGGTAGAGCAGAACGTCCGCAAGAAGGTTCTGGTCCTGGGCTCAGGCCCTATCCGGATCGGCCAGGGCATAGAGTTTGATTTCTGCTCTGTCCACAGCGTATGGGCTTTCAAGAACTGCGGATTTGAGACGATCATCGTAAATAACAACCCGGAGACGGTCAGCACGGATTTTGATATCGCTGATAAACTCTACTTTGAGCCTCTGACCCCTGAGGATGTGGAAAATATCGTAAGGCTGGAGAAGCCGGACGGCGCTGTTGTTCAGTTCGGCGGCCAGACAGCCATAAAGCTGACAAAGGCTGTCATGGAGATGGGACTTCCCATATACGGCACCCAGGCGGAAGATGTCGATGCTGCCGAGGACAGGGAGCGCTTCGACGAAGTTCTGGAGAAATATCATATAAAGAGAGCCGCAGGCGAGACAGTATTTACCACAGAGGAAGCCCTGCGCGCTGCCAACGATCTGGGCTATCCCGTTCTTGTCCGCCCTTCCTATGTACTGGGCGGCCAGGGCATGCAGATAGCGGTCAATGACGGCGATATCGTGGAATTCATGAAGATCATAAACCAGACCGTGCAGGAGCACCCGATCCTTATAGACAAGTACCTCATGGGCAAGGAGGTAGAGGTAGACGGCGTCTGCGACGGCAGGGATGTTCTGATCCCCGGCATCATGGAGCACATAGAAAGGGCCGGCATCCACAGCGGAGACAGTATCTCCGTATATCCCGCCCTCTCTCTTCCCCAGCATATCGTGGAGAAGATAGAGGATTATACCCAGAAGCTTGCCATGGGCCTTCACGTGCGCGGTCTGCTGAATATCCAGTTCATCGTATATCAGGATGACGTTTATGTCATAGAGGTAAATCCCCGTTCCAGCCGTACAGTTCCCTATATCAGCAAGGTTACCGGCATCCCGATCGTTGATATCGCGTCAAGATGCATCATAGGCGAATCCATAAGGGATCAGGGCTACAATCCCGGCCTTCAGGACAAGGCAGACTATATCGCCATAAAGGCGCCTGTCTTCTCCTTCGAGAAGCTGCGCGGCGCGGAGACAAGCCTCGGGCCTGAGATGAAGTCAACAGGAGAGGTCCTGGGAATCGCCAAAAACTTTAATGACGCCCTCTACAAGGCATTTTTGGGCGCCGGCATAAACCTTCCCAGGACGAGGAATATGATCATAACAGTCAATGACCATGATAAGGAAGAAATCATTCCCATCGCAAAGCGCTTTAAGAAGCTGGGCTACACGATCTATGCCACAAGGAGCACGGCTGACAGGCTCAATGAGAACGGCATAGACGCCATTAAGATCTGCAAGGTCCACAAGGGATCTCCCAACGCGGTCGACCTTATCCTGGACGGCAAGATCGATCTTGTCATAGACACTCCCACAAGGGGACGAGACAAGAGCAGAGACGGCTTTCTGATCAGGAGAAATGCCATAGAGACCGGCACGACCTGTCTTACATCCCTTGATACGGCGGACGCGCTGCTGACGAGCCTTGAAAATGAGAATCTGAAAGATCTTGAGGTCATTGATGTTGCAACAATAAGAAATAAAGAGTATACTGATGAATTATTATAGACAGATAATTTTTAGTACCGGTTGTTAACAGGAGGGCAGCGATATGTCTAAGTATACAAAAGAAGACATTATCCGCCTGATCGAGGAGGAGGATGTCGAATTTATCCGGCTTCAGTTTACGGATATATTCGGCACCCTCAAGAACGTGGCGATCACGGCGGGCCAGATAGGCAATGTCATAGATAACGGATGCATGTTCGACGGGTCGTCTATTGAAGGATTTGCCAGGATCGAGGAGTCGGATATGTACCTGTATCCGGATCTGGATACATTTGAGATCTTTCCCTGGAGGCCCCAGACCGGCAAGGTCGCAAGGCTGATCTGCAATGTATACAAGCCGGATGGAAGCGAGTTTGACGGCGACCCCAGATTCATCCTCAAGAAGGTCGTCAAGGAAGCCGCCGATATGGGCTACACTGTTCAGGTCGGACCGGAACTGGAGTTTTTCCTTTTCCACACAGATGATTACGGAATGCCTACGACCATCACCCACGAGAAGGGCGGATACTTCGACCTCGGCCCTGTGGATCTGGGAGAGAACGCAAGGCGGGATATGGTCCTGACCCTGGAGGATATGGGATTTGAGATAGAGACATCCCACCACGAGGTGGCTCCCGCCCAGCACGAGATAGACTTTAAGTACGCGCCGGCTCTGCAGACAGCGGACAATATTGTGACATTCAAGCTCGTCGTAAAGTCCATTGCCAAGCGCCACGGCCTGTATGCTTCCTTCATGCCAAAGCCCATCTACGGGGTTCCGGGCTCCGGCATGCATCTGAATTTTTCCATCATGGATCAGAACGGGAAGAATATATTCGGTGATGAGAATGATAAATACGGCATAAGCAAGGAAGCCTACTATTTCATAGCCGGCATGCTGGAGCACGCAAAGGGAATGATGGCTCTGACTAATCCCCTTGTGAATTCCTACAAGAGACTGGTCCCTGACTATGAGGCACCCATCCACATCGCCTGGTCGGCGGTCAACAGAAGTCCCCTGATCCGGGTTCCCGCTGTCCACGGCGGAAGCTACAGGATAGAGCTCAGAAGCCCGGATTCCGCAGGCAATCCCTATCTGGTTCTTGCCTGCTGCATAGCAGCCGGACTTGAGGGCATGAGAGAGAAAAAGATGCCCATGCCCTGTGTGGAGAAGAATGTATTTGCCATGAGCCGTGAGGAGCAGGAAGCTGCCGGGATAGAAAGCCTGCCGATCACGCTTCAGGACGCGATCCGCGAACTGGAGAAGGATGAGCTTGTCAAGAAGGTCCTGGGCCCTCACACCAGTGAGAAGTATATCCAGGCCAAGTATGACGAGTGGGAGAGATACAGGACTCAGATCACGAACTGGGAGATAGACGAGTATCTCTATAAGATCTGATCAGAGCAGACAGATAAAGGATTTTCTATAAGGCAGGGGGGAGATGACGGATGGTAAATATCATTGTAGTATTCAGAAACCGCAAAGATGCTTCCGTCATCCGCAACCTGCTTGCCAGGAAAGGCCATAATGTGGTGGCGGCTTGTACGAGCGGGACAGCCGTCATGCAGTATCTGGATCGTCTGGAGGGATCGGACGGCCTTATCGTATCAGGGGCCAGGTATGAGGATATGACATATGCCGACCTGCTGGCGGAGCTGCCCGATACATTTCAGATGATGGTCATGGCTTCCCAGGCTGTGCTCAGCACAATCTATGAAAGCAATGTGATCAAGGTATCCATGCCGGTCAAGGCCTACGACCTTCTCATGGCTCTTGACGGTGTTGAGCGCTCTATCCTGCGCAGCAGAAGGCGCAGAAGGCTCAAGCCCAGGACCAGGAGCAGCGAAGACCTTGCAGTCATAGAGTACGCCAAGAATGTGATCATGGAACAGAAGAACATGAGCGAAGAGCAGGCGCACAGATATCTGCAGAAGACAAGTATGAACAACGGAACAGGAATGGCGGAGACGGCTCAGATGATCATAGAGCTGTTTACGCGCGACACACATTAGGAGCTTAGTCCATAATCTTGGATGAGGCTCTTATTATCATTATAAGAAAGGACGGACCATATGATCGTTACGGATGAGACCATAGAATACGTTGCCGCCCTTGCGAAGCTGGATCTGACTGATGAGGAGAAGGCACGCGCTAAGGTGGACCTTGGGAACATACTGGACTATGTTGAGAAGATGAATGAGCTGGATACGGAGGGTGTAGAGCCTATGTCGCACGTGTTCCCCTACAATAATGTTTTCAGGGACGACGTCGTGACGAACGGGGCCGACCCGGACAGCATTCTGAAGAACGCGCCCCAGGTGAAGGACGGCGGCTTTGCTGTTCCGCCTACATTTGACTGAGACAGGCAGTGGAGGATGAGGATATGGATATCACAAAACTTACCGCTCTTGAGCTGGGGAAGCTGATAAAGTCCGGAAAGATCACTTCTATGGACGCCGTCAGAGCTCAGTTCGAGAAGATAGAAGAAAGAGACGAAACATACAACTGCTATATCACTCTGACAAAGGACCAGGCACTGCAGCGCGCCGAGGCCGTTCAGAGACAGATAGAGGCAGGAGAGCTGGATGAGAGCCCTCTGGCCGGCGTTCCCATGGCAGTGAAGGATAATATCTGCACAAAGGGCGTTCTCACCAGCTGCGCTTCCAGGATCCTGGATGGATTTGAGCCTCCCTATGACGCCCATGTCATGGAGAAGCTTGACCAGGCAGGAGCCGTTATGCTGGGCAAGCTCAACATGGACGAATTCGCCATGGGAAGCACGACAGAGACCAGTTATTACGGTCCGACCAGGAATCCCTGGAATACGGACAGGGTGCCCGGCGGATCATCCGGCGGCGCGGCCGCTGCTGTGGCTGCCCGGGAGACTTGGTACGCTCTCGGTTCAGATACAGGCGGCTCCATCCGCCAGCCCAGTTCATTCTGCGGCGTGACAGGCATAAAGCCCACATACGGCAGAGTGTCCAGATACGGTCTTATCGCCTACGCATCCTCCCTGGATCAGATCGGACCGATCGCCAGGAATGTATCGGACTGCGCGGCTATCCTGGATCTGATCTGCGGATATGACCGCAGGGACAGCACGAGCGTTGCGTGCCCGGAGGAGAAATTTACGGATGCCCTGGTCGATGATGTAAAGGGTCTTCGCATCGGCATCCCCAACTCTTATCTGGGAGAGGGCCTGGATCCCCAGGTAAAGGCAGCTGTCACAGAGGCAGCCAGGAAGCTGGAGAAAAAGGGCGCCAGCGTGGAATATTTTGACATGGGCATGGTCGATTACGCGATCCCCGCCTACTATGTCATCGCTTCCGCCGAGGCAAGCTCCAATCTTTCCCGTTTCGACGGTGTGAAATATGGCTACAGGACTCCGGTTTTTGAAGACCTTCAGCAGCTCTACAAGAAGACAAGGGACGAGGGCTTTGGCATGGAAGTTAAGCGCCGTATGATGATAGGCGCCTTCGTTCTCAGCTCCGGCTACTATGACGCCTACTATATTAAGGCCTTAAAGGTCAAGGCTCTGATAAAGAAGGGCTTTGACCAGGCATTTGAGAAATATGACCTGATCCTGGGACCGACGGCTCCGACGACGGCTCTGCGCATCGGCGAGAACCTTTCGGATCCTCTCAAGATGTACCTGGGAGATATCTACACGGTATCCGTCAACCTGGCAGGGCTTCCGGGCATCAGCCTGCCCTGCGGTCTCGACAGCGAAGGAATGCCCATAGGAGTTCAGATGATAGGGCAGACATTTTCAGAAAAGACCCTGATAAGGGCAGCTTACTCACTGGAGAAGGAAATTTCACAGATGGAGCCGGCATTTCTGGCCGGTCAGGAAGGAGGAGAGAGAGCATGAGCCGCGAGTATGAAACTGTGATAGGACTGGAGGTTCACTGCGAGCTCTCCACGAAGACAAAGATCTTCTGCGGCTGTTCCACGGAATTCGGCGGCGCTCCCAACACTCATGTGTGCCCCGTGTGCGCCGGAATGCCGGGCACTCTGCCGGTGTTAAACCGCAAGGTCGTAGATTTCGCCCTGGCAGCCTGCCTTGCCCTGAACTGTCATATCACTCAGCACTGCAAGTTCGACAGGAAGAATTATTTTTATCCTGATCTTCCCAAGGCCTACCAGATCTCCCAGCTCTATCTTCCCATAGGCAGGAACGGCCATGTGGACATAGAGACGGAGAATGGGACAAAGAGCATAGGCATCCATGAGATCCATATGGAGGAGGATGCCGGCAAGCTGATCCACGATCAGTGGGATGACACCACGATCGTCGATTACAACAGATGCGGCGTTCCCCTGATCGAGATCGTCAGCGAGCCGGATATGAGGAGCGCGGATGAAGTCATTGCCTATCTGGAGAAGCTTCGCAGGACTCTCCAGTATCTGGGAGTTTCCGACTGCCGGATGCAGGAAGGATCCATCCGGGCGGATATCAACCTTTCCGTCCGCCCCGTGGGGGAGGAAAAGCTTGGGACCCGTACGGAGATGAAGAATATGAACTCTTTTAAGGCCATAGCCAGAGCCATCGCGGCGGAGACAGACAGGCAGATAGAGGTCATAGAAGACGGGGGCAGCGTCACCCAGGAGACCCGCCGCTGGGACGACAATAAGGGCGCCAGCTACGCGATGAGGTCAAAGGAAGACGCCCAGGACTACAGGTATTTCCCGGATCCCGATCTTCCGCCCGTTTTTATCAGCGATGAATGGATCGAGAAGACAAAAGACGCGCAGCCGGAATTTCGCGAGGAAAAATGTGCCCGCTTTGTCAGCCAGTATTCTCTTCCCGAGAAGGATGCCCTTCTTCTCACAGATTCTGTCCGCATGGCGGACCTGTTCGAGGAGACGGCAAAGATAAGCAAAAAGCCCAGAGAGGCAGCCAACTGGCTCATGGTCGAGGCTATGCGCCTCGTAAAGGAGCAGGGTGACGGCGATGCCTCGAAGATGGATTTCTCACCGGCGCATCTGGCAAGGCTGATCGATCTGCTGGGCCAGGGGACTATAAACAGGGCAGGTGCCAGGGAAGTCTTTGAACATATATTTGCAGAGGATGTGGATCCGGATTCTTATATTAAAGACCACGGCCTGGCTATAGAGAATGACAGCGATGCTCTGGGAAAGGTCATAGACCAGGTGATAGCCGCCAATCCCAAGTCGGTGGGCGATTATAAGGCAGGCAAGAAGAAGGCAGTCGGTTTCCTTGTAGGCCAGACCATGAAGGCCATGAAGGGCAAGGCCGATCCGGCCGCTGTCAACAAAATGATCGTCAGCAGACTTGAAAAATAACAAGGATGCATTTTACACTGTCAAATCCCTATTGCGAAACGCGGTGCAGTAAGATAGAATATGGAATGTGGCGGTTTGATGAGAATTTTACACAAGTAAAACCGCAGTCAGGAGGCAGTCTTGAGCACAGATTATCATACAGAATATATACATGGCGATGCCCTTCATGAGGAGTGCGGGGTATTCGGCGCCTACAGCCAGAGCGGCGAAGATATAGCCAGCTGGGTCTACTACGGCCTCTTTTCACTCCAGCACCGCGGGCAGGAGAGCTGCGGCATCGCGGTCAGTGAAAACCGTGATATCAGATACTATAAGGATATGGGGCTGGTGAGCGAGGTATTTACCCCTGAGAATCTGGATAAGCTTCACGGGGATATTGCCATAGGCCACAACAGATATTCTACAGCCGGCAGCAGTGTCCGCTCAAACGCGCAGCCGCTTGTCACAAAGTATGTAAAGGGCCAGCTGGCCATCGCCCACAACGGCAATCTTGTGAACGCGGTGGATCTGAGGGAGGAACTGGAGAAGACAGGAGCTATCTTCCAGACGACCATAGATTCCGAGGTCATCGCTTACCTTGTGGCCCGCGAGCGTGTCAGGAGCAAGTCTGTCGAGGAGGCGGTTGCCAAGGCCATGGCTTATATCAAGGGAGCTTATTCCCTGCTTGTCATGAGCCCCAGGAAGATCGTCGCGGCCAGAGATCCCTTTGGTTTCCGGCCCCTGGTCCTGGGCAAAAGGGATGACGTTTTTGTTGTCGCTTCCGAGACCTGTGCCCTTGATACGGTCGGAGCACATTTTATCCGGAATGTGAAGCCGGGCGAGATCATAACGATCACGGAGGACGGCGTAAAGTCCAATGAGCAGTACTGCGGCCTGGTAACGCCCAGAAGATGTATATTCGAGTATATCTATTTTGCAAGGCCGGACAGTGAGATAGACGGCGTGTCTGTCTTCGAGTCCAGGATAGAAGCCGGCAGGATCCTGGCAAAGACCCATCCGGCGGATGCGGACATGGTCGTCGGAGTCCCCGAGTCGGGCAACGCCGCTGCCATGGGCTTCGCCCTGGAATCGGGCATCCCCTACGGACAGGCCTTTGTCAAGAACAATTATGTCGGAAGGACATTCATAAAGCCAAAGCAGAGCGCCCGGGAGCAGAGCGTCAAGCTCAAGCTGAACGTGTTAAAGGAGAATGTCAGGGGCAAGAGGATCATCATGGTAGATGATTCCATCGTGCGGGGAACGACAAGCGCCAACATCGTATCCATGCTCAGGGACGCAGGCGCCACCGAGGTTCATGTGAGAATATCATCGCCTCCCTTTAAGTATCCCTGCTATTTTGGAACAGATATCCCCGACAGAGACCAGCTGATCGCCAACCATCTGATCATAGACCAGATCCGGGATCAGATGGGCGCTGATTCTCTGGGTTATCTGGACTGCAGCAGGATGGATGAGATGGTCGGCGGCCTGACATACTGTGATGCCTGCTTTACCGGCGATTATCCGGTAGCCCCGCCGACACGCGATATCAGAGGAGATTTTGAAGCCTGAAAGGAGTTTATGATATGGGAACAGATATTTACAGCAGCCCGCTCGCTGAGCGCTACGCAAGCAGGGAGATGCAGTTTGTTTTTTCACCTGATATGAAGTTCAGGACCTGGAGGAGACTTTGGATCGCTCTGGCTGAGACAGAAAAGGAGCTTGGACTGAATATCACGGATGAGCAGATCGCGGAGCTCAAGGCAGCCAAGGACGATATCAACTACAAGGAAGCCAAAGAGAGGGAGAAGCTTGTCCGCCACGACGTAATGTCCCACGTTTATGCTTACGGCCTTCAGTGCCCCAAGGCAAAGGGCATCATCCATCTGGGAGCCACATCCTGCTACGTAGGAGACAATACAGATGTTATCATCATGCGCGAGGCCCTTTACATCGTCCGCCGCAAGCTTGTCAATGTCATGTCAGAACTGGCTGACTTTGCCATGAAGTACAAGGATCTTCCCACACTGGCCTTCACGCATTTTCAGCCTGCCCAGCCTACAACTGTGGGCAAGAGAGCAACCCTGTGGCTGAATGACCTGACCATGGATCTGGATGATGTAAACTATATCATTTCCCAGTTAAAGCTTCTGGGCTCCAAGGGAACGACCGGCACCCAGGCCAGCTTCCTCGAGCTCTTTGACGGGGACCATGAGAAGTGTAAAGAAGCCGACAGAAGGATCGCCCGCAAGATGGGATTTGACGAGTGCTTCCCCGTATCCGGCCAGACATATTCCAGGAAACTTGACACAAGAGTTCTCAATGTCCTGAGCGGCATCGCCCAGAGCGCGGCTAAGTTTTCCAATGATATCCGTCTCCTTCAGCATCTGAAGGAAGTGGAGGAGCCCTTCGAGAAGAATCAGATCGGCTCATCAGCTATGGCTTACAAGAGAAATCCCATGAGGAGCGAGAGAATTTCTTCTCTGTCCAGGTATGTGATGGTAGATGTCCTGAATCCGGCCATCACGGCAGCGACCCAGTGGTTTGAGAGGACTCTTGACGATTCCGCCAACAAGAGGATCTCTGTCCCTGAAGCATTTCTTGCCGTAGACGGCATCCTCGATCTCTACATGAATGTGGTAGACGGCCTTGTCGTATATCCCAAGGTCATAGAGAAGCATCTCATGGCTGAGCTTCCTTTCATGGCTACGGAGAACATTATGATGGACGCGGTAAAGGCAGGAGGAGACAGACAGGTCCTCCACGAGAAGATCCGTCAGCATTCTATGGCTGCAGGCCGTGTTGTCAAGGAAGAGGGCAAGGAAAACGATCTGCTCGAGAGAATAGCGGCAGACCCCGCCTTCGGCATGGATATAGAAAGGCTGAGGAGCATTATGAAGCCTTCGAATTTCGTCGGCAGGGCGCCCCGGCAGACAGAAGAGTTTGTTGGTGAGGTGGTAAAGCCGATCCTTGAGGCTCACAAGGACGAGCTCGGTATGAAGGCAGAGATCAACGTCTGACCGGTCCGCAAGATGACGTCTTTTGAGATCCTTAAGACAGGAGAGTTTATGCGCCTTCTGCTCGATGAGACCATGTTCGACAGCTTCTATATCTGCAGCGGTCAGGTGCAGACATTTGCCACATTTGACCTTAATGGGAAGCTGAACATGGATTTCTTCGGACCGGATGAGAAGGAACTTCTCGGCGGGAGGGAGACTGCCCTCTGGAAAAATGTAAAGCCCTACATCTATCAGCTGATGAAGGGGAAGAAGCTTCCGGTAAGCTTTCATTTTACCCTGCAGCTTTCCCGGGAAAATACTGACTGGCTCCTGGGCCGCTATGGCCTGGAAGACCTGAAAGATAAGCTTTCCGGTCTCTACCTGAATATCATATACAGGAACAACAAGATCAGCTGTGTCACCGGTCTTGCCTATGATACATTTGTCATGGATAAGAGGCTGGAGCAGATCTGGGATGAGACAGCAGGGAAATATCTGAAACAGAATAACATAGCCTATGAGCAGTAAAGACAGCTTTCAGCTATTTGGATCCCCCTTCCCTTTGATCATGAGGGAGGGGGGATTTTCTATCCCTCTTTTCTTTAATATAAAACTCCCGATTGTTAATTTCACATGAATCTGACCCTTTTATAAGAATTTCTAGTCTTAAGATCAGTTTATTTTAGACAGAGATCTGAATCATAATATTGAAGACTGAATTTTCTGACACTATTCTTGCTATAAGGAAAGTAATTCTGGCGGGGTTACGTCCATTTGCGGATTTTTCCCATCTTGGACGTAACTTTTGGGGCACCAGAATAAAGTGTACCCCATGTCAAGGACACAGCAAAAATAAAAGTGTATGCTTTTTTCATGCCATCGGTCAGTCTGCTAAAGCGGCTGG
>OMWV01000052.1 GCA_900314845.1 uncultured Eubacteriales bacterium
CAAAGGTATGTCCAGGCTCAGATATGGTCTCTCCAAAAGCATACACTTTGGCGAAAATCCGTGTCCACCATATGGGGTACAGTTTACCGTAAGCAGGCTGCCGACTTACGTCCAAATTGGGCGAAAACCCGCAATGCGGACGTAACCCGCCAGAAGAAATCATGTTTGTGGCATATGTCATACAAAAACAAGTCTGGCAGGCTCCTGACAACCCGCCAGAAGAAATCTTGTGTGCGGCGCCCGCCTCTCACTTCCTCAGATCCGAGACCCTATAGTGCCCCGTCAGGTCACCGCGCCTTGGCAGGATGTCCTGCTCATAGCGCAGCTGCCAGGGGCTGCTGTGGTGGATGACATAGGGGATGCCGCACCGGTCCCGCCGGTCTGAGATGATGCCGATGTGATTTTTAAAGATGACGATATCCCCGCCCCGCCACTGGGAGATGTTTGAGATATCAAGAGTCAGGGGCTTAGCATTTTCACGGAAAAAGACCTGGAGGTTTTTCACGCGGCGAAAGTCTATGGCAGGATCCGGCTGGGTGATATCATAGGCCCCGGGCCTTTTCGCGATGTCGGCATCAACCAGCTTCTGCAAGTCGAGGCCGGCATTTTTCATGGCAAATGCCGTTACATCTGTGCAGACGCCGTATCCGTCGTCCGGATAGCCTTCCTTATAATAAGCGCTCCTGTAGCGGGGTCTTGTCTTCACATAGGCAAGGGCACCCTCGAGGACCGCCTTGTCACTCTCCTTCATCCCGGGCAGGTCACCGGAAATCCCATAGCGGTCTGCCGGCCGGCTGGCAGAGGTGATGCAGATCCTCCCGCTCCTGGCCAGGAGGAAGATCGCAAGAAGGGCAAGTGCCGCGGCCAGAAGAAAGGCCAGAACCCACTTCAAGGCCCTTCCGGATGCCCTTTTCCCTGCATTTTTTCCCATATTTTTCCTCATTTCCCTCATTTTGTGCATATTTTTTCATATTTTACATAAAATTTAAAAAAGCCTGAAGCCGTCTTTAGACTGGGGCCTTATAATGGCATCATCAGAAAGGTTGATACGAAGCAACGGATCTGAAAAAATGTAGTCTTTCCCAGTTGTATACAAAGTAAATGGCATAATCACCCCCATAGATGCCGCCGGCATTTCTGCTCCTTTGGTTATTCTCTCTTCTTCCCCACAGGAAGCGGAAGCGGCTGCTTTGTAAACAATCAGGGGCAGGCTGCTTTTTTTGTATTACATAATCAGGAGCGGGCTGCTTTTTTTATTGCATTTTCCCGTGCTCCTGATAGAGGGCAAATGCCGCCAGGGTGAAGCCGTCTATGATCTCTCTGCGGGCTATCATCTGCCTCAGCCCGGCCTCATCTGCATAGACCAGCTCTTCGATCTCCTCGTAACCCTGCCGGATCCTGGGGCGGGAGACCCGGCAGAAATAGACATCCGCCTGGCCGGACAGGGATCCCGTGTCAGCCGCTATGCTGCCAAGAGGGCGGATATCCTCCACCTGGTCCACCTGCAGCTCCTCTTTCAGTTCTTTCTTCAGATTATCCTCGGACCCGAGCCCGTTCTCCCCGAATCCCCTGGGAAATGCCAGAACATCCTTCCTCACCGCATGCCGGAACTGACACAGCAAGATGAATTTTCCATTGTATACAGGCACAGCTACGACCGCTGCCCCGTCGGCGGCGGGCAGCAGCCTTTCGTAGGCAAAGAGCCGGTCCCGATCCTCCATATCCCTGACAAGGTCGACAACAAGAATATGATAAGGGCTCCGGTAGAGGACCCCCAGCTCCTTCCTGTTTTCCTCATAAAAACGGTCAACAAGACCTGCGTCCGTTACGATCTCAAGAGGCCCCTGGGCAAAATCATCCGGCCTCTCTTTCATTAGAAGCAAATACTTCTGCCAGGCGGCCGTCTGGTGGTATTTCATGGCAAATTTCCCCCTCTGTCTGCTAACTGCCCCACATCCCTGTCCGGGTGGGCCTTTTCAAAAGCTTTCATATAAGATCTTTCTTTCACGGACCGGATGATCTCTTCTATGCACTCCAGGATATCCGGCAGATGAAATCCGCCGAAAAGGACGGACGTCAGAGCACCGAATATCACGACCGAGATCAGGCCAACGGCAATCTGTCCACCCACACTGATCCCATTTCCCACCGCGCCCGTCATCAGGTTCTGCACAGTTCCGGTCAGATAATTTATGACGGCAAATAAAAGGGCATAGCCAATGGTCAGAAGCACCCGGTATCTGAGGCTCTGTCTGGTCAGCTGCTTCCAGCGCTTTTTCTGCTCCCGCCGGATCAAGACGCTGTCCCGAAAAATGGATGACAGATCCGGCGCCTGCATAACTTCCTTTCCTCTCGCATAGCCGACATTTCTCTCGACCATGCGAAGTGCCAGGGGCCAGTCCGGCAGGTCTACGGGCGCGGCAAATCCGCTTGTCTCATGCCTTCTGCCCTCATCTTTTTTGTGAAATACATGCTCTCCCCTTTTGGCGCTCTCCCAGTAGCAAGCCATCTCCCTGGCAAATGACCGGCAAAAGCTCTTCTCATCTCCGTCCGTGTAATGCCTGCTGATCCCGACCATGCTGTCTTCATTGCTGTAATTGTAGCACAGATCTATGATAGCCTCGGCCGCCTCCCAGGCATTGAGCCCGGTTCCTGCCGGTTCCTTCCCAGTTTCTGCTGGTTTCTTTCCGGCCTCCGCTGCACCATTCCCGGTTCCTTCCGGTTCCTTCCCTGCCCGCGAGGCCTGGTCATCTTCTATGAGCCCATACCACACACTTCTTCGAAGGAGCTGGTCTTTGCTTTGCCTGAGGCCGGCCCTATTCAGAACTTCCAGACCCGCCCGGATAGCCCGGCCGGTCTCATTTTCCCCTTCTCCTGAAAAATTCTTCCTGACAAGTTCCAGGTAATAGAGCAGATCCTTGTGCACTCCCGACCCGGGATTCCGGTTTGTGGTCTCGTTCTGGCTGAGGGCCAGGATCAGTTTCGCGTAGCGGTAAAAGAAATCATAGAACTGGCTTTTATCCGCATGCTCCCGGGCCCGCTCCTTTAACAGCTGGATATCGCTGAAGCGGATGGCGTCGTAGACCTCCTGCAGCATCTCTTTGTCGTCGGCTTCCAGAGGGACAAGGGAAAAATAAAAGACAGCCCCTTCCTTCTCCTCCCCGCTCTTCTCCATGGCGGCCATACATTCCTCTATATGCCGGAGGATATACTGGGCAGGCGTCCGGATTCCCCCGTAATTTGAAACCTGGATCAGGCCCATCTGGGAGAGCTTAAGTATTACATCAAAAGCCGACTTGTCCTTACTTTTTCGTTTATCCTTGTCTGTCTGCCCGTCCTTGTCTGTCTGCCCGTCCTTATCTGTCTGCCCGTCAACCAGGCCCGACCAGAAAGCCGCCGAATCCGACAGCTGATTGTAGGACAAAACGACGGTATTCCCGTAGGCAGCGATCTCGCGAAAGAGGGCAGCCTGCGCGGCCTGACACTCCTGGGGAGATGTGCGCACAGAATCCAGTTCAAAAAGATATACGTTCATTGCTGCCTTATCTCCCTGCGCATTTCTCCGTTAAAATTCTTCTCAAATGCCGGATCATCCAGATTCCCCGGAAAGTCGCTGATCAGGCGGACCGCCAGGGGAACGGCTTTCTGCAGAAGGCGGGTAAGGACAGCGCTGCTTTTCCGGCAGGAGGGCTCTGCGTGGTCTGCCATGATATGGCCCCTTAAAGACTCATACCGGCCGGCAAGGCGAAGAAGCAGGTAAAGCATTTCCCGCTTGGGGCGGCGGGGACAGTATAGGAGCCGGTGAACGCGGACAAAACGGTCCAAAGATTTTGCCGCGACTTTAAGGCCCATCCGCGGGTAAAAGCGGGCGATAACCCGGGCAGACCGCCTGGAAGGCTTAAAATGCGCCGTCAGATCTTCCAAGACCGGGTCACGCCCCTGTGCCGCGATCAGGCTGCGGTCCAGGTCGCCTTCTATGGCAGAATGGCTGAGGCCGTGTTTCTTCTGATAAGCAAAAATATAGGCGTGACAGACAGAGTCCAGGGTAAAATGGCAGAGCAGCCCATAGAGGTAGGCCCTTTCCGGGCCCGCGTCTTTCCTCTTCTCGAGCCTGGCAAGACGCCCGGCAGCATTTTCAAAAAATTCTTTTCCGCTCATGGCATGGAGACGGCTGCCTTCTTCCATGGCGGGATTTTTCCTGAGCGGGTCGTAGTAAAAAAAGAGATCCGGCCCCTGCAGGCCCATGTAATAAAGCTGGGGATACTCTATGATCTCTGTCTGTATCTTAATCGGCAGCTGCCTGCGCACCAGGCTGCCGAATCTGTCATGTGCATATGTCGAGGGCATAATTCCTACCTCCTGTTCTTATGCTTCATTTTAACATACTTTCTATACAAAGTATGCTATAATCTAGACACACGCAGACAAGCTCACAGAGAGGATGAATCAATGTTTCACGATAAACATCTGGATCGCAGGATCCTGAAGATCTGTATTTACGCCGCGGTCACCGCCCTGATCACGTTCGGGATCGGCCTGGCCATCTATAACTCCGGGCCCTTCTGGAGCAAGGCATCTTCTATTGTAGGCGCTGTTATGAGGCCGGTCATAACCGGCATTGTCATAGCCTATCTCATGATGCCTCTGACAAATGCTATTGACCGGAGGCTGACCCGGGGCCGGGAGTCTTCGCCCCACTCTTCCAGGACCCGGGGCCTGTCCGTCCTGCTGACCATGGCCATCCTCATCGGGATCATCGCCGCCCTGGCCTTTATCCTGGTGATAACGGTCAACAAGACCGTCCGCAATATCAACCTGGACCAGTTCCGCGCCCTGGGCGAGCAGCTGCAGGCCCAGTACAGCGAGCTGATCGACGGCATCAACTCCCTGCTGGCACAGAAAGGGATCACCCTGGATTCCCTGGCGCCCCGGGCGATGGGATTTGTGAAAAAAGGGCTTGGTATCGGCAAAGTTCTCTTCTTCGGCCTGATCTTTTCCATCTACTTTCTCTACGACGGCGTCCACATCGGCGCCTACTGGAAAAATGCTGCCCGGGCTATCCTCCCGGACAAGGCCCGGTCTGTCGGCCGGCAGCTGCTAATGGACGCAGACGAAGCATTTTCCGGCTACATCCGCGGCCAGCTGATCGATGCTGTCATCGTGGGGATCCTTGTCAGCGTCGCCATGCTGATCGCCCGCATGCCATTTGCCTTCATCATCGGGCTCATGACCGGCTTCGGCAACCTGATTCCTTATATGGGCCCCCTCTTCGGCTATGGAACCGTTGTCCTGACCTCCCTTGTGGGCGGAAATGTCTTCGAGCACCCCGGGAAGCTGATCACCGGCATCGTCATCCTGGCCATCATCCAGTTCATAGACGGCAATATCATAAATCCCCGGCTCCTCAGCAACCAGGTCAGGGTCCACCCCCTCTTCGTCATCGCCTGCATCATAGCCGGCGGCGCCCTGGGCGGCTTACTTGGCATGCTCCTGGCCGTCCCCGTCGGAGCCTTCATCAAGAAACAGTTCGAGCGCTTCCTAATGGCAAGGGAGAGGAAGAAAGCATCACAAACATGATTTCTTCTGGTGGGAACCGGGGACTGGCTTTCTGCCCCACTGCCCTGACCGCCGCCACACACAAAAATTCTACACGGCAACTGTGACCCTTCCGGGGAAAAATGATGAAAAAAAAATGTCTGTCCGGTGTTTTTTCTATTAACTGCCGGGCAGATGTGTTACAATCCATATGCAGTCAAACTTTTACTTTTGGGAAGCAAAAGGAGGCAACCTATGGATTCGTCCCTTGTGCAGGCGTACCTTTACTGCGCCCTTGATATCGGAAAACTTTTGCAGGAAAGCGGGGCTGAGATCAGCCGGGTGGAAGATACCGTAAGCCGGATCATGAAAGAAGGGGCAGGAGTGCCCAGGGTCGAAGTATTCTCCATTACGTCGAATATAACGGCCACCGCCTACATCTCGGGATTTGAGACGGTGACCCAGATGCGGCGGATTCGCTCCGTCCGCACCAATATGAAAAGAATAGAAGAGCTCAATCAGCTCTCGCGCGATATCGTCAGCCTCCACCTGGAGCCGAAAGAAATATACAGGCGCATAAAGATCATCCGCGCCGAGCCGGCTGTAAATGCCCGCCTGCTGCCCCTGGGCTATGCCGTCATATCCGGAGCATTTGCCTGCTTCTTCGGCGGGGACTTAAGTGACTTCGCGGCCTCCGCCCTGATCGGCTTTCTCCTCTGCTTCCTCGAGCGGGGGATCGGGCGGCTGACAGACAACCTGCTGATGACGGCCCTCATCTGGTCGGTGGCCGGCGGTTTTCTCGCCCACCTGTCCGTGCTGGCAGGCCTGGGCCACCACGCGGACATGATCAGCATCGGCAACATCATGCTCTTCATCCCCGGCATCGCATTTACAAATTCTATCCGCGACATGTTTATCGGCGATACGCTCAGCGGCCTGGTCCGCATGCTGGAATCCATCCTGCTGGCCGTCATCATCGCCATGGGCTTTACACTTGCAGGGAGGCTGATCTGATGGACGCACAGACTATAAGCATGCAGCTGCTCATGTCGCTGTTGGGCTGCTTCGGATTTACCATCGTATTCCACGTGAAGAAAAGGGAATGGCTGATTTCCTGCCTGGGAGGGGTCATGACCTGGGCGGTCTACCTGCTGGTCCAGCACATCTTCCAAAATGACTTCGGCGCCGCCTTTATAGGGGCAGTGGCGGCCTCCTTCTACGGAGAGCTCCTGGCCCGCCCCCTGCACGCGCCGGCCACGGTCTTCACGGTCATCGCCTTTCTGCCCCTGATCCCGGGCGCCTCCCTCTACCGGGCGGCCGACACACTCATGAACGGGGACCTGGTCAAGGGAACAGCCCTCAGCATTTACGCCCTGCTCTTTGCGGCAAGCATGTCCGCCGGCATCGTCATCACCACCCTGCTCTTTCGCAAGATCAGCGGGAAATATAAGATTCAAAGCTAATCCTCGCGGCGGGAACGCCTCTTCCTCAGGATCCTGTCGATCACAAGCAGGATGGCAATGATAAGAAGCAAAATCGCCAGACCTGCCAGGAGGATCTTTTCGGTTACACCGGTGTAATTCGAGGATGCGTCTGTCCCCTGCCCGGCATCGGCCGCTTTGTAGGGCACCCGGTGACCGCGCACCAGCAGCCGGTGGGTGTTGACCCCGTAAGGAGTACAGATGACAAGCGTCACGTAGTCCTGATCCGGATCAATCGCCAGTGACTCCGACTGTTCAGGCAGGACGGTGAGGATCTGATTCACCTGATAGGCCAGGACCTTGTCCATAATGTGCAGATAAAAGCAGTCGCCCTTCTTTAGCTGATCCAGATCGGTAAAAAGCCTGGCACTGGGAAGTCCCCTGTGGGCTGACAAAACCGCGTGGCTGCCCTTGCCGCCGACCGGCAGGCTGCTGCCGGCCAGATGCCCGCAGCCCCTCTGGAGCGCCTTCGGCCCCGTCCCATGGAAAATGGGCAGGGTGATATGGATCTTGGGGATCTCAATACTTCCCATCACGCCGTTTCCGTCCGGATTCAGCAGATCATCGTAAGGATGAGTCTTTTTGTAAGCCTTTGATCCGGCATGAAAGGCATCCACCAGATTGTTGACAAGATGCTGGGCATTGTAGGCTTTTGCTTCCTTCCAGATCTTCCGCCGCTGATCCGGCCCGGCCTTCTTAACAGCGCGCGAATAGCCGGAGACCAGCTGCCGGTTGCGAAAATCATTCCATCTGCTGCTGATAAATGGGTAAAAAAGCCCTCCCGCGCCGACAAGGACCAGCAGGGCGATCAGGAGGTAATAAAGCCTTCTGCGCCCGCCCCTCTTATTTTCCGTCTTCATTTTCCTCTCCCTTTTGCCTGCGAAATACTGTCAGAGAAAGTATGGCAAAGGCGCCGAGAAATCCCGCCGCGGCGGACAGGATCTGCCCGATGAGGCGGTGCTTATCTATGCGGATCCCCGCAGCCGCTGCGGAAGAAGCGCCGCTTTCTTTGTCGGAGATCCTGTGCCCCCGCACAAGCAGCCGGTGGCTGTTTACCGCATAGGGCGTGCAGGTAACGAGAGTGACCAGATCCTTCTGCCGGTCTATTGCCAGAGACTGGGTCTGATCCGGCTTGACAGTGAGGATCTGGTCCACCTGGTAGGTCAGAGTCCGGTTCAGAACCTTGATGTAGAATCTGTCACCCTCCTTGACAAGATTCAGGTCTGTAAACATGCGGGCATTCGGCAGACCCCTGTGGGCAGAAATGACACAGTGAGTCCCCCTGCCGCCAACCGGCAGGCTGCTGCCGAAAAGGTGGCCGGCCCCCTTCCCAAGGGAATCATCCGTCGTATAATGGTAGACCGGAAGATCTACCTGGATCGCCGGAATCTCTATGTAAGCCATAATGCCATCTCCGCCCGGATCCAAAAGAGACTCATATTCCGGGTCATGGACGCCGTCGCGGATGGAAAATGCATCCGGCACGGAGGGTACATAAAGGGTTTTATTGTAAGCCGCTGCCGCCCGGCGCATTTCTTCCAGCTGAGGATCCTTCATGCTGCCGACACTGTCCGCATAGGTGGTCTCCAGCTTCCTGCTGCGGTAATCATTCCACTTCATGCTGACCAAAGGATAAAACAAAACAGCTAATCCCGTTAAAAGAAGCAGGAGGATCACAACCCTCCTGCTCCGCTTTGCTTCTGTATGATTCATTTAATCCTCCCCCTGATCTTCCGGATCCCGCCTTTTCGCAAGCAGGACAATGACCGCAAGCGCAGCCGCCGCGGAAATGATATAAGGGACAAATGTGGTCGGATCTCCGGTCTTCACGCCCGGCCCGTGAATAACAGAAGTATTTTGCCCTGTCTTTCGGCCGCTTTTCCGGACATGCTTTTTCTTCCCATGATCCTTATGGGAATCATCCGGCGTCCTGATCTGGGTCTTTGGCTGGACCTGCACATCATACTGCCAGCTGATCCTCCCGTTTTCACTTTCTTCAGAGGCCATAGGGATCTGCCAGAGACAGGGAGCCATCTCTACCGGACCCTTTTGCGGCACGGCAAGATACATGCCCGGTCTCAGATCATGGAAAATGATCCTTCCGTCTGCGTCCGTCACGCCCTGGGCAGCCGCTTTCAGCTTCCCTGCCCTTTTGGCAAGTTTCCCGGCAGCGGCAATTGACCCGGCGGTAGTCATCTTCCCATAGTCAGGGGAAATATCTGCAAATCCTTTTGCCGGCAGATACTGCGCCGACCCGCCTGATACCCGTAAATCTGCGGCCAGATAGAGCTTTATCTTCAGCCCGCTCACCGGCAGCTCCTCCGGTCTTTTGTCATCGCCGGCATCCTTCTGTCTGCAGACTGTTACGGTCAGGCTCCCCCTGGCATCCTGAGGGATGTCAGGGACAAGGGGCCCGCCCGCCGCATAGGCAGAGATCGGATTAACCTGCAGGAAACAAAGCAGAAGAAGCAGGCAGAAAAGCCCTATCAGGGCAGCCGCCGGCGTGCCCGGGAATATCCCGGCATTTTCCCTCTTCCTGATCCTGTCATTCATCGTTCTCATCCGTTTTCTCCGCATAGCACAGTTTCTTATCTTACGCCGTTTTTCCTTCTCTTATCAGCAAGAACAAGGCCTATAGCAGCCGCAGTAGCAGCAACGCCGATCGCTGTAAAGAGATAGGTACCGATACTGCCCGTTGAAGGAAGCTCATTCAGCTTAGTGTTCTTGATGTAAGTGGTAACGGGAGTTCCTACTTCTATCTTAGTAATTTCTTTATCAGCATTGTAGGTTGCCGTATAATGGCTTGTGTTCTGGCCGTCGATCTTTATCTCGTAGCTCTGCAGAGTACCATCGTCGTTATATTTAGCAGTAATAACTACGGTATGCTTCTGTGTATTCAAAGAGTATCCTTTCGGAGCCACTGTCTCTACCAGTTCGTAAGTGCCAGCGTCAAGGCCGGTAAAGCCGTTAAAGTAACCGTTACCATCTGTTGTTGCTTCGTAGGTCTTGCCATTTGCAACATCATTTCCCTTGCCGTCTTTTTTCAGGGTGAGGGTAAATGTCGCGCCTGCCAGGCCGTTATCGATCTTGGTCTCAGTTGTTCCTGCTTCATCAACTACCCATTCAGGTTCACCGACCGGTTCGCCTTTTTCATTGACCTTGATGATTTCGTGGGTCTTGCGGTTATTTACTGTCTGAGATCCGTTGATCCTGCCATCGATCTCGAATGTGTAGTGATGGGTCTTATCAGTAATCTCCTCGCCGCCATCCTTCTCATTCAGATTGTTTGCAAAGTTAACAGTCATGGTATTATCATTGGAGTCAAAGTTCACTGTCGCATTTTCATTGATCTTTGCAGAATATTTTACTACAACAGCTCTTTCTGCATCTGTTGTTGCCGTTACTTTTCCTTCTGCATCCGTCTTCGTTGCCAGGCTTCTGATGTAAGCCTCTGTAAACTCAATCTTGAAACCGTCTGCATTATTTGTCAATGTATAGTTTTCTGCAGCGAGAGCTTCAGTGCTTCCGCCGATATAAACTTTCGCGTCCTTCTGATAGGTCAGACCGGCGTCCATCTTATCAGAGATATTGTAGAATACTGTCCCATCCTTATACTCCGGTCCATAGGAAGGAACCATGGATGTGATCTCAAAGTTCACGGTATCGCCG
>OMWV01000033.1 GCA_900314845.1 uncultured Eubacteriales bacterium
ACCAGCCGCTTTAGCAGACTGACCGATGGCATGAAAAAAGCATACACTTTTATTTTTGCTGTGTCCTTGACATGGGGTACACTTTAAAAAATCCAGCCGCAGTCCCTTCCCTTGTTTTCTTATTTTGCTATATCGACCCAGCCGGCCGCCTCGGAACATTTTTCCAGTTCCGGGATCGTAAGTTCTATATCGCTGTTGTCCGTCCCGACAGCCGGAAATACTGTGTCATATTTTTTCAGGGAGACATCAAGAAATACTGGGATCCCCTCGTTGATGCCGAAGGGGCATACGCCTCCGGGCGCGTGGCCCACAAGCTGCTCTACATCCTGGGGCGGGATCATTTTAGCTTTTGTATGAAAAGCCGCCTTGTATTTTTTATTGTCGATCCTTGCCGTCCCTTCCATGAGGACAAGCTGGGCTTTTCCGTCGACAAGAAAGGACAGAGTCTTGGCGATCCGTCCGGGTTCTACTCCGACAGCCTTTGCCGCCAGCTCCACCGTGGCAGACGACTGCTCCGTGATGCGGACCCTGTCCGCCAGTCCGTATTTTTCCAAATGTTTTTTTGCTCTTTCCAGTGACATGCTGCTCTCCTTTCTTTCCGTTCTCTATCATATCACGGAAGGAAAAATAAATCTTCCCACTTCAGCAGAACAAAAAACAGCTCTGCTGCACATCCTCTTGCGGGTTATGCAGCAGAGCCGTATATTACAGTTTAAGGATCAGATGGGCTCGAGATATTCTCTCTGAGCTTTCATCAGGAATATGGCGTAAACGAGATAAGCTGCCAGGTAGACCAGATATATGATATTTCCAACCATAACCGAGCCGCCGCGGCTTGTGTAGAAGGAGTGAACAAACGCCACAAGCATAGTGATTATCCCGATCGCGAGATTCTTCTTATACATATAGTCGATGAATCCCTGTACATCCCTGGCGATAGACAAGTCGTACTTCCTGCCGGTGATAAATCTGTTAATCCTACCCTTAACTTTCATTGAATTGGTCGCCAGCAGAAAATATATACCTATTACAAGGATGATGACATCCACCATATTGGTCATGGAACCATACTCCTTTCAACTGCAAGAGAACGTTCTTAATTGTATGTCCTGGGGACAGATTACCTGAAGAGACCGCCGGAGATAACGAGCTTCATGATCTCGTTAGTTCCCTCGTAGATCTGAGTGATCTTAGCATCACGCATCATACGCTCTACGTTGTATTCCTTCATGTAACCATTACCACCGAGCATTGTTACGCACTGTGTGGTAACTTCCATAGCTGTATCAGTACAGAAAAGCTTAGCTTCTGCAGCTTCTGCAGAGAAACGCTTCTTTGTATCATGAGCGATAGCAGCCTTGTAGAGAAGAAGCTCAGCAGCGTCGATCCTTGTCTTGAGCTCAGCCATCTTGAATGCAAGATACTGGTTCTTGCAGATCGGCTTGCCAAACTGCTCACGCTCTTTCATGTAAGCGATAGCTGTCTCATAAGCGCCCTTTGCGATACCAAGACCCTGAGCAGCAACACCGATACGGCCGCCGTCAAGAGTAGCCATAGCGAGCTTGAAGCCTTCGCCCGGCTTAGCGATCATGTTCTCAGCGGGAACACGTACGTTCTCAAGGTTCATCTCGGAAACCTGAGCCTGACGGATACCCATCTTGTTCTCTACCTTGCCTACTGTGAATCCGGGAGTTCCTTTCTCTACTACGAAAGCAGCCATTCCCTTTGTTCCCAGTGCAGGATCTGTAAGAGCGTAGATTACTGTGTAATCAGCAACAGGGCCGTTTGTGTTGAAGCACTTAGCACCGTTGATAACCCACTCATCGCCATCCTGAACAGCTACTGTCTTGCAGCCTGCTGCGTCAGAACCAGCGCCATGCTCTGTAAGACCGAAAGAACCGATCTTCTCGCCATAAACGATGGGCTCGAGGAATTTCTTCTTGATCTCTGTGGGAGCAGAAGAATTCATGATGGAACCGCCGTAAAGAGAAGTATCAACGGAGAAGATGATACCGAAAGCGCCGTCAACCTTGGAAACTTCCATTACAGAAAGCGCGTATGCAAGGTAGCTGCCGCCAAGGCCGCCAACTTCCTTAGGATAAGGAAGACCGTAAGCGCCTGTCTTACCGAGCTTCTTGAAAAGCTCCATAGGGAATTCGCCCTTCTCATCTCTCTCAACTACTGTGGGAGCGAGATCCTTCTCTGCGAACTCTTTTACCATTGCCTGAATCTTAGCCTGCTCTTCAGTTAATGCAAAATCCATAATAATATACCCTTCCTTAGATTAGATTTATAAATTATACCTGCTTGTTTCTTTTATCATGAATACTTTAGGGTATCCGCAGGGCGCTTTTGCGGTCGTCGCGCCCTGCTTTATCAACACCTAAGTAGTCACTTGTTATTTCTTAAGACCCATGAGCTCATCCTTGAAGATACGCTCGTCCATAGTCTTAACACCCTCTGCAGGGATCTTGGGCTCGAAGTCCATAAGTGCAAGAACCTGAGTCTTGACATCGATACCGGGAGCTACCTCTGTGAGGTAAACACCGTCTTCTCTGAGTTCGAATACAGCTCTCTCTGTAATGTACATTACAGGCTGGCCAGTCTTTCTTGCATACTCACCGGAGAAAGTGATCTGCTCAACAGTGTCGATGAGCTTCTTCTTCTTTCCTTCCTGATCGATGACAAGCTTTCCATCCTCAACATGAACCTTAAGGCCTCCTGCTGTGAAAGTACCGATGAAGAATACCTTCTTAGCATTCTGTGTGATGTTGATGAAACCGCCGCAGCCTGCAAGACGGGGACCGAACTTGGAAACGTTGATGTTTCCATCCTTGTCGCACTCAGCAAGACCGAGGAATGCAAGGTCTGCGCCGCCGCCGTCATAGAAATCGAACTGATAAGGCTGATCTACGATAGCTTCTACATTTACAGAGCCGCCGAACTTGTTGCCGCCCTGAGGAACGCCTCCGATGGGGCCTGCCTCAACAGTAAGTGTCATGTAGTCGCCGATTCCCTCTTCATTTGCAACCATGGAGATGTACTCGGGAGCACCGATACCAAGGTTAACAACCTTATCAGGCTCAAGCTCAAGAGCAGCACGTCTGCCCATGATCTTCTTAGCGCTCATCTTGGGATAGTCAAGCTCACCAAGAGGAATGCGGACGTCGCCTGTCATGGCAGGATCGAATCCAGGTGTTCCCTGGCACTGATCCTGATCTTCAGGATGCTCAGCAACAACGATAGCATCTACATAGATACCGGGGATCTTAACAAGTCTGGGATCCAGTGTTCCGTTCTGTACGACCTGCTCAACCTGAACTACTACCTTGCCGCCGCAGTTCTTTGCAGCCTGGGCGATGGAAGTAGCCTCGTTTGTGCAGCACTCACGCTCCATTGTAACGTTGCCGTTCTCATCTGCGAATGTACCGCGGATGAAAGCAATGTCAATGTTCTGAGCCTTGTAGAGGAGTCTCTCCTCGCCGGCAATGTTAACGACCTCAACGAGGTCTTCCTTTGTGATGTCATTCAGCTTGCCGCCCTCAACACGGGGATCAGCGAATGTGTTCATTCCGACATGAGTGATCGTACCGAGCTTGTGTGCTGCGATATCACGGAAGAGCTGTGAAAGTGTTCCCTGAGGGAAGTTGTAAGCTTCAACCTTGTTGTCGAAAATGAGCTTGCCGAGCTCGGGAACCATGTTGTAGTGGCCGCCGATAACTCTCTTAAGCATACCTTCGTGTGCAAAATGATCTGCACCGCTGCCGTCACGGTTGCCCTGTGCAGCCGCATACAGAAGAGTAAGATCTCTGGGAGCGCCTGTCTCAAGGAAGCTCTTCTCAAGAGCCTTGCTGATGGACTCAGGCATCTCGCATGCAACGAAACCAGTTGTTACGAATGTATCGCCATTCTTAACCATTGCTGCAGCTTCTGCAGCGCTGATAACTTTCTTTTTGGACATTTAACTATCTCCTTCGATTTCGATAAAAGATCTGTTATTTCTGTGTTTCAGATATAATGGTTCGTCAGATTATTTACCGATGAAGTGCTTTTCCTTGCCCTTGTTAAGGAATACTGTCATGCCTTCCTTCTTATCAGCTGTAGCGAAGGAAAGACCGAAGAGGTTAGCCTCAAGCTGAAGACCAGCATCGATATCAACGTCAAGACCGATGTTGATCGCCTGCTTAGCAAGTGTGATGGAAAGAGGAGCGTTCTTCATCATTCTCTTAGCCATAGCCTTGCAGTAGTCGATCAGCTGATCTGCAGGTACTACATGGTTAGCAAGACCGATCCTGTATGCTTCGTTAGCATCGATCATATCGCATGTGAAGATAAGCTCCTTAGCCATCTTCTTGCCAACGAGACGAGGAAGTCTCTGTGTGCCGCCGAATCCGGGAAGGATGCCGAGGCCTGTCTCAGGCTGACCAAACTTAGCCTTCTCAGAAGCAACTGTTACGTCGCAAGCCATGGAAATCTCGCAGCCGCCGCCAAGTGCATAGCCGTTTACAGCAGCGATAGTGGGCTTCTTCATATCCTCAAGACGCTTGAAAGCCTCTCTTGCGAGCATACCCATTACACGACCCTCGGGAGCTGTAGCGTTAACCATCTCAGAGATATCAGCGCCTGCTACGAATGACTTCTCGCCTGAACCTGTAAGGATGACAACCTTTACATCGTCATCAGCCTCAAGAGCCTTGAAGCAGTCATTAAGCTCTGCCAGTGTCTCGCTGTTAAGAGCGTTAAGTGACTTGGGACGATTGATAGTTACAAGTGCGATACCCTCAGATGCTTCAACAAGTAAATTCTTATACTCCATTATAAATACCTCCTGATAAAATAAGGTTTTTGGTGACTGGGTTAATAGGTAACTTTTGTATCTTCCCCCGGAAGGGGCTCTTTATCAGAGTCCCATTCCGCAGAGTGCTATGAACAGGAAACATGTGATGAACGGTATCAGGATCTGAGTGATCGCGATATCGAAATATGCTTCCTTGTGAGTCATCTTGCAGATGCCAAGAAGAGTGATCTGTGCTCCCTGATGAGGCAGTGTATCAAGTGTACCTGCTGCGATAGCTGCGATACGGTGAACCTGCTCAAGAGAAACACCAAGTGCCTGATATGTCTTTGTCAGTGCGCTGAATGCAACGCCCATACCACCTGAAGCAGATCCGCATGCACCTGCGCAGATAGCAACTGTAATCATAACGAATACCAGAGGTGACATCTTCATGCCCTGAAGAGCCTGAACCAGATCTGTGAAGCCCTGTGTATTCTTAACAACACCACCGAAACCAACAACGATAGCTGTGTTCAGAATGGAAACACCTGAATCTGCGGCACCCTTGTTGAATACCTGGAGCCAAGCCTTGATTCCACCCTTGACATACTTGAACATCATAACTGCTGCCAGCATAACGCCCGCGAAAACGGATGCCTCGACAGGTACCTTGAATCCATTGAAAAGGACAAGGATCAGGACGATGGGGATCATGGCAACGATCCAATGGGGAAGCTTCTTGTTCTCATCAACAGCGAGCTCTTCCTCGTCAAGCTGATACTTGAGGCTCTTATCGTAGAACAAGAGACCCTTCTTTGTGAAGCTTCTTGCGCGGAGCTCCAGCCAAACGAAGATCATGATGAACTCGGCGATGGAAACGATGAGTGAAGGAACAAATGCTGCGGTTGAAGGTGTACCCAGGTTATCCATAGCGATAACGTTCTGAATGGAAGGTGAACCGGGGGCTGTCATGGATACTGTCCAGCATCCTGCTGATATAGATGCAGGGATGAGCCTTCTTGTAAGGTTCGCTTCCTTAAACAGGTTGAGTGCGATAGGATAAACAACGAAGAATACTACGAAACCGCTGACACCACCAAATGTAAGTACGCATGTGATGATGAAAATAATAGGTGCTACGAACTTGCCCTTGCAGAGACCTGCGATAAAGTGCGCGATGGACTCCGCGGCTCCTGTGAACTGATATACCGCTCCGAAAAGAGCGCCTACGAAGAATACCAAGAAATAGCTTGTAACGTATGCTGATGCCGCCGGCATGAACATCTCTTTCAGACCTGAAAGAATAGTTACATTGCCTGCTTCCGGGAATGTACTTGCTACGATAACGAATATTGTAACCAGCGGGGCCAGAATCAATGCGCTGAGCTGCATAAATGCAAGTACACCGAAAAGGATGATAGCGATCAGCAGTACAAGAATGCCTACATTCACTAAAACGATCCTCCTCTCTAAGGATTGTCAGTAAAGTGCAAACCGTTCGACTGCTTGTGTTTGCTTTTACTCTGTTAAATTGTGACTGCTTGTGTGTCAATAATTTGCGCGCTAACTATTTGATTTATTTATAACGCGTAGACTGCATAATTGCAACTAGTAAAATATACAAAAATGCAGGGGGACTTTTGTGAAATATTTATCGGTCTAAAAAGCGGATGAATTTTTTTATCAGCTGGCCTTTATATGCCTGATCTCTTCCGTGAGCACAGGCAGGACCTGAAACAGATCGCCGACAATGCCATAGTCTGATACATCAAATATCAGAGCCCTGGGGTCTGTATTGATGGATACGACGCAGCCCGAATTCCGCATGCCGGTGATGTGCTGGATGGAGCCCGCTATGCCGCAGGTGATATAGAGCGCGGGCGCGACAGTCTTTCCGCTCTGCCCGATCAGGGCGCTGTGATCGATCCATCCCTTGTCTACTGCCACACGGGAAGCACCCACTGCACCGCCTAAAACGTCGGCAAGCTCGCGGATAAGCTTAAAGCCCGCAGAGCCGCCTGCTCCGCGGCCTCCGGCCACTATGACGTCTGCGTCCTCCACGGCCAGCATGCCCTGGGCAGCCTTCTTTATGGTCCTCATGAGGACAGACTTAAGGTCCGCCTTATCAAGGTCTGCCTCTTCCCTGATCAGTTCCGGTTCACCGTCTGTTTTTTCCGGTTTTTCGAATATGCCCGGCCGGATCGATACGAACCGGGTCCCTTCATAGTCCGACTCCACCCCGGCAGAAATATAGCCGCCGAAGGAAAGTCTTGTCCACTTGATCTTCCCTTCCGGTGTCGTATCGCAGGCAACGCAGTCTGATATGACCGGGGCCCCCATGAGGGCGGCAGTCCTGGGCGCCAGCTCTCTTCCATACAGTGTCATGGGGAAAAGAAGGGCACTGGGGCTGAATTTTTCTGAAATTTTTGACAGTTCTTTGACATATACATCTATATTCCCGGGGGTTAAAAAGGGATCCTCCACTGAAATGATCCTGTCTATCTTATATGCCGAAAGCCCTCTTATGGCCTCCCCGTTATCTCTGCCAAGGACAAGTACGTCCAGGCCGCAGCCTGTCAGGGCTGCCAGGCGCGCGCCGGCTCCCGCGATCCCCAGGGCTGACCCTGAAAGTCTGCCATCCTCCATCGTCTCGGCAAATACCATCACATTTTTCTTCTCGTTCACTGTCACACACTCCCCTGTTTACAATACATGAGCGTCATAGAGCATCTTTGCAAGCTTTCTGGCGCCCTCTTCCTGATCCTTGTCATTTACGATAAGACTGCCCCTGCGCATATCCCGGTACTCAAAACTGTCCACTGCCGTCTGAGCCTGCGGAATCTGCTGATCACCGAAAATATCCCCTGCATTTAAGACGGGAACATCCATGGACGAGGCTGTGATGATCCTCTCTATGAGCGGATAGGTCGGTTCCTGCGAATTCTTTGTAAATGATACAACACAGGGAAAAGGAACCCGGTAAACCTGATTGCCCAGATCGTTTTCTTTCAGGATCTCCAGGGCCTCCCCATCCCCTGTCATCCGGCAGCCCAGGGCATAGGCTGCGTGGCTTCTGCCTAAAAGCTGGGCAAGATAGGCGGGCAGCATGGAATTGCCGCCGTCTATGGACTTGGCGCCGCAGAAAATGGCGTCAAAGGGGCCATCTTTTTCCTCCATCTTCTCAATAGCCTTCTGAAGGACCAGGGCGGTTTTTCTCAGATCTGCCCCCGCAAATGCCTCATCACTTAGGAGCAGACAGTCATCCGCCCCGGATGCGTAGCTGTCATGCAGAGCCGTCACTGCCTGGGCCGGGCCCATGGTCACCGCCGTCGCATGGACCTGCACTCCAGCGTCTCTCAGGGTCTTGACCCCCTCCAGGGCGTAAAGGTCAAAGGGGCTTATCATAGAATCCCCCCTTCTGTCTATCCGTTTCGTTGTCTCTTCCATCCTGACCTTCTGAGGGTCAGGCACCTGTTTCACACAGACAAGTATCCTCATAGTATCTCGCTCTTCTCCTTTATAAGTTTTTTTGTTCATATATTGAGACGCAAAAAAGCCGGTGTATTCATCGAAAAGCAGATATATCCATATGCGAATATATCTGAACTGAAAAATACATCTGGCTCTTTGTACTTCCTTCAAATATTCAGTTGTCCTTGTGCCCTCTCAGGCTGATTCATTGTCGATCTTGCGAAGATAGTCTCTGATCTGGCGGACTTCCTCATCTGAAAACTGGCTCAGAACCCTGCGGTTCACCTCGTCCACGACCTCTATGACAGAACCTTCCAGCTCACGCCCCCTGTCCGTAAGACAGACCTTTACAAATCTTCTGTCATCATTGTCGATCTCCCTGGTGATAAGTCCCTTGGACTCCATCCTGTCCAGAACGCCTGAGATCGTAGAATTCTCAAGGCTCAGACAGTCCGCTATATCCTTGGGGTTATGAAGATCATATTCCCAGATAGACTTCAGCACACCGTACTGGACCGGTGTAATGTCAAATTGTTTCAGATCATTCTTGAGAATCTGAAATACCGTATGCTGAGCATTCGTCAGCAAATAATTAATGCAGTCTTTTAGGTGAGTCACAGCTGACATCTCCCTCCCTGTAAAAAACCCGTCAGCAATAAAAACAGCCATCCTACGCGCTCTGACAGTCAGCGCACTAAGTAATATTACAATATCGGAAATTCCTGTTTTTGTCAATAATACGCATAAAAATACTTTGCGCAGAAACTGCTGGAATCAATACAGCAAAAGGAGCCGCGGAAATATCCGCGGCTCCCGGCTAAATATGCGCCTTCCGGCAATATCACTCGTGGCTGATCGCGCTTCCGGGGCAGCTGGATTCAGCATCCAGCGCATCGGACTCAAGACCTGCGTCTACATCTCCGCTGATGGCCTCCGCGATGTTGTCGTCTGTCATGTGGAATACATCCGGACATGATGCCTCGCATACTCCGCAGCCTATACATGCATCTGCATCTACTGTAAATTTCATTGATGAAACCTCCTCGTATAATAGTTTTATAAGGTTATTAGTTACCACTGAATGAACTATCATTCAGCTATATAAGGGAAGGACAGAGGGGAAAT
>OMWV01000010.1 GCA_900314845.1 uncultured Eubacteriales bacterium
CGCTCATCATCGAAAATCCGAAGGATTTGAGATGTGGAGCGGCAAAGCCGTGTCGAGTAGGGGGATGAACTTCCTCCTACTCGATTGCGGATACTGCCGGTAACCGGCAAGGCGGGGTAAAGTTATGCAGGATTATTATTATTTAAAATTAAAGTGCGTCATGGTGCGGCTTGTCATGGGATTTTCCCTTATCATCACAGGTCTGAGCGTAGCTGCCGCTATCGTGCAGGACCTGCTGGGAAGCTATGAGAGCGCGTCAAAGGCAGCCTATATTCTGGGCCTGATCCTGTGCGGCCTGCTTTTTGCCGCCGGCGCTGTTATCATTTATATGGCTCTGCATTTTGAAAGATTTGTATTTGGGGACAAAGGCGCAGACTTTGGCCAGCTTAGTCCGGGAACAGACGAGAGCCAGGCAGACGGGGCTAAGAATATCATTGTGACAGACCGTTTTCTGGCAGCATTTGATATAAAGGCAGCAAACGCTATGACGGTGGTCCGGACAGATGATATCATAGCCTGTTTCGAGGATCCTGTCTGGGATGAAGAGGCTGACATGAAGTCTTATACGCTTACACTGTATGATCTCACATTCCGTTCATTTACCCTCAAACAGAAGGGGGACAAGATGAAAACTCTGCATGCGCTCAGGGTGGATCTTATCTCGCGGATGCCCTGGATGTTTACGGAAGATAAGAGGGCATTTGCGGAGGAGATATCCGACAGGAAAGGGCGCAGACGTATCCTGGATGAGCTGATGGAAAGGCAGAAGGCAGGCGCGGCGTCACAGAGTGATCTGTCGGAAGGAGGAGGGTCCGAAGAGGCGCCGGATGAGAGCCAGGACAGTGAGTCTTAATGAATTCTCATCGCGGTCCCAGATCTGGGGGTCGCAGAGGGCATAATATTCTTTTGACCTGTGATCCGTGCGGAAAAGGGGCAGGCCTTGTGTCTGATCGACCGGGAGAAAGAGCCCCTCGCGCGCGGTGTAGCATGTGGATGCGCTGGCGCGTTTTCTGAATTTTGCGTCGACAAACTGAGCTACGCTCTTGTGGACAGCCATATCTTCCCGGGGCAGGTAATAGTAATCGCTGACAGGACCCGGAAGAAAATATTTCAGCCTTGCGCGGATACATTCTGTCCGGATCGTGCATATATTTTTTTGAAAGATCACAGTTGTTTCCTGATCCCTGTATTCCTTCTCCAGAGGGAATTCCTGCCCGCATACCATCCTGAATGTGCAGCAGGTCCCGTCTATATCCGCATGGACATCTTCCATGATATTTCCGCCAAGGAAGGCCGGATAGATCAGAAGGCGGGAAAGACAGCCCAGGGACAGGATGTCTTCCTCATTGTGGGCGGAGAGGATATCTCTGGCCTTTTCGCTTCCTGAATTTTCCCATTCTTCATATGTCTGTATGAGCCGGTGGATATCAGTCTCTCTTTTTCTCCGGTATCCGGCAAATGCCTCGACATTTTTTTTCTTCAGATCTTCCAGGCACAAAAGCTTTTTCAGGGGCCGTATGTCTTCCAGAATATCGGCCATATGATCTGCCGCCCACATGCTCTCGCTCTCCTCATGGTAGAGGGTATAGCGTTCCCGGATAAATTTTTCAGTGAAAATGCTTCCGCCGTATGTGAGAATGCAGCTGCTGCCGCGGCATAGCTTGTCCAGTTCGTCCAGAAGATCCTTTTCATCACGCCGGCTTCGACATAGGAGAAGAGTGCAGGAAAGAAGACTGTCCGGCCCTTCCATTCTGAGAAATCCGGCTGTCCCGGCAAGGAAGATAAAAGAGTTCCTGAACGAGAGACCGGTCGTCTCAATGTTCAGCAGGATCGTGTCCGGGGAAGGAAGAAACAGGCTGCCCGGGTGGAGCAGCTGGAAGGTACACTTAAACATTTGTTCGATATTCCTTTACATTAAAGATCAACTATGCTATAATTACTCGTAATTCAAACACAAGTATAGCACGATGCGCCTGCCTGGTCAAAATGGCTTTTTCTGCGCGCGTAAAGGAGAATATATGATCGCATTTGTAGAAGGGTGCCTTTGCGAGGCGGCTTCCGGCAGCGTTGTCATATCAGCCGGAGGGCTGGGCTATCTGATCAGTGTGCCGGATTCAACGCTGGACAGCCTTCCGCCTTTGGGTTCACAGGTGAAGCTGTATACGCATTTATCCGTCAGGGAAGACGGGCTCAGCCTCTACGGTTTTATAAGCCGGGATCAGCTGGACATCTTTCGTCTCCTTCTGCAGGTCAGCGGGATCGGCCCGAAGGGCGCGCTGGCTTTATTGTCTGTACTGAGCGTTGACGAGCTGGTCATGGCCATCGCCTCCGAGGATGTGAAGGCTATATCCAGGGCGCCCGGAGTGGGAGCTAAGACTGCCCGGAGAGTGATACTGGATCTGAAGGATAAGGTGGATCTGGAGAAGTTCGCCGGCGGGGATCTGATCACCGGGGACAGTTCTGCGGCGGAAGGAAGTGCCGGGGCAGCCTCCGACGTTATCTTTGCTCTGACTTCTCTTGGCTACAGCAGGACGGAGGCGGTCAGGGCCGTGAACGCCGTGGAGGGGGCAGCCGGGATCAGCGATGCGTCACTGCTGCTCAAGCTGGCCCTTAAGAAGATCATTTGACAGGTGATATATGAACAAGAGAATCATTACAACAGAGCTTTCCGATGAGGATGTGAGGATAGAAAATCATATCAGGCCCCGCAGGCTGGATGACTATATCGGACAGTCCAGAGCCAAGGAGATGCTCAGTATCTATATTGAGGCGGCAAGGAGAAGGGATGAGCCGCTGGATCATGTGCTTCTGTTCGGACCGCCGGGTCTTGGCAAGACAACGCTGGCAGGTATCATAGCGAATGAGATGAACGTTCATCTGAAGGTGACAAGCGGGCCGGCTATAGAGAAGCCGGGGGAGATAGCAGCCATTCTGAACAATCTTTCAGAGGGAGATGTGCTGTTTATCGATGAGATCCACCGCCTGAACCGGCAGGTAGAGGAAGTGCTTTACCCGGCCATGGAAGATTTCACGATAGATATCATGATGGGCAAGGGCCCGTCTGCCAGATCGATCCGGCTGGATCTGCCCAGATTTACTCTTGTAGGCGCCACGACCCGGGCCGGACTTCTCTCCGCTCCCCTGAGGGACAGATTCGGCGTTGTCAGCAGGCTGGAATATTATACGGACGATGAACTGGTAGAGATCATCCGCAGGTCGGCGAAAGTGCTCTGCGTCGATATAGATGACAGGGGCGCCGGCGAGCTGGCAAGAAGATCCAGGGGGACGCCCCGGCTTGCCAACAGGCTGCTCAGGCGGGTCAGAGATTTTGCCCAGGTCAGGTATGAGGGCGTGATCACATGGCAGGTTGCCAACGAGGCGCTGGATATGCTGGATGTAGATAAGTACGGACTGGATCAGTCCGACAGGAATATCCTGCTGACGATCCTGGATAAGTTCGGCGGCGGCCCGGTAGGACTGGACACGCTGTCGGCAGCTCTTGGTGAGGATAAGGGAACGATAGAGGAAGTATATGAGCCCTATCTGATCAAGATCGGCTTTCTTCAGAGAACCCCCAGAGGAAGGGTGGTCACAGAGAGAGCCATGACTTATCTGAGCTGACAGGATGATGCAACACAATATTTTTCCCAAGGAAGGAGAATGACCATGTCTTCCAAGACAGATCTCAAAGTTCTCATAGGATCCAGGGTCTATACGCTGAGCGGTTATGAGAGCGAGGAATATCTGCAGAAGATCGCCCTGTATATCAACAACAAGATTGCGGAGATGGATCAGATGCAGGGATATAAGCGTATGAGTTCTGATATGCAGAAGATTCTTCTTGAACTCAATATTGCTGATGATTATTACAAGGCCAGAAAACGGATAGAAGAACTTGAGGCAGATATTGATGAGAAGGACAAAGCCGAATATAATCTCAAGCACGAATTGATATCTGCTCAGGCTGCGATAGAGAAATCTGAAGCGGAGAACAGAGAGCTCAGAGATGAGATATCTGAACTGCAGAAAGAGAATGCAGCGCTCAAGGCGCGTCAAGATTTGTAAAAGCTGGCTTAAGTGCCAGTTTTTGCTTTTACAAGGAGTATTTGCTGATGAAGAATGTTGAGATCCTCTCGCCCGCCGGATCCATGGCCGCTATGAAGGCAGCTTTTCGCGCAGGCGCAGATGCCGTATATATCGGCGGCCCTGCCTTCGGCGCAAGGGCCTACGCGGAGAATCCCGATACTGAAGACCTGCTCAGGGCAATAGATTATGCTCACATCCATCACAGAAGATTGTATCTCACGGTGAATACCCTCGTGAAGAACGATGAGATAGCTGAGGATCTGATAGACTACATGCTTCCTTATTACAGGGAAGGGCTCGATGCCGTTCTTGTGCAGGATCAGGGGGTCCTGAGGCTTTTTCATGAGAATTTTCCCGACCTGCCCCTGCATGCGAGCACGCAGATGACAGTGTGCGGGTCATCCTACGGGAACTGGCTGAAAGAGAGGGGGGTGAGCAGGCTTGTCCTCCCCCGCGAGCTATCGCTGGATGAGATCCGGACGATATGCCGGGAGACGGGAATGGACATAGAGGTTTTTATCCATGGGGCTCTCTGCTATTGCTATTCCGGCCAGTGTCTCATGAGCAGCATGATAGGCGCAAGGAGCGGGAACAGGGGCAGATGCGCTCAGCCCTGCCGGCTCCGCTATCAATATGATTCGGACTCTGTTTCCGGGTTCGGATACCTGCTCAGTCCCAAAGACCTCTGCGGACTGGAGTCTGTGCCGGATCTGCTGGACTGCGGCGTTATGTCTCTCAAGATAGAGGGGAGGATGAAAAGCCCGGAGTACGCGGCCCTGACGACTTCCATCTACAGGAAATATGTCGACAGATATCTTGAACATGGCAGGAAGGGCTATAAGATCGACCAAAGCGACCGGAAGGCGCTCCTCACCATATTCAGCCGCGGAGAGTTTACGCAGGGTTACTTTTCTGCCCATAACGGCCCGCAGATGATGAGCATAAAGGCCCCGGGGCATTCCGGCGTTCGCGCGGGGACAGCCCGGCCTCTTTCAAAGGGCAGGATTGAGATCAGATTCAGCGATAAGATGGCAGAAGGGGATATCATAAGGCTTCCGGATGATACGACATACCGCATAGCTTCCGATCTGTCTGCCGGAGCAAGGCTTGTCCTGCCGTGCCGGCTTAAAGAAAGATCAGAGCCTTTGCCGGTCATGAGACTGCACAGTCAGGAATTGATCCGGTCAGTGGATTCCCGTTTTCTTGACAGCGGGAATCTTTCCGATAAAGCAGAAGGGAAAGCAAGATTCAAGCTGGGGATGCCGGCGCTTCTTGCTGTCACGTGCGGTCAGATATCTGCCGGCGCCCAGGGACCTGCTCCTTCTGCCGCGGTCAAGAGGCCTCTGACTCGGGAAGAGATCGCAAAAAGGCTGACAAAGAGCGGCGGCACTCAGTTTGCGCTTGAGTCTGTTGACATAGAGATGGATCCGGATATCTTTATGCCGGTGTCAGCCATAAACGAGCTGAGAAGAGAGGCTCTTGGCAGACTTGAGGAGAATATTCTGAGTGGATTTCGCCGGGAATGGGCCGGAGCAGCAGAGGAGACAAAGGAACCTGTCTTTGCCAACATCCTGAAAAGGAAAGAAAAACAGGCTGCTGCCGGCGAGTTATTGCCGAACTATACAGCACTGGTCTCTGACAGGGATCAGCTGGCTGCTGTGCTGGATTTTTCAGAGATCAGGATCATTTATATAGAAGATACTGAATTTGACGAAGCATCTGCCAGAGAAGCCGTGGAGCTTGCCCACAGGGCACGCCGGCAGCTGTGGCCTGCCATGCCTTATATTGTGAGAAGGGCAGACAGGGACATGGTAGCGGACAGGATACATTTTTATGAGGAGACGGGGGCGGACGGATTTCTCTTCCGCAATCCGGAGACTCTTTTTCTTGCCAGACAGGAGGGATGCCGGCTTCCCGCTGCTGCCGATTATGGGATATACTGTATGAACGATATGGCGGCAGATGTATGGCTGGAATATTTTGACCGGCTTACCATATCTCCGGAGCTTAACAGGAGAGAGCTCGCCCATATGGATTGCCTGGGAGCCTGTGAGCTGGTCATATACGGGAGACAGCCTCTTATGATCAGCGCCCAGTGCCTGGAGAAGACGTGCGGGCGGTGTACCCGCAGGAGCGGGATCCATGTGCTGACGGACAGGAAGAGGAAAGAGTTCCCGGTAAGAAATGTCTGCAGTATGTGCTACAATGTGATCTATAACAGTGCCGTGCTTATGCTGGATATGGCAGCCAGTCAGGAAAGGGCAGCATATTTCCGCCTGCATTTTACAGATGAAGACAGGAAGAAGACAGAGTCTGTCTTATCTGCCCTGCTCAGAGGCGGTAGTCTTGCGCTGGAGGAAGGCACATTTACAAGAGGACATTATAATCGTGGAGTAGAGTGATTATGACGAATATTATTACACAGTTAAGCAAGTATATACTTATCCTGCTTATGGTAATTTATACGATCCGCTGCTGTCTGGCTTTTCGGACCATGTCGCAGCGCAGGCGAAGGAGAGCCTTTTCCGGGCAGACAGCTCTCATGCTTATGATGCATTTTATCCTGAATCTTCAGATATTTCTGCATACGATGACAGTTTCTTCGCTGATATTTTATGTGGCTCAGCTGAGCTTTTTCGGCGTCGCTCTTTTTCTGTACAGGAATATTTACAGAGATGCCTCAGTCATGCTGATCTCCAATATGTTCTTTCTGCTGATGCTTGGCTTCTGCATCCTGACAAGACTGGATTTTACTCTGGCAGTCAAACAGTTCGTCATTGCTGTCGTCTCTGTGATGCTGAGCCTTTTTGTCCCGGTCATCGTCTCAAAGGTCAGACTGCTCAGCCATCTGAGCATAGTATACGGGGTGATAGGGATCGCCCTTGTGGCTTCTGTCTTTGTGGCAGGCAAGAATGTATACGGGGCGACGAACTGGGTATCCATCGGCGGGCTGGCTTTTCAGCCTTCCGAGCTGGCCAAGATCGTTTTTGTCTTTTTTGCTGCCTCTATGCTGTATAAGAAGACAGATACAAGAAGGATAATGATCACGACGGTTATAGCCGGAGGATTTGTCCTCCTCCTGGTGGCAGAGACAGACCTGGGAGCGGCGGTGATATTTTTTGCCACCTATATCTGCATGCTCTATGTGGCAACGCATACATTTAAGTGGACTGCTCTCGGCCTTGGCCTTGGCAGTGCGGCAGCGGCCGCCGGCTACCGGCTTTTCGGACATGTCCGCAGGAGAGTTGCTGCCTGGAAAGATCCCTGGGGCAATTACGATGATGCCGGCTATCAGATCTGTCAGTCTCTTTTTGCAATCGCAACAGGAGGCTGGTTCGGCCTCGGTCTCTATGAAGGCCTGCCGGATAAGATACCGGTAAATAAGAGCGATTTTATATTTTCAGTGATAGCAGAGGAGCTGGGAGGAGTTTTTGCTCTCTGCCTGCTTCTGATCTATATCAGCTGTTTTATTATGTTCATAAACATATCCCTTCAGCTTACGAACAATTTTTATAAGCTGCTGGCTGTCGGACTCAGCATCGCGTATATTTTCCAGATCTTTCTCTGTGTGGGCGGTGTTACAAAGTTCATCCCCCATACGGGCGTGACGCTCCCGCTGATCTCTTACGGAGGAAGTTCCATACTGTCCACAGTTATCGTATTTGCCGTGATCCAGGGATTATACCTGCTGAAACAGAAAGAGGTGAAGCTGCTTGAAGAGAAGGAAAGAGAACTTTACAGACAGGAACAGGGCTGATAAGCATATCTTCAGGAAACAGAGCCTTGACGATACAAGACAGTTTGAGGGTATCGATCCGGACGATTACCAGGAGGACAGTCCGGATGAAGAGATGCATTTTGATTTTGACGAAAGCGATGTCGAAAAGTTCAGGCATCAGAACCTTGATGACGGACCAGACGGCAGGACAAGGACCGGATATCGCTCTGCTGACAGCAGGACAAGAGTAAATGTTAAGCCGGACAGGGCTTACAGGAAACAGGATATCGATGAGAATGAGGATACGCGCAGTCCCAGGGGCGGCGGGGATACTGTATTTTTCGGCATAGCCAATAAGAAAAAGACAAACAGTGAGATCCGCAGGCTTTCCTATGTCATGCTCGCCCTGATATTCGGCGTGGCTGTCTATATGGTCTATTTCAAGATTGCCGGCAGCAGGAATGTCGTAAATAATCCCAACAACGCCCTCTTATCCAAACTGGAGGAGAAGGTTGTCCGGGGCAGTATTCTCTCAGCGGACGGAGAGATCCTGGCAAAGTCTTCGCAGGCGGATGATGGTTCCTATTACAGGTATTATCCTTACAGCAGCGCATTTGCCCATGTCGTGGGCACGAGTGCAGTCAACAAGTCAGGAGTTGAGCAGGCTGCGGATTATGATCTTGTTACGTCGAACATATCTCCTGCTCAGAAAGTTCTGAATGATATAAAGGGAGAGCGCAGTCCGGGCAATAATGTGATAACGACACTGGATTCCAAGCTGCAGCAGACAGCTGTCGGTCAGCTGAGCGGCAGAAAGGGGGCCATCGTTGCGCTGGATCCTTCCACCGGCAAAGTCCTGGCTATGGCATCTGCGCCGGACTATGATCCGAACACACTGCCCTCGAATTACAAGTCTATCCTGGCTGACAAGGAAAGCAAGGTCCTGCTCAACCAGGCAACCCAGGGCCTCTTTACTCCGGGATCTATTTTTAAGCTTGTAACAACAACTGCTTATTTAAGAAGCGGTCATGACGCGGAAAAGTATTCCTATGACTGCCAGGGATCTATTTCTCTGAAGACGGATGAGGGCGATATAAAGTCTATCAGCTGCTACAACGGCGAGGTGCACGGCCAGGTCGGACTTACCGGGTCTTTCGCCCATTCCTGCAACGCGTCCTACGCCAATATCGGTCAGATCGTTAAGGCAGAAAAGCTGCGCCAGGTCAGCGAAGAGCTTTTGTTCAACAAAAAACTTGACACGGATCTGGCGGCGGAGAAAAGTGTGTTTGATCTGAGAGACAGCGACAGTCCCTGGACAGTGGGGGCTACTGCTATCGGTCAGGGCAGGACACAGATCACTCCTCTTCACGCGGCTATGCTTGTGAGCGCGGCAGCCAACAAGGGGATGCTTATGAAGCCTTATGTCATCGACAAGGTGGAGAATGCCCAGGGCGGAACTGTCCGGGAGGCATCGCCTTCTGAATATGGACAGATCTTTTCAAAGAGTGAGGCAAGAACATTGAGAAAGATGATGAAGGCAGTAGTTTCGGAGGGAACAGGATACAGGCTCCAGGGAAAAGCATATACGGCAGCCGGAAAGACCGGAACGGCGGAAGTAGCAGGCCAGGGCAATAATGCCTGGTTCGTGGGTTTTGCCCCCGCGGATGATCCCAAGATCGCGGTCTGCGTACTTCTGGAGGATTCAGGGAATGCCGGGTCGACAGCCGTTCCCATTGCCGGAAAGCTTTTTGATTCCTATCTGGGAAACTGAGAAAAGTCTTTCTGCCCATACGAAGATAAAAACATTGTTGCAATCCACTGTAAAATAGGTTACAATTATTTTGCATCTGTAGCTCAGTGGATAGAGCAATGGTTTCCGGAGCCATGTGCGAGGGTTCGATTCCCTTCAGATGTACTTCTTATCTCAGCTGCGGGACAAGCAGCATGGCCGGTGTACAGAATAACTGCTGCACCGGTATCTTATGTGGTTTTGCAAATTTCCAGTCAGATATACGGAGGAAATATACATGAGTGAAAATAACAGAAGCCGTTCGGGTTCCGGCAGAAGGGGACACGGCGGCTCCGGCAGGAACAGCGGTTCCGGGCGAATAGCCGCCAGGACCGGGAGCAGGAACAGCCTGCTCATCATTATACTTTCAGTAGTTGTGACCGTCTCTGTCATCGCGGGAGCACTTGTTGGCGCTAAGCGCAAGGGAAACGGGAACTCTGCAGGCAGCGGATCTTCTTCTCAGGCCGAATCTTCCATAGAGGTCATTGCCAATGATAATAAGCTGGAGCTGAACAAGTATCCGGCTGTGAATGAGCTGATTGCCAATTACAGAAAGGCTTTCAAGGAAGGGGATACAGATCTGCTCAAGAAAGTCTACAATACGGATGAGGAGATCAATAAGTCCATCCTGACCGGGACTTCAGCGGTTATTGAAGATTACAAGAATACCCAGTATTACACAAAGAATGGTCTTAAGAGCGGAGAGTATGTGGCTTTTGTCTACGATGAGCTTAAGCTGGCCGATATAAAGACACTGGCGCCCAACCTTTCTGTATTCTACATCAAGACTACCGACAATGGGACTCTCTATATTTACAGGGGCGAGTATGATTCTGCCTCAGGCAGCTATAAGTATGATGAAAAGACTCAGGCCTATATAGATAAACTCTATAAAGACGAAGATGTCATGAAGCTGATCACAACGGTCAACACAAAGATGGACAGCGCCTGTGCCAATGATTCTGATCTTATGAGCTTTATGGAGAAACTCAGATCACAGACGGACAGCAGTATAGAGCAGGCAGAGACGGAGGCTGAGACGGCTTCAGACGCATCCTCTTCGGAAGCGGGCAGTTCATCGTCGTCATCTTCGACAGCTTCCTCTTCAGCCTCAGATGACAGCTCTTCGTCTTCTTCCCAGGCATCGGATGAGAATACGGCATCTGAAGCTGAGACAGACCAGGCAGAATAAAAGACAGGTTCCGTCCTGTAACCGGGCGGGATGATCATACCGTGCGATTTTATTATAAGGGTCGTACACGAGATAAAGGTTTCCAGAGAGATATTTATCCGTGCAGGCCCTTATCTTTTTATAAAGGTGACCAGAGTGAAAAAAGATATCATAAATGACAGGGCAGGGAGCAGCGATACCAGGATCAACAAGCTGCTGAGCGATGCCGGTGTCTGTTCAAGACGACAGGCGGACCGGCTGATCGAGCAGGGAAAGGTGCTGATCGACGGAAGGCCTGCCTGTGCCGGTCAGAGAGTGAAGCCGGGTCAGAAAGTTCTGGTTGACGGCAAGCCTGTTTCCAGGCAGGAGAAGCTTGTGCTGATCGCTCTTAATAAGCCCCGGGGGATCGTATGTACGACGGATAGGAAGAGGGAGAAGAACAATATCGTTGATTTTGTCCATTACCCCACCCGCATCTATCCGGTGGGCAGGCTGGATAAGGAATCAGAAGGACTTATCCTTCTGACGAATGATGGAAGCCTTGTCAACCGGATCATGAAGGCAAGCAGCGGACATGAGAAGGAATACCAGGTCCGGGTAGACAAGCCGCTGACGGATGAATTTATCCGCAGGATGTCCTCGGGAGTTCCCATCCTTGATACTGTGACGAGACCCTGCCGGGTGAAGAAGACGGGCAGATCTACATTTTCCATTATCCTCACGCAGGGCCTGAACCGGCAGATAAGGAGAATGTGTGAATACCTTGGCTATCATGTCGAGGAACTGAAGAGAGTCCGCATCATGAATATAGAACTGGGGCATCTGAAGACCGGGCAGTGGCGCAGGGTCACCGGCGAAGAGATAATGGGGCTTAAAGCTGCTTTTATCCGGGATGCCGAGACAGGGAATAAAGCAAAAGATAAGAGGTCGGGATATGCAAGAGGGAAAAATGGAAGATAAGAGTAAAGATCTGGCCAGGATGAAAGAATTGAACGAACTGCTTAACCGTGCGTCGCGTGCTTATTATATGCAGGATACGGAGATCATGAGCAATTTCGAGTACGACGCCCTCTATGATGAACTCAAGGACCTGGAGGAGAGAACCGGGACCGTATTGTCCGGCAGTCCTACGGTCCGGGTCGGTTATGAAGTCGTAAGCGAACTGCCCAAGGAGGAGCATGAATTCCCCATGCTCTCCCTGGACAAGACAAAAGAGGTCGGCCAGCTTGTCAGCTGGCTGGGTGACCAGAAGGCCGTGCTTTCCTGGAAGATGGACGGACTTACGATCGTGCTGACATACGAGGGCGGAGAGCTCATTAAAGCCGTAACGAGAGGCAACGGCCATGTTGGTGAGATCGTCACAGGCAACGCGAAGGTCTTTCAGAATGTGCCTCACAGGATCTCCTTTAAGGGAAAGCTTGTTCTGAGAGGGGAGGCTGTCATCAGATACTCTGATTTTAATGAGATAAATGAAAAGCTCCCGGAAGGGGAAGCCAGGTATAAGAATCCAAGGAATCTGTGCAGCGGGTCTGTCAGGCAGTTGAACAGCCAGGTAACTGCTTCCCGGAATGTGTACCTGTACGCATTTGCCCTTGTCTATGCACAGGGAGCTGATATTGAGAATTCAGCCATGGCCCGCTTTGACTGGCTGAGCAGTCAGGGATTTGACGTTGTGGAGCACCGGCTTGTCGATGCCGATACGCTTCCTGCCGCGGTAGAAGATTTTGCCGCCAGGATCCAGGATAATGACTTTCCCTCGGATGGCCTTGTGCTCCTTCTGGAAGATATCGCCTATGGACAGTCCCTGGGTACGACGGCAAAGTTTCCAAGGAATGCGATCGCCTTCAAGTGGGCAGATGAAGTGGAAGAGACACATCTCAGGTCCGTTGAGTGGAGCGCGTCCCGGACCGGTCTTATCAACCCGGTAGCAATATTTGACCCTGTCGAGCTGGAAGGCACAACGGTCACAAGGGCCAGCCTTCACAATGTCAGTATCGTAAAGGCATTGCAGCTGGGACTGGGAGACAGGCTTCAGGTCTACAAGGCCAATATGATCATCCCTCAGATCGCTGAGAATCTCACAAGGTCTGATACGCTTGAGATCCCGGATACCTGCCCGGTATGCGGCGCACATACAACGCTCAGGGATGAGAATGGAGTCATGACTCTCTACTGTACGAATCCGGCCTGTCTTGCCAAGCATTCCGGCCTTCTTGTGCATTTTACATCGAGAGATGCCTTCAATATAGAAGGCCTGTCTGAGGCGACTTTGGAAAAGTTTATCCAGAAGGGTTTCATTCATGAATTTTCAGATATATTCCATCTGGACCGGTATAAAGAAGAGATCGTGGCTATGGAGGGGTTTGGAGAAAAGTCATATGCCAAGCTGGCCCAGGCCATAGAGAAGGCAAGAAATATCAGCCTGCCCAGACTGATATACAGTCTTGGGATCCCGGGGATCGGCCTGTCGAATGCAGGTCTGCTGTGCAGGCATTTTGGCGGGGATCTGGGCAGGCTGCTCGCGGCAGACCAGGAAGACCTGATCAAGGTGCAGGGGATAGGCAGTGTTATGGCGGGAAGCTTTGTATCTTATTTTCAGGATGAGGAGAACAGGAAGGCCTTCGACAGGCTGCTGGGGGAGATACAGATCGAGCAGATGCCTCAGGCTGATCAAGACAGGCTGCTGGAGGGGAAAACATTTGTCATAACCGGCTCTCTCAACCATTTTGCCAACCGAAAGGCATTGAAGGATATGATAGAAGAGCTGGGGGGCAGGGCGGCAGGATCCGTCTCCTCCAAAACATCCTATCTGATTAATAATGACTCGGCATCATCATCTGCAAAGAATCAGAAGGCAGCGCAGTTGGGCATTCCGATTATTACGGAAGATGAATTTTTGGAAATGATTGGGCACTTATCGTAAAATTTATCCGGAACAGATCCGGTGATTGGCATTTTGCAACAAGTTTGTATTCATCTCCTAATTGCCCTTGAAAATGCACAGATTATCAGCTACAATGATAATAGTGTAGTTGTATTTCTTTTATTCAGGAGGTTAATAAGCTATGGCAGTAAAAGTTGCTATCAACGGTTTTGGTCGTATCGGCCGTCTTGCATTCAGACAGATGTTTGAGGCTGAGGGATATGAGGTAGTAGCTATCAATGATCTTACAGATCCCAAGATGCTTGCACACCTTTTAAAGTATGATTCATCACAGGGCAGGTACAACCATGAGGTTTCACTTGGCAGTGACGGCGCTTCCATCGTTGTTGACGGCAAGCAGATTACCATCTACAAGGAAGCAGACGCTTCCAAGCTTCCCTGGGGACAGCTCGGGGTTGATGTAGTTCTTGAGTGCACAGGCTTCTATACCAGCAAGGAGAAGTCAATGGCACACATCAAAGCAGGAGCAAGAAAGGTTGTTATCTCCGCACCTGCCGGCAACGATCTGCCTACTATTGTATATAATGTAAACCACAAGATACTTTCAGCAGATGATCAGATCATCTCAGCAGCATCCTGCACGACAAACTGTCTTGCACCTATGGCTAAGGCGCTCAATGAGTATGCACCCATACAGAGCGGCATCATGTGCACCATCCACGCATATACAGGCGATCAGATGGTTCTCGACGGCCCTCACAGGAAGGGTGACCTCAGAAGAGCAAGGGCAGCTGCCATCAATATCGTTCCCGCATCTTCAGGCGCAGCAAAGGCAATCGGTCTCGTTATCCCTGAACTGAACGGAAGGCTGATCGGCGCAGCTCAGCGTGTTCCTGTTCCCACAGGTTCTACTACGATCCTCACAGCAGTTGTCAAGGGTGAGAATGTAACAAAGGAAAGCGTAAACGCAGCTATGAAGGCTGCTGTTACTGAGTCCTTCGGTTACAACGAAGAGGAGATCGTATCAAGCGATATCATCGGCATGACATACGGCTCACTTTTCGACGCAACTCAGACTATGGTTGTCGATATGGGCAATGGCCTCTATGAGGTACAGGTCGTTTCCTGGTATGATAATGAGAACTCATACACCAGCCAGATGGTAAGGACGATCAAATATTTCTCAGAGCTTGCATAAGAGCTTTTTGTATAACTTTTGATTTAGATCCATTCGGGGTCCGGTCAGATTTGGGCCGGATCCCATTTTTTGTGAAGGCGACGAGCCGCAGAGCCGCCTGGCGTGCTTGCACGCAAAGGCGGCAATGAGGCGACCGCTCATCATCGAGAGTCCGAAGGAATCGAGATGTGAAGGCAGGAAAAGGGCTGCCTTCCTTGAAAGGAGTTAAGTTCATGTTAAATAAAGTCACAATCGATGATATCAATGTAAAAGGCCAGCGCGTGCTCTGCCGCTGTGATTTCAATGTTCCCCTGCAGGACGGGAAGATCACAGATGAGAACAGATTGACCGCGTCCCTGCCCACGATAAAGAAGCTGATAGCTGACGGCGGAAGAGTGATCCTCTGCTCACATCTGGGCAAGCCCAAGGGCAAGGTCGTTCCCGAGCTCTCCCTTGCGCCTGTTGCGGCAAGGCTGAGCGAGCTTCTCGGCCAGGAAGTAAAATTTGCGGCAGATCCCGAAGTTGTAGGCCCCAACGCAAAGGCGGCAGCCGCGGCTATGAAGGATGGTGACGTCATTCTTCTTGAGAATACCCGCTACAGGAAAGAAGAGGAGAAGAACGAGGACAATTTCAGCCAGGAGCTTGGCAGCCTCTGTGATATCTATGTTGACGACGCCTTCGGAACAGCCCACAGGGCTCACTGCTCCAATGTAGGCGTTACGAAGTATGTAAAGACAGCAGCTGTCGGATATCTTATGCAGAAAGAGATTGAGTTCCTGGGCAATGCCGTTGACAATCCCAAGAGGCCTTTTGCGGCTATTCTCGGCGGTTCCAAGGTTTCCAGCAAGATTTCTGTCATCAATAACCTGCTAGACAAGGTCGATACCCTTATCATAGGCGGCGGCATGGCATATACATTTATGAAAGCCCAGGGCGGCTCGATCGGAACATCACTCTGTGAAGACGAATATCTGGATTATGCCAACGATATGATAAAGAAGGCAGCAGATAAGGGCGTTAAGATGCTTCTTCCTGTCGATACTGTGATCGCTGAGAAGTTTGACAATGACGCGCCCAGCAAGGTCGTAGCCGCAGGCAAGATCGATGAGGGCTGGATGGGTCTTGATATTGGCCCCGAGACAGAGAAGCTTTTCTCAGCTGCTGTTAAGGACGCCAAGACAGTTGTATGGAACGGCCCTATGGGTGTGTTCGAGATGCCATATTTCGCGAAGGGAACAGAAGCTGTGGCTAAGGCTCTTGCCGAGACAGACGCTGTCACGATCATAGGCGGCGGCGATTCTGCGGCAGCTGTCAATCAGCTCGGCTACGGAGATAAGATGACGCATATCTCCACAGGCGGCGGCGCTTCCCTTGAATTTCTGGAGGGCAAGGAACTTCCCGGCGTTGCGGCAGCAACAGATAAGTGATCATTTTCCCGGAGAAGTTCGGATAAGAAGAAGATGGTTCCCAGGAACCATGAAATAGGAGGTATATATCATGCGAAAGAAAATAATCGCAGGCAACTGGAAGATGAATAAGACGCCCAGCGAGGCGGTCGCTCTTGTAGAGCTCTTAAAACCTCTGGTTAACAATCCGGATGTCGATGTGGTGTTCTGTGTACCCGCTATCGATATCATTCCCGTCATTGAGGCGGCTAAGGGCAGCAATATCGGTGTGGGTGCGGAGAATATGTACTATGAGGAGTCCGGTGCCTATACGGGTGAGATCTCTCCCGATATGCTTACAGACGCGGGCTGCAGCTATGTTATCCTCGGCCACTCCGAGAGAAGGGGTTATTTCGCGGAGACGAATGAGTCTGTAAACAAGAAGGTGCTCAAGGCATTTGAGCATGGTCTTATCCCCATTATCTGCTGCGGTGAGTCTCTGGAGCAGAGAGAGCAGGGCATTACCATAGACTGGATCCGCCAGCAGGTAAAGATTGCTTTTCTCGGCGTCAGCGCTGACCAGACAAAGACAGCCATCATAGCCTATGAGCCGATCTGGGCTATCGGAACCGGCAAGACAGCGACCGCAGATCAGGCCGAGGAAGTCTGCAAGGCGATCAGAAGCTGCATCGGTGAGATCTACGACCAGGAGACGGCGGACGCCATCCGCATCCAGTACGGCGGCAGCGTCAATGCCAAGACAGCACCTGAGCTCTTCGCCATGCCTGATATAGACGGCGGTCTTGTAGGCGGAGCCGCTCTCAAGGCGGAGTTCGCGGATATCGTTAACTATAAGAAATGATCAATACGGGATTGATTTGCATCATCCTGTATGTTATAATGATTCAGATTGAGTACAGGAGGTGTACAGATGAGTCCGTTAAGAATCATGGTCACAGTGATATTTTTTGTAATATGCGCTGTGCTCCTTTATCTGGTATTCCTTGGCAAGGGCGAGGGCGCTGACCTTTCAGGAGCTATCGTAGCCAGGAATAATGACACATATTTTTCAACTCATGGCAAGAAGCATACGAAGGAAGCGCTGCGGGAGAAGGCAACATTTGCTTTCCTCTTCATCTTCATCGCATTTTCCATCATTCTGAACATGGGCTGGGGATTATAAAACTGATCATCTTTATGGCACTCCATATGGGGTGCCATTGTTCTTTCAGGCATAGGCGGAGGTGAGCGTATTGGATAAAAAGGCAATGATCCTGGAATTTATGAAGGAAGATCTATACAGGCCCATGAAGTTTAAAGAGCTGTGCAGCTTTTTTTCTGTGCCCAAAGATCAGAGGGAGGAATTTAAAGAGATGCTCGATGGCATGATATCTTCCGGGGATATTACGCTCACAGCGCAGAATACATACAGGATCCCCAGACCTGATACCCTGACCGGCACATTCAGCAGTACGGCAAGAGGGTTCGGCTTCGTAACTGTGCCGGGGCGCAGCAGCGATATCTTTGTTCCTGCGGATGAGACAAAGGGAGCCTTTCACGGCGACACGGTTGAGGTCCGCATCGTGGTAGATGAGCCTGACGAAGGCCGCCCGGGCAAGAGGAGAGCGGAGGGCAGGATCAGCCGGATCATCAAAAGGGGCAGCAGCGAAATCATAGGGACATACCAGAAAAGTAAGTATTTCGGTTTTGTCGTGCCGGATGATCAGAAGATAGGCAAAGATATTTTTATTTCCAAGGGGAAGAACGCGGGCGCGCCGGACGGCAGCAAGGTCATTGTCAGCATCAGAGATTACGGGACATCCAGGAGGAATCCGGAGGGGGAGATCATTCAGGTGCTCGGCATGGCAGATGACCCCCGCACAGACCTGATCTCTGTTCTTAAGACCTACGGGCTGGAGGAAGCCTTCCCGGATCCTGTCATGGATGAGGTCAGAAAGATCTCCCAGAGCGTGTCCGAGGACCAGCTGGCCGGGCGCAGGGATCTGAGGAGCCTTATGACTGTCACGATAGACGGGGAAGATGCCAGGGATCTGGACGACGCGGTCACTCTGAGCAAGGAGAATGGGATCTACAGGCTGGGAGTCCATATCGCGGACGTCAGCAATTATGTGGCGGAAGGGTCAGAGCTCGACAAGGAGGCCCTTAGAAGAGGAACCAGCACCTACCTGATAGACCGGGTCGTTCCCATGCTGCCCAGAGAGCTGTCCAACGGCATCTGTTCTCTCAATGAAGGTCAGGACAGGCTGACGCTCAGCTGTCTGATGGAGCTGGATGAATCCGGCAGAGTCATATCCCACGAGATCTGTGAATCCGTGATCAATGTCGATCACAGGATGTCCTACACCCAGGTGGGCCGCCTGCTCGAGGATAAGACTGCCTATGAGGGCAGGTTTGACGACGCCCTCCCTATGTTTTATCAGATGAAAGAACTCTCCGACCTGATCAGGGCAAGGAGGAGGGAGAGGGGAAGCATAGACTTTGATTTCCCCGAGGCCAAGATCCTGCTCGATGAGAATGAGAGGCCGGTGGATATCCACCCCTATGAGATAAACGATGCCAACAGGATCATAGAAGATTTCATGCTCATGGCAAATGAGACAGTCGCCCAGGACTATTTCTGGCAGGAACTGCCCTTTGTCTATCGCTGTCATGAGGCGCCGGATCCGGACAGGATCCACAGGCTCTACATGCTGATCCGCAATTACGGTTACTATATCCATACCAGATCGGACAGGCTCCACCCCATGGAGTTTCAGAAGCTCCTGGGCAAGATAGAAGGTTCACCGGAAGAGACCTTCATATCCAGGCTCGTCCTGCGATCCATGCAAAGAGCCCGGTATACGACAGAAAATCTGGGGCATTTCGGCCTGGCGGTCAAGTACTACTGTCATTTCACATCGCCCATCCGCAGGTATCCGGATCTGCAGATCCACAGGATCATAAAGGAAAATATCCACGGGAAGCTGGATCAGGTCAGGCAGGCACACTACCGCAGCATCCTGGATGAGGTCTGCACTCAGACGTCCGCCCTTGAGAGAAAGGCGGACGATGCGGAGCGGGATATCGAGAAGCTGAAAAAAGCGGAATATATGGGCCAGAGAATCGGAGAGGTTTACGAAGGCCTCATATCCGGCATAACAAACTGGGGCATCTATGTCGAGCTGGAGAATACCTGTGAGGGCCTGATCCGGCTGGAGACAATGGATGACTACTATGTCTACGATGAAGATGAGTGCTGCCTAAACGGCCTTGACCACGGGGAAGTTTTCCGCATGGGAGATCGGCTGGTCATCCGGGTAAGGGGAGTGGATCCTACGACAAAGACCGTGCTCTTTGAGATGATAAAAAGAGGGCATCTGACAGAGGAAGACCGGGAAGAGATAAAGGAAGAGAAGGAATTTTTCAGCCGCAAAATGCCTGCAGGCAAGAGCAGGAAAAAGAAGGCGAAGACAAGCAGGATAAAAAAGGGAAAGGGCGGTGCAGGCAAAAATGGCAGAAAGAGGCGCGGTTAAACTGATCGCCAACAATAAAAAGGCTTATCACGACTATTTTATTGAAGATAAATATGAGGCGGGCATTGAGCTTTTCGGCACGGAGGTAAAATCTCTGCGCATGGGCAGATGCAGCATAAAAGAAGCATTTATTCAGGTAAACGGCAATGAAGTTTTTATAGAACATATGCATATCAGCCCTTACGAGAAGGGAAATATCATGAACAAGGATCCTCTGCGCACGAGAAAGCTTCTCCTGCACAGACGGGAGATCATGAAGCTGACCGGTCAGGTAGTTCAGAAGGGCTATACCATCGTCCCCCTGCGCGTTTATTTTAAGGGTAGCCTTGTCAAGGTAGAGATCGGTCTTGCCCGGGGCAAGAAGCTTTATGACAAGAGGGCGGATATCGCCAAAAAGGATATGAGGCGGGAGGCGGAAAGAGAGCTCAAGATCAGACTCAGATAGTCGCGCGGTTTTCAACTACAGGGCTAATGGAAAATGCAGTCCGGCTTCTTGACAAAGCGGGAAGCCGGTTGTATATTATATCTACCGGTACGATTCTTTATTTTTCATCCGGACTATGAAGAATAGTATAATATAAGGGCTAGTACTGGTTTCGACGGGGATGTTGAAGTTTGGGAAGCCATCCGCAGACTCCGTGACTGCGTCATCAACATGGAACCTAAATATAAATGCAGACGATAATAGTTTAGCATACGCTGCCTAAGGGCAGCTGTCGATCCGGAATGACCTGCCGTTCCGGGGTTCGGCATCATGGAGGCGGGAAAGTCCAGTGCCAAAGCTTTGAGGCCCTGGAACATTTATGAAGCTACTAAAGGCATGAGCCTGCTGCCGGGCATATGCCGGAGGGAATGTTCAGTACAGCAGCTGTGATGGGAGAAGCCTGAAGGGATATGTTTTCGGACGCGGGTTCGATTCCCGCCTGGTCCACTACTTTTAGCGTCAGATCCGAACTTAGTTTTCTTACAGGAAACCGGTTCGGATCTGTGGTCAAAAGGGGGCCGCCGCATTTGATGATGCGGCGGCCCTTTTTTCGTGCGTCCGGCGGCTGATCACCGTCTCATGCTCGATTCTCTACAGCCTTGCTGCTGTCAATACTCTGCTCATCAGATGTTTTTACCAGAAAGCATCCAATGATCAGAAAATGGATCGCGATACAAAGCAGATCATATAGTTCCTTTGCGTAGGAGTGCCATGATAGATCTTTGATCCCGTTTGCAACGATAGCATCCATCTGTTTTTCCGCAAAAATCAGTATGAGGATCACAGCAAGTACCAGCAGAGGATGTTTTCCTATTTTCTTCAGTAAATCGAAGGATTTATTAAAAAAATACAGAGGGACAAGACCAGCCAGTATTGCCTGGACAATGGAAAGCACAATATCATGCGGGCCAATTTCATTTCCGAATATGAGAGGGAGTGCCTTATCGGTATCCCAGAGGAGAAAATAGAGAGTCATATTGTACATCATCCAAAAGACACACGCTTTTACAATTGATTTCGTTGTGTTCATATGCTTTCTCCTTCATCAATGGAAGAATACATTGTTCGTGTAGTAGTCCAAGAATAAGCCTTCTTTGTATAATTACCATTTTTTCCGTAATATAACTTATTAACAGTCTTCTGTTCATATGTCCCTAATGTCGGATTTATAGAACGCACATAGGTAGTTACAATTAGTTTTAAACCATAACCGCTTGGAAATTTTCCGTTTGACCACACAGTTGCAAAGTATGATGCTATAGCAAGTGCTGCATTCTTTGGAATTCCTCCACCTACTTTTGATGAAAGAAGAGCAATACCTACAGCAAAAGCTAATTCTCCAACGGATGCCTTATATGTTTATGAACTTATTTTTTTCCACGTATTTGTTGCCGTAAGATTGATGGAAGGTAACTCATATTCAGAATAAGAAATAAAATGGGATTTTCTTTCTACAGCTGATCTTTCCGATGAAGTGAATAATGGTTTGATACTGTCCTCAATTTGTACTGAATTGCGATTAGTATTCACAATATTTGCAGAAGCGTAAACAGTTGAGGTATGAAATGTTATAGTTGTAATAATAATAAGTGCTAATAATGGCTGTTTCTTTTTCATAGTTGCCTCCTCGTATAAAAAATATTTTAAAGATGGGTGTGACATTAAATATTGTGTCTTCTTCATTGGCGGTAGATTTTCCGCCTATAAGACTCGCCATATTTTAGACATTCCAAAGTCTGATTTTTTCCTCCTTCTGAAGCGGGGACGATTATTTCTTGGGGGAAGCTATTCATTGGAAATATGTACGTGTATGTAGGTTAATATTTATGGGTTTGTTGCGATAGGTATATTGTAAAATGCTGGGCTCCAGGTTGTTACTAATCCTGTCCATATAGTTCGAGTCTGAAGCTTTTGCTTTCAAGGATATTCTGGAGAATATTACAAGGTTCCATATGATCCTCGATTATTGTTTGTGCCGTGTGATGCAGAATAAAGCAGGACGATGTTGATGCTGCTATAAGATAATTAGCATAAGAGGATAGTTAATGATAGAATTCTTTTTCTTATTATACCATGCATCACACGAATTTTTTGTTATTTCAGGAAAATGTTTGATAAGTAAATGATAATTTTAATCAGAAAGAACAAAATTCGAATTTGCATGCAAATTAGTAGAGCTTTTTAGCGGATTGCGCATAAAGAAAAAAATTCTTTGTTGTTTTAACAACGTACCTGCCGCCCTTTCTGTAGTATCCTTTAGAGCAGAGGGAAAGGAAACCGGTTCTTGCCGGGATCCTGAGACATAGATCATTTTACAGGAGGAAATAGAAAATGAATAAGATCAATGAAAAGATGCTGGTTGGAGATATTTTAAGCGCTCATCCCGAGGTGATCAGTACCCTGCTTGAGGTTGGCATGCACTGCATCGGCTGCCCTGCTTCTCAGGGCGAATCTCTTGAGGCTGCCTGCATGGTCCATGGCCTGGATCCGCAGATGGTTACAGAAAAAGTCAACGAAGCACTTGCCTGAAAGGAGAAAAAACATGAGCTCATTTCTCGGACCCATTCATTATTGGCTTTACAATAAGATCTGCCTGCAGGAAGACCTGATCAGGAAAGGGGCTGAAAAGGCTGCCGCTCAGGGCTGGCTTTCGGACCTTTCTTCTTATGTGAGTGAAGAGACAAGGCCCCTGGAGCAGATCATAGACACAGGGAATATTCATGGCTGGCTTCAGGCAAGGATCTCGGACAGTGAAGACCGCCTGGCCCGTCTGTGCGCAGCTATCCTCAAGGATGATCCTTCAAGGATAAAAGACCTGGAGGAGTGTGGCTATGAGATAGGAAGAGGCCGCCGCGCCCAAGCCGGCGCAAGCGCAGAAGAGGCATACAGACTGCTCGAGGATTCTCTCTTAAACGGCATGCCCTGCGACAGGGTCAATTCTGTGACAGACAGGGGAGAAGACCATGTCAGCTGGGTGAGGAATCAGAACCTGCACAGTGCTTACTGGGTAAATGCCGGAGCGGACCCGAAAGTTTATGATCAGCTGATCGGAAAGCTTGTGGAAGGGATGCTCTCAGAGACCGGATTGGTATACAGGGCAGCAGGACCGGACGAGTTTGAGATAATGGCTGCCTGAAAAGAGGGAAGAGATGAAAGAAGAATTTTCCAGCATAAAGGTCATGGAAGATGACCATGCTCTTATCAACCGGATGCTGCTTGTCATCAGGGATATGTGCTGCGGCATTCTTGAGGGCAGAGATGTTGACATAGAAGACAACAGGATCATGATAGACTTTGCCAGAAATTTTGCCGACGTCCATCATCACGGCAAGGAAGAAAAATTTCTCTTTCCGGTGATGGTAGATCAGCTGGGGAAGATGGGAGAGAATCTTATCACTCACGGCATGCTGGTGGAGCACGATCTGGGCAGGGCCCGTGTCCTTGACTGGGAGAATGCCCTGGGTGAATATGAAAAGAATCCCTGCACGGAAAATAAACTTGACATGATAGCCGGGGCTATGGGCTACGCAAGGCAGCTGCAGCTTCACACGGAAAAGGAAGATAATGTCGTCTATCCCTTCGCCCTGCGCGCTCTGCCTGAGGATGTCATGGAAGAGATCGACAGGCAGACCCTGGAGTTTGAAAAGGATCAGGAGAAGGCAGGGATCCAGGAAAAATACAAAAATATCCTGACGGGAATGGAAAAGAAGTATCTGCGAAGCAGATGACAAGAATTCGAGAGTGTGATACTATACAATTATTGTTTGAACAGGAAGGTAGATCACTCTTGAAATTATCTGTAGTAGTTCCCTGCTATAATGAAGGAGACAATATTGTTGACTTTTACAGAGAGTCAGAGGCAGCCCTCCATGATATCATAGGGGACACGGAATTTATATTTGTAAATGACGGCAGCAGCGACGATACGGGCAGACGGCTGTCTGAGCTCTGCGCCAAGGAAGGAACCTCCATTACCGCCGTAGAATTTTCCAGGAATTTTGGGAAGGAAGCGGCTATACTTGCGGGTCTTGAGCGCTCACGCGGAGAATACACGGCCATTATAGACGCTGATCTTCAGCAGAGGCCGGAGTATGTGCGTCAGATGACGGAGTTTCTGGATCAGCACCCGGAATATGACTGCGTGGCGGCCTACCAGGCCCAGAGGAAAGAAGGCCGAGGACAGGCCTTCTTTAAGGATCGTTTTTATAAGATATTCAACAGGACGACCGAAGTAGAGCTCAGGGCCTCGGCCAGTGACTTTCGGGTCATGAGGCGGAACATGGTTCAGGCAGTCCTTTCGCTGAAAGAGAAGATCCGCTTTTCAAAAGGGATATTTTCCTGGGTAGGCTACAATACATATTATATGCCCTACAAGGTAGAAGAGAGGCATGCGGGAAGCTCCAAATGGAATTTTTTCAAGCTGACCCGCTATGCCCTGGACGGGATCATGTCCTTCTCGGACATGCCGCTTAAGGCTGCCCTCTATCTGGGCGTCTGCCTGGGCCTTGTGAGCCTGACCATGCTGATCGCCATCATCGTTCAGGCTGCCCTGCCGGGAGTATTTGTCTCAAAGCTGCTCATAGGCCTCTTCTTTGCCTTTCTGCTGAGCGGGATCAATCTGGCAGCTCTGGGAATCGTCGGAGTTTACCTGGCCCGGGTCTACCGTGAAGTAAAGGGCAGGCCAGTCTACATTATAAAAAGTGTGCAGGAGAGCAGCCGGAATAAAAAAGAATAGATTTTATGGGAGATAAAAGGCCCCTCATGTCGTACATGACATGCAGGGGCTTCTTTCTTTTTAGGGCTTAAGCTTCTGCTTCTGTCAGTGAGTGCAAAAAGATATGAATATCTTCATAGCTGCCGTCTCTCAGGCGGAAACCGCCGGGTACAGTGCCCACCTTCGTGAAACCAAGCCTTTCATAAAGATGGATGGCGTGGATATTGGAGGCAACGACCGCATTAAACTGCAGGATCCGGTAGCCCTTTTCCCTGCCCATCTTCATGCAGTCTTTCACCAGCTGCTCGCCGATATGTTCTCCTCGCAGACCATGGTCCACAGCATAGCTGGCGTTGGCGATATGGCCGCAGCGGCCGACGTTGTTAGGGTGGAGGATGTAAAGACCGACGATTCTTCCTTCCCCATCTCTTGCTATGCCCGTATAAGACTGGGCTTTGAAAAATGTATTGGCCTCTTCAGGACTCATGCCCTCTTCCTGAGGAAAGGCATTCGCCTCATCAACAACATAATTCCAGATGCGGGCGGCGGCTGCCGCATCTTCTGAACTGTACGGACTGATCGTGATCTCCATATGTTATGTTCTCCTTTTGCTGAAAAAACAGATCTATTTTAGTCATTATTATAGCATAGGCAGGCTTTGTGTACATAATGTTATGAAAAAAGGAAAATAAAGCCTGAAGATTTGTCAATAATTTCACATAATCCCCGCCTTTTCTTTTCAGGTCCGCACTTAATAAAACACAATCCCGATAAGCATTTTAAAAGGGGAAAATATGCGTTATACTAAGATTGATGAAAATAAGGAGGCAGGGGATGATACTTTCGGATTATCTGAAAAAGACTTTCGGGACAAAGGTCTACAAGATCTCCCTTCAGAGCGGGTGTACCTGTCCAAACCGCGACGGGACGATCGGAAGGGGTGGATGCTCTTTCTGTTCAGCCGGCGGTTCCGGAGATTTCGCGGCGCCGCTTCTCCCTCTAAAGGAGCAGATTGCTGCTGCCAAGGAGAAGGTAGACGGCAAATTTCCCAAAAGTATCGACCCGAAAGACAGACGCTACATTGCTTATTTTCAATCCTACACAAACACATATGGAGACCCCGAAAGACTGGGAAAGCTTTATGAAGAAGCTATTTCCTTCCCGGAGATCGCTGCCCTTTCCGTGGCGACAAGGCCGGACTGCCTGCCGGATCCCATGCTAAGGATGCTTGCCGGGCTCAATGAGAAGAAACCCGTGTGGGTAGAGCTGGGACTTCAGACCATTCACGAGAGGACGGCTCAGCGCATCGGGAGAGGGTATAAAAACGACGTATTCCTGGATGCGGTCGACAGGCTGTACGATGCGGGACTAACCGTCATCGTGCATATCATATTCTCCCTTCCCGGCGAGAGCAGGGAAGATATGCTTCAGACAGTAAGATTCCTGGCAGGCCTCTGGCCAAAGGTAAGCGGGATAAAGATCCAGATGCTGCAGATCCTTGAGGGAACAAAAATGGCTGCGGAGTATAAAAAGTCACCATTTCATATGTTAACATTTTCACAATACTGTTCACTGACGGCCCAGGCTGTAAAGCTGCTGCCGGAAGGAATGGTCATCCACAGACTGACCGGCGATCCGCCGAGAAGACTTCTGATTGCTCCAAAGTGGTGCACAGACAAGAAAAGAGTACTAAACACGATCCACAAAGAACTACTGGAGGGATAACAAGGATGAAAGGTACCTATACGCTGCTAAATGATGTAAGAAGACGTGTTTTTGAAGAGGTGTCCCGCCTTGCCTACGAAGAGGCTGATTTTTCACAGTTCAATGAACTTCCTTACAAAATGCTCCCCGGAGTCGTCGGCTCCATGAGAAGCGATATTTTCCTTGAGAGAGCAGTCATCGGTGAGCGTATCCGCCTGGCCATGGGACTGCCGCTGAGGGCAAGCAATGAACACGCGCCGGTCGCAAAAGGAATAGAGGAGGCGGCCCGCCCGGAGAAATATTATGAGCCGCCCCTTATCAATGTCATAAAATTTGCCTGCAACGGCTGCCCGGATAATGTCATCCATGTATCGGATGCCTGCCAGGGCTGTCTGTCTCATCCCTGTCAGGAGGTATGCCCCAAGGATGCGATCCGCATCTACGATCACAAGTCGCATATAGATCAGGAAAAATGTATAAAATGCGGAAAATGTGTCCGTGAGTGCCCTTACAGTGCTATCGTCAAGCAGCAGAGGCCCTGCTCCAAGGCCTGCGGCATGGACGCGATCGGGAGCGATGAATACGGGAGAGCGGATATCGATCCCGATAAGTGTGTTTCCTGCGGTATGTGCCTTGTCAACTGTCCCTTTGGCGCCATAGCGGATAAGAGCCAGATCTATCAGCTGATCCGGGCAATAAAAGCGGATCTCCCTGTCGTTGCTATCGTGGCACCTTCTATTGCCGGGCAGTTCGGCAAGAAGTGTACGACAAGCAAGCTTCGCCCTCTTTTCCGCGAGCTGGGATTTGATGACGTATGGCAGGTCAGCATCGGAGCAGACCTCTGTACCATTCAGGAAGCAGAAGAATTCCTCCGGGCAGTACCTGAGCATAAACCATTCTTGGCAACATCCTGCTGTCCGGCCTGGGCTATGATGGGAAAGAAGCTTTTCCCTCAGCAGGCTCCCTATATCTCCATGGCTTTGACACCTATGGTATTCACCGGCCGTATGGTAAAGAAGATGTACAGAGATCAGGGAAAGGAGTGCAGGATCTGCTTTATCGGCCCCTGTGCCGCCAAGAAGCTGGAGGCCAGCCGCCGCACCATCCGGAGCGATGTGGATTTTGTGCTGACATTTGAAGAACTGATGGGAATGATAAATGCCAAGGATATCAAGTTCTCGGATCTGCCGGACGAAGACTGGAATTCCAGGGCCAGCCGCGACGGGGAAGGATTTGCCCAGAGCGGAGGTGTTGCCCAGGCTGTAGAAGACTGCGCCAAGAGGCTGAAGCCCGGTTTTGAGGTCAAGAGGGTCAACGCCGAAGGTCTGCGTGACTGCCGCAAGATGCTGCAGATGGCCAAAACCGGCAAATACAACGGTTATCTTCTCGAGGGCATGGCCTGCCCGGGCGGCTGCATCGGCGGAGCCGGTACGGTCCTTACCCAGGTAAAGGCAAGAAACTCCCTCAGCAGCACCATGAAAGAGTCACCCTTTGAAAATGTCATGGACACAGAATTTAAAGATATGCGCATCCTGCTCGAAGAGGGGCTGGAAGACGACGAATAAGCCCTGACAGGCTCAGCGGTTTCCTTAAATTTGGGAAACCGCTTATTTTTTTCTGCTGCCTGATATCAGCCAGCCCAGAGCCAGCATAAGGGTAAATGCTTCTGCAGCCGGGTAGGAGGCCCAGATGCCTGTCATGCCGAACAGCCTTGACAGGACAAGAGCGAAGGCACAGATAGCTGCGAAGCCCCTGGAAAGGGAAACGCAGGCAGAGGCTGCCGCTTTGTCATCCGCGCTGAAGCTGCTGGCAAGGAAAATATTCAGCCCGGAGCACAGGAATCCAGTAAAATAGATGCGAAGGCCCGGATGGGCGATCCGGCTGAGCATGGCCGAGCGGCTGCTGTTGAATATGCTGATCAGAAGATCCGTCTGAGTCCATGCCGCCAGATTGATCAGGAGGGCAATGCAAAGAGCGGTTATGATCCCCAGACGAAGGATCTGTCTTTTCTTTTTTTCCTCACCGGTCAGGTGGAAACGGCTGATCAGAGGCTGCGTGCCCTGAGCCAGTCCATTGAAAAGGGAAGTGCCGACAATGGAAAAGTTTGCTACGATCCCGTAGGCGGCAACTCCTATATTGCCCTCCAGGCCAAGGATCAGAAAATTAAAGAGAGTTGTGGTGACGCCCTGGGACATTTCCGCTACAAAAGAGGAGATGCCCAGTTTGCAGGAAGAGACGAGCAGTCTCACGTCGGGAAGCATTTTCCTTATATGCAGATTATTATCGCCCGCCAGGAAATGCAGGCAGCAGATGCTTATGCTGACGACGGGCGAGATCGCGGTAGCCAGACCTGCTCCAGCTATGCCCATCCCCATGGGAAATACAAATATGTAATCGAAAAGGATGTTAAAAAGGCTGCTGCTCATGGTGGCTGTCATGGAAAGGGCGGGTGCTCCGTCATTCCTCACAAAGGCTGTAAAGACCTGATTGGCCATGAAGAAGGGAGAAAACAGGATAAATATCCGAAGGTAGGGGATCCCGATCCTGACGATCTGAGAGTCTCCGCCCATGAGATGCAGGATAAGATCCGGCCTTGATCCACCTATGAGAGCCGCTGCCAGGCCGAAAATGAGACACCACAGGAGAGCATTTGTGAAGTATCTGCTTCTTCTGCCCTCATTTTTCTCTATTGTAAAGCGGATCGCGGATCCTGTTCCGATCATAGCGCCTATCGCATATATGATATTATATATGGGAAGACACAGGTTGAGGACAGTTATGCCGTCTGGCCCTCCGGATCTGGATATAAAGAATGTATCTGCCAGAACATAGCAGGATACGGCTATAATGCTGACGATGTTCAGGGATACATATCTGGCAAAGAGCGCATAGATCCCTTTTTCTCTTCTGTTAGCTATTTTCAACACATCCTTCTGTCAATGGAACAATTGTCAATAGAAGCAATTATAACTGATTTGCTGCCGGCTGTTCAAGAGGATGAACGGCACAAAAGAACGCCAGGAAAAGGGAATTTGGAAAAAGTAAAATATTTTCAAAAATAGGCTTGACATATTCCGGGTATGTGATATTATATAGAAGTCGCATGGCTCGTTGGTCAAGAGGCTAAGACGCCGCCCTCTCACGGCGGAATCAGCGGTTCGATTCCGCTACGGGCTATCCCAAAAGACTTCATCTCTGATGAAGTCTTTTGCATCAAGGCTTCATCGAAAGGTCGGATGCTTTTTCTTTTTCCCTGCTCTTGACAGAGCAAAAAAAGTTAAAAAAGTACTTGACAAAGATGCGGTCATGAGATATGATAATCAAGTCGCCTCGAGAGAGGCACAGCACATTGACAACTGAATAACAGTACGATCCCGAAGATTCTAAGAAATTTTCAAATTTATAAAACGTACAGTAAATAAGGGAATAGATA
>OMWV01000023.1 GCA_900314845.1 uncultured Eubacteriales bacterium
AAAGGTATGTCCAGGCTCAGATATGGTCTCTCCAAAAGCATACACTTTGGCGAAAATCCGTGTCCACCATATGGGGTACAGTTTAGAAAGGTGATTACGTCCATTTGGGGCTATTTGCCGATTATGGACGTATGCCGGCAGAGATTTTCCGGCGCTTCATACGTCCATATTCCTCATTTTATTCGATATGGACGTATTTCGTCCCAAATACAGACTAATTGTTACGTCCATTTTTGCCTTTTTCCCCGAAATGGACGCAATCTCATGCAGCAGTCCCGTATTGACAGCAGGTGCGCCAGCGGTGCTGGCGGGCAGTCCGGTCAGTAAAGATCTCTTGCCTCCAGATAGTATCTCTTGTCTGTCGCCTCGCCGACAGAAAATGTCTTTCTGGGGTAGACGCCTTTCTTCATGATGTTGTCGAAGAAGCCGTCCTTGGCGATAGCCGGCATGATGAAACCTATGCTTCCTTCCTCGGATGCGAGCTGGCGGATGGTCTCATCCCCGTGGATGTAGTCAACGCTGCCCTCGTGCTCTGCCAGGTACCGGTCAATGAAGGCCTGGATATCGGCGAAAGCAGTGCCCGGGTCAGATGAGGAAAGGGCGATCTCTCCTGACTGGCTGCCGCAAAGCCAGGGAAGAGATAAGGTTCCTTCGCTGCCGGGAGCTGCCTTCAGGGCATCCTCCATGGCATGGAGGAAAGAGGGAGCGTCTGCGCCCTTTATCAGCCTGTGGATAGGAAGAACGACCTGGGAGCTGTCGTGCAGATTCTCAAGCTCGACCATGGCAAAGCGAAGCCTGTCATTTGCCCTGCCTTCCCTTTTTGCCCTCTCATAGCACTCCTTGGCGGAAGCAAGGGAGTGGTTGCCGTCGGCAACGGTGAAATAGACCGGATTCCTGCCGGCAGCCTGTGCCTTCTGATCCTGAAGCTGATAGTAAGAATCCAGAGCCTTCATAAAGCCATCCAAAATGGCCCCGCTTATCAGATAGCCGCTTATATGTCCGCCTTCCTTCATCAGATCAAAGTCATAGAGAAGGGGACAGGACGCTTTGGCATCTGTAATGGGAGATATGAGAGCGTCAGCCTCGTCGTGAGCGTAGAGTATGACGTGGGAGAGCTCTGTAGGCGCCCCTTCTCTGACAGCAACTCTGGGCGGGATCCTCTCTATAACGGTCTTCTCCGTCGCGCGGATCAGGGAAGAGGAATCCGGTGAATAGTCATAATCCTCCAGGTCTATGCAGCCGACGATGCCCCGCCTTGTGGAGCCGTCGCTCTGGGTCCTCTCGACGTAGACAAGGGAAGAAGGATATTCTTTGTAAATGCCGTCTGCCTTGTAGTCTGCCATCTTGCGGTGGATGCCCTTTATTAACTCATCGCTCTTCCCGGCAAGTTCGGCTTCCGGCAGGATCAGATTGACAGTAGAGTAAAAGCCCTCCGTGAGAGAGCGCACATCCTTCCAGTACTGGGGCTGCGATGTAAACTGATCGCAGGCCACGACAGACCATTTTTCTATGGAAACTGCCCCGGAAGGATCGGGGAGCAGGATATTTGCAGGTGAAAATGCAGCCATAAGAACCTCCTGATCTTTATGATCGAAAAAAATATTTGTCATAGGGCACTGCCGCCCGGCGGTGCCGGCCTCATCATTATAGCAAATCCCTTATCCTTTGGCAATGAAGGGGGAGGGAGGAGGCTGGCCGCAGGTGCTAGCACTCTAACGAGATGAGTGCCAAATTCTTCTTGACTTTTGTATACATTCGTATTACAATAGCTGTTAGCAGCTTGGCAGGGTGATTGCTAATCTGCTCCATGAGTCGATTAGAATGAATATTTTATAAAAATGTGATGCAAAGGAGAGACAGATATGGCAGAGACAAGTACAGAGAAGGGCAATCTTTCGATAAACAGCGAGAATCTTTTCCCTATTATCAAAAAGTGGCTTTATTCCGATCAGGATATCTTTATCAGAGAGCTGATCTCAAACGGCTCTGATGCCATTACGAAGCTGAGAAAGCTTGAGGTAATGGGCGAGTATCAGTTTGAGGATGACGAGAAGATGAGGATAGATGTCATCTGCAACGCTGATGACAAGACCCTTAAGTTCGTCGATAACGGCATCGGCATGACAGCTGAGGAAGTAAAGAAATATATCACAGAGATCGCGTTTTCCGGCGCCGCAGATTTCCTTTCAAAATATAAGGATAAGGCAAGCGATGATCAGATCATCGGTCACTTCGGCCTGGGATTCTACTCAGCATTTATGGTAGCAGACACCGTTGAGATAGATTCCCTCTCCTACAGGGAAGGAGCAGAGCCTGTTCACTGGACATGCGACGGCAACAGCGAGTACAGCATGGAGAAGGGCAGCTGGGATAAGAGGGGCACGCTGATCACCCTCCACCTGAATGAGGACTGCCTGGAGTATGCCAACGAGTACCGTGTAGACGAAGTTATTAAGAAATATTGTGCCTTTATGCCCGAAGAGATCTACCTCCATAAGGAAGGCGGGGATCAGGAGTATGAGACCATAGAGAAGGATCAGCTGCGCGAGGACGATGTGATCGCTGAGACCATCGTCGATGAGGAGAAGACAGAGGAGAAGGAGAAGGAAGACGGGACAAAGGAGACAGTTGTCGTATCTCCCAGAAAAGAGAGATATAAGATCAACAAGCGCCCTAAGCTCATGAATGAGACCCATCCTCTCTGGGCAAAGACACCTAAGGACTGCACAGACGAGGAATACAAAGAATTTTACAGGAAAGTCTTCCATGACTATAAGGAGCCCCTTTTCTGGATCCATCTCAACATGGACTATCCCTTCAACCTCAAGGGCATCCTGTATTTCCCCAAGATCGCGACAGAATATGATCCGGCAGAAGGCCAGATAAAACTCTTCAACAGCCAGGTATTTGTAGCGGACAACATCAAGGAGATCATTCCTGAATACCTGCTCCTGCTCAAGGGCGTGATAGACTGCCCGGATATGCCTCTGAACGTATCAAGATCTGCCCTGCAGAACGATGGATTTGCAGGCAAGATCTCTGATTATATCACAAAGAAGGTCGCGGACAAGCTCAGCGGCATGTTCAAGACAGACAGAGAAAACTATGAGAAGTACTGGGATGACATTAACCCCTTCATAAAGTACGGCGTGATCAAGGACGGCAAGTTTGCCGACAGGATGAAGGATTATATCATCTACAAGGATATAAACGACAAGTATATCTCCCTGCAGGAGTATCTTGACGCGGCAAAGGACAAGCATGAGAACAAGGTATTCTATGTGACGGATGAGAATGTCCAGGCTCAGTACATAAAGATGTTCAAGGATCAGGGCCTTGACGCCCTCATTCTGAGAAATCTGATCGATCAGCCTTTCATGCAGAGGATAGAGTCCGAGAAGGAGGATGTTCATTTCCTGAGGATAGATTCCGAGGTAGCGGATGCCTTCAAGGCTCCCACTGGCGAAGATCAGAAAAAGATCCTGGAGGAAGATCAGGAGAAGCTTTCCGAGATCTTTAAGAAAGCCCTTGAATCTGATAAGCTCGAGGTTAAGGTGGAGAGTCTTAAGGACAAATCAGCGCCTGCTATCATCACCATGTCAGAGTCCATCCGCAGGATGCAGGATATGATGAAGATGTACGGCATGAAGATGGATCAGACCCCGGATATGGAAGGTCAGACCCTTATCCTCAATGCCAACAGCAGTCTTGTTAAGCATGTCCTGGATCATCCGGATGACGAGAACGTCGATATGTTCTGCCAGCAGATATACGATCTGGCCATGCTCACCCATGCCCCGCTCACGGCTGACGCTATGACAAAGTTCGTTGCCAGGAGCAACAAGATCATGCTTCTTCTGGCAGGCGAGCCCGAAGAGGAAGAGGCAGCTGCAGAGACTGAGAATGTCGAAGAGCCTGTTAAGGCTGAGGAAGTCGAGGAGACTGCTGAGGCCGAAACAGTTGAGGCTTCTGTTGAGGAAACAGAAGAATAAAGTGTCCTGAATAAGGTCTGTACAATAGTGAAAAAGGCAGAAGTGTATCTGATATCGGATACAGCTTCTGCCTTTTCTGATCTATTCATCCGTGCTGTGAGTGAGTCCGGTCCATTAATCCACAGGCTCAAATCTGGGCTCCTGGCTTGTGGCGAACATAGTCACGGAGGCCGTGCAGGAGAGAACGTCCCGGTTGTAGATCTTGACATCGAGGACTTTTATGGTCCGGCCGTTGTGGATGACATCCGCCACGGCAGTAACCTTCTGGCCTTCCACCTTCACGCCCTTTATGAAATTTGTCTTGCACTCCAGGGTGACGAGGGTTCCCCCGAAGGATCTGCTGGCGGCTCCGGCAGCGGAATCGATCAGGGTCAGAAGAGCGCCGCCATGCATCATGCCGTTCAGATTCTTATGCCTGTTCTCCGTGACAAGACTTACCTCGGCGTGTCCCGGCTCTAAACGGTCAAGATGGGCACCCACGTCAAGCATAAAATAGTTTGTGGAGTTTGTATTTTTCATCAGGTCATTGATATTCATGAAACTTCCCCCTGCTGTTGAAAAAGAAAATATGTCCGCAGGCCCCCAGGATATCTGTGTCCGGCCTGCAAGCCTGATTTTAGCACAGGAAGAATCTGTCCGCAATAATATTTGCCCGGGACTTTTATATATGATATCATAACTCCATATGCAAAATTCAGCAGGCAGACAGATCAGAATATCAGGCGGCAAAAAGCCGCGAAATGGGGAATATAGATGAGCAGTATATATGACAGTTTAAACCCTGCCCAGCAGGAAGCGGTCCGTCACACGGAGGGACCGCTTCTTATCCTTGCGGGGGCAGGTTCCGGAAAGACCAGGGTTCTTACGCACAGGATCGCCTACCTGATTGATGAGTGCGGAGTGAATCCCTGGAACATATTCGCGATCACATTTACAAACAAGGCGGCCAGGGAGATGAGAGAGAGGGTCGACGGCCTGCTGGGAAGCGGCGGCCAGGACGTCTGGGTGAGCACATTTCACTCAGCCTGTGTCCGCATTCTCAGGCGGTACATCGACAGGCTGGGCTATGACCGGAATTTCACCATATACGATACGGACGACCAGAAGACGGTCGTCAGGGAGGTCATAAAGGGCATGGGTCTGGATACAAAGGTATTCAAGGAAAGGCCCATCCTCTCCCACATATCCCATGCCAAGGACAAGATGATGAGCCCTCAGGCCTTCGCGGCCAAAGCCGGCCATGACATCTACATGAAGAAGATAGCCGATATCTATAAAGGCTATCAGGAAAGGCTGAAAGCCAACAACGCCCTTGATTTCGACGACCTGCTCTGCAAGACCGTCGAGCTCTTCCGCCAGGATCAGGAAGCTCTGAATTATTACCAGGAACGCTTTCGCTACATCATGGTGGATGAGTACCAGGATACGAACGCCGTTCAGTTCATGTTTGTCAGCATGATAGCTGAAAAATACCGCAATCTCTGCGTTGTCGGCGATGATGATCAGTCTATCTACAAGTTCAGGGGGGCTGATATCCGCAACATCCTCGATTTTGAAGATGTATTTCCGGATGCCGGGGTCATCAGGCTGGAGGAGAATTACCGGTCCACGAAGAATATCCTGGACGCGGCAAACGGAGTCATCCACCACAATATCGCCCGCAAGGATAAGACCCTGTGGACAGAAAAGGGCGAGGGCAGCAAGATCATTTTCCGGGTCTATCCCACGGAGCACGAGGAAGCTTCGGCCATTGTCCGCGATATAGCCGGGAAGAAAAAATCTACAAACAGCTATGGAGATTTTGCGGTCCTCTACCGGACAAATGCTCAGGCCAGAGTCCTGGAGGAGAGTTTTGTTCTGTCCGGGATCCCTTACCGGGTTTTCGGCGGCGTGAATTTCTACCAGAGAAAAGAGATAAAGGATATCCTGGCCTATATGAAGACTGTAGACAGCGGCCTGGACAACCTTGCCGTGAGCAGGATCATTAATGTGCCCAAGAGGGGGATCGGGACTACGACCCTGGGGAGAGCAATGGAGTATGCCAGGGACAACGGGATCAGTCTTTTCGATGCCCTGAGCTCTGCCGATACCATAGAGGGCCTGGGAAGAGCGGCAGGGAAGATGAAGGCTTTTGTGCAGATGATAGATTCCCTTAGGGTCCAGAAAGCTGCCGTCAGCCTGACTGAGCTTTTTGACCGGATCATGGACGAGTCCGGCTATGCCGAGGCGATCGCTGCGGAAGGCACGGATGAGGCGCAGACAAGACTGGAGAATCTGGATGAGCTGCGCAACAAGATCGTGGAGTACGAAAAAGGGGCGCAGAACCCCAGCCTGACGGAGCTTTTGGAGCAGATCGCCCTTGTTGCCGATGTGGATAACATGGGCGAGGATGAGGACCGGGTCATCCTGATGACTCTTCACAGCGCCAAGGGCCTGGAGTTTCCCCATGTCTACATGGCCGGTATGGAGGAGGGCCTTTTCCCCAGCTATATGTCCATTAACAGCGAGGACAGCGATGAGGAGATCGAAGAGGAGAGAAGGCTCTGCTATGTCGGCATTACGAGAGCTATGGATACTCTCATGATGACCTGCGCCCGCCAGAGGATGATCCACGGCAATTTCCAGATGAACCAGGTCTCAAGGTTTATAAAGGAGATCCCCAACAGACTCCTGGATATGGGCACATCGGCCGTGAGCAAAACCCATGCCGCGGGCGGGGGTTATACCGGCCGCGGGGTTTCCGGCGGGGAGAGGAGATCTTTCGCCGGCAAAGGTTCCGGGAAGAACTATGCCAACCCCTACAGCAAAACAAAGAAGAGATCAGATTTCTCCGCCTTCGCTGTAAAGGGATCCGATATGGGCAAGACAAAGCCGGATTACAGCGTGGGCGATACAGTCAGGCATGTAAAGTTCGGCAAGGGCATTGTGAAGGATATCAGCGACGCCGGCAAGGACTATCAGGTCACCGTGGAATTTGAGAGGTTCGGCGTCAAGAAAATGCTGGCGGGATTTGCAAAATTAAAGAAGCTGTAGGCTAGCTTTTCTCCGAAAATATATGGTTTTTTCTCAGAAGGCGTGTTATAATATTTCTAGTTTTTTAACCCCGGAAGTCTGTATTCATTGAACTGCCGGGCAGTGAAAGGGGAATGTGAACATGAGCGGAAAGATTGATGAGATCCTCAGCGCTGCTAAAATTTCAGAATTATTGCATAAGGATGAGATGACTGAGGAGAAGAAGAAGAATCTGACTATCGGGCTGGCTATCCTGGCTGTTGTCTTGGCTGCAGCATCTATCGCGCTGATCATCTACAAGTTCGTCATCAAGGATGATGATGATTTTGATGATGACTTTGACGATGATTTCGACGACGACTTTGATGATGACTTCGATGACGATTTCGTCAAGGAAGACAAGGACGATGAGGAGAGCAAGGACGACGAGTGATGCGCCCTATTGCGTGATCATGTAAATCATAATAACATGATTAGCTGCAGACAGGTATTCCGCGACAGAAGCGGGACGACGGTCTGCAGCTTATTTCTTATCCGGGATCAGATGCATTTTCGGGCAGCCTGCCAGCGGTAGAGAGGAAGACATGAAGAAAAAACAGATATTAGACGGCGTGATAGACCATATAGATTTCCCCAACAAGGGAAGAGTGATTACTCCGGAGGGAATTGTTACGGTCAAGAACGGGATACCGGGCCAGAGGGTCCGCTTTGTGATAAACAAGTGCCGGCACGGCAGCTATGAAGGCAGGCTTCTGGAAGTCCTGAAAAAGTCCCCCCTGGAGACAGAAGAAGCCGCCTGCGGCGAGTTCCCTTACTGCGGCGGCTGCATGTACCAGACCATGCCCTATCAGGCTCAGCTGGACATGAAGGCAGGTCAGGTAAAGGCCCTGATAGACGGGACCATCCGCGATTCGGGCAGTGCCGGTGCGGCTTCTTTGGACTACACATTTGAAGGCATCCGCCCCAGCCCCCAGCGCTGGGAATACCGCAATAAGATGGAATTCTCCTTCGGGGACGCCGTCAAGGGCGGTCCCCTGACCCTGGGTCTGCACAAAAAAGGCAGCAATTATGATATCCTCACAGCGGACGACTGCCGCCTGGTCCACCCGGATATGACGAGGATCCTGCGCTGTGTCCTGGATTATTTTACAGAGAATCCGGAGGATTATTACAGGACCATGCAGCACACGGGCTATCTGCGCTATCTGCTCCTGCGCCGCAGCGCCTCAAGCGGCGATCTTCTGGTCCACCTTGTCACGACCAGCCAGTCTGATCCGGACCTGTCTCCTCTTGTGAAAAGGCTCTTGGATCTTGAGCTTTCCGGGCAGATCGCCGGTATCATGCATATTATCAATGACTCTCTGGCCGACGTCGTTCAAAGCGATGAAACCCGCATCCTCTACGGGCAGGACTATTTCTACGAGACGGTCCTGGGCCTTAAGTTCAAGGTCTCCTCCTTCTCCTTCTTCCAGACGAATACCCGGGGCGCCGAGGTTCTCTACGAGACAGCCCGGTCCTTTATCGGAGATACGAAGGACATGACAGTCTACGATCTTTATTCCGGCACGGGCACCATTGCCCAGATGCTGGCTTCCAGCGCCCGCCGTGTCATAGGAGTTGAGATCGTGGAGGAGGCGGTCGAGGCTGCCCGGGTCAATGCCCGCCTGAACGATCTGGACAACTGCGAGTTTATAGCCGGAGACGTTTTGGCTGTCCTTGACCAGATAGAGGAAAAGCCTGATTTTATCGTCCTTGACCCGCCCCGCGACGGCATAAATCCCAAGGCCCTGCGCAAGATCATATCCTATGGAGTGCCCCGGCTTGTCTACATCTCCTGCAAACCCACCAGCCTGGCCCGCGACCTGGGCATGATGATGGAAGCCGGATACCGGTTGGAAAAACTGTGCTGCGTAGACATGTTTCCGAACACGGTTCACACAGAATCCGTCTGCCTCTTAAGCCGCATAAAATAAGGATTTATGCACGTTATGCCGGCCCTGTGTGCCTGTTAGGCTTTCGGATTGTTCTGCGCTATTTCGTGGAGCTCCTTGACAATGAGACGTTCAGCCCATTCCGGGCATTTACGAGTGTCGCTTTCCCAGTTCTGTATGGTCCTGAGCGGGATTCCCATCCGCCTGGACATTTCAGCCTGGGAAAGCCCTGCGGCCTTGCGGGCCTCTGTGATGGCTTGCAATGATGATCCCTCCCTTATCTGTTTTTCAATGCGATGATGAGCGCTATGACGGCGATCGCCGCGGCAGAAGCAGAAATAATAAGGCTAATGATTTTAAGTGACATATTTCGTTTCACTGTGGTATAATCTAATCACCCGGAGACCGGGGAGAGAGCCTAGGCCCTCTCAGGATTTACTTCTTTTTTTATGCTGACCAGCACGACTTTGAGGGAAATAACAGCGGCTGTCAGGTTTAAGATTGAAGTGATCAGATTAACCACCGGAAAGACCTCCTTTCAAATTTATTTGTCAGGAGGTTTTCCTTTCCTCCTTACAAATATATAATACACCCAATGGGTGTATTTATTAAGAGAAATATTTGATTTTTTTTTCAGCGAGTTCTATTTTGGACTCGCTTTTTGATTGGCTGTTTTTATTTTATCAGAGGTGAAGTACTTGAAATTAACAGAAAAGCAAAAACGGTTCTGCGATGAGTACATCATCAGTGGAAATGCGGCAGGAGCGGCTAAGAAGGCCGGGTATTCTGCAAAGACTGCCAGAATGATCGCATTAGAGAACCTGAAGAAACCACACATCAGGGAATATATCGATTCACGGCTCAAGGCACTGGAAGATCAGAAGATCGCTGACCAGAAGGAGATCCTGGAACTGCTTACAGCACATGCCAGACGGCAGACGACGGAGTACGAGGTCGCTAAGACGGGAGTAAGCTGGATATAAGGGATATGAGCGCTATGCTAAGGAACTCACTGAGCGCGGTGCGGTAATGCGCCGGAAAGGCAAGAGGGTGACCTACGGAGACTTCTCGGCGGAAGAGAACGAGCAGATGCGCCTCTATAACCTGACCATGAAGATCAACCGCCTGGAGCTGCTTAAGTCTAAGCTGGGGCTTACTACGGTAGACGGATACTCGGAGCTCAGGAACTACATGGGTGATAAGTTGAATGGCGCTGTGATCGCGGAGTCGAAGCGTCAGGCAGGTATCCTCGGAGAGTACAGCGGAGTCCTGCAGATGGATCCGAAGAAGGCTGCTGCCATCGTGAACGGATCCTTTAAGGGAGCGACGTTTTCTCAGAGGCTGTGGAAGAACCAGCAGGAGCTGAAGCAGACACTGGATGCCGGTCTTACTTCCGCCCTGATCCGCGGCAAGAGCTCCGCAGAGGTAGCCTCCCTCATCCGGAAACATTTCACAGGTGACTTCCAGAAGGCGGGCAAGGCGTCTCTCCGGCTGGCAGTCACAGAGATGGCGAGGGTCGAGATCGAGGTACAGAAGAACAGCTTCGAGAAGAACGGCTTCGAGGAATACACGTTTAATGCGACAGGCCCGCATCCCTGCGATATCTGTCAGGCGCTGGACGGTAAGCACTTCAAGGTGAGCGAGATGATGCCGGGCGAAAATGCTCCACCCATGCATCCGTGGTGCTATTGCGCAGTATCTGCATACTCCGATCGGAAAGAATACGATGAGTGGCTGAACTCCGGAGCAGCTGCCAATGGAGTGAGCCTGAAAGAATTTACGCAAAAGAAGTATGGTTGGAACAAAAACGGATTAGACGAATTTATACCAGCAAAAACAATAGAAGAAGCAGAACAGTATGCAAAACAGTTTATTGGAGATGGATATAGCCCAACATTTAAAAACCAATCACTGTATAAAGGCATTTCATTAGAGAATGCGAATGAAATTAATAAGGCGATTCATGACCTCTATTCTAAAATTAATATGCCAAAGTTGGCTGGAATAAAAGCCATCTCACCTACTTCTAAGCAAGGGAAAAAAGTGTTTTCAAGTTCTGATGCAGTAGCCGCGTATAATCCTGTTGAGCATGGGATATTCTTAAACAAAGACGTGCTGAAAAATGCGAAAGCTATACAGAAGTATAACGAAGAAGCAAATAATGCATGGGAAACAGTGATGAAGAACATTAATAACCTATCAGGGGTTCAGAAAGAAATTGCTCTGAGATACAAGAAAGCAGGCAGGGCACTTGTTGGAGACGGGAGCGTATATGATTATATAGTGCATGAAATTGGACACCATGTCGAGTGGTCAGTTTTGGATACACAAACTAATAATATCGTTGGTAAAAACATGTCAAAATACGCACCACATATTTCTGGGTAAGTCAAGTCCAAATTTGTGTGTAAATTGCTCTTAGGTACCTGCGGTGCCAAGGGATGCCTTGCATCCCTTAGCTAACCACCAGCT
>OMWV01000024.1 GCA_900314845.1 uncultured Eubacteriales bacterium
AAAGGTATGTCCAGGCTCAGATATGGTCTCTCCAAAAGCATACACTTTGGCGAAAATCCGTGTCCACCATATGGGGTACAGTTTAAAGAATTTCTTCCTGGGGATTACGTCTGTTTTGACAAATTTGCCAGCAGATGGACGTAACCCGCAAAGAATTCTTCCTGAACTTACGTCCGTTTCGGCTGATTTGCCGGCAAATGGACGTATCTTCACAAAGAATTCTTTGTAAGGTGCGTCTGGGTTTTGGCTCTTCCGTCCAGGTTCGGGAACCCGGGGCGCCCGGAGGCGGGGCTGATTGGGGCCCGAGATAGCTCGATTTTGGAGCCCCGACGTCCATCTGACCCGGATTCAGCCAAAATGGACGTAATAATTAGCTCCATTTTGGGCAATTTACGTCCACTTTGGCCTCTATGCCAGCGAATGGACGTAGCTCACAAAGAATTCTTCTGGAGTACGTCCGGGGTTTGGCTGCATACGCCTGGGGCCGGCTCCCGTCCCCCCGCAAGAAGAGCCGGCTGAAATTCCTCCAGCCGGCTCTTCGGATGTGTATCGCATCCTCCTCATTTTATTTCATTCCCCAGGCCCTTCCAGGACTTCTTTATAGGAATTCTTGATGTCTACCGTGACGGGGCGGGTTTTGTACTCCTGCTCCAGCCTGTCCATGATGTAGGCGCCCACGTCCTTGCCCCTCAGATAGAGAAGGAGGTTCTTGAGCTTCTCCTCGTGGTCTGTGGCGCAGTTGACCCGCAGGTTCACGCTGGGCGTCTCGCTGATGTTTACCGTCAGGTGGACCATTTCCTGCAGGTTGTAGTTGGCGATGGGGATCAGCTTGCCGGCATCGATGGCCCGGATCATCTGGTCGATGTAGGCCTTAACCGCCCGATCAAAAGCCACAGCATTTTCATCCTTGTTAAAGACAAGCCCGTGAAGAAGCTCGGTGCTCTTCACATTGGCCGTGATGCGGATCTCCGGAAGAGGATTTATCGTCTCGATGTAATCGGGATCGCTCGCGTCGATCTGCTCGCTCTTAAAAAGCTCGTATCTGTAATCCATTGTCATGGAACTCCTTTCTGAAAAGCATTTGAGGCCTGAAAAATGCCCGGTCATTTCCCGCTCATTTCCCGGTGATAAAAAAGGAAGCCGGCGAGAGCCGTGACAAGCTCCGTAACCGGAAATGTAAACCAGAAGGCTGACAGGCCGAATGTTGAGAACAGGTATCCCAGAGGGACAAACAGGCCCACGGTCCGCAGAAGGGTCAGCACAGAGCTTGTCAGGATCCTGCCGATGGCTTCAAAATAGACCGGATAGGTCAGCGCTAATATCATGGGAAGAAAACTCCAGCCGATCACGCGAAAGCCCCAGCTGCCTATGGAAAGAACATCCGCGTCCCTCGTAAAGACAGAGAGGAGCTGGCCCGGGAGCAGCTCAAAACACAGCAGGCCGCAGGTCATGAGGGCCAGGCCGAAGCGGGAGGAGACCCGCATAGTCTCGTGACAGCGGTCCATATCGCCGGCTGCGTAATTAAAACTCACGACAGGGACGATACAAGTCTGCAGAGCGCCAAGCGGGATAAAGAAAAATGTCTGCCATTTGTAATAAAGTCCCAGAGCTGTGACCGCCGCATCGGAAAAGCGGGCAAGGATGATATTCAGGCCAAAAATATAGACCGTATAGGCCGCCTGCATGAGTATATTGGGAAGGGCCGCCCGGTAGATGGAGGCCAGCAGGCGGGGGTACCGGGAAAGCTCCGGGGAGGGCCGGTATCCCTTCCGAAACACGAAGGCCGCGGCTGCCGCCTGTCCGATCACCGATGCCGTGCCCGCTCCCGCGATCCCCATCCGGGGAAAGCCCAGCAGACCGAATATCAGGACAGGATCCAGGACGATATTTGTAAGGGCGCCCAGAATCTGCCCGATCATCGGTGTCTTCATATCTCCATTTGCCTGGCAGACCTTCGTCCACATGGACTCAAGGAAAAGGCCGGGGGCACATAAAGTCACGATCCGCCCATTGGAGACAGCTTCCCCTATGACCTGGGAAGAAGCAGTCTGCATGGCAGCATAGGAGGGCAGGGCAAACCAGGCGGCCAGGGAAAAGAGTCCCCACAGGACGACCGCCAGCGGGGCTCCGGTCCCCGCCGCGGCTTCGGCATCCTGATAACGCCTCTGTCCGTTGCAGTAGGCAACTCTTGTATTGATGCCCACCCCTGTTCCGACCGCCAGAGCGATCATCAGAAGTTGCACCGGATAGACCACAGAAAGCGCCGTCAATCCTCTGACAGAATAGGCTCCGATATAAAAGCTGTCAACAATGTTGTAAAGTGCCTGGATCAGCTGAGCCAGCATCACCGGCGGAGCCATGTGAAGAAAAATACTGCTGATCTTATCCCTGCGAAAGCTGTCCCTGTCTAACGTCATGCCTGTCCTTCCTGCCTGTCCGGATCTTCCTCTTACAGCTTCTTGAAATCAGAAGCCGGGTGCTTGCAGATCGGGCAGATAAAGTCAGCCGGCAGCTCTTCGTGGGGATAGATATAGCCGCAGATGGTGCAGATCCAGCCGACCTTGGGCTCATCTGCCTTCTTCTCCTGGGGCTTAGGCTTGATGTGGTCGAAATAATAGCTGTAGCTGGCCGAAGGCACCTTGCTCAGAACTTCGCCGTCCGTAATCTTGCCGATAAACATGGTATGGCTTCCCAGGTCGATGGTATGCGTCACCTCAGCAGAAAGAAAAGCATTTGCCCCGTCCAGGATGTAAGGAAGACCATTTTCGGAAAGCTGATAGGAAAAATCCTCGAACTTGTCTACGTCTCTTCCGCTCTGGAAGCCGAAGTGCTGGAATGTGGAGAACTTGGAATCCTCGCTTAAGAATGAGAGATTGAATTTGCCCGTGTTCATGATCATGTCGTGGGTGTAGTCCGCCTTGTTGAGGGAAACTGCAACCGTCAGCGGGTCGCTGCCCGCCTGGATGCCCGTGTTGATGATGCAGCCGTTGAGCTTGTCGCCTTCCTTGGCCGTGATCACAAAAAGACCGTAAGTGAAATTTCTTGTAACCTTTGTGTTCATAAAACACCTCCTGATAAAAAATGTTTCTTGTTCTGAGAAATGCAGAGCCATCAGGCGCCGGGCAGACGCCGGGCGCACAGGTCGCCCACTCTGGCCTTCATGCCTTCTATATCAAGCACCCCGCGGGCAAAGCCCTTGCGGACCAGCTCCTCAGGCACGTAGATATCGTATTTTTCAAAGACAGGGACCTCGCCGGGGTAGACAAGATCGAGGGGATCAAAGTCTTCCCGGGCTTCCTCGCCCAGGATCCGGTAGAATTCCTCCTCCGATACCTGCATGGTGAACTGTATGTAATAGGGACGGAAGGAGTTCATCCCCTTAAGACCCAGGCGGCGGGCGCATTTTATCTTCAAAAAGCGCTCCAGGGCCAGGAAGGCGTAGCTGCCCAGCCAGGGAAAGAGGGCCCACATATTTCCCCCAAGATGGATGAGCGGGGACCGGTCCATGCCCAACTTGCGGAAAGTGTAGCGGGCGTCATCCAGGCGGCAGACGGCGTGCCGCATGAGGTAGGGGTAAGTCTTATCCTCCTTAAGAACCCCGTACATGCGCTCCAGGATGCGGGTGTGGATATCACCCGCCACGTCGCCGAAATAGGCCGGGATATTGCCCTTGACCAGGGTGCAGTAGACGATATGCTTCTTGTGGTCCAGGTCGTCCACCACCCAGACCCTGCCCGCTATGGCGATCTTGTCCCCGATCGGGGGCGGCTTTACGATGGTGCCCAGTTCCTCGGACCCGCTGCGGACCGTGTACTCCGGATTCTCCTGGAAAACGGCGTAAAACTTGTAATTGTTAACGATCCTCTCTCCGGCAAGGCCTGTGATCAGGCCCCCGTTCTCCGTCCGGCTGATGTGGTCGATCTCCAGAAGATGCCGCAGAAGGACCTTATAGTCCTCCTGGGAAATGCCGTGAAAACACTGCAAAGGCAGGACCCGGGAGGCCAGCTCGGCCGGGGTCATTTCCCCGCAGGAAGCCAGGGTGCTCATGGTCTGGTGGTAGAGGAGGCTGTAGGGCAGGCGGCCTGTCCTGGGCGGCTCGACAAAGCGCTCCTCTATGTAGAGCTGGACAAGGGCTATGCCCTGCAGCAAAAACCAGGGGATCATGTCGGGCAGCATAGCCCGGGGCTCGGGGTGGTCTTCCCTCATGACGAACCACATCTGAGCCGGGGCGCCCCGGCGCCCGGTCCGGCCCATCCTCTGCAAAAAGCCGGATACCGTGAAGGGGGCGTCGATCTGGAAGGCCCTCTCCAGCCTGCCGATGTCTATGCCAAGCTCCAGGGTGGCCGTCGCGCAGACGGACATCAGGGACTCCTCGTCCTTCATCTCCTCCTCGGCGCTCTGCCGGTAGGAGGCGGACAGGTTTCCGTGGTGGATGAGGAAACGGTCCGGCTCCTGGTTAACCTCGCAGTACTGGCGCAGGTTCTGGCAGACCGCCTCGCACTCCTCCCGGGAATTTGTAAAGATCAGGCACTTCTTCCCCCTGGTGTGCTCAAAGATGTAGGCCATGCCAGGGTCGGCCGCCTTGGGCGCCGTATCCGTCGGCGCTTCCCTGACAGGTTCCGGGGCCGTGACCGTCCTGCCCTCGTCCGCCTGGGGCTCTGTATTGTAAAAATGCTCCATGGACAGGCGCCAGACTTCTTTCCCCCGGTCGAATTCCGGTATCAGGGTCTTCCTGTGGCTGCCGGCGGACAGAAAAGTTCCCGCTTCCCGCGGATTCCCGATGGTGGCAGACAGGCCCACCCGCCTGGGGGCGCAGCCGGCCAGCCGGCACAGGCGCTCGATCAGGCAGAAGGTCTGCATGCCCCTGTCCCCCCGCAGGAGGGAGTGGATCTCATCGATCACGATAAAGCGCAGGTCCCCGAAAAGGGAGGGGATCTCCATGTGCTTATTTATCATGAGAGATTCCAGGGACTCCGGCGTGATCTGCAGGATGCCCGCGGGCTTTTTCAAAAGCTTTCTCTTCTGGGACTGGGACACGTCTCCATGCCAGCGGTAGACGGGGATCCCCGCGTCCCGGCACAGATCGCCCAGGCGCTGGAACTGGTCGTTGATCAGGGCCTTTAAGGGGGCGATGTAGAGGACGCCCACGGAAGAGGACGGATTCTCTTCCAGCAAGGTCAATATGGGGAAAAATGCTGCTTCTGTCTTGCCCGAAGCGGTGGAGGCGGTCAGGAGCACGTTATCGTCCGTCCCGAATATCGCCTGACCCGCCGCATTCTGCACTCCCCGCAGCATTTTCCAGCCCGATTCGTAGATGTAGTCCTGGATAAAGGGCGCGTAGCGGTCAAATACGTTCATGTCTCATTTTCCTGTCATATGGTAAATTCTGCGAACTGTTCGTCTTTCTGGTCGGGTACGGCCTCGGAGGGGGTGAACGTGAAGTCGTCCGACTTTAGCAGGCTCATCAGGTTCATGTCCGGGTTCTGGCTCAGGAGGTCCAATAGCTCGATGAAGTCGCGGATGACCTCCCTGGGCGTGATGTTGGTGTCGGCCCCCACCCTGCTGTACTCCAGCTTGACAAATGCTGTCAGATCTTCTGTCGTCAGCTTTTCTTCGTATCCGTAGAGGCCGGCGTGCATGGAGGAGAGTTTTTCGCACAGGACGAGCATCTCTTCCGGGCTTAAGGGGTCCAGGCGGATGACAGGGGCCATGAGGTCGCGGGCGCCGGGCCGGCTGAAGCGTCCTTCGGACAGGCGGGACCTGAGGGCCTCGTAGCTGTATATGCCCCGGTGCCTGTCTTCCAGGGCCTGGGGCGTGCAGCCCATGATAATGCCCAGATACCTTGCCTTGCCCTGGAGGGCGTCGTTGTACATGGTCAGCAGCTTTTCGTAGTTATTCTGCCGGGCCTGGCTGTTTGTGATCTTGTAGATGTTGATCAGCTCGTCTATCATGATCATCATGCCGGCGTAGCCTGCCAGCCTGAAAAATACGGCGAAGAGCTTGAGATAGTCGTACCAGTCGTCATCGCTGATGATCCTGCTGATCCCCAGGTCCGCCTTGGCCTCGGTCTTTGTCGCGTACTCGCCGCGGAACCAGCGGATCACCTTCTGCCTCTTCTCATCGTCGTCTTCCAGGTAGGCGTGATAGTAGGCGGAAATGAGCTTTGCGAAGGCAAATCCATGGACAAGCTCGCTGATCTGGGATGTGACGGCGTAGATCTTCTTGTCCACAGCCCCCGCAAATGCCGGGTCTTCGGGCCCCAGTCCTGTCTCTTCCATGGCCTTTGCCTGAACCTGGTTGATCCAGCGGTCCAGGACCAGGGTCAGGGCTCCGCCCTCGGGCCGGGTCTTTGTGGAAAGATTGCCGATCAGCTCCCGGTATGTGGCCAGGCCCTGGCCTTTTGTCCCCTGCAGGCGGCGTTCCGGCGACAGATCCGCGTCCACGACGATGAAATTCTTGTCCATGACGTAATTTCTTATGGTCTGGATGAGGAAGCTCTTGCCGGACCCGTAGCGGCCGACGATAAAGCGGAAGGAGGCCCCTCCGTCGGCGATGACGTCTACGTCCCCCAGCAGGGCTGCGATCTCATTTTTCCTGCCCACGGTGATATAGGGCAGGCCTGTCCTGGGCACAACGCCTCCCTTTAGAGAATTCAGAACGGTCTTGGCGATCCGCCTGGGTACTTTTACATTTGTCATTTATCTCAATCTCCCAAAATGCTCTTTACATCATCTATATAATCTTCAACCAGAAGGATGCTCTCATCCTCGCAGTCTACGACACTGTCGCCCACAAACTCATAGAACTTCTCATTTATCCGGTCCGCGACGACAGAGGCCAGCAGCCTCTTCCCCTTAAGGAATCGCCCGGGATCCTCCCCCTCAAGCAATATGTCAAGAACCGCCCTCTCATCCTTATCCAGATCAATGGGCTGCAGGGCAGGTTCCGTCTCCGCAGCCTGACCAAATTCCAGCTCTGCCTGCGGGGCAGGATCCGGCGCTGCCTGGCCAAATTCCAGCTCTGGCCGCAGGGCAGGATCAGTCTCCGGCCCTGGCGCGGGGCCGGGTGTGATCTCCGGCTCCGGGGCCGGCTGCTCTTCCGCCTCCCCCTGGGGTTCCCGGGTTCCGGCCGCCTGCAGCTCTGCTCCCGGGGCGGGCTCCGGGGCAGGTTCTAGGGTCATCCCCGGGGCCAACTCGATCTCCGGCTCCCTGTCGATCTCATCCTCCGTCAGCAGGCTGTCCCGGGTCAGGGCCGCGTCCTCCCGGATGGCCTTAAGATCCCGGCTGTCTATGTGGATGGCGTCAAGGCGGGCCTTGCGGATCTCTTCCTGCTCGGCTTCAAATGCCATCTGAATATAGGGATCGACCCAGGCCTGGGCCGGGTCTGCCTTCCTCGGCCTTCCCAGCCCAAGCTTCAGGCGCAGGACCCGTTCGCTCTCGTTCATGACCGACCGAAAATGCACCCGGTCAAATCCTACGCTGTCATAGCTTACGACAGACCATAAGCCGCTGCGGCAGACATAGCGGCGGACAGGGCTAAGTCTGTATACGCAGTCAGAGTGAGGCGCCGGGCTCCTGTAGAGAGTATTTGCCAGGGGGTACCAGGGCCTTGCCATCTGGCGCCCAAAGCAAAGCTCAAAAGCAGACTTGCCGTTTCGCCTGTATTTTTCAGAAAGGATAGTCCAGATCAGGGCCAGCAGATGTCTTCCCCTCGAATCTTTTACGACCGGGGAAGCGGCAAGCCTTTTCGTGCTGAATGTGAGGAGAGCCTCCACGATCTCATCATCCGCAAACTTCTCCGGCTGCGCCAGCCGTATAAGGGCCTTGTCTTTTTCTGCCGCGGCGTCTTCCAGCCCTGCCTGGGCGCAGGAAACGGGCAGATCGTGGATCACACAAAACTCCAGCATCCAGCGGTCTACATTCTCCCGCATGCTGTCTGACCCGTATCCCCTGTCCAGGAAATTCTCCCTGAAGTCTGCCATCTTGAGGTAAGCGTCCATGGGGCCGAGGCAGCCGATCCACCAGAGCAGCTCGTAGAGGTAAATGTAGGCCAGGGACTCGGCCACGGGGAAATATTTCCCATCCCTGACCTGGGTCCTCCAGGAGAAATATCCCCTCAAGAGCCGCACGGACAGGTCATGATATGTTGGAAAATACTTGAAGAATTCTCCGTCCCAGGGGGCGTCGTCTTCGTAGTCTTTCATGAATCTTCCCTGCCGGCAGAAGTTTTTCACCTTCTGCTCGAAGGATCCGCTCCCGTAGGAATAAAGGCGCCGCATCCGGACGATCTGCTCGGGGATGTCCTGGGTCTTGAGCATCACCGGCCCGCCCCGGCCGTCGGAGGGGACAGACTCTGCCGTCCCGCCCGGCACCGCATCGCTGTTTCCATCCAGCACAATGGTATAGCCGGCGTCCTCGCCCTGGCTGCCATCTGCCTTGCTTATGTTTCTGAACCCGATTTCTTCAGCCATTGCCCTCTCCTTTCTGCCCATACTTATCTGTAATATTAGGATATTATGGGCCGCAATTCAAGGGTGAGGGGCAGAAAAAGATTCCCTTTTCTTACCTATAAAATTTCTGATTTTTAATTTCACATGAATCTGACCTTATCACAAGATATTCTGGCGAAATGGCCAGATATCCTGCCCGGGGGATCAAGCCGGCTAGCCGCCCACACAATTCTTCTGGGTGAGCTGCGTCTGTATGCCGGTTTTAGCCTAAAATGGACGTACCCCGGCGATCTCTGAAGAGGGCTTTACGTCTGTTTCAGGCTGTTTGCCGATTCTGTACGTATGCCGACCCTTCTTTTGCCCAGCTCCCCTTACGTCCATATTTTCTCTTTGCCTGCAATACGTACGCCATTTGTCCTAAATCCAGATTAATTGTTACGTACTACTTGACATTTTACCCACCAATGGACGTATTCACCCCTCTCACCTGAAAGTCAAAATTTTACTCGCCTCCACCCAGCTTCCCCTTTGGCCAGATTTCCTTTCCATTTCGACAGGTTTTTTTAGAATTGCCGCATATCCTCTGCATCCTTTTATTTTATAGAAAGATATTCTTGCCATATGGATAGATTTTCTTGCCAATTGTACTTTTTTGCAATGCTATGGTTTGAGGGTGGTTTGAGCAGGCTGTTTGAGCAGGTATGTTATTGAAAGTCCGGACAACCCCTGCCAGACGGTCTCTTCTGTCTATAGAGAGAGGTCCTGCAAAACGGCCCCTTCCTGGCCGCGGACGGCAATCTTCTCCAGCCTGCCTTCCCGGCGCAGCTGGTCTCTGCGCCGGGCCAGGCCGGCCAGCATCCTCTTCTGGTCTTTCATCAGATAGCCGTATGTCTGGAATATATTGGAGGGATGCATGCCGAAGAGAAAACTTCCCGGAGCCCTGAGCTCGGACAGGAAGACCTCCTCTTCATCCAGGTAATCGCCCATGCTGCACTCGTCGAATCTGCCGCCTTTTATGTCCTCATAGAGGGGGCAGCCCGGCTCGGCGTGCACCGTCCCGGTAAAGATCAGATATGGAACCGCGGCGCTCAAAAGCTCCGCCGTCGCCTGAGCATTTTCCTCCAGATGGGAACGGCCGGCGCTGCCAAAAATGATGTTGGCGGCGTATTCCATGCCGGCTGCCTTCAGGCGCCTTAGCTGCGTAAGGGCCTGGGCGGCTGTGTATCCTTTATTCATCAGCTCCAGGGCGGGATCGTATCCGCTCTCTATCCCCACGTTCAGCTGGTCGATCCCCAGCCGGCGAAGACTTTTCAGCTCCCTGTCCGTCTTTGCCTTGATATTATTGATGGAAGCGTACATGGCTATGGTCCTGACCGTAGGGAAATTCTTGTGGATCTTGCCGGCGATGGCTTCCAGCCGGGACGCGCTCAGGGCAAAGGCGTCCCCATTTTCCAGAAATACTCTCTCAAAGCGGTCCGCCGCGGGTGCCATCTGCCGGATCTGCTCGTCCAGCTCTTCGTCCGACAGAACCCGAAAATGCTGGTCCCGGTACATGGTGCAGAATGTGCATTTGTTGTGAGAGCAGCCCTCGGTGACCTCAAGCAGAAGGGAGCCGGCCTCGAAGGGCGGGCGGTATAGTATACTCATGACATATCCTCCAATCTCTGTCAGTCCAGTACCTTCATGGGATGCCAGCGCAGGAAATCTCCGGACACCAGGCCGTAGCGGATGCCGTGCTTTTTGCCCCGGATGCTGTCGCCAAAACGGCTCTCCCCGTGGCAGTGGCCGTAGATCACCTGGTCGGCCCCATATTTCTCAGCAATCTTTGTGAAGGGGCTGGAGGACTCCAGAATGTTCGTCGGCGGATAGTGGAGGAACATGATGAACTTCGTGTACCCGTCCGCCCGGGCGGCCTCAAAGGAGGCGATGAGCCTGTCGGTTTCCCTCTTCACCAGCTTCTGCGCGTGTTCTTCCTCCTTCTGGTCCCAACCGCAGACCCTGCCAGCCCGGTCCAGGTAAAAAGGCCCTTCGAATGTGTAGCCTTTCGTGCCCACCAGGGCGCAGGAGCCATAGCTGTAGTAATTATTCTGCAGAAAATGCAGTTTCCCCGCGTAGAGCTCGTTGAGCCTGTCCGTCTTCTTGGCGTCCCAGAACATGTCGTGATTGCCGCGCAGAAGTATTTTTCTGCCCGGCAGATCGCAGATATACTGCAGATCCTCCCGGCACTGGTCCAGATTCTTCCCCCAGCTGTGGTCGCCGACCAGGACCAGGGTATCCTCCGGCCCCAGGAGCCTTTGGCAGTTTTCGCGGAATTTCCGCTCATGGTCCTTCCAGACCTTGCCGCGCAGCTGGCCCGGGGCTTTTAGCTCCGATTGAAAATGCAGGTGCAGGTCTCCTATCGCATATAATGCCATATTTTATTCTCCAATATCAGATATAAAGCTATACTTTTCTCTTGTTTGTCTCATTATATCATATAGACCCCGCTGCTTTCTCCTCGGAGCGGGGGCCTGTAAAATATTTCCGATTTCCCGGCCTGCCCTGATGCAAAATGCCCGTTTCTATGTTACTATCAGTATGCAGGCTGCTTTCGGCCTGCTGATTTTCAGATACAGGAGAGATAGCATGTCAAGATTAATTCTGCCGGATCATTATGATTCTATTCTTTATCCCATGGAAACCCAGCGGGCCATAAAGAAGATAAAAGACTATTTTCAGGATGAGCTTGCCTACGGCCTGAAGCTGCGCCGCGTCTCCGCTCCTCTTTTTGTCCTGCCCGAGTCGGGCCTCAACGACAACCTGAACGGGGTCGAAAGACGGGTAGCATTTTCCGTGAAAGATATGGGCGAGGCGAGTGTCGAGATCGTCCAGTCTCTTGCCAAGTGGAAGCGCTACGCTCTTGGAAAATACCACATCGAGCCGGGCCGGGGCATTTATACGGATATGAATGCCATCCGCCGCGACGAGGAGCTGGACAATCTTCACTCGATCTATGTGGACCAGTGGGACTGGGAGAAGACCATCACCCGCCAGCAAAGGACGCGCGAGTACCTGCACGAGACCGTGCACACGATCTACAATGCCCTGCGCAATCTGAGTGATTTTGTGAACCGCCATTACAGCGAGATCCGCAGCAATATTCCCAATGAGATATTTTTCATCACGTCCCAGGAACTGGAGAATCTCTTCCCGGATCTGACTCCCAAGGAGAGGGAAAATGCCATCTGCCGGGAGCATGGCGCCGTCTTCATCGAGAAGATCGGCGGGCCCTTGAGAAGTGGCAAGCCCCACGACGGGAGGGCGCCGGATTACGATGACTGGGATCTGAACGGGGATATCCTGCTCTGGAACGACATTCTGAACATGGCTTTCGAGATCTCATCCATGGGCATCCGCGTGGACGCCGCGAGCATGAAGCGCCAGCTGGCAGCGGCGGGCAATACAGACCGGGAAAGCCTTCCCTTCCACCAGGCCGTCCTTCACGATGAGCTCCCCCTGTCCATCGGCGGCGGCATCGGCCAGAGCCGCCTGTGCATGTTCTTCCTGCGCAAAGCCCATATAGGCGAAGTCCAGGCCAGCGTATGGCCCGAAGATATGATCCGAACCTGCAGCGAGCACGGGATCGAACTGCTGTAAACTTGATTTCTTCTGGCAGGCGCCCACTGAGCTGGGAAGCCCGCCTTTTCTCTGACGAGCGCCACCCACTTGATTTCTTCTGGGAGGAATCCACTGAGTTGGGGATGGCCCCGGGGGCGACGTCCAAATCGCTGGTTTTGCCTATTGGGGACGTAACTCTAGAATCCGTCCATTACCGTAATACGTCCATTTTGGACATTTTCCCCCGATGTGGACGTATTTCCCCTCCACCGACGTCCAAATTTGTGCAAATTCCATGATACGGACGTATCATCCCCCACTCCAGGCTGGCCGGAAGCCGGCCAGCCCCCGAACCGCCCAGAACAATTCAGAAACTGCCGCCAGATCTCGATCTGGCGGCAGAATCCTTTGTATTTTTCCCGGGGAGGGTTTTAAATTTCCTCGCGGCAATTCCCTTACCTATTGATATCTGTCATAATCATCCCTGCGGTAAGGGTCATCCTCCGGCCTTCCATATCTGTCATCCCGATAGCCATCCTCCCGCCGGTAAGAGTCATAGCCGTCCCAGGTCTCCCGATAACCGCCTGACTGACCGCCGCTGCGCTCGCCGCGGGGGCCTATGTAGGAATAGCCGCCGAAGGCGAGGACCAGGGTCATGATGTAGGGGAAGAGGATCATCAGGATGATGAAGCCGACCCGGTCCTGGCCGAAGGCCCGGCAGAGGTAGACGGTCTGCACGATGCCGTATATGCTGTTCACGACCGGTATCAGGAAGAGGAGAAAAAGCCAGCCGTTTCCGAAGCTGATCCTGGCAAGGATGTACTGGGAATAAAAGGGGATCAGGCTCTTCCAGCCCTTCTCTCCCGCCTTCTCGTAGATCTTCCAGTTGGCAACGATCAGCACGGCATAGACGGCGATAAATACCAGGAAGATGGTGGTTATGGCTATCCCGCCCAGGACTACGTCCTCAAGACCTTCTGCATAAGTCATAAACTGCCTCCTAATAAAAGCAATTGTTTTCTGCTGCATTTCATTCTATCACTGCCCTTCAAGAAATGCATCAAAAAAGTCCCTCTTATTGAGCATTTTCCCCCGCCTGGTCATTTCCCATGCTGGCCAGGATGTGGCGGGCAAATTTCTTCGCTGCCAGGGGCAGGGTCTGGCTGTTATTCCAGGCAAGCAGAACCGTCCGACCGGGCCCGTTTTCTATGGGGAGGATGGCCAGATCCCTGCTGTAGCCCGTAAGCACATTCTGGTAGAGCATGGAGATGCCGATTCCCTGGCGGACCATGGCCAGGATCGTGTAATCGTCCATGACCTTGTAGCTGACTTTTGGTTTTAGGCCTTCTTTTTCAAATGCTCTCAGCGGGACGCTGTAGCCGCCCTCGTCCAGGAGGATGAAGGGCTGGCCGGCAAGCTGATCCAGCCTGACAAAAGGCTGGCGGCTTAAGGGATGGCCTAAAGGGACGACGGCCATCATCGGCTCGCTGTAGAGGACCCGGGTCTTAAGGGACTGGCAGGAACCCTCTATGACAAATCCCAGGTCTGCGCTGCCCTCCCGAACCGCATTTTCAATGCTGTTGTACTCACCCTGCCAGAGGTCGAAGGAGACGGAAGGGTATTTTTTCTGAAAGCTGCTCATCAGAGGCGGCAGGATGGTCCGCGATATCCCGGTGAATGTCGCCAGGCTGATGGTGCTGCCCTCCAGCCCCTGAACCTCCCTATTCTTCTGGTCCAGAGCCTTCTCCGCATTGAAAATGGAAAGGATATAGGGGTAGAACTGCCTCCCGTCCGCCGTCAGCTCCAGGCCGCCCCTTTTGCGGTTGATGAGGGTGACGCCCAGCTCCCTCTCCAGGGCCTTGACGGACTGGCTGACCGAGCTCTCCGAATAGCCCAGCTGCCGGGCGGCGTATGTGAAATTGCCTGTCTCTATTACCTGACAAAATATTCCGTATCTGGATATCATAATGCCCTCCTTGCCGCCGGCATGTGCCGGCCTGTGCCCTTTTCCCTGACGGCCAGAGCCGGGCCGGGCCAGCGCCGGTCTGTGCGATAAGTATTCCTTATTTTACTATTATAAACATTAAATTTACTTTTCGCAAATGCCTGCTATAATGGGGGCGAAAGGAAATTTATTGGGAATTTTTTAGAAAAAAGGAGCAAGAGTGTCATGCCTTCAGCTGCTGCAGGATATGCCGGGATAAGAACCGAATCTAAGAATCTGTCTGTTTTTCAGGAGGGGATCCGCGACGGCATCCCCATCGCCATGGGCTATTTTGCCGTGTCATTTTCCCTGGGGATCGCGGCGGCGGCCTCCGGCCTGACTCCGTTTCAAGGCTTTCTCTCAAGCATACTCTGCCACGCATCCGCGGGCGAGTACGCAGGATTTTCCATAATAGGGGCGGGCGCTTCCTATCTGGAGATGGCTCTGCTCATTTTTGTGGCAAATGCGCGCTATCTCCTGATGAGTCTGGCTGAGAGCCAGAGAATGGCGCCCGGCACTCCCCTTGGAGTGCGGTCTTTCTTCTCCTTTTTCCTCACAGATGAGCTTTTCGCCATAAACATGGCAAGGCCCGGATACTTAAGCCCCTACTATACCCTGGGCAATATTCTGACGGCCTCGCCCTGCTGGGCTTTCGGGACGGCTCTGGGCTGCATGGCCGGTGACCTGCTCCCCCTGAGGCTGACCAGCGCTCTTGGCGTTGCCCTCTATGGCATGTTTCTTGCCGTCATCATCCCCCAGGCAAAAGAAAGCCGCCTCATGGCCGGCCTGATCGTCATTACATTTGCCCTCAGCTGCGCCTGCCAGTTTCTTCCGGGCATCTCCTCTCTGTCCGAGGGCACCCGGGTTATCATCATCACCGTGGCCGTCTCCTCCCTGGCAGCCTATTTCTTCCCCCGCAAAGTCCAGGAGCCGGAGAGAGAGCCTGCAGCTTCAGCTAAGGAAGAGCCAGCCTGCAAGGAGGCCTGAAAATGAGCACAAATACCTACATCTACATTCTTGTTATGGCAGCGGTTACATTTTTCATCCGCTTTATGCCCATCCTGCTGACAAATGGCCGCATAAAAAGCCCTTTTATCCAGTCTTTTCTCTACTATGTGCCGACAGTCACCCTGGCAGCCATGACGGTTCCTTCCATCATAAGGGCGACCCAGTCTCCTATAGCCGGTGCAGCCGCTCTGGCCGCCGGAGCCGCAGCAGCATGGCGGGGCAAGGGTCTCTTTGTCACAGCCATCATCTGCTGCGCCACCGTCTTTCTTCTTGAGCTGATCCTCGTATAGGGCGCCCCTTTCGGGCAGCCCTTTATTTTTTTTCTGCCCTTGCCAGCACCCGGCGGTAGAGGAAGCCGGCGATCAGGACAGAAACCCACTCTGCGATCCAGAAAGAATGCCAGACCCCATCTGCATTTCCCAGAAGGCGGGTCAGGATAAATGCTGCGGGAATGATGACGATGACATTTCTCAGCAGCATGATGCAAAGAGAGTGCAGGCCCTTGCCGAGGCCCTCCAGCATTCCGCTGAATGTGAGGGAGAAGGCGGAGGCGTTAAAGCCCAGGCTTATGATCTTAAGGGCCCGGGCGCTCTCGGATAAGGCAGCCGGGTCTGTCAGAAAGAGACCCATGAGGCGGTCCGGGATCAGCTGGCAGAGCAGGGTGCCAAAGACCATGATGGCCAATGCCATGGAAAGGGCGGCCCGGGAGATCTGGCGCACCCGCCCGAACTTGCGGGCCCCGTAATTGTAGCCGGCCAGAGGCCGGATCCCCTGGACGATTCCATTTACGGTGAGAAAGATAAATGTCTGCAGCTTGTTGTATATCCCCAGGATGAGGACGCCGTTCCCGCCCAGGCCGGCCAGGATGCCGTTGAGCACGGTGATGAGAACGGAGGGCAGACCCTGGTTGAGGGAGGCCGGTCCGCCCACAAGATAAAGGCGGCCGGCAAGTTTCCATTTTCTTTTAAAGGGGTTCAGGCTGATGGGGATCCCCAGTCTGCCCCGCAGGTAGACGGCCAGGTAGATGAGGAGGGTGATGAGCTGACCGATGCCGGTCGCTGCCGCCGCCCCTGCTATGCCCATCTCAGGAAAGGGACCCAGGCCGAATATCATAAGGGGATCCAGGATGATATTGGCAATGCAGCCTGCCATCATGCTGAACATGGAGACCTTCATAAGGCCCACGGCCTGGAACAGCTTCTCATAACAGATCCCGACAGAAATGATAACGGAAAATGCCATGACGATCCACCCATAGTTCAGGCCGCCCTCCACAATGGCCTCAGAAGCCCCGAAGGAGCGCAGAAATCCCGGCATGACGATCATCATGACGATGGTCAGAACGATCCCGTGCAGGATACTGAGGATAAGACCCAGAGAAGCGCTCTCTCTCGCCTTTTCCCTGTCCCCCGCCCCTATGTAAAAGGCAACGGCAGCATTTACCCCGACGCCGAAGCCAATACTGACAGCCCCCACGATGTTCTGCAGGGGGAAAATGAGGGAGAGCGATGTCATGGCGTCGGCGCTGATCCTGGCCACAAAATAGCTGTCTATGATGTTATAAAGGGAATTCACCAGCATGCTCAGCACCATGGGCAATGCCATGGACAGAACAAGCGGAAATACCTTCTTCGTCCCCATAAATGTCTGATCCATAATCGATTCTCCTTCCTCCCAGATACTTCTTCCGGCAGGCGCCGGGCTCCCGCCCTGACCCGCCTTTGCCCGGCTGACGCCGCGAACAAGATTTCTTCCGGCGGGCGCCAGGGGCTGGCCGGACTTGCCATTGTCTGGCATATGCCACAAACTTGATTTCTTCTGGCGGGGTTACGTCCATTTGCGGGATTTTGCCCATTTTGGACGTAACTTTTTGGGCGCCGGAAAGGGATTACGTCCATTTAGGGCTATTTGCCGATTTAGGACGTATGCCGGCAGATATTGCCCCACGCTGCATACGTCCAAAATCCTTCTTTTTTTGCGATATGGACGTAGCTTGTCCCAAATGCAGACTAATTGTTACGTCCATCTTTGCCCTTTTCCATCGAAATGGACGCAATCCGCCAGGCCGCCGCCAATCGAGTAGGAGGAAGTTCATCCCCCTACTCGACACGGCTTTGCCGCTCCACATCTCAAATCCTTCGGATTTTCGATGATGAGCG
>OMWV01000027.1 GCA_900314845.1 uncultured Eubacteriales bacterium
TAAGTTCGCACAGGTCGTTGTCTTGCCGACACCGCCTTTCTGATTGGCGATGGCGATGATTTGCGTGTTCATGGACTTCACCTCATTTCTGAATGTTGATCGTTCTTCTGGAAATAGAAAAAGCCGCCACTTCAAAAATGAAAAGTGACGGCTCTTTCTAATCCCGGAAAGCAAAAAACGCCCAGCAGAAAAAGCTGAGCGCTCGGCATTAAATTTATTCTGTTTTGTTCAAATTAGGTCAAATCATTTCAAACCGACCAAACGAAAAACGCACCCGGAAGGGAGCAGTAAAACCACCTCTCCAGACGGTGAAAATCGGCCTGCGGTTGTCCTATTTTTTAACCACTTGGCCCTCTTTTTGCCCTCGATTTTGTCGGTTGTCCTATATTTAACCATAAAAAACTGGGTGAAAATGGGTTCTGTTTTGCCAAATCAGGCCAAACCATATCAGACCTTTTGGATATAGGAAAAGCCCGGAAAACCTTGATTTTCCGGGCTTTTTGAACCATTTTGATACGGTTTGAACAGCTGATTATCTCTTGCTGAACTGAGGCGCACGACGTGCGGCCTTGAGACCGTACTTCTTACGCTCTTTCATTCTGGGATCACGTGTAAGATAGCCGGCCTTCTTGAGAACCTGTCTGTATTCAGGATCAGCCTGCAGAAGGGCACGTGCGATGCCGTGACGGATAGCGCCTGCCTGGCCTGTGTAACCACCGCCTACGACGTTGACCTTAACGTCGAACTTGTCAGCTGTGTCTGTAGCTGCGAGGGGCTGGCGAACAACAACCTTGAGAGTCTCATATCCGAAATAGTCGTCTATATCTCTTTTATTCACAGTGATCTTGCCTGTACCGGGTACAAGATACACTCTGGCGATACTCTTCTTCCTTCTACCTGTTCCATAAAATGATTCTGAAGCCATTCTCTTATCTCCTTTCCGACTATATTAGTACTTAAGCTCAAGAACTTCGGGTTTCTGAGCTGCATGCTTGTGATCAGGTCCTGCGTAAACATGAAGCTTCTCGATCATAGATCTTCCCAGGGGACCCTTGGGGAGCATGCCCTTTACTGCGTGGTAAATGACATCCTCAGGCTTCTTGTTCATCATTTCCTTTAATGTGGCTGTCTTCATGCCGCCAACATAATCAGAATGTCTGTAGTAGATCTTCTGGCTCATCTTCTTGCCTGTAACCTTGATCTTGTCCGCGTTGACAACGATCACATAGTCGCCCATGTCAAGGTAGGGTGTGAAAACAGGTTTATTCTTTCCTCTCAGGATGGAGGCAACCTGGGATGTTAAGCGGCCCAGTGTCTGTCCTGATGCATCAACTACATACCATTTTCTTTCTATTGTCGCCGGAGTGGCTACAAAATTCTTCATCATATACCTCCTGGTATAGGCTCCTTCAAAATCGGAGCAACATCCGCTGTCCTGCCCGTCTGGGAAGTGATGGCCGGGACTTAGGCTAATAAGTCAATTATCTATTGTGAATCAGGGCTGCCGGGGCATGGAAGTCCTGTCTTCAACATACTGTCACATCTAGTTATTATATGGCAAAACCAGGTCCGTGTCAATTATTTTTTGGCTCGGATTCCTTATTATTCTTCTCTTCATCCGGGTACTCTACGCTGACAAGAGTAAGTCCGCAGGCGGGAGCAACCGGAGCGGCAGCCTGAGGGCGGGGATCCTCCAGAGCCTTCATGATGTCAGCAGCATTTCTCCTGCCCCGTCCGACCATAACCAGCATGCCGGTCAGGATCCGCACCATGTTGTAGAGAAATCCGCTGCCGGAAACCCGGTAGAGGATGATCTCACCGTCCCTGACAAGCTCTGACCTGTATATGGTCCTGACCGTCGATCTGACATCCGTCTTCTGTGAGCAGAAGGACCTGAAGTCGTGCTCTCCCTCAAAAAGGCGGGCAGCCCGGGCCATGGCGTCAAAATCAAGCGCCGCCGGGACGAACCAGGAATATCGCCTCTCTGCCGGCAGGGGCATCCGCCTGCCAAGAATCCTGTACTCATAGGTCTTGCGCACATTGGTATAGCGGGGATGAAAATCCTGCGCCACTTCCTCCGACTTCTGGACCACGATATCCCCCGGCAGCCTCTGATTAAGAGCCATCGCGTATTTTGCAGGAGGGATCTCCCTGTCCGTGTCGAAGACCGCCACCTGGCCCAGGGCGTGAACCCCGGAATCTGTCCGGCTGGCCCCCGTAAGCGCGACAGGCTCCCGGACAAGATCTTCTATGGCATTCTGCAAGGTCTTCTGCACGGAAATGCCGTTGGGCTGCACCTGCCAGCCGCAGTAATCTGTTCCGTCATAGGCAACCGTAAGTCTGATCCTGTGCATGGGATACCTCCAATTTCATGTAATCTTAAAGCTTAGCGCTGAGCGGGAATATCCCCAGCAGGATGACAGCCGCTGTGTATATGGCAAGCAGCAGATAAGCCGCCGCGTCCCTTTTCCCATAGACGAGAGGCTTCATCCTGGTACGGCCCTCTCCCCCGTGATAACACCTGGCTTCCATTGCATTTGCCAGATCCTCGGCCTTTCTCACGGCGGAGACAAAAAGGGGCACGAGGATGGGAATCAGGCCTTTTACCCGGGTTATGAGCCCGCCCGACTGGAAATCTGCCCCCCTGGCCTTCTGGGCCTTCATGATCCTGTCCAGCTCATCCATCAGGATAGGAATAAAGCGCAGAGCGATAGACATCATCATCGCGATCTCGTGGACCGGTACATGAAAAACACGCAGAAAACGCAGGCCTTTTTCCATGCCGTCCGTGAGCTTGGCCGGCGTCGTCGTAAGCGTCATGATAGAGGCGCCCGTCACCAGGTAAAAAAGCCGCATGCACATATAAAGAGCCGTCCTAAGCCCTTCCCTGGTAATGGTCAGGGCGCCAAGATGGGCCAGAGGCTGGCCGGGTACGGTGAAGATCGACAGGACAAATGTCAGCACCAGAATAGCCAGGATGGCTCTCATACCTTTCAGCATCAGGCGGAAGGGAACTCTGGACAGGACAATGACCAAGACAAGAAAGGCCGTGGCAAGAACAAAACTGTCTATATTCTTTATAAAAAATACGGTCACAAGAAAGACAAGGGTACCCAGGAGTTTTACCCGGGGATCAAGCCGATGAATGGGAGAATCAGCCGGATAATACTGGCCGATCGTTACGCTGCGTCCCATCTGTCACGCACCTTCTTTCTGCGTGCGTGCACGCCTGCAGGCTTCCTCTATCCGGTCAGCTGCCTGCCCGATCGTCAGGGCATCTGTCTCTACATCCGCGCCCGCGGCCTTCAGTGCCCGGACTATTGCTTCTGCCTGGGGGATGCCAAGGCCGATGCTCTCCAGGTAATCCGCGTCCTCAAAGACCTGGGCCGGCGTCCCGTCGCGGACGATCCTGCCCTCGTGCATGACAAGGAGTCTCTGAACATAGCAGGCCATATCGTCCATGGAATGCGAGGACCAGATAACAGTCATCTTCCTCTTCCGCCTGATACTCATGATCGTGTCCAGGAGTTCTTTCTGCCCTTGGGCGTCAAGTCCGGCCATGGGCTCGTCCAGAAGAAGAACCTGGGGATCCATGGCTATGATCCCGGCGATAGCAGCCCGCCTCCTCTGACCTCCTGACAGTTCGAAGGGGGATTTTCGAAAATCCTCCTCCCCTATCCCCAGCATCTTGAGGGCAGCGGCAGCCCGCTCCCACGCCTCTTTTTTGCTGCAGCCGATATTTAAGGGGCCGAACATGACGTCGCTGACAATGTCTTCGCCAAAAAGCTGATTCTCGGGATACTGAAAGACCATGCCTACCTGTGCGCAGATATTTCCCGCTCCGGACCGCCTGCCGGCAATGTCCTCTCCCCGAAAATAGACCTTGCCTGCTGTTGGTCTGAGCAGGCCGTTCATCTGCTGCAAAAGAGTAGATTTCCCGGATCCCGTGGATCCGATCAGGCCGACGATGGAGCCTTCTTCTATGTCAAGATTGATATCTTTCAGGGCGTGGGCGGCAAAAGGAAGCCCGGCATCATAGTCATAGCTTACGTTCTCAAGCCTGATAATATTCAACTCGACACCTCCGTCATTTGCGGCACAAAACGCCTGTAAGAGCCTGAACAAGGCTGTCGGCATCAATTATCCCATCCGGCAGTCCTATGCCCCGCCTTTGCAGCTCATGCGCCAGTCTGACTGCCGGGGGGAGGGACAGATGCAGCCTGTCCAGCTTTTCCTCATCGGAAAATATTTCTCCCGGGCTTCCGTCTGCGGCCGGCCGGCCCTGATCCATGACTATGATCCTGTCGGCCATGGCAGCTTCTTCCATATAGTGTGTGATGAGGATGATCGTGACCTTCTCCTGGGCATTCAGCTTTTTTACCGCGTCCATGACAGACTTTCTGCCTGCCGGATCCAGCATAGCCGTGGGCTCGTCCAGGATCATGCAGGAGGGTCTCATTGCCATGATGCCTGCGATAGCGACTCTCTGCTTCTGACCCCCGGAGAGTCTCTCCGGAGACATATACCGGCAGCTGCTAAGGCCTACGCTCTCAAGACTCTGCGCGACCCTCTCCCATATCTCCTCCGGCGGCAGGCCTATATTCTCAGGGCCGAAGGCAACATCCTCCTCAACGACACTGGCTATGATCTGATTATCCGGATTCTGAAAGACCATGCCGGCCTTCTCCCGGATGGCCAGCGGCCGGCTCTCATCTGCTGTGTCCATGCCGTCGACAAGCACAGTGCCGCTTGTGGGGCGCAAAAGGGCGTTTAAGTGCCTTGCCATGGTAGATTTGCCTGACCCGTTGCGGCCGATAATGGCGGTAAAGCTGCCCTCCTCGATTGAGAGATTCACATCATCCAGGGCATCCTTACTGGAAATAACTTTGCCATCCCCGTCTTTTGTCACAAACCTGTGGCAAAGATGCAGGGTCCTGATAATATCCATAATCTTTTCCTGCTGCCTTTTTCCCTTATCAATAAAAAAACGGCTGCCGCAGAGTCAAACCTGTGGCAGCCTGAAATAACATAAATCTTATACCAGCTCGAGAATAGACTCCATAGCGGCGTCACCCTTGCGCAGGCCGATCTTGACGATCCTGGTATAACCGCCGTTGCGGTCAGCATACTTGGGACCATACTCATCGAAAAGTTTGTCTGTAAGGTCAACGACCTTCGTATCAGCCTTTCTGCCTGCAGCTGCCTTGGGGACATCTTTCCTGCCATAGAGAACTCTTGCCATCTGTCTTCTGGCATGCTGACGGGAAGGCAGATCTTTCTTGACTTTCTTCTCAACAGTTTCGAATACCTTCTGGCCGTTCTCTTTAACAGCCTTACCGTTCTCGTCTCTCTTTATCTTCTTGCCCTCAACGGTAACTTCCTCAAAATTATCCTTCTCTTTAACAGCAAGTGCGATAAGCTTCTCAGCAATCTTCCTTACTTCCTTTGCCTTAGCGTCTGTAGTACGGATCTTGCCATAGAATAACAGGTCTGTCACCTGATTCCTGAGAAGTGCTTTACGCTGGCTGGATGTTCTTCCAAGTTTTCTATAACCTGCCATCGTATATCCTCCTTAATGTATATCTCTTATTCGTCGCTCGGTTTAAGCTGAAGACCAAATTCCTTCAACTTCGCAAGAACCTCATCCAGAGACTTGCGGCCCAGGTTCCTGACCTTCATCATATCTTCCGCTGTGCGGTTCGTGAGTTCCTCAACTGTATTGATGCCTGCACGCTTCAGGCAGTTGTAAGAACGAACTGACAACTCGAGCTCATCTATAGTCATCTCAAGAACCTTTTCCTTCTCGTTGTCTTCCTTCTCGACCATGACTTCTGCTGTCTTGGCATTCTCTGAAAGATCGATGAAGAGGTCCAAATGATCGCTGAGCACCTTGGCTGCAAGGCTTACTGCCTCATCCGGTCCAAGTGTTCCGTTTGTATAAATCTCAAGTGTAAGCTTGTCATAATCTGTCACCTGACCTACACGCGTATTCTCTACCTTAAGGTTTACACGCTCGACAGGTGTATAGATAGAATCTACGGCGATCACACCGATAGGAGACTCGGGATCCTTGTTCTTATCTGAGCTCACATAACCTCTGCCGTTCGTAATGGTAAGTTCCATATACAGTCTGCAGTCAGGACCACCGCTGAGATGAGCAATGACCTGATCGGGGTTCATGATCTGAATGCAGGGATCCACCTGAATATCGGCAGCAGTTACTACTCCCTCGCCCTCCGCTTCAATGTAAGCGGTCTTGGGCTCGTCCGTAGAGCTGGTATTCTTGATCGCAAGGCTCTTTATATTCATGATGATCTCAGTTACATCTTCCTTGACACCGGGAATGGAACTGAACTCATGCACAACACCATCTATCTTTACATGACTTACAGCTGAACCGGGGAGAGATGAGAGCATGATCCTCCTGAGGGAATTCCCCAGGGTGATGCCATAGCCTCTCTCAAGCGGTTCTACGACAAAACGTCCGTATCTGTTGTCATCAGATATCTCAGCAATCTCAATATTCGGTTTTTCGAAATTCAACAATATGGTCGACCCTCCTTCATGGGTAATGCTAACTGAGGGTAAAAAATCAGATCAGATTATTACTTGGAGTACAACTCGACGATAAGCACCTCGTTAACAGGTACATCGATCTGCTCACGAAGAGGATATGCCTTTACCTCTCCCTTAAAGTTGTCCTGATCTGCCTCAAGCCATTCGGAAACTGCTCTTGATCCTGCAGCTTCGAGAACGTCCTTGATTCTCTGAGAAGACTTGTACTTCTCCTTTACTTCGATCACATCGCCGGGCTTTACCTGATAGGAAGGAATGTTGACAAGCTTGCCGTTCACGGTAAAGAACTTGTGGCCAACCATCTGCCTTGCTTCCTTACGTGTCCTGGCAAATCCAAGTCTGAATACGACATTGTCAAGTCTGCACTCGAGCATCTTCATCAGGTTCTCACCTGTCTGGCCCTTCATCTGGCTTGCCTTTGCGAAGTAGTTTCTGAAAGGCTTCTCCAGAACGCCATAGATAAACTTTGCCTTCTGCTTCTCTGTCAGCTGAAGACCGTATTCTGATTTCTTCCTGCCAGTCCTTGCAGGCTGTCTTTTTGATTTCTTATCTGTTCCGAGATTAGCCGGCTCAAGTCCCAGGCTCCTGCATCTCTTTATAACTGGTACCATATCTCTTGCCATGTCTTAATAACCTCCTATCAGACTCTTCTGCGCTTGGGCGGGCGGCATCCGTTGTGCGGAACCGGGGATACGTCTCTAATGCTGGTAACATCTATTCCGTTTGCCTGAAGAGCACGGATAGCAGCTTCACGTCCTGAACCGGGACCCTTTACAAAGACATCTACTGACTTAAGACCGTGGGGGATAGCTGCCTTTGCAGCTGTCTCTGCAGCCATCTGAGCTGCGTACGGAGTGGACTTACGGGATCCTCTGAATCCAAGTCCGCCGGCACTTGCCCATGAAATAGCATTGCCTTCTGAATCAGTGAGAGTAACGATCGTATTATTAAAAGATGACTGAATATGTGCCTGACCGCGATCAACATTTTTTCTGATACGCTTTTTAGCCACTTTTTTTACAGCTTTCTTAGCCATTGAACCAATATCCTCCTATCCTTACTTCTTCTTGTTTGCAACAGTCTTCCTGGGGCCTTTACGTGTCCTTGCGTTCGTCTTTGTCTTCTGTCCACGAACAGGAAGTCCCTTCCTGTGACGGATACCCCTGTAGCAGCCGATCTCCTGCAGTCTCTTGATATTCATAGCGACCTCACGGCGGAGCTCGCCTTCTATGAGGATATTCTCATCCTGGATTGCGCTTGTGATCTTTGCTACTTCCTCATCTGAAAGATCTCTAACTCTGGTGTTGGGATCTACTCCGGCTTTCTCCAGCAGACGATTTGAAGTTGCTCTGCCAATGCCGTAAACATAAGTAAGGCCGATTTCGATTCGTTTATCTCTTGGTAAGTCGACACCACTGATACGAGCCATTAAATTACACCTCCGAATTAATCTGTCAGGCAAGCCTTCCGCCTGGCGGGGGCCCTTCCTGACTAGGGATGCTCATATATATTATAAAATAGGAAACTTTCGGCTTGGATGATGACGGTCATCTTCTGCCGACGGTCGTGAAGCTTTCACCTGTTATCAGGGTCCTCTTCACTGCAGCCGCATACGCTGATCTGCCTCCTTCTGAGGCAAATTTGACTTAAACAAAATAACAGAAACACGCTTTACATGTTATATCTGCACGTTAAAGCGCAACAGCTACAGCCATCAGCCCTGTCTCTGTTTATGCTTCGGGTTCTCGCAGATGACTCTGATGACGCCCTTTCTCTTAATGACCTTGCACTTTTCGCACATAGGCTTAACAGATGATCTAACCTTCACAACTACCGCTCCTTTCTATTATTCTGATTTTATACGCATTCTGCGAATACATGAAAAAAGATACGTGCCTCACAGAAGCGCGCATCATATTTTATCACAAATGACGGAAAAGGTCAAGATATATGACCCTTATTTATCACGCCATGTTATCCTTCCTTTTGTAAGATCATAAGGAGAGAGTTCGATCTTTACCTTATCTCCAGGCAGGATCTTTATGAAATTCATCCTGAGCTTGCCGCTGATATGGGCAAGAACAATGTGCTTATTCTCAAGTTCTACTTTGAACATGGCATTGGGAAGTTTCTCAACTACGATTCCCTCGACCTCGATCACATCTGACTTTGACATCTATGATTCCTCCACACATATGTGCATGACAGCAAGAAAGCCCGGGCAGGCAGCTTATGCCGCCTGCGCAGACTTTTTAAAACCGCAGGCCTCTTCAGGCCCCGATCACATTCTTAATATCAGCAAAAACTTTCTCCATCGTCTGGGTTCCGTCAACCTCATGGAGAACCCCGGTTCCCTTATAGAAATCTATAAGAGGCTGAGTCTGCTCGTGATACACGTTCAGTCTGTTTTTAACTGTCTCCGGCTTATCATCGTCCCTGAGGACAAGTTTTCCGCCGCATTTATCGCAAATACCCTCTGTCTTGGGAGGGTTGTACACAACATGGTAAACAGCATTGCAGCCTGTGCAGGAACGGCGTCCCGACATTCTGCTGATGATGTTCTCATCAGGGACTTCTATGTCGATCGCGTAGTCCAGCTTCTGGCCGATTGCCTTCAGGGCCTCCTCGAGAGCATTTGCCTGAGGGATCGTCCTGGGAAATCCATCAAGAATATATCCTTTGACGCAGTCATCCTGCTGAATCCTGTCTACAACCAGGTCGCATACAAGCTCATCGGGGACAAGCTCTCCCTTGTCCATGTAACCCTTTGCCTTAGCGCCCAGCTCTGTGCCGTTCTTTATATTCTCTCTGAAAATATCACCGGTAGATATATGGGGAATGCTGAACATGTCAGCTATCATATCTGCCTGTGTGCCTTTGCCGGCTCCGGGAGCTCCAAGCATAACAATCTTCATTCTATACCCCTCCTTGTATCAGGTACCGGTCAGTTCCTATTGCTGAGAAGACCGGTAAGATGACGTTCCTCAACTTCTGAGTCAATATGTCTGATCGTCTCAATGATAACGCCCACGATAATGATAAGAGATGTTCCGCCGACAGACACATCTGCTCCTGTCAGTCCCGAAAGGACGATAGGCAGAATGGCTACGATCAAAAGACCGACCGCTCCTATAAATATCGTTGAGCTGGAAATCTGCTGAAGATACTCCACCGTCTGTTTGCCGGGCCTGTGTCCCGGGATGAAACTGCCCCTCTCCTTCAGTCTCTCGGAAACCTCCTGGGGATTGAAGGTGATAGAAGTATAGAAATAAGCAAATGCAATAACAAGAAGCGCATAGATGACCGCTCCGACTGTATACTGCATCGCGGACGGGTTGAACCAGTTGCTCTGGTTAAGAACCTTCAGTATCTCGCCCGGTATGCCGCCGGGTGATCTGTTCAGGAAGGAGACGACAAGTCCGGGCATGGACATGAGCGAACTTGCAAAAATAACGGGGATTACGTTTGCCGAATTAATCTTAAAGGGAATATGATCCCCCTGGCTTCCCACAGATCTCCTGCCGAGCACCTTCGATGAATTCTGGACCGGGATCTTGACGTAGGCGTCCTGCAGCATGACAACAAGCGCTATCATAAGAACGATGATCGCCAGGATCACAAGGAATGCAAGTCCCTGCTTTACGATATTCCTGCCCTTCATGAAGGTATCATATAATGTCTTCGTATCCTGCGGCATCCTCTCTATGATATTAAAGAGGAGGATGATGGAAATACCATTTCCAATGCCGTGCTTTGTGATCATCTCACCGAGGAACACAAGCACCATGCCGCCTGTCAGAAGCGCGACGATCACAGTGATCATTGCACCGACACTGTGTGTCTGAAGACTTCCGCTCCTGTAAAATCCTATTCCCATGGCTGCTGCCTGAAGTGCGGCGAGCGCTATGGAGAGATAGAATGTATATTCTCTCATTTTCTCACGGCCGTCCTGATCCTTCTGCATCTCTTCAAGAGAAGGAATGATGATGGTCATGAGCTGCATAATAATGGATGATGTGATATAAGGCGTAATGCTTAACGCGAATATCGACATCTGACTGAATGAACCGCCCGTCATCATATCAAACAGATCAGCAGCTCCTGCTGACTGATTCTGGAACCATGACGCAAATACATCCCTGCTCACGCCGGGCACGGGGACCTGTGCCCCGAGCCTGACTATGATAAGTATCAGAAATGTATAAAAGAGCTTCTGGCGGATGTCAGGAACCTTAAGCATGTTCCGGACGCTCCATCCGGTCTTGTTGGCACCGGCCATTATACCACCTCTGCTGTACCACCGAGTGACTGTATCTTCTCAACAGCAGAAGCGCTGAATTTATTCGCCTGGACATTGAGCTTCTTTGTGAGCTCTCCGCCTCCTAAGATCTTAACGCCGTCGCCTGCTCTTTTTATTGCTCCGGACTCGATAAGAGCCTCGATGGTAACTGTGGCGCCGTCTTCAAATCTCTCAAGCTCAGATACATTGATAGCTACGATGTCCTTTGTGTTGATATTTGTGAAGCCTCTCTTGGGGAGTCTTCTGTATAAAGGCATCTGACCGCCTTCAAAACCCGGTCTGGGTGCTCCGGAACGAGCCTTCTGACCCTTGTGTCCCTTGCCGGCTGTCTTTCCGTTGCCTGAAGCATGGCCGCGGCCGACTCTGAAATTAGCGCTGTGTGTAGAACCTGCGGCAGGTCTTAACTCAGATAAGTTCATTACTGCACCTCCTCTACCTTAACCAGGTGCTGAACCTGATGTATCATTCCTCTTGTTGCCGCGTTATCGGGCAGCACTACAGATTTATAGAGCTTGTGGATCCCCAGAGCTTCTACAGTTCTCCTGTGCTTGGGGATTGCTCCGATCGTAGACTTTACTAATGTGATCTTTAATTTATCTGCCATCTCAAAAGCCTCCTTACGCAAGAATCTCAGCTACGGACTTGCCGCGCTTGCGTGCTACTGCTTCAGGTGTCTGAAGAGCCTTGAGTCCATCGAGTGTAGCGAGAACGACATTCTGTTTGTTGTTTGAACCAAGGGACTTTGTACGGATATTCTTGTAGCCGGCAAGATCAAGCACGGTACGCGCGGGACCGCCTGCGATGATACCGGTACCTTCGGGAGCCCTCTTGAGAAGGACTGTGGCACCGCCGTAATGTCCGGTGTAATCATGTGTAACACTCTGATTGTCATCAAGGGGAACTGTGATGAGGGACTTGGAAGCAGCCTCTCTGCCCTTGCGGATCGCCTCAGGGATCTCGGCAGCCTTGCCAAGACCTGCGCCGACATGACCGTTTCCGTCGCCAACAACGACGAGCGCAGCGAATCTCATATTACGGCCGCCCTTTACAACCTTTGTTACACGCTTTATGGCAACGACTTTATCATTTAACTCTAACTGGCTTGCATCAACAATATTGCGTTTCATCTAAACTCCTCCCTGCGCTTAGAACTTGAGGCCGGCTTCTCTTGCTGCGTCTGCAAGAGCCTGTACCTTGCCCTGATAGATATATCCGCCTCTGTCGAAGACTACTTCTGTGATTCCCTTGTCGAGAGCCCTCTTGGCAACAGCACTGCCGACAGCCTGAGCTGCCTCAACGGTATCTGTATGCTCAAGTTCGTCCGCGATAGCCTTCTCCATAGTTGATGCAGCCGCGAGAGTGACAGCCTTCTCATCATCTATAATCTGAGCGTAGATATGTTTGTTGCTTCTAAACACAGATAAACGAGGGCGCTCAGCTGTGCCAGCCAGATGATTACGCAGTCTTCTGTGCTTCTTTATACGAGCAATGCTTCTTGACTTCTTGATAACCATTTGTTATTCACCCTCCTTTATGCCTTCTTACCTGTCTTGCCGACCTTGCGTCTGATGACCTCATCAGCATACTTGATACCCTTGCCCTTGTAAGGCTCCGGTGCTCTCTTGCTTCTGATCTCAGCAGCGTACTGGCCGACCTTCTCCTTGTCGATACCATTGACCATGATGGTGTTCTGGCCGTCAAGAACTGTCTCTATACCCTCAGGGTCTTCCATCTCAACAGGATGTGAGTAGCCTAATGACAGCACAAGCTTCTTGCCCTGCTTTGCAGCCCTGTAACCAACGCCGTTGATCTCGAGCTTCTTTGAATAGCCGTCTGTTACGCCGATCACCATGTTGTTGAGAAGAGATCTTGTAAGACCGTGAAGAGCTTTCATTTTCTTCAGATCATTGGGTCTGCTGACCGTGAGCTGATTATCTTCTACTTTAATTTCCATCTCGGGAGCCATAAGTCTCTCAATCTGACCCTTGGGACCCTTTACAGTCACTTTATTATTTTCTGCTATATCTACAGTAACACCTGCAGGGATAGCGATTGGCATTCTACCTATACGTGACATGCCCGTACCTCCTTATTCTTGCCCGTCGGCAAAACGCGCGGCGGCAGCTGCCGCCACCTGTGCGTTATTACCAGATGAAAGCAAGGACTTCTCCGCCGACGTTCTCTTTCCTTGCCTGCTTGTCAGTGATGATTCCTTTGTTTGTAGACACAATTGCAATACCAAGACCGCCAAGAACCTTAGGCATATCGGCCGCGCTGGAATATACGCGGAGACCGGGCTTAGAGATTCTCTTGAGTCCGGTGATGACCTTGTCATTCTTGTCTACACCGTACTTAAGTGTGATATTTATATTCTGTGCAGGAGCTTCTCCTGTAACCTCAAAATCCTTTATATAACCCTCATCCTTGAGGATTCCCGCGATAGCGAGCTTCATCTTAGATGCAGGAACATCAACCTTATCATGCTTTGCCATATTCGCGTTGCGAATTCTTGTAAGCATATCTGCAATGGGATCTGTCATTGTAACCTTCCTCCTTCCAGAAATTACCAGCTTGCCTTCTTGACGCCCGGGATCTCGCCTTTGTATGCAAGCTCACGGAAGCAGATCCTGCAGATGCCATACTTACGCAGATATGCGTGAGGACGGCCGCAGATCCTGCAGCGATTGTACTGTCTTGTTGAGAATTTAGGTTTACGCAGCTGCTTAACCTTCATAGATGTCTTAGCCATGTAACACTACCTCCTTACTTTGCAAACGGCATTCCGAAAAGACGGATAAGTTCACGTGCTTCTTCGTCAGTGTTGGCTGTTGTAACGAATATAACATCCATACCTCTGACCTTATCAACCTTATCATACTCGATCTCAGGGAAAATGAGCTGCTCCTTGATACCAAGGGCATAGTTTCCTCTGCCATCAAATGAGTTGGGGTTGACACCGCGGAAGTCACGTACTCGGGGCAGTGCCAGGTTAATGAGACGGTCTGCGAAATCATACATCTTGCTGCCTCGCAGTGTAACCTTGCAGCCGATGTTCATACCCTCTCTGATCTTGAAATTAGCGATTGACTTCTTAGCTTTTGTGATGATCGGCTTCTGACCGGTAATGATAGTCATATCGGCAACAGCTGAATCGAGAAGCTTTGAATTCTCCTTTGCTTCGCCGACACCCATATTAACGACGATCTTGGAAAGCTTGGGAACCTGCATCACATTTTTATATTTGAACTTCTCCGTCATTGCGGGAACGATCTCTGTGTTGTATTTTTCCTGTAATCTGTTCACAGTTCTTCCTCCTCCCCGTTAGTCAATTACCTTGCCTGTTGCTTTTGCAACACGCTTCTTGGTCTTCTTGCCATTCTCATCTGTCTCTACGACAAATCCGATTCTCGAAACCTTGCCGTCAGCGAGGTACATTACGTTTGACGCATCCATAGCGCCCTCAACGGTAATGATGCCGCCCTGCTGGTTTGATACAGAAGGCTTTGTGTGCTTTGTGATCATGTTAAGACCCTCTACACGAACTCTGCCCTTCTTGTGATCAACTTCGATGACCTTGCCGGACTTGCCTTTATCTTTACCGGCGACAACCTGAACCATATCGCCTTTCTTAATCTTCATAGTCGACATAGGTGCTACCTCCTTAAAGTACTTCCGGCGCCAGAGAAACGATCTTCATAAACTGTTTCTCACGCAGTTCTTTTGCTACAGGCCCGAAAATACGTGTTCCCCTGGGATTGTTGTCTGATCCGATGATAACTGCTGCATTCTCGTCAAACCTGATGGAAGAACCATCTTTACGGTGAGCGCCCTTGACTGTACGTACGACAACTGCCTTTACGACTTCACCCTTCTTGACAACTCCGCCGGGTGTTGCATCTTTGACAGAAGCTACGATCACATCACCGATATTTGCATATCTTCTGGTCGAACCGCCCATAACACGGATGCAGAGGAGTTCCTTGGCACCAGTATTATCAGCGACGCGAAGCCTTGTTTCCTGCTGAATCATGACTTTACCTCCTGATTATTTAGCCCTCTCGATAATCTCTACAAGTCTCCATCTCTTATCCTTGGACAGCGGCCTTGTCTCCATGACCCTTACTCTGTCGCCGATATTAGCGTCATTGTTCTCGTCATGTGCCTTGAGCTTGTATGTTCTATCTACGATCTTCTTGTAAAGAGGATGTTTTACACGGTCTTCGATAGCAACCACGATGGTCTTGTCCATCTTGTTGCTTACTACTTTGCCAACTCTGACTTTTCTAAGATTTCTCTCTTCCACGACAAAATCTCCTTTCCTGCAGATTACTCGGTGGTCTTAGCCTTTGCAGTGATCACTGTCTGGATACGCGCAATATTTCTGCGGACCTCCTTGATCCTGCTTGTATTGTCAAGCTGATTAGTCGCGTTCTGAAATCTCAGGTTGAACAGCTCTTTCTTTGCATTCACAAGCTCCTGGCTTAACTGATCAGCGTCTTTATTCTGTAATTCCTTAATATATTCTCTACTTTTCACTGCTTTCACCGCCTTCTAGATCTGCGCGAGATACGATCTTGCACTTTATAGGAAGTTTGTGAGTTGCGAGACGAAGTGCCTCTCTTGCATCAGCCTCAGGTACACCTGCGATCTCAAAGAGAACGCGGCCGGGCTTAACGACAGCTACCCAGTACTCGAGTGAACCCTTTCCTGAACCCATTCGTGTTTCAGCAGGCTTTGCTGTTACCGGCTTGTCAGGGAAGATCTTGATCCAGATCTTGCCGCCGCGGCGTACGAAACGTGTCATGGTTACACGGGCTGCCTCTATCTGGTTGGATCTGATCCAGCCGGGCTCTGTTGCAACTATACCAAACTCACCGTATGTGATCCTGTTTCCGCGCTGAGCCTTACCGGTCATGGAACCGCGGAACTGCTTACGATGCTTTACTCTCTTAGGCATTAACATTATCTATCTCTCCCTTCCTTGTTACCCTTTGTCGGAAGGATCTCACCATGGTAGATCCATGTCTTAACACCAACTTTGCCATATGTTGTATCTGCTTCTGCAAATCCATAATCGATATCGGCTCTGAGTGTCTGAAGGGGAATTGTTCCCTCGCTGTAGAACTCTGTACGCGCCATATCCGCACCGCCGAGACGGCCGCTTACGCTTGTCTTGATACCAAGAGCTGTGCCTCTGGAGCGCATGGTCTTCTGCATGCTGGACTTCATAGCCCTTCTGAAGGAGATACGGTTCTCAAGCTGATGAGCGATGCCCTCTGCTACGAGCTGAGCGTCGCACTCAGGATATCTTACCTCTCTTACGTCGAAGAGAACTTTCTTATCTGTGTAAGCCTTGAGCTCAAGCTTCAGCTTATCTACCTCAGCATGCTGACGTCCGATGACCATACCGGGCTTTGCTGTAAATACTGTGACTTTTACTCTGTCAGCCGCTCTCTCTATATTGATCTTAGAGATTCCGGCACTGTATAATCTCTTTTTGAGGAACTTTCTGATCTTATAGTCCTCAACAAGGTTGTCTGCGAAATCGGCATCCGCATACCATGTAGAATCCCAATCCTTGATAATACCTACTCTGAGGCCATGAGGATTAACTTTCTGTCCCATCTGCCTACTCCTCCTTACTTCTCATTCAGAACAATGGTAATGTTGCTCAGTCTCTTCTCGATCCTGTAAGCTCTGCCCTGTGCCCTGGGACGAATCCTCTTGATGATCGGGCCGTTGCTTGCGTAGCACTCTTCTACATAAAGATTGCTCCTGTCAAGTCCATTGTTATTCTCTGCATTGGCAACTGCTGACTTAAGCAGCTTATTTATAGTCGTTGAAGCATATCTCGGGTTGTATGTCAGGATAGCCTCCGCCGCAGTTACGTCCTTGCCTCTGATGGCGTCAAGAACGAAGCATGCCTTCTGGACAGGAATTCTGGCATAAGTGAGCTTAGCACTGGGACGTGTATCCTTATTGCTGTTCCTCTCCCTCTTTATCTGGGATCTATGACCTTTAGCCATGGATAAAACCTCCTCTTACTTTTATTTTACTGATGATCTCTTCTCGTCCTTGCCATGGCCTCTGTAGGTCCTGGTTGCCACGAACTCTCCAAGCTTATGTCCTACCATATCCTCTGTGATATATACGGGAACATGCTTCCTGCCGTCGTGAACCGCTATTGTATGAGAAACCATCTGCGGATATATTGTCGAACGCCTTGACCATGTCTTAATTACAGCCTTGTCACCGGACGCGTTCATAGCGTCGATTTTCTTAAGCAGACTGGCATCTGCGAAAGGGCCTTTTTTAAGCGATCTAGCCATAAGTAATTACCTCCTTATTTAATCACGCTTCCGTCGCGTCTTCTGATGATCATCTTATTGGACTTGTTGTGCTTCTTGCGGGTCTTGTAACCAAGTGCAGGCTTGCCCCAAGGAGTCATAGGGCCTGAGCGTCCGATAGGTGCTCTGCCCTCGCCGCCGCCGTGAGGATGATCATTCGGGTTCATGACGGAACCACGTACATGAGGTCTGATTCCCATATGGCGCTTACGGCCTGCCTTACCGATGTTGATAAGGTCATGCTCGATATTTCCTACCTGACCTATTGTAGCCCTGCCCTCTACGGGAACAAGTCTCATCTCGCCGGAGGGAAGCCTGAGCGTAGCGTACTTGCCTTCCTTAGCCATCAGCTGTGCTGAGTTGCCGGCTGAACGTGCGAGCTGGCCGCCTCTTCCGGGTGTAAGCTCTACGTTGTGGACAAGTGTACCTACAGGGATAGCTGAGAGGGGAAGGCAGTTGCCGACCTTTATTTCAGCCTTGGGTCCGTTCACTACTGTCATGCCTACCTTGAGGCCGTCAGGAGCAATGATGTAGGACTTTACGCCGTCTGCGTAGCAGATAAGAGCGATGTTGGCGGATCTGTTGGGATCGTACTCTATTGCCTTTACTGCTGCGGGAACGTCATCCTTATATCTCTTAAAATCTATTATCCTGTATTTCCTTCTGGAACCGCCGCCGCGATGTCTTACAGTGATCTTACCCTGTGCGTTGCGTCCGGCTGTCTTTTTCTTCGATACGATCAATGACTTCTCAGGCTTCTTCTTTGTGATCTCTGCAAAGTCTGAACCAGTCATATGTCTTCTGGAAGGTGTATATGGGCTGTATGTCTTGATACCCATTATTTTCACTCCTTTCAAGTGTCTGGCTTTTATACCGGCCTGCCTGCCGGTCAGTCTCGTCTATTATTCTGTGCGGATCTCTTTACAGACCCTGGAAGATCTCTATATCAGCGCTGTCAGCCTTAAGAAGAACAACTGCCTTCTTCCTCTTGGCTGTCCTGCCCTCGGATCTGCCCCTTCTCTTGAGCTTTCCGTCATAATTCATCGTGTTGACCTTAGCTACCTTTGCGCCTTCGAACATCTTCTCTACAGCTTCCTTGATCTGAGTCTTTGTAGCTTCAGGATGAACAAGGAATGTATACTTTCTCTCAGCCTGGAGATTCATACTCTTCTCAGTGATAACAGGCTGTAAAATGACGTCGTAATACTTTAAATCTGCCATTATGCATACACCTCCGTGATCGCTGCTACTGCATCTTTGGTAAGAACCAGAGAATCATATTTCAGAATGTCATAGACATTGATCGTACCGGTATAGGCTGTCTTAACACCAGGAATGTTGCGGGCTGAAAGAACAGCGTTCACAGATCCCTGGTCGTTCTCGTCCTTGTTGCCTACAACGACAAGTGCCTTGCTGACATTAAGCTTGCCGAGCACTGATACGAACTTCTTTGTCTTGGGCTCATCAAATGAAAGGGAATCAAGAACAACAATCTTGTTGTCTGCTGCCTTTGAGCTGAAAGCAGACTTGAGAGCGATCCTTCTCTCCTTCTTGTTCACCTTTATCTCATAATCTCTCGGCTTGGGGGCAAATACTGTGCCGCCGCCTTTCCACTGAGGAGCTCTGATGGAACCCTGCCTTGCGTGGCCTGTTCCCTTCTGTCTCCAGGGCTTCCTTCCGCCGCCTCTAACCTCAGAACGTGTCCTTGCACTCTGTGTACCCTGACGGGCAGCAGCCAGATGAGCTACGACAACCTTATGCATGAGGTTCTCATTAACTTCAACTCCGAAAATGGCATCGTCCAGTTCGATCTCGCCGACCTGGGCGCCCTCAATATTATAAACAGATACTTTTGCCATCTGTAATTTCCTCCTTTCCAGTCTGACCCTGAGCCGGTTTACTTATTGACCTTGACCGTATCCCTGACCATGACCAGAGACTTCCTGGGTCCCGGAACCGCACCCTTGACAAGGATAAGGTTCTTCTCGGCGTCAACTCTTACAACTTCAAGGTTCTCGACTGTAACTCTTACAGCTCCCATATGTCCCGGCATCCTCTTGCCCTTGAATACACGGCTGGGATCAGAAGCGGAACCATTTGATCCGGCATGTCTGTGATACTTGGAACCGTGAGCCATGGGACCTCTTGACTGACCGTGGCGCTTGATGGCACCCTGGAAGCCCTTGCCCTTGGACCTTGCTGTCACATCAACCTTATCGCCGGCAGCAAAGATATCTGCCTTGATTTCCTGTCCGAGCTCATAACTCTCGGCATCTTCGAGCCTGAACTCTTTGAGGAATCTCTTCGCGGGAACTCCTGCCTTGGCGAAATGACCGGCCTGAGGCTTGTTCACAAGCTTCTCCCTGATATCACCGAAGCCAAGCTGAACTGCGCTGTAACCGTCATTCTCTACTGTTCTGACCTGTGTTACCACGCAGGGGCCGGCCTGAAGGACAGTAACCGGAGTAAGTGTTCCATCCTCACCAAAAATCTGTGTCATGCCGACCTTTGTCGTTAAAATTGCTTTCTTCATTAAGAATGCACCTCCTGTGAAATTCTACAGCGGAACGCTTCCGCGTTCATCCTAGACGCATCGAGTACATCTTTGCATATACTGAATACTTAGGATAGTCATAAAATAATTACTTTGTCTTCATCTTGATATCGATGTTGACACCTGCCGGCATCTCCAGTCTGGATAACGCGTCGACAGTCTTCTGTGTAGGACCAATGATATCGATCAGCCTCTTATGAGTGCGCTGCTCGAACTGCTCTCTGGAATCCTTATACTTGTGAACAGCTCTGAGGATCGTTACAACTTCCTTCTTTGTTGGAAGAGGAACAGGTCCGCTAACCTTAGCGCCGGACTTTCTGACGGTCTCGACGATCTTGGATGCGCTCTGATCGATCAGTTTGTGATCATACGCTTTCAGTGTGATTCTCATTACTTGACTTGACATAAAAAAAGCCGCCTCCTAATTCGCATGGGCCATGCGGAACATTCTCCTGCATGACATCTGATGCAACAAGCGGTGACTGTACACTTACCCGGGTGTTTCCTAAGCTCACATAAGACTTAAGGCACCCTCAAATGAAACCTCTTAACTTTGTACAGTGACTTGCCGCCAGTTTTCTAACTTGACATTCGCTCCACGGAAAACCTGCGGATATCCCGCAGCAACCTCACGCTTCATAGCTATCAATGTCACAAGCTCTATTATTATATACCCGCATTCCCGGGATTGCAAGCATTTTTTATGTTTCTTAAAAAGTACAAGAGGCCGGATCATGTATATTTTTCCATACACGATCCGGCTTCCTCCTATATCTCGTCTGCCAGCGCTTCCAGGTACTGGCCGTACTTCGTCTTGGCCATCTCTCCCGCATGCTCCAGGAGCTTGTCCATGGTGATCCACTGATTGTGGAAAGCGGTCTCCTCAAGGCACCCGATCATCTTGCCGGATCTCTGAGCAGCCTTTATCGCGCCCGCCGCCTCGTAGAGACTGTCCGCGCTGCCTGTATCAAACCAGGTGAATTCATCTCCCAGAGGAATGACCCTGAGCCTGCCCTGGTCCAGGTAGGCATTGTTGACAGATGTGATCTCCAGCTCTCCTCTCGCAGAGGGCTTAACATTTTTCGCGATCTCTACTACGCTGCTGTCATAGAAATAGAGGCCGGGAACGATATAATTTGACTTGGGATGCGTGGGCTTTTCTTCTATTGAAATAGCCTTCCCCTCTGAGTCGAACTCCACAACGCCGAAGGCCCTGGGATCCGGAACATAGTATCCGAAGATGACCGCCCCCTGGCTGACGTCCTTTACTGCCTCGCGCAGTTTTCTGCGGAAAGCGGGGCCATAGAATATATTGTCCCCCAGAGCCAGACAGACACTGTCGTCCCCGATAAAATCCTCCGCTATCAGGAAGGCATCCGCTATGCCTCTCTGCACTTTCTGCTCCTTGTAGCTTATTCTCATGCCCAGTCCGGACCCATCCCCCAAAAGGTCTTCAAAGGGTTTTGTATCGTCCGGAGGTGTAATGACAAGGACATCCCTGATACCGGCGCTCATCAGCACGGACAAGGGGTAATAGATCATAGGCTTGTCATAGACCGGAAGCAGCGGTTTGCAGATCGGCTTTGTAACCGGATAAAGTCTTGTGCCTTTTCCTGCGGCCAAAATAATTCCCTTCATAATTCATCAACCTCCACCATTCATATTTCCCCGTTATTTACCAATAAATTTTCTTTTGAGAAAGTCTCCGCCTTTTTTCAGCCAGTTGACATCTTCCATAAAGACAACCGGCATCTCCTTGTAATCAAGCCCTACGGTCTCTATCCAGGGATCCAGGAGCCTTTCGCTTACAAAGCCGAATACTCTCGCGTCATTTACGGAGTAATCGGAGATATCCAGATGCCTCTCAAGCTCAAACAGGATGTCGAAGAGCCAGCTGCAGTACTCATCCGCTATATCCCGCCTCATGACGAACATATTGAACCTGTGGCCGTATGTACGCTTCATGGACTCGTCATACTTGGGAAGAAACTCCGGGTACTTCTTTTTTATGATCTTCCTGGTCATCTTCAGGTCTATCTCATGATGGGCGTGCACATACTGACTATAATTTGTCTCTATAAAATAATTACGCTTCTGGGGAAGAATGACGTCCGCTCCCTGCAGGCCCTTCTCTATGGCCTGCCGGCCGGCGATCATTTTCCACTTATCCTTGTTCTTCCCCTGAGCGAAGTATCTGCGGTAATGAGAAAGTCCCAGATAGTCGGAAGAAACATTCTTCCACATATAATAGAGGCCGGTCAGCTCGCAGAAGTTGGGATTCTTAGCGGAAATGTTGTCCCCCCTGCTGTCAGGCATGATATCATGAGCCGCCTTCACCTGAAAATCCTCTTTCCCCAGAGCGCCTACATGCACAGGATAGTAGATATCATCCTGGGCGGCCCTGTAGGGCTTATGCATAGCAATCATTATCTTTATATCTTTCGGCATTATTGAGCTCCTGTTCCCTTTGCGACGGATCCTATGGTCTTGAAAAATATCTTTATATCGAAGCCAATCGATGCATGATCCACATAATACATCTCCATGGCCTGCCTCTCACCGTTCTCATACTTGGCGTTATTTCTCGCGTAAGCCTGCCAGTAGCCGGTGAGGCCGGGCTTCACGGACAAAAGCTTTGCAACGTCGCTGCCGTACATCTCTGTCTCAGAAGCGACGATAGGCCTGGGGCCTATGATAGACAGGCTCCCGCCCAGAATATTGAAAAGCTGAGGCAGCTCGTCTAAGCTGGATCTTCGCAGGAAATTCCCGATCTTTGTGATACGCGGATCATTATCTATCTTAAATTCCTTCTTGTACTGCTCCAGCTGTTCCGGCGTAAGCAGCTTTTCTATATCGCCCGGATCTTTTCTCATGCTCCTGAACTTATAGACATGGATCCTTTTCCCGTTCTTTCCTATCCTCTCATGGGCGTAAAAAGGAGTTCCACCGTCGTCAGATATGACAAGGATCATGAGGACCAGGAAAAGAGGCGACAGGATGACAATAGCCAAAGCAGATAAGGCGATGTCGACCAGGCGCTTGACAAAATGGTAAAAGGCAACGCCTATACCCCTTCGCGGCGTATAATTATGTTCATATTCAAAAGGCTTCCTGAATTCCAGGAAATCATCTATGATGCCGATTTCTTCCTCTGCCTGCTCATCATCATAGCTGCGGACAAGATTTCCGCTGATCCAGCGGAGGATGAACTCTGCGATAAGAGCGATATCCTGCAGAAAACTCCACTTTTCAATATATCTGCGTTCCTCGCGGATGATAAGGTCCTCATTCAATTCAAAGCTCCAGCGGCCGATAATTCCCGGGCGCATGCAGAGATTTTTCCTCCGTTCCGAACTGTACTCCAGGAATCTGGGAAGCCTGGGCGCATGCGGACCGACGAAGGACATATCTGAAAACAGAACATTCAGGATCAAAGGCAGCCTGTCAAAATGCGAGAAGCTTAAGAATCTCCCCCAGACTGTCTTGGGATTCTTTCCCTGGGCAATGCGCTCCTTGGCGTCCATCCTGAAGATGCGGAATCTGAGCTGATTAAACCTCCGCCCGTTCTTTCCTACCCTGACCCTGGATACAAGGACGGGTCCCCGTGATTCGATATTCAGAAGCAGAAGGCTCAGAATAAACAACACAAAAAAAAGAGGGAGAAGAAGGACAGAAAGAACAATATCGAGAAAACGCTTTATCATGAGAAAGCGGATGGATATCTTCTTCAGAGGATAGAAACTGATGACCGGGCATGAGCCAACCATATCCAGAACATGATTTGCCGCCGGTATGATATTTGTCTGATCGAAATCAAGGTGAACGATCTTGCCCACGTCATGAAACATCTTGGCCCACTCCCGGATCGTGTCATCCAGGACATAGGGCACGATCACGACAGAGTCTGTGGAAGCATCTTTTATTACGTCTCCCATATTGCTTCTGTTCGCAAGCACCTTTATCCCGTCTACATATTCACCTTCCATATCGGCATCTGTCACAACAAGTCCCACGACCTTAACACGCCAGTCTCTTGTGTCATTTATCGCGTGCAGCCTCTTTTTGATCATGGAAAGTCTTCCGACGACTACGATCTGCTCTACATTCTTGCCCGCATGCACAAGGGGAAGAATATATTTTTTCAAAAGCAGCCGCAGGATCAGGCATAAAAACCAGAAGGCAATGGCAAATGCCCCGATAAAGGCTCTTGAATAGGAAAGAGAAGATTTCGAGAAGAAAAGGTAGATGATGACAATGAGGAGTACCGCGAGCACTGTCTTCGTCACTGATTTGAGTTCACCCGCAAAAGATCTCCTGATAAAATCCTCTTTCATCAGCATAAAGTAAGCTACGATCAGATAGCTTATGATGATGCCCGGAAGAAGCATGGTGTAGACACCCGGGCTGTAGCTGCCGGGCGTGGACATCACAAGTCTTGAGGGAAAATGCTGCGGTCCCCGAAATCTCCACCAGTAAGCAAATGAATAGGCTAAGATGATAGAGATTGCATCCGCGATACACTGCAGATAGAAATTATACTTCGACAGATTGCTCATCAAAAAAATATCCTCAAAGTCCAAAAATGTTCACTGTATCATGAACGTAATATTCTTCACAAAACTGTAACACTTCTGAGATTATACATCCACCCACAGTAAATTGCAAGAAATAAAGGTGCCGCATTGCTCCTTGTGGAAGCAGCTGCGGCACCTGATATTCAACTGTTGTGTTCAGATGTAAGTCTGTACCATCACAGGCAGGGAATCAATACTTGTAGAAGCCCTCTCCTGTTTTTCTTCCGAGCTTTCCGCCACGAACCATCTTCTTGAGGAGCGGAGCCGGACGATACTTGGGATCGCCAAACTCTGTGTAGAGAACGTTCATGATAGCAAGGCAAACATCAAGACCGATCAGGTCAGCCAGTTCAAGAGGGCCCATGGGATGGTTTGCGCCAAGCTTCATAGCTGTATCGATACCCTCTGCACTTGCGAGGCCGTCTGCATAGATCTGGATACCTTCGTTGCAGTAAGGGATGAGGATTCTGTTAACTACGAATCCGGGGCCTTCCTTAACAACTACAGGGCTCTTGCCGATCTCTTTAGCGATCTCAACAACCTTGTCAACTGTCTCCTGAGGAGTGTTGATTCCGGGGATAACCTCGATGAGCTTCATAACAGGTGCAGGATTGAAGAAATGCATACCGATGAGCGGTCTGCCAAGGCCTGCGCCGATCTCTGTGATAGAAAGTGATGATGTGTTTGTTGCGAAGATAGTCTCAGGCTTGCAGATCTTGTCAAGTTCCTGGAATGTCTCGCGCTTGATCTTCATATTCTCGATAGCAGCTTCAACAACGAGGTCAGCGTCGCCAACGATGTCCTTAAGGCCTGTAGAGATCCTTGCAAGAATAGCATCAGCATCTTCCTGAGCCATCTTGCCCTTCTTTACTCTGCCGGCAAAAGACTTCTCGATCTTCTTCTTGCCGCCTGCAGCGAGCTCTTCTGTGATATCTGTTAAATAAACTTCGTATCCCTTCTGAGCAAATGCCTGGCCGATGCCTGATCCCATTGTTCCAGCGCCGATTACTGCAACTTTCATAATGTTTACCTCCTTAGACTTACAACATAAATTTCTATTTAAAGGCCCGGATACATACCGGCGCCAGCCGCGCGCTGCAGCCGGGCCTCAGGAATCTGTTTGTGAACGATTTACTTATTGATGAAGTTCTTCTCTTTGCGCTTCTCGATGAAAGCTGTCATGCCTTCTATCTGATCATGTGTCTGGAAGCAGCTTCCGAATGCCTTCTCCTCGATAACGATAGCCTGGTCGATGTCTACCTGAAGGCCATCGTTGATCGCCTTCTTACTTGCGCGTACAGCGATGGGAGCGTTGGAAGCGATCTTCCTTGCCAGCTTCTCGGCCTCGGACATAAGGTCTGCCTGGGAATAAACTTCATTCACAAGGCCGATCTCTTTTGCTCTGTCAGCCTTGATGTTCTTAGCCGCATAGACGATCTCCTTAGCGATGCCGGGAGCAACGATGCGGGCAAGTCTCTGTGTTCCTCCGAATCCGGGAGTGATGCCAAGGCCTACCTCGGGCTGACCGAATACGGCATTGTCGGAGCAGATCCTGATATCACAGCTCATAGCAAGCTCGTTGCCGCCGCCGAGAGCGAATCCGTTTACTGCTGCGATAGTAGGGATGGGAAGGGTCTCGATCTTTCTGAACGTATCATTGCCTCTCTTGCCCCATGCCTCACCCTGCTCTTTTGTAAGGGTGCTCATCTCAACGATATCAGCGCCTGCTACAAATGACTTCTCGCCGGAACCTGTGATGATCACGGCTCTTATTGTATCAAGATCAATGTTGTCGATCACGGGATTGAGATCATCAAAAACCTCAGAGTTGAGAGCATTCAATGCCTTAGGGCGATTGATGGTGATGATAGCAATGTTGTCCTTAACTTCATATAAAACTGTAGACATTTACTTTTCCTTTCCAACCAAATGCCGCAAAAAGAGACCTTAAACTCTATCTGCATATGATCATTTTATACAAATACAATCAGTCACTGAAAGTATTTTACAACATATTTTGCCACAAGTAAATACTTTGACAATTATTTTCCGCAGATTTCGTGTATTTATTAAAATAATAGTTCGCATAGAAAGGATTTTTGGCGTTTTGAACTGTTATTTCTGCAAACGGGGACATTTGGTCGACCTATTCTGGTTAAATTATTGTCAATATATGGAATAAGGGCCCGCCGGAACCAGGTCGAAAAACTGTATTCCCGGCCCGGTCTGTCTCCCTGTATGACGAATATAAAAAAGCCGCCTGTTAAATCTCAACAAACGGCCATAAATCTTTATGCGGATAACAGGACTTGAACCTGCACGTCTTCTGACAATAGATCCTAAGTCTATCGCGTCTGCCAGTTCCGCCATATCCGCAGATAAACAAATGCAGCCCGCCGGCAGAAAAGACTGTCTGAGCGAACTGCTCCCTCATGAGACATCCGGGGTTCGAACCCGGGACACCTAGATTAAAAGTCTAGTGCTCTACCAACTGAGCTAATATCCCAAATATGTTCAGTATGACTCTCCCAAAACTGGGCTAGTTGGATTCGAACCAACGCAATGCAGGAGTCAAAGTCCTGTGCCTTACCTCTTGGCGATAGCCCAAAATCCTTACATACTTTACGCGGCATCTGCCGCAGATATCACGGACCAGTATGAGAATCCATGAAAAAAGGTGGATACAGGGACTCGAACCCTGGGCCTCCAGAGCCACAATCTGGCGCGCTAGCCAACTGCGCTATACCCACCACAGTAAAAATATATCTCATCTGTGATACATGAGAAACGAGCCTGAAGGGATTCGAACCCCCGACCCACGGCTTAGAAGGCCGTTGCTCTATCCAACTGAGCTACAGACCCATGTAATATGGACATCCGGATGAGCAGAGAAGCTCCGCCGTCCGTGACGCAAATAACATTGTATATGATAAGACGTGGATTGTCAAGGCATTTATCATAAAAATATTTCGAAAAAGAGCGGGGCAAGAGGGAGCTGCTCCCGGGCCGGCCTAGCGGTCCAGATACTCGATGAAGGGATGCAGGTCTCCGTGCCTGTCCACATCGACCACAGCATAGGAAGGCCTTTTATTGTCCTGCCTGGGTTTTGATATGCTGCCCGGATTGATCAGAAGGATCCCGTCCTCCTCCTCTATCAGGGGCCTGTGGGTATGGCCGAACATGGCGCAGCTGCATCCGTTCATCTTCGCCGCCTGACGGATAAGGCCCGTTCCATAGGTCACTTCAAATGTGTGGCCATGAGCGATCAGGACCTTATGCCGGCCCAGCTTTATGATTTTCTGGCGGGGCAGTCTTGAAAAATAATCACTGTTTCCCGCGATCATCTCGACGGGGCAGGGCGCAAAATCCCCCAGCAGGCCCTCGCTGCCCTCCAGATCACCCAGATGAATGATCATGTCGAGGGGACTGACCTTCTGCAGAGCCTTCTCCATATAGGAATTTTTGCCATGTGAATCACTGAGTACAAGAATTCTCATTTTCCGCTCTTACCCCGTGTCTGCCTCTTATCTCAAGCCTCTATTCCAAAATAATCCTCCAGCACCGGCTTTATCTTCTTAAGGGCCCTGCCCCTGTGGCTTATCCTGTTCTTCTCGACCGGATCAAGCTGGGCTGTCGTGCAGCCTCTCTCAGGCAGGACAAATATGGGATCATAGCCAAAGCCATTCTCCCCTTCCTGGGCATAGCCGATCCTGCCCTCTATGGTTCCTCTTACCGTGACAGTCTCCCTGTCGGGAAATGCAGCCGCGACCGCGCAGACGAACCTGGCTGTCCTTTTTTCATCCGGCACACCCTCCAGTCTTCCGAGCAGGGCCTTGTTCTTGACGTCATAGGAAGTATCCTCCCCCAGATATCTGGCCGAGTAGATGCCGGGCTCCCCTCCCAGATAATCGATCTCCAGGCCGGAATCATCTGCCAGGACGACAGCATGGGTCAGCTTCTGGATCGTCTCCGCCTTTATGACAGCATTTTCCTCAAAACTTGTGCCGTCCTCCACGACATTTACATGGATCCCGGCATCCTTGAGTGAAAGGATCTCCACCGGAAAATTCTGCAGGATCTCTCTGATCTCCCGCATCTTGCCTTCATTTTTTGTGGCAAATATTATCTTGCGCATATTTTTATGGCCTCCCTATCATTGCCCGGCCTTTTTTGTGCAGGCCTTGAGGCAGACATTGCAGTCGGAATCCGTCTCTGTGCGGGTCCAGTCCCTGCCGTCGCTGCTCATATAACTCTCCCCGTCCGATATGTCGGCATTTTGTGATATTTTGTTCTCCCTGTACTCTATGGCCACGGGATGCTTTGATCCCTTTGTATAGATATCCACGATCAGGGCAAACTTCCTGCCGCCGGCCAGCTTTACCGGATGATCAAATTTTATCGTAAAATATCCCTTGCCGGCCAGATATCCGCTCTGGACCGGGCTGGCATTTTCAAGGGAGCTGACTCCCTGAAAATCAGGGACTGCATAGATATCATACCAGCTGTCCGGGGCCGTGGAGTAGAAACCGGCAGCGGCCAGGGACTCTCCCTTTTCTGCCCGGTAAACGCAGGCAAATTCTGCTTCCGGGCTGTCGTAGCCTATGGAGCCTGTCCAGCCCAGCAGGTCTGACTGGCATATCCTTGCGTAATTGTCTGTATCCTCCACTCCTGTCGCCGCTGCTCCGTATATCCCTATGTTGGGATCGTCGTAGGATATATAAAAATATCCGCTGTCGCCGAAGCCCTCGCCCCAGCTGTTTTTGCAGATAAAGGCTCCGTCATGGGCAGCTGCCGGCTTAAAATTCCCGGCAGGATAGGAATCGTCCCAGCCGACGATATTTACATCGTGATTGCATTCTCTGCTCTGAGGGCAGTAAAAGGCAGCCGCCTTCCTGTTATAATATTGGGCCAGGGACTGAGCGTCCTGGGGACAGTATATGGATGTCTGCACGGCCCCGTAATCCCTGACCAGCCTCTTTATCTGGTCAAAATCCCTGTTATTAAGGATGACAGCATCCTGCAGGTGGACCGCCGGCTTTGCGTTTTCCGGGGAGACGCCGTCCCCGTAGGGATCGTCCTCTTCCTTTACCGGGCCTCTCCAGGCAGCCATGTAGGCCAGAGCCATATTGTAGTCTCCGCCTTCCCCCTCTACTGAAAATCCGTTTTTGTGGACAAGGTGGTCCTCGGAAAGTTTTATCTGCCGGTCGGGCAGCAGGGCTGATTCCACGCAGGAGACAGCGGCAAATGCCCAGCAGCTCCCCCAGCTGCCCTGGTCGCTGACCGGCGAGACCCTTCCCTCATCTCTGAGATCAAAGGAGGCGGGCAGGCTCTTTTTCCTGCTCTGCGGGGAAGTCAGGCTCATCAGTCTCTCCTTCTCGTCCCATTTCAGGGAATATCCCAGGGCGCCTGCCGCCTGGCCGGCGTCGATGAAGGAATCCTCCACAAAGTCCAGATGAGTTTTCCCGGCATCCGGGTCCGTGTCCGGGCTTCCATCCGGCTCTGAATGGGAGCTCATGTCGACTCCGTCATCCTGCCAGGAGACACAGCATTTAAAAATATCGTTGAGCGCGTCTGCGCGGATCAGCAGCTTCATATCGTCGGACATGATAACCAGCCCTTTCCCGGACAGACGGTTTCTCTTTCCATCCACTTCCAGGGCGATGCCGGCCTCATTGATCCTTTTGGCCTGCGATGACTTATAGAGGTTCTGCAGAGCCGAAGACCTGTTTCCTTTAAAAAGGCCCTGTCCCTTTTCCCCCATACAGGCTGTCAGAGTCAGCAGAACAAATAAGGCCGCGGTTCCTGCCGCCAAACGTATCCTATTCTTCAATTAGTCCACCCGCCTGCCCTGTCTGGGCGGCTTGGGCCCCATGAACTGATAAAAATAGGTCCTTATCATGCCGTTATAGATCTTGCGGTTTTTGTCCGCCTTGCGGCCTATATATCTCTCGGCATCCTCATAGGCTGTCAATATAAAACAGGACCAGCTGTCCAGGCTGGAAAATGCTCTTCCGATCTCTCTGTAAAGGCCGGGCAGGGCGTCCTTCTCCTCAAGCCTCTCGCCGTAGGGAGGATTTGTTATGATAAATCCATATTTCTTCTGGCTGCTCAGCTGGCTGACCGGCCTCTGCTGGAAATGGATATAGCGGTCGACCCCGGCCATCCGGGCATTTGCCATGGAGTTCTTCACTGCCTCCGGGTCTATATCATAGCCCTGGATGTTCATATCCACATCCTCGCGGATCAGATCATTCGCCTCTGTGACAGCCTCATACCATGCCTTCTTGGGGATCAGATGCTTCCAGGCTTCGGCCGTGAAAGACCTGTCCATGCCCGGAGCTATATTGGCTCCGATCATGGCCGCCTCAATGGGAAATGTCCCGCTTCCGCAGAAGGGATCTATCAGGATCCGGTCCTTATGCCAGGGGGTGAGCTGGATGAGAGCCGCCGCCAGGGTCTCGGAGACAGGCGCCTTGCCTGTCATCTTCCTGTATCCTCTCTTGTGCAGGGACTCGCCCGTCGTATCCAGGGCGATCGTAACCTCATCGTTCAGGATGAAGACGCGGATGGGGAAAATGTCCCCCGTCTCCTTAAACCAGCTGGTCTTGTAGGTCTGGCTGAGCTTATCCACGATTGCTTTCTTCACGATGGACTGAATATCAGAGCTGCTGAAAAGCTTGCTTCTTGCCGTAGAAGCCTTTGTCACCCAGAACTTGCCGTCCTCCGGGATAAACTGCTCCCAGGCCAGAGCCTTTGTGCCCTCAAAGAGCTCGTCAAATGTCTGAGCCCGGAATCTGCCGACGCAGAGAAGGACCCTCTCTGCCGATCTGAGAAATATATTGGCCCTGGCGATGGCGCCGGCGTCTCCCCGGAAAAAAATCCTTCCATTCTCGACGCTGCTGATCTCGTAACCCAGAGAGAGGATCTCCCTCTTGAGCACTGCCTCCGTCCCGAAATGACAGGGCACCGCATACTCAAATGTATCCATAAAAACCTGCTTTCCCTTGTTTTGTCAAAATTTATTTAGAATCATTTTAAACTCTTTGTAAACATCTGGCAAGACGCAGCCGCCTATGCTTTAATATTCCTCTCGATATCCGCCGGATAGGATCCCTTTCTCAGCAGGTGCCTGACATAGGCAAATGTCTTATCCTCCCCGTATACGGCCAGCATCTTGAGCAGCCGCTCCAACAGGGCCCTCGTCTGGGGATGGATGGTGATAAATCTGCTCATCCTGTGATAATACTCCCAGGGACTTCTATCCGTATATTTTTCCTTCTGATATGTCTTGCAGGCGGCTATCCTGTCGGCAAACATCTCCCCCACATAGCGGACCGGCATCTTCACGCCCTCTATCTTCCACCCATGCCGGGGTGAAACATCTGTCCAATACTCATAGTGGTGCTTGTTATGGCCTTTGTGATGCAGCCAGGCCGGGGAAAATCCTCTCTCTTCCCTCTCCGCCGCGTTCGGGCTTCTGTCTCCCTGATAATGGAGGACTCCTGTGCGGAATTCTTCCGGAGCATACTTTGACAGATCATGGGTCAGACCCTGCCAGTAGAGGCCAAGCTGAAAGCAGATCCTGCACACCTCCGCCCTGTGCTCACTTATCGTCTTAAAATGCCCGCAGGCAGATCTTATATATTTTCCGTATTTCATAAGATTATTCTCTCCATGCCTTATCATCTGAAGATCTATACAGAGCTATTATACACTAAAAGCCGCCCGGCCGGCGGCAATGTCTGATATTCGTTTAAATCATTTAAAAAGGAGCAGTGACATATGCACTGCTCCCTATAATTACGTGCGTGACAGGATTCGAACCCGCGACACCTTGGTCCGTAGCCAAGTGCTCTATCCAGCTGAGCTACACACACATATATTCAGTTTTATGCCGGCGACCGGGATCGAACCGGTACGAACGATTAGGTTCGCAGGATTTTAAGTCCTGTGCGTCTGCCAGTTCCGCCACGCCGGCAAAATGGAACCTACAGGGCTCGAACCTGTGACCCTCTGCTTGTAAGGCAGATGCTCTCCCAGCTGAGCTAAGATTCCACGTAAATGGAAAACTTACGAAAAACGACCCAGACGAGACTCGAACTCGTGACCTCCGCCGTGACAGGGCGGCGCTCTAACCAACTGAGCCACTGGGCCTTAATTACAGCTATATTGGGAATCATAAGCAGACACTTACTGTCTGCCCTGAGACTGAGAGGAAAATCCCGAACCTTGCGGGCAATCCCCCTATCTCTTATAGTGGACCTTCAGGGACTCGAACCCGGGACCGACCGGTTATGAGCCGGTTGCTCTAACCAACTGAGCTAAAGGTCCA
>OMWV01000025.1 GCA_900314845.1 uncultured Eubacteriales bacterium
CACTTGATTACCAAACACCGGCTGAATGCTACTATCCGGCAATGTTGATGCCATATGTAGCTTAGCATATATTGGATCTGGGGAGTGCTCCACTGTTCTCTCCATGTTCCTTGTAACTTGTCCACCATATCAGTTCATTATAAAAATCTTAGATTTTTGTCTTGACAACTGAGCCACTATATTGTTCGCCTTGATTATATTCCGTAAATTGTCTTTCTATCTACCGCACTCAATCAAAATTTTTTTTAAAGCTATGTAATCAAAAATTTGATCCGGTAAATTTTTTTTACAATTTCTGCATCTCCTACCTTCCACCGCCACCATTGGCGCCACCAAAGCCGCTTCCGCCCTTGGGACTGCTGGCACCACCGTAACCGCCTTTTTCGTCTTTGCAAAGATTCTGAACCCACTTAATAATCATATAAACAGGCGCTAAAATCGTCCCACCATTTACATCCATCATCTCATTTGCCTTCATCTCTGTAAAAGCACTATTTTTCATTTTTATTTTCTCCTTAAATAGTCTATTGATAAACTTGCTATCTATCTCCTCCGCCCTCCGCCGCACCTGTGCACCGATGCCGGACGGGCAGTTAAGATCTAAATAAAATAATTAACCATATCTATTACATTGAGTATATGACACGCACCTTATCCCTTCCACCGCCCTTTGCCAAAATCCACCAAAAAATCATGTAAAAAGGGCCGCTGGCGTGCACATTGATGCATCTGCCGGCAGCCCGGATCAGGAACTTATGATATGGCTTAAGAAGCCCTTATTTATTGCCTTTTACTTTTGCCTTGCTGTTTCCTGATATGTTTATCTTCTTCTTGCATTTTTGAAGGGTGTTGCCCTTGACGAGAGAGGCCTTGGAGCCCAGGGTGAGGGATATGCCGTACTGGCCGGCTCCCAGGATCTTGTTGCCGGCGATCTTGCCGGCCTTTCCCTTCTCCAGGGTGATGCCTCTTTGTTTGCATTTTCCAACTGTGTTGGAGGTGATATTGCCGGCAGCGCCCTTCTTTGTGACGGCTATGCCCTTGTCAAATCCCTTGCCGATCGTGTTTTTGCTGATGGAGACGTTTTTCGCGCCGACCGTCACATGAACGCCGTAGACTGTGGACTTGAACTTTGCCTTGGGGGTTCTGGAGATATTGTTGCCGGTGATCTTGCAGTTCTTGACATAGGTCGCCCGGATGCCGTGGCCGCCGCTGACGATCTTGTTGCCGGATATGGTCACCCCGTTCAGGGTGTAGGTGCCCTTAGGGATATTTCCGCTCTTGTCCGAATAGGACTGCTTCTTTGTGACCTTGGCCCCGTTGACCAGGATGCCCATCTTCTCATAATCGGCCAGAGGGTCATTCTTGTTGCTGAGGCTGATCGTATTGCCGGTGATGCTGATCTTCATGTCCTTTGCCGGTGCCCGGTAACCGCTGGGTATGCTGGTCTTCACTCCTCCTCTTTTTGCGAAATAGCTGGGGAGAAATGTTCCGCTCGCGTTATCCTTGCCGCCTCTGGCATTTACGGACAGGATGGTGATGCCGCGGGGGCTGCCCGTGATCGTGTTGCCGGATATGTTCACGTTCTGCCAGTTTGTCCCCTGGATGGCAGCGCTCTGGTTGTCCTTGAAGATATTGTTTGTGATATTGATGTTTGTAAAGGGGGCATTGAAAATGCCGGTGTGGCTTCCGACGCCTCGGGGCACATTGATAAAGCTGCAGCCGCTGATGTTTACATTTTTCATGGGAATTGCCTCGACCCTGTATGTCTTAAAATGCTTCTCGGCCAGGACATCCAGCTGGACTGCCTCATAGAACTTCTTTGATTTTGCGGTGGTCTGGTTCATGAATGTGCAGTTGACCATGTTGAAGCCGTCGCAGCCTGCGATCTCCATCAGATGGGCGTCCTTGGTGTTCTTGACCGTGCAGCCGTCCATGGTGAAATTCCTGACGTGAGCGGCTTTTATGCCTGTGTTGCTGCCGTAGCTGCAGTCGTATGTGCCGCCGATAACCTTTATATTCTGATAATAATAGCCCGTGACGCCGCTGTCGAATTCATCGTTGTCGCCCACATGGATCAGATTGTCGGTCCTCTCCCGCTTCATGGTGACGCCCCTCATGTCAAGAGTTACATTGCTCAGGAGCTCTATCCCGCTGTAGACCTCATAGGTGCCCGGCGCGACTTTGACGGTGCGGATCTTTCCGTCCTTTTGGGCCAGGGCGGATGCCTCCTCTATCGTTTGGTTGACAGCCTTGGGGAATCCTCTGTAATGATTGATCGTGCGTTCTGTTACCTCCAGTGTCAGGTCATCCTGGCCGGCGGCCAGGGCCGGGGCGGGAAATGCCGTGCATACCAGGGCTAGTGTCAGCCCCAGGGCAAAGGCCTTGCTTATTCTCTTCTTCATGATCGTTTTCTCCCGTTTTATCAGTTTCTAAAATGAAAGTTTCTTCACAAGTTCTTCCTGGACAGCCGGATCGGATATGCCGGGCTTCCAGAGGATATCCTGGCCGTCATCGGCATATCTGGGGATCACGTGCAGATGAAAATGGGGCACGGTCTGGCCTGCTGCCTCTCCGTTGTTCTGGATGAGATTGACGCCGTCGCAGCCCAGGCGTTCTTTCATGATGCCGGCCAGCTTCTTGCCCAGGACGATGAGATCCCTGAGCGTTTCCTCGTCTATCTCGAATATGTTCTTATAGTGCTGCTTGGGCAGGATCAGGGCGTGACCCTTTGTCGCCGGATTCGCGTCAAGAATAATGCGGAACTTTTCATCCTCGTAGAGGGATGATGCGGGGATCTCCCCGCCTGCAAGCTTACAGAATATACAGTCTTTATCTACCATGTTTACTCTCCCTTTCACATATTCCCGGGGCAAAGATCGTTCGCCCCCGTGTCCTGGTATCTTTGTATTTTTATTATACCACAAAGGCTTCCCCGTGGGCGGGCGGCTGCCTCTTTTTCGCTATGCACCCGTCCCGGATTGTGGTATATTAAAGGTTAGAAAATGTTCCCATTTGCTGGGAAATCGTAGGAAAGGAGAATCTTCATGATTGATAATAGCATCACTTCATTTGAGGACATGGAAAATGTCTACATCTTAGGCCATCCTCTGATCCAGCACAAGATTTCCCGTCTGCGCGATAAGAACACCGGGACAAACGAATTCCGCTCTCTTGTAGAAGAAATCGCCATGCTGATGGGTTTTGTGGCGCTGAGCGACCTGCCCACAGAGCTTGTTGAGGTGGAGACGCCGATAGAGAAATGCATGACGCCGGTAATCTCGGGCAGGAAGCTGGCCATCGTGCCCATACTCCGCGCGGGCCTGGGCATGGTAGAGGGTATTCTTGACCTTGTGCCCACCGCCAAGGTCGGACACATCGGTCTCTACCGCGATGAGAAGACGCACGAGCCCCATGAGTATTACTGCAAGCTGCCCAGCCCTATAGAGGAGAGACAGATCGTCGTGACGGATCCCATGCTGGCGACCGGCGGTTCCGCTGTTGCCGCGATCCGTTTTATAAAGGAGCATGGCGGGAAGAAGATAAAGTTCCTCTGCATCATATCAGCTCCCGAGGGCCTTCGCAAACTTCACGAGGCATATCCGGATGTTCAGATCTATGTCGGCCATCTGGACAGAGAGCTGAATGAGGACGCCTACATCTGCCCCGGCCTGGGAGACGCGGGAGACAGGATCTTCGGCACAAAGTAGACTGCATTGTCTTATTGACAAGAAAATATACTGAGAATATAAAAGCTGAGCAGGTGAGGCATGCCTCACCTGTACTTATATAAGAAGAGGTGATCATGATGCATAGATTTGCCATTTACGGCAAGGGCGGCATCGGGAAATCAACCGTCTGCACTGCCCTGTCCTGCGCATTTGCGGATATGGGGCTGAAGGTGATGCAGATCGGCTGCGACCCCAAGGCCGATTCCACGCTCTACCTGCACGGGGGTGAGCGCATAGAGACCATGCTCGACGTTCTACGCAGAAAAAGGAACAAGGCGGAGCTGGAAGACCTGGTCCACGAGGGCTATAAGGGGATCATCTGCGCCGAGGCAGGGGGCCCGACGCCCGGTCTGGGCTGTGCCGGCAGAGGGATCGCGGCAGCATTTGAGGCTCTGGAGGAGAGAGACGCCTTCGACATCATCCAGCCGGACGTGATCCTCTACGACGTGCTGGGGGACGTAGTCTGCGGCGGATTTGCCATGCCCATCCGGGAGGGCTATGCCGAGAAGGTCTATATCCTAAGTTCCGGCGAGAACATGGCAATCTACGCGGCCGCAAATATAGCCATGGCCGTGGAGAATTTTAAGGACCGGGGCTACGCCAGCGTGGGCGGCATCATCCTTAACAGGAGAAATGTGCCCAATGAGCGGGAGAAGGTTGAGGTTCTGGCCTCCGACATAGGAAGCCATATAGCCGCCGATCTGCCCCGGGACAATTCCATTGCCCTGGCAGAGCAGGCAAAACGGCTTGTCATGGACATGTTCCCTGACTGCCCTTACGCCCAGGCCGTGAGAAAGCTTGCTGCCGACATGCTGGCGGCGGATAAGGAATGAGGTAAGACATATGGAAGCATTTCAGCTGATAGGACAGATGTCTTATGAATACAATGCGGATGTCGGCCTTGCCTATGCTTCGCCGGTCCGCGGGGTTTGGAATATCGTTCACATAGGGACTCTTGTCCCGGGCGGCCACCAGATCTATGTCTGCCCGACCAGCTGCCTGCGAGGCGTTGTCCTGACCACAGCGGAGATGGGCGCCATGGACCGGCTGTCCACGATAACGGTGGGCGAGGACAATATCCTTGAGGGGGACATGGAAGAGGCTCTCCAGCACGGCACGGAGCGGATCATTGAAGAGCTGCCCCAGCGGCCCCGCATGGTGATGATATTTACCAGCTGCATCCACCATTTTATGGCGGTCAATTACAAGAGGGTCTACCGGATCCTCCAGAAAGAGTACCCGGATATCGATTTTGTGGACTGCTACATGGATCCCATCATGAGGCGGACGGCCCCTGTCGTTCCTGCCCTCTGGCGGCAGATGCACCGGGTGCTGAAAAATGTGCCCAAAGTCCGGGGGCAGGTCAATTATATCGGGAACTGTTTCCCCTACGGGGGCGATACCTGTGATCTGACCGCTCTTCTGGAGGAGAATGGGGTAAAGCGCCTTGAGGCCAACAGCTGCCGGGACTATGATGAGTTTCTTTCCATGGCTCAGTCGCCGGTCAATTTCGTCTTCCACGCAACCGGCCTGAAGGCGGCAAATGATATGAAGATCCGCCTGGGCCAGGAATACCTGGCCATGAGGCCCGGCTATTCCTACGATGAGTTTGACCAGGACATGGAAGCTGCCTCCGCCCTGTGCTCCCTCCCGGCTCCCGATAAGGAAACCGTGGCTGCCTTACGCAGAAGGTGTGAGGAGGAGACGGAGAAGACCCGCCTGCTTCTTGCCGGCACGCCTCTTTCCATAGATTATACGGCCGTGGACTGTCCGCTTGATCTGGCTCTTTTCCTGCTCAGGCATGGATTTAACGTGGAGTCTGTCTTCGTGGATGTCTTTACGGAGCGTCAGGAGATATTTGATGCCCTGAAGGAGGAGAAGCCGGATCTTAAGATCTATGCTTCTCTTGGCTGGAATATCCGTCAGATGGACAGGACGCACGAGGGAAAGATCGTCTGCGTCGGCCAGAAGAGCGCCTATTTCATGAATTCCGACTATTTTGTCAACATAATTGAAAATGCCGGTCTCTACGGTTACCGGGGTCTGATCCAGCTTATGGAGCTGATCCGCGACGCTTATCAGACGGAAAAGCCTATGAAGGATCTTGTGCAGATTAAGGGATGGGGGTGCAGCTGCTCATGAGCGACTATCAGACACATGTATTTACCAGCACATATACCGCGGATGTATCCGGCGTCTGCTCTGCCATGTACGAGCTGGGCGGAATGACTATCCTCCACGACCCTTCCGGCTGCAATTCTACCTACTCGACCCACGACGAGCCCCGCTGGTTCGACGGCAAGAGCCTGATGTTCGTCTCGGGTCTGGACGAGATGACCGCCGTTCTTGGCGACGATCAGGTCATCATAGATGACACGGCTGCTGCCGCCGGGGATCTGAAGCCGCGCTTTATCACCCTCTGCGGGGGCTCTATCCCCCATATCATCGCTTTTGATTTTAAGGGCACGGCCCACCTGATAGAGAAAAAGACCGGGATCCCGGTCCTTCCTGTCGCCACGGACGGCCTGAAATCTTATGTCAGCGGGGTCGGCATGGCTCTGACGGAGTGGATAAAGCGCTTTGCGGATCCTTCTGAGAGCATATGGGAGAGGATGCCGGCTGCCTCCGGCCGCGGCTTCTCCTCGGCTCAGTGGAAGAAGAAGGGATCGTCCGGGCTTTGCGTCAACCTGCTCGGCGTTACCCCGCTTGATTTCAGCATAAACGGAAATGTGCAGGCTATGCGGGCTGCTTTCGAGGACGCCGGGATCCCTGTCAACTGTTGTGCTGCCATGGGCGAGACCTTTGACAGCCTGTCCCATATCTACCGGGGCGCTGTGAATGTTGTGGTCTCATCCGCGGGGCGCCGCCCTGCCCGCTTCATGGAGAAGAAAGCCGGGATCCCCCGGGTCGAGGGCCTGCCTGCGGGGCCGGATGAGGCCTCTGCCCTCATGGAGGCTGTCCGGGCTGCCTATGAGGACGGGAAGAGCCGGATCCTGTGGCAGGAGCCCGCAGAGCACGAACATTGGACCTGCCCGCAGGGACAGATCCTGGTGATCGGCGAGGAGATCTGCTCCTGTGCCATCGCAGACGCCATAAACCGTCTGCCCGCAGAAAAGCGCGGCGGCCGGCTGGCATTTCCCATGTGGCCTGACATAGACGAAGGCCTGCCCGAGGCGGAGCTGATCGCGGCCATGCGGTCGGCAGATACCGTCATCGCCGACCCCCTCTACCGGGTCGTCCTTGGCCGGGCCGGCAAGACCCGCTTCATAGACTTCCCCCACGAGGCCTACTCCGGCCGGATCTACCGGAAAGACATGAGGCTCTTTGCCGGAACTGAATTCTCAGCGGAAGATCTGCTCAGATAAAAATCAGCCGAGGATACATACCTGATCCTCGGCCGATACTATCTTCCTGCTTTCAAATATTTATTTGTCCAGGGCTTTGCCTGAGCCGAATGCTGAAGCTGCGACTTCGCCGAAAACTCTGTAGCAGAGGCCGGCGGGATCAAAGCCGATAAACTGGGCCTTGCCGGAGTCTATACCGCCCTTTTCGTTCAAAACGGACTCGTCTGCCAGCACATTCACGACCTCGCCCACATATCTTGTCTCGCCGAACTCTTCCTGAGCAGCGACAAGTCTGCACTCAAGGGCAACAGGCAGCTCATTGATCACGGGCGCGTTCACCGTTTCGCTCTTTGTAAATGTAAATCCTGATTTTTTGATCTTATCCGGATCTTTGTCAAGGGATACGATGCCGACCCAGTCAGCTGCGATCACATAGTCCTTTGTCGCAAAAGAAACCGTGAACTCTTTGTTCAGGTCCAGATTTCTTGTTGTTGTGTGATTGGAAAGGGACATGGATATATGCTTGGGTGAAACCTGGCCGACCCAGGCAGCGTTCATGATATCCGGGGTGCCATTCTCATCATATGTTGCGATGAGAAATACAGGTTCCGGCATAGACATGGTCTTTGCTCCAAGACTTTTTTTCATTGATTTTTTCCTCCTTAAAATTTTTCTGTACTGGACAGATTACGACATGCAAAATTTTTCTGTATCGGACAGATTATAACATGTAAAATTTTATCTGTCACCCGGGCTTTCGGATGGAGCCCGGTTTACCAGCATAATTCCCAGGCTGATCACCGCCAGGGATATGATATAGCGCAGCTGAAGGCCCTGACTCTCGCCCAGGATCAGGGCAGAGAGGATCACGCCGAATACAGGCGTCATGAAGCCGTATATCGCCACAAGGGAAACCGGATTGTATTTGAGCAAAAGGACCCAGACCGAGTAGGCGCAGGAGGAAACAAAAGCCAGATAGATCAGGAGAGCGGCAGATGAAGGCGCAAAATGAAGGGGCTCTGCGCCCAGGGCAAAGGCGGCGGCGATCATGACAAGGCCGCCGAATATGAACTGGCTGCCGCACAGAAGCATGACGTCGTCATCTCTGGAAAATATCTTCGAGACGGATGTCGACATGGCTGAGCAGGCCGCCGAAACCACGATCATTCCCTCTCCCGCCGCGGACATTTGCAGGCTGAGACTGGCTCCCTCCAGGCAGACGATCACAACACCGGAAAAGCCAAGGACGCAGCCAAGGATCTTTACGGCAGTCATCTTCTCCATGCGGAAGATCAGGCAGGCAAAGATAATGGACAGGAAAAATGAAAGGGAATCAACGATAGCTGTGTTCACGCCCGTCGCGCGGGCTATGCCGATATAATAGAATATATACTGGCCGGAGCACTGGAATATGCTCAGCAGCATGATCCTGGGGATCTGGTCCCTCCTCGGCACAAGCGGCCGCCGGCGCACGGCACTGCCTGCTATCAGGACCAGGATGCCGGCAAGAACAAAACGGACCCCTCCAAAAAGGATCTGCCCGGCCGTATCCGAAGATGAAAGGCCCAGCATCTTCATGCCTGTCTTAACAAAAGGGAAGGCGCTCCCCCAGAGGGCGCAGCTTAACATGGCTCCCAGGAAGACCACCCAACCCTTACTCATAAATGAAGCTCTGTCTTTATTATTCAAATCTATCCACCTGCTGTAATAAGGATAAATAGGATTTTAACACACTTTTCCAAAATGTAAAGTTCCTGAGCAGACAGCGCCTGCAGGGATTTGCGGGATTTTTATTGATTCAAATGATGATAAATACTATAATCGTGGGAGAGAACTCATCTGCCGCCGGCAGTTGCCGGGGCTGCAGGATATAAGGGGATATGTTATGCCAGTATTTGATTTTAAAGAGAAAAAAACGGAAGAAGTCAAAGATCCGATCTGCACCTACACTGTTTTCAAAAGCAGCGCTCCAAAGGCCACAGCAGATCTTCCTCTGCTTGTGCTCGACAACAGCAGGGAACAGTGGAACCGACTTTCGGACGGAGTTTTCACCGATCAGAGCCAGAGAAGCTCTTTTGAATTCGCCGGCCCATCCGGCAGTGTGAATTCAGACATTCTCCGCATAGACGCCCGTTTTACAAACCTGGTCAGATGGCTGGGTGAGAATCACATTCACGTTCAGCTCTCCGGCGAGAACAGGCCGGACGGCTATGCGGTCTACAAGATCCGCGAGACGAGCATAGGCGGCGGCTCCAAGCTTTCCGCCGAGGATGGATTTCTCCAGTTTATGATAGACCGGCTGCTCTCCAGCAGCGCACCGGACGATACGCCGATAGACGAGGATGCGGATATCCTGGGCGATGACATGAAGCTGACCAGCCTGCAGAGCATCAATGACTTCCTGGTATGCGCCGGCAGAACCCTTCCCGAGGAGATCCGGCTCTGGGCCAGGCGAAATCTTGCCGTAGCCCGCTCACACGAGGTTACCGCCGAGGAGCGCAGACATGCTCAGAGGGCCCTTTCCATCATGATGAATATCCAGTGGAAGAACGACTACTTTGAGCCCATAGATCCCGTGCAGGCGCGCCGCATCCTGGACGAATCTCTCTACGGCCTTGAGAAGGTCAAGCAGCGGATCATAGAGACCATCATCCAGATAAACCGCACCCACACTCTTCCGGCCTACGGCCTTCTGCTGGTCGGTCCCGCCGGAACGGGCAAGTCGCAGATTGCCTACGCCGTAGCCCGCATTCTCCGCCTGCCCTGGACCACCCTCGACATGAGCTCCATAAACGACGCCGAGCAGCTGACAGGCAGCTCCCGGATCTACTCCAACGCCAAGCCGGGCATCATCATGGAGGCCTTCGCGAATGCAGGCGAGTCCAATCTTGTCTTCATCATCAATGAGCTGGACAAGGCGGCTTCCGGCAAGGGCAGCGGAAACCCCGCCGATGTCCTTCTCACCCTGTTGGACAATCTGGGCTTCACAGACAATTATATAGAATGTACAATCCCTACCACCGGTGTCTATCCGATCGCGACGGCCAATGAAAAGGATCAGATCAGCGCCCCTCTCATGTCGCGTTTTGCTGTCATAGACATCCCGGATTACACCAGAGAGGAAAAGAAAGTCATCTTCTCAAAATTTGCCTTCCCGAAAGTCTTAAAACGCATGGGCCTTCGCGACAACGAGGTCATCATGCCCGATGAGGCGGTGAATGCCGTCGTCGACCGCTTTGCGGAGACAACCGGTATCAGAGACCTTGAGCAGGCTGCGGAGCACCTGGCCGCCAACGCCCTCTACCGCATAGAGGCAGAGCACATGGAAAAGGTCTGCTTCGACGCCGGGACTGTCCACGAGCTTTTAGACTAAAATGTCCATTCCCGGCATTTTCATCAGGACTGCCCTCACGGGCAGTCCTTTTTGTCAGGCATCCGGCTGCCGGATCATCCCCCGCTGTCCTTTGCAAATGACACAAATGTCGAAATCTCCACCTTCTCATTATCAGCTGTCGGATTTTGTCTCTTCCTGTCGAAATTTTGTGTCTCTTCTTTGCCCCGCCTCCTTCCTCCCCGCCCCTTATCCTGTTATCCTTATCAAAAGTTGTTTCGATGCCTTCACTCTGATAGAGGGAGGAAATTATGCTGCCATCAATCATCATCACTATTTTCACAGCGGCCGCGGCTATCTGCGACCTCATAGACTACCGCATTCCAAATGCCGCCATTGCGGGCGGAATGGTCTGCGGGGTGATAACCGGCCTGGCCGGAGCGGGGAAGGAAGCCATCCTTCCCATGCTGACCGGGGCCCTTGTTCCTTTTGTCATCTGTCTCCCGCTCTTTATCCTTTCCATGCTGGGAGCCGCCGATATCAAACTTCTTATGGTCTGCGGCATATTCACCGGCAGGGTGCTCGTGTGCAAGATCATGTTCACGGCTCTTGTGATCGCGGGCTTTCTCGCTGCCGCTAAGCTATTGAGCAAAAGGATGGGAGCGGCCAGGGGGATGTATTTCATGGACTACATGAAAAGTCTGCTGCTCTATTTCACAGGGGGAAAGGGGGCCGGTCAGGCCATAAAGCCCTATATAGACAGGGAAGAGATAAAGGAAAAAAGGCCCTGGCTTATGCACCTTTCCGTGCCCATAGCCGCCGCCGTCCCCCTTGTCCTTTTTCTCCTGCGCTAAGAGAAAGGATGCTGACCTATGAAAAATATAAATCTGATCCTGCTTGACGATGAGCCTGCCTACGGGAAAAGGCTGGCAGAATATCTCAGCGGGCACAGAGATTCCCCCTTTCTCGTTCATTTATTTCTCGAACACCCGGGAGCTCTGGACAAGGCCGGAAGCGGCGACATTTATGCCGTCTCTTCCTCCCTGTGCGCTCTCTACGCAGACCGGCTGGATATGCAGAAGACCCTGGTGCTAAATGAAAAGAGTGACCAGCTCCCGGAGCCTGCTCTTTGTCTGTATAAATACCAGTCTGCGGAAAATATCTATCAGGAGCTGATCCGTTTCTGCCTGGAAAAAGGCCAGAAAAAACCTCACATCTCTACGGGCGGCAAAAATTTTACCACAGATGCCGTCTACCTGCCCCTTGCAAATGAGGAAAACTGCCTGGCCCTGTCTTCTTTGATAAAGAGAAAGACGGATTCCCGCAAGATCCTTTATCTGGATCTGAAGCAGGTGCCTCTGCCCGACCCTTACCCGGCAGATCCGCCGGATGAGAAGGAAAGCTTTTCCGATGTGATCTATTACCTGAAACAATATTCCGACAGCACAGTCTCCCGCGTCAGCTCGCTGATCTGTCCGGGCCGACCGGATTACATCCGGCCTCCCGAACTAATCAGCGAGATCTACGAACTCACCCAGGCTGAGTGGGAAGACTTCTTTGAGACAGTGCGTGATGATACCGGTTATGAGATCCTGCTTCTGGATTTTGGAAGCGCAGTCCCGCCCACCAGTGTTTTGACCCTCTGCAGCAGGATCCTGATCCTGAGCCGGGATAATGCCTGGGAACAAAAGCTTATCGCAAGCTTCCGGGCTATCCTGGAAAAGGTAGGCGGCCAGGCCCTGACCGGAAAGATAAAAAAGCTGCGGATATAAGAAAAAGACTGCCGTATCCCATGTTCCCCGACAGATACGGCAGTTCTTCTTCAGCCTTATATAAATGGCATCTCTCCTATCAACGCTCCCTGAATGTATAGGCCGCGTTTGCAAGCTGCAGCTGATCCCCCTCCTTCAGATCATATCTTCTGTCCGGGACCAGCTTTTCTCCGTTCAGATATGTTCCGTTTGTTGATCCCAGATCCGAGATCAGAAATCTCCCCTTATCCGCCTCCAGGAGGGCATGAGTCCTGCTGATGCCCGGCAGGCCGATGAGCACCTGGGCTCCCGGCCGCCTGGCTCCTATCACGGCAGGCAGCTTTACGAATACTAGATCGCCTGTTTTCTCCCTGTCGAGGCTGATCAATTTAGGAAAATGAAGGGAAGGATCCTGCCCTAAGACAGTCGTCTCCCCGGAAGCGCCGAGAAATACCGTCTCATCTGAGCGGTCCAGAGAAAAATCCTCGTAAGTAAATATTCTGTTTTCACCGCCCTCTTCCCGTTCCGGAGCCGGATCAAATTCTGCCTCGTCGTAATTCTCCTCTCCAGGAACCGTCTCTTCCTCATCCTTCTTTCTCTGCCCTCTGGCCAGGAAAAAGGCTGCCGCGCCTCCGGCTGCCAGAAGGGCAAGGGCAAGATATCTTGTCCTGATCCCGGCTGCCCTGGCTGCGCTGCCCAGAATGCCGCCCTTATAGAGGAGAATGATCAAAAATCCATATGCCAGGGCGGCAGCTGCCGGGAGAAATACATCCCACCTCCCCTTTGACGCTTCTTTTTTCTTCACAGGCTCAGGATCTGCGGCAGGGATCTCATGGTCCGGCTCCTCATAATAAGAAGGACTCTCCCCGCCTGCCTGGACCTCCTGCTCCCCTTCTTCCTCCTCCTGAGGCTCCGGCTCATCTTCCGTTCTGACATGGCCTATATCCCGAAGCATATTTACAGAAAAATCCGTCTGGCTCACGATCCTGTAAAAATCATAAGCCATGAGGACTGCCGCGTTCTGCCTGTAATCCACGGCAGAAAGCACCATCTGCGCGACCTGACGCAGGCCGTCTCTGCATTTTTCCTTTGAGCCCGGCACGTAGGCAAAAAGGAGCCGGCTCCGGTCCTTGTCCAAATAGACGCAGCCTGGCTCCAGAAGAATAGAATCTATATCCAGTAGATATGCAGCAGCCGCGTCAAAAACAGAAAGAAGGGAGGAAATGATCATCCGCAGGCACTCAGAGTCCACCCGGCCGCTCTTTATATAAGTTTCAAGGTCTGTCAGGCCGGTAATATCATAACAATATTCCTTCTTTCTGTCTGTTATTCTCATAAGAAAAGGAAGAAAAAACGGGCTGTCCAGCCCGTCAAGCATTTTTTCCTCAAAGCCCGCATCCCCGTCTTCTTCTATGACGCCTGTTGTCATATATCTGTGAAAGGCATCCTGATTAAAATAAATCTCCATTATCTGTTCCCTTCTCCTTTCAGTTCCTTCTTAAAATGCTGCCTGAACCAGTCATCCGCATAATCGATCCGGATCGTCTCCATTTTCTGTGAAGAAGATAGGCTCTCCCCCGTAAAGGCCGCCGCGCCGGGAATCCTTATCTTCATGTTCCCGGAGGCGGTCGTCCCCAGAGACCGATAGGAATGAAGACTGTGGAATATATTTTTAAAAGAACTGCTGCCGCTGACCTTTAAGCGGCTGCCTTTCATCATGATCAGAGCGCTGCCTGCTTTCTTTCTCTTCTCTGCCAGGACCTGCTCCTTCCCCTTAGAAGTCTTGGAATATCTGGCCTGAAAACTTTCCGAAAGAGCCTCCTGGGCTGTCTGCAGGGCATAAGTCTGCAGGATCGCCGAGTCGTGCGCGTAGAAAATGATATGCAAAAAGGCGATAAGGACAAATGTGATAAAAGGCACGATAAATGATGCCTCCACCGTGATACTGCCGTCCAGCTTTTTCATAGCACATCTCCTCCAAAACAAAAAATGATATATGCCGCCAGGAGAAAGGGGACAAAAGGAATCTGTCTTTTCCTTCCCGATTTTTCCTTCCACATCAAAAAAAGTCCTGCGGCTGCGGAAAGGGTAAGGGCAAGCAGGAGGATGGAAAAGACCTCCCAGAAGCCGCAGATGATCCCCAGAAAAAGGATCAGCACAGCATCCCCCAATCCCAAAGCCCCCTGGCTGAGCCGGCTAAGCAGCAAAAATCCCGCCCCAGGCAGGGCTCCGGCTGCCAGCTCCGGCAAAGGACAGTCCTGCGACGCCAGTCTGAGGGCAAGGGCGGCGGCAAAGAAAAGGAAGGGCGGCAGAATGGCAAATTTTTTGCAGCGAATGTCTGCTGCCGCCGGAAATGCCAGCATGATCAGGACCAGAGCTCTTAAAATTTCCTTGCTGCTCATTCTTTCCCTCCGCACCTTGGGCAGGGACGAAGGCCGTCATCATGCGCCTGGCTCCGGGTCATAGTCCTTGTCGTCCTTTTCAGGCCGCTGCAGCTTTTGTCGCTGTGCCAGGCTTCCCCGTCACTTGTGATATAAACCGTGCCCGAAGCCCCGACATTCCCGCATTTTTCACAGGGGCTGTAATGACTGCCGTATATATTTTTCAGGGAAGAGACCTTATTTCTGTCCACGCCCCTTATGGAAAGTTTCAGATAGGTACAGTTTTCATCTGTATGATAGACGACGCCGTTGTCCGCGACGATAACGGGCCCGCCGCCGTCCCCCTCGGCTCCTCCCTTGCCGTCTTCGCCCAGGGCAAGTCCTGTCCAGACCCTTGAGCAGACAGAATCCTGCATGGCGAGAGAGCGTTTCCCCAGGACAAATCCGGGAAGACGGATCCTGTACCTGGCATTCATGCGGATCATTCCATTCTCGCTCCCGTCTTCGGGAAGGCTGACTAAGATGCCCGCCATCCCTCCCTTGATATATTTTGTGTCTATGCCTCCCTGCGCTCCGGATTCCAAAAAGAGCCTGACAGCTTCAGCCCTGCTGAGCCCATCCTCGGCAGCAGAATAAGCCGCCGCCTTTCTGACTGCCATACAGAGCTGATGATCCACGGATTCATAGACTGACAGAGCCCTGAAAAGGCCTGTCAGCAAGAGAAGAATGCCAAGGCAGACCGGCAGAGCCAGAGCGGCCTCGACGGTAAGGCTGCCGGCAAGGCGTATCCTGCGGATGCGCCGCCCCCTGCCCCCGGCATGAAACAGGATGTCCCGGGATGCCCTCCCGAAGCCGTTTACAGCTGCTCCGATTGCCTTGATATGAAATGTTGGGTGAGCCGTCCATTGCCTGCTTCTCAAAAAATTACATCTTTTATTTGTGTTGGGAATCGCATACTTTAGGGAATAGGTTTCATCAATAATCGGTTCTGTCGAGAAGCTTTTCTTTTCCGGCTCATGGTTGTGTGACTGGCCGCGGAAGGACATTCCGGAACACCCCCTTTCTATCATTATTTTTCAATAGATATAAGCAGCCCTGCAGCTGCAGTCAATACTTCCTTTCCATCTCCAGAACTGCGGCCGGATCCGGGCACTTACCTCGAACTTTGCCCCGGCAATGCATCTGCTGAAGCGAAAATCCGCCATATCCGGCTCCAGCCTGATATTTTTCTCCATCAGCTGGAGCATGCGCTTTATCTTCTTTTTCCTGGGCAGAGGCATAAGAAGCAGAGACAGATACTGGCTGTAATCCAGACCCTTATCCCCGCTTTTCACATAGCTGGCGGCCCTGCCTCCTTTTGAGGCGATCCGGGACAGCTGATCCAGGCTCAGATTCCAGCTGTCTGCGCTTTTCATGAGAGGGACCTTTTTGCCCTCCGCCAGGGCGGCGCAGTCCACAGCGGCTTCCGCCCCCGCCCAGCAGGCCAGGATCAGGATCCTGACAAGGGAAGCCGCAGCAGGAAGAACGCCGGATATGACGCTCGAAAAAGCTTTGACCGCCTCTGAAGCCATCCCCTTGTTCTGGTAAAGATAAGCCAGATTCAGGGCCGTGCGCAGGGCATAAAGCGATGTCATCGTGCTCTCCAGATTCTCCCTGTCTGAGGGATGGCCGAAGAGAATATACTCCGCTTCGTAGGAAAGGGCACTTTTGGGGGACGCATTCTTTCGCAGAGATCCGAATCTGTCAAGAACATAGATATTAAGAAGCATATTCTTGCTGTTTGCGGAAACATCCTGGCCAAACACCTCAGATAAGCCTTTCCCCTTCAGGCTGTCGGCTACATCCTTATAATTTTCAAAATTATCGGAGATATTAAAGTCCCCGCCCTCTGCCGCCTGATAGGTGCAGTCTGACATGTCTGCCCTCCTGGATGATATGCTCTTATCCCCCATGACGATATTTAAAAGGCCGCTCCTGACCCATCTGCCGATCCCCGGCCTGGGATCTTCCTTTCCCTGATTGACAGGAGCCTGATCCGCCGGGGTCTTTCCGGACTCATCCTTTTTCCTGACGCCTTCTCCCTGCTCTGCCGGCAGCGCTCCACTCTCCTGCGCCTTCGCCTCATCTGCAGCCAGGGCGCCGCGGTCTGTGATCTGCCCGGCAATCTCCTCAGACAGTTCTCCTGCCCGATCCATATTCTCTCCCTTGTACCTGCCGGCAGCCTTCTTCAGCCCCTTCTCGCCCAGGGCATAAAGCTGAGCCCTTTTTATCTGCTCCAGGAGCAGCTGCCAGCCGGAATCGGAAAGATCTGCCTTATGCAGGGTCTGGGCCTTCACATTGTCTGCATGAAGACCAAAAGGCCTTTCCTGATCCAGGTTCATCTGGACAAAATCTTCAAACCAGGAAAGATTCTTCTCATCTGTCCCCTGGTCAAAAACGAAGATACCATACCGGTCCGCAAGGGGACGGGTGTAAGCCGAGAACAGCATCTCCGCTGCCATATCCGAGTAAGCGGCAATGCCCGTTTTTATGACCGCCGTCCTTGCAGATTCCAGGCTGGCCATGATCACAGAGATCATGAGCAGGGTCACAAGGCTCAGATAGACCGTGATCACCCCGCTTAGGATCCCTCCTGTCCCCCGGCTGCCTTCTTCTGCCCTCATGCAAACACCTCCGCCTTTCAGATATGTACCGCCGCAATATCCTGCGCCCCCGTCAGATCTTGCCGCTGTTCGTGCTGATCTTCTTGAAAATATTGTTGACGATCGTCGTCAGCTGTTTCTTAAATATAGCGACGAGCGCAATGAGCACGACAAGAATGAGTATGATCTCCACAACGGTTACGGCATCTTCTTCCATGATGAATCTTCTCATAAGTTCAGGCATCTTCTCCTCCTTCCCTCAGCTCAAGAGCTGAAAACAGGTTTCTCTTTCCGCCCCGGGGTAAGGCAAGTATAGCAGACCGCTGTCTGCCGGTAAATATAAATTGTTCGACAATAAGTGCAATAATTCGACGTTTCCCACACACTTTCGACATATTTCGACAAAGAACCCCTGGCCCGGCCGGTAGATATTTCACCGCCCTTGTGTTATAGTGGGAGAAAATACGATCCAGGAGGTAAAAAATATATGAGAAAAGATCTTCCGGCCAGAGAAGATGTGGATATAGAACTTACATGGCGTCTCGAGGATATCTATCCCTCAGACGACGATTTTGAAAAAGATATGAAGGAGGCAGAGGAGCTGTCAGAAGAATTTGCCGCCCTCGAGGGAAAGTCAGCAGAAAACGCCGCCGCCCTTCTGCAGGCATTTGACCTTTATGAGAAGATCAGCCTGCTCGAGCAGAGATTTCTCGGCTACGCTTCCATGAGAAATGATCAGGATACCAGCAGCCAGGAGGGACAGAGCAGCCTGAAAAGGGCAGAGAGCCTGTCCGTAAAGATCGCCAGGAGATGCGCATTCTTCGAATCAGAGATCCTGGCGCTTTCCGAGGATACGATAAAGGCCTATTATGCTCAGGAAGAAGGCCTGAGAAAATACCAGGTGACGATAAAAGACATATTCCGGACAAAAGAGCACAGCTTAAGCGCCGAGCTGGAGAAGACAGCGGCAGCCGCAGGCGAGATGGCAGGCGTCCCCTACACAGCATTTTCCATGATGGCTGACGCGGATCTGACCTTCCCCTCCGTGACAGACGACCAGGGCCAGGAAGTCGTCATCAGCAACGGCAGGTTCGTCCCTCTTGAGACGACAGGAAGCCGGCCCCTGCGCAAGGAAGTTTTTGAAAAATTCTACGGCAGATACGCCGAGTTCAAGGACTTGTGGGCAGCCCTCTATGACGGCCAGGTCAAGCAGCAGATGTTTTATGCCCGCCTCAGGCACTACCCTTCCGCCTTTGAGGCGGCCGTCGACGGGGTCAACGTTTCCCCCTCTGTCTGCGACAGTCTGATCGATTCCGTTCACAGGAACATGGACAAGATGCACCGGTACGTAAGCCTGCGCAAAAAGCTGCTCGGTGTCGACCAGCTTCACATGTACGACGTATACACCCCCATGGTGCCCGGCCTTAAGTGGGAGACAACATTTGAGGAAGCCAAGGAAACAGCCTTAAAGGCCCTTGCCCCTCTTGGCAGCGATTACACGGACCTTTTAAAGGAAGCCTTTGAAAACCGGTGGATCGATGTCGTAGAGAACAAAGGAAAGAGAGGCGGAGCCTACTCGACGGACGGCATTTACGGGGTACACCCTTACGTCCTGCTCAACTTCAACGGGACCCTGGATGACATATTTACCCTGGTACACGAGATGGGCCACTCCCTCCACACCTGGTACTCCTGTCATGATCAGACCTTCCTCAACTCCCGCTACAAGATATTCGTGGCGGAGGTTGCGTCGACGACAAATGAAGTCCTCCTCCTGGAGTACCTTCTGAAGGAGACAAAGGATAAAGACAGGCTCAAATATCTGGTCAATCACTATCTCGAGTCCTTCAAGGGCACCCTTTACAGGCAGACCATGTTTGAAGAGTTCGAGAGAAAGACAAATGACATGACCCAGGCCGGCCAGCCGCTGACGGCCCAGTCCCTTTCCGATGTATACTATGAACTGAATAAGGAATATTTCGGAGAAGATATGGTATCTGATGACCTGATCCGCTATGAATGGTGCCGGATCCCCCATTTCTACTATAATTTCTATGTCTACCAGTACGCGACCAGCTTCGCCGCGGCCGTTGCCATCGCCAGAAGGATCCTCAAGGAGGGAGAACCTGCCGTAAAGCAGTACAAGCAGTTCCTCTCTGCCGGCTGCACGATGGACCCGGTAAGCATACTGAAACTGACAGGTGTAGATATGAGCACAGCCCGGCCGGTCGACGAGGCCCTCAAGGTCTTCGAGGAAGAGCTTGACCGCATGGAAGAGCTCACAGCTGACTGAAAAAGGAAGTAAGATACGATGAGAAGAGGCAGCTATTGGGGCGCCGGCATGGTCACCCCTGTCAACACAGCGATCATCCTGATCAATATCGCCGTCTATATCTGGCTGCTGTCCGGAGGAAATCCCGGTGACGCCCAATATATGTATCACCACGGAGCCGATTTCTGGCCGGATGTAGTCTACAGAGGACAGTATTACCGGCTTCTGACCTGCGCCTTCGTGCATTTCAGTTTTTCCCACATTTTAAATAATATGCTGGTCCTGGCCTTTATCGGGGACAACATGGAAAGAGCCCTGGGCTCTGTCCGTTATGCCATCTTCTATCTTCTGGCGGCCATAGGGGCCAGCGCGGTATCGGACGCCTGGTACATGTACAGGGGGGAGAATACCATATCCGGCGGCGCTTCCGGAGCCATATTCGGCATAGTCGGCGGCATGATCGTCATCCTGCTGCGCAACAGGGGACGCCTGGAGGATCTCAGCCTTAAACAAGTCCTCCTCTTCGCCGCCTTCTCCATCTACTACGGAGTTTCCAGCGTCGGCACGGACAATGCCGCCCACATAGGCGGGGCGGCGGTGGGCGCTCTCCTTGCCCTGATCCTCTACAGGAAAAACCGCAGGAGAAGACCCGGCAGGTAGATTCTTTACATCTCAAGAAGTGCCGGGGCCATCACGACGGCTATCACGGCGACAAGCATCATCATCATGGGCCCAAGCAGCTTTGTACTGGCTGTTTCGCCCATTTTTTTTGCCGTATCCCGCCTTCTCTTCTGGGCATCCTGGGCCTCATTCATCATCATGTCCCCGATCCCTTTGCGGCCCTTTTTTATAGACTGGACGATCAGCTGACAGAACTGCTCATAGCAGGCCAGGCCGGTCCGGCTGCCAAATTCCCGGTAGACGGATACTTCCGGAACGCCGGACCTTAGCTGCAGGAGAGAATATCTCATCTCCCTCCTGAGATAGGACAGGTTTTCGCTTCCCCTGTTTTCCTTTTCTATATCAGCCAGCAGGATCTCCCAGCTTTTCAGAGGCGTTATGCCGGCGCCCAGCATGAGGACCATCCGGTGGACAAATACCGGATAGGCATCAAGAAGCATCTGGCTGCGCCTTTCCAGCTCATTTTTCAGATGCTCATTTTCCCTGGCAAGCACTGCGGCAATGAGGATGATAAAAAGCAGGATCCCGGCGCCTGCCGGCCAGTCCCCTGCATATTCCCAGGAGATCTTCTTTCCGTCAAGAGAAACCGGAAGAGTCAGATAGTCTTCCCCCTTTGACGCCTGGTCGGCCGCTTTAAGAGCCTTAAGCAGCCTGCCCCTCAGGCTCTCTTCCTCTGTCTGCAGATACTCGGTGATCCTGACACTTTTCCTGTACTCTGTCCGGTATGTGCTGTAATGGATGATGGCTGTCACAGCCGTCCTGGCCGGAAGCTTTACCCCGTTAAGGTCTCCCAGACTCCCGTCCTGGTCTATCAGGTTGTAATCATCGCATTCCCACTCTATGGAAACATTCTCCCCCGGATAGGAGCTGACAAAGACAAGAGGATACCTGACATCATCAAGGCTTTTATTCTTGCCGGGAAGCTCCTTGTCTATATACTTTTTCGTCTTTGCCATGAGCTGATCCCGCTCCTCCTTTGAATACTCCCTGGGGGCAACATCAAGACTGATCTCCTCCTTCTGCCCGTCTATCACGGCAGTGATATCTTCTGTCCTTGTCTTTCCGTCAGCCGCCTCCCTTCTCAGGCTCCCCCCTATCCCCTTGTGGGGAGCCAGGATCCAGGCCCCGCTGCCCACCACTACCGCCGCCAGGAATATGCTGTAGATCAGCCGGATCCGCCGGATCTGCACCTTTTTCCGAAAGGATGCCATATCCATGCCGGGATAGAGCCTGCGGGCCATGGCAAGCGCAGATGAACTGCCGCTTATCAGGGGAAGGGAAAGAAGAGCCCCGGGCAGCCTTTTCCAGATCAGGCAGGCGGCCCGGCTAAAAAGGCCCTTCAGAGAGAAGGATCTCCCCTCGGGTTCCTCCCGGCCCTTTCCCCCTCCGGCTGCCGCGCAGATCAGGGGAAGGGCGGATATCAACACGGCTGCAAGACATAAAATGTATCGGATCAAAGCATCCACCTCCCTGCTAAACTCTGATATCCAGTATCTTTCTGCCCAGAAAAAGCGCACCAAAATAGACGGCGCCCGCCAGGGCCATGACAAGATGGCCGGCTCCGCTATGATAGAGCAGGTCCATATACTCGGGGGATGTCATGCTCATGTAGACCAGGATCCCCGCCGGGACGATCACCATGACGCGAAATTCCGCCCTTTTGCCGGCCAGCATGGTCTCTATCTCAGAGTTCATATCCATCTTCAGGGAAATGGCATCCAGGCTGCGGCGGATGATATCCGGCAGATTCCCGCCGCTTCTTACCGCTATGGTCAATACCTTTACAAACTGGGTGATATCTTCATCCCTGCTTCTTCCTGCAAATCCTAAAAGAGCTGTTTCCATGGGTACATTTCTGTCCAGCTCGCGGCAGATCCTCATAAATTCCGGGATCAGCACCTGGAACCTTTCGGGAGAGTTCTCCATCTCATGCAGGGTGTCCCGGAGGGCCCTGGCCAGGGGCGCCCCGGATGCGGTCGAGCTGTAAAGGGCCGACATGGCATTCTTAAATTCCTCCTGCCTGCGCCTTATGATTTCCCTCTGCCTCCTGCCTTGCCGGCATCTGACAAAAGGGGGAATAAAAAGCACGGCCGCCGGCAGAGCGAAAAGGCTCCGAAATAACAGCCACAGGACAAGAAGTCCCAGGATCAGCCCCCCGGCGGCATCGGCCCTCTTATCATATTTCATCTGACTCAAGGGCAGCCGACCTCAGCTTTCTTCTGTCCTGCAGGCTGTTCCCCGTTCTGACCAGATGCCCGTGGACCCTGGCATCCGCCCCGGGCGCCCCCGGGCCGGTCTCTTCCTTCAGGATGCCGGCGGCAATCCCCCTGCCCGAATCAAAATAGTCTTCCTTTTTCATGACTTCTTCCTCCTCCTCAAATCTGAAAATAGGGTTGAGCTGATACTGATCGTCCCGGCAGCCCAGAAGCTCCGTGATCTCGACCACCCTCCTGCTGTGATCCCGCAGCCTGCCCAGCTGGATCACCAGGTCTATGGAGGAGGCGATCTGCCCCCGGACAGCCCTCAAAGGCATATCCGAACCCGTGAGGATCATGGTCTCAAGCCTGGAGAGCATATCCTCCGGCGAATTGGCATGGCCGGTGCTCAGAGACCCGTCATGACCGGTATTCATGGCCTGGACCATATCAAGAGCCTCCGCCCCCCTGACCTCGCCGACGATGATCCTGTCCGGCCTCATCCTCAGGCTCGTGCGGATCAGATCCCGGATCGTCACCCTGGTCCCGCTGTCCGCCTCGCTCTGCTGGGCTTCGAGCCTGACGAGATTGACAGCCCCGTGCAGCTGAAGCTCGGCGGAATCCTCTATAGTGATAATGCGGGCGTTCTTTGGAATATAATCGGCAAGCACGTTCAAAAATGTCGTCTTCCCCGTGCTGGTCGCCCCGCTGATAAATATGTTGTAGCCGGCCATGACCAGCACCTTCAGGTAATCGGCCGCTTCCCGGCTGATAGATTCCCAGCGGATCATATCTTCCATGGTGATGGGCTCCTTGGGGAACTTGCGGATGGTCAAAATGGGGCCGTTGACGGCGACCGGGTCCAGGACAACATTCACCCGCGACCCGTCCGGCAGCCTGGCGTCGACGATAGGTGACGCCTGGTTGACATAACGGCCCGACCTGGCCACGATCTGCTGGATCACATCTTCCAGCTTCTCCCTGGATTCAAAATGCCGGTCCCAGATATAGAGCCTTCCCTGCTTTTCATAAAAAATGGCATCCGGCCCGTTGACCATGATCTCTGTGACGTCTGCATCGTCTATCAGGATCTGGAGGATGTCCAGTCGCCGGATGGCGTTAAAAAGCTCCTGGCGCAGGGACAGCTTTGTCAGCGCATCCATATATTCCGACCGGGACCTCTCAACGATCACATGGTCTATGACGTCTCCGATCTCCTCATCGCTCATCTCCCGCTCCATGTCCAGTCTCTCGTGGACCTGCCGGGACAGTTCCTTCTTTATCTCCTGAAAATCTTTCACACATCCGCCTCCCATCTCCTGCAGGAAAATGTTACCACGGGTTGACGGCATAAAAAAAGGGCTGCCGCCGAAATATCCAACCAACATTTCGACAGCAGCTCCCATTTTTCGACACCGCCTGCAATCAGGCGGCAAAATTCGACACAAAAAATCTTAAATTACAGTTCCTTCTTCCAGAGACCGTGAAGGTTGCAGTACTCATATGCCGCTACAGCCTCATCGCCTTCTGAGAGAGCGAACTCAGCCTTGGGCTCTGCGCCGACAGCAAGATCCTTCTTCTGATATCCCTGCTTTGTCTCAAGGATGATCCACGCGATATGATGCTCCTCAAGCATGGGATGAGCTGCCTCGCCTACACAGACAGTAACCTTGTTCCCCTCAACCTTTACAACGGGAACATGCTTCTCAACAGCAGCGTCTGTTGTGTTGGCAGTGATCTCTGTCATCGGCTGACCGCAGCAGGTCGGTGTGCATGCCGTCTTAGGGCCAAGAAAAGTTACAAAATTGCCGCACTTGTCACATTTGTAAAATAACATGTTTTTTCCTCCTTAAATATCTGATTACAGAACCATTATAGCACACTATGCGTGATATCTGTCCTTTAAGAACATATTGTCCAGGATAAATGTGCCTGTCCTTGTCCTGAAGATATTCTCCCTGACCTTAAGAGCAGTCTCCTTCATGCCCGGATCCGCGGCATCCGCGCCCGTGTCCCCGTCCTCAAATATGTTCACAAGGAAATCAGCCTCCACCAGGATCTGATAATCTATCCCGTCTATATCCTTGTAGGTGTGATGATGACCGACAAGATAGCAGACCCTGTCCGTCACATCCCCGGGAAAACCGCATTCCTCAAGGAGCCTTCGCGCCGGAGCCGGCCCCTCCGCCTCCTGGAGCTTCCCGTTCTGACGGCCGTACTTATCCTCAGCCACATGGATGCCGATATCGTGCACAAGGGCCGCCGCCTCCAGGGTAAAGGCAGTCTCTTCATCAAGCCCTTCTCCCTGACCGATCAGCCTCGCGTAGGAGGCCACTTTTGTAAAATGCTGGATCCTCTTGGGGTCCGACCGATCAAATTCTATCATCTTCATAAAAAGACGCGAGAGCATCTCTTCCCTGTCTGTCATCTCATCACCACATCCTTTTTATCAGCTCGTACTCTGCTCCTCGACAAGCCTTACGCCGCAGTACTTCTGGCGGAGCTTAGGCTTTTCAATCTTGCCGGTGGCATTCCTGGGAACGTCGGCAAAAATGATCTTCCTGGGCCTCTTGTACCTGGGCAGGTCCAGACAGAAATGATTCACCTCATCCTCTGTCAGCTCCATGCCATCCTTTACCTGGATAATGGCGGTCGCGATCTCGCCCAGACGCCTGTCCGGCGTACCGATGACGGCTACATCCATGATCTTATTATTTGCAGCCAGGAAAGATTCTATCTGGGTCGGATACAGGTTCTCGCCGCCGGAGATGATGACATCCTTCTTACGGTCAACCAGGTAGATGAATCCCTCCGCATCCTGCCTTGCCATATCGCCGGTGAAAAGCCAGCCGTCCTTCAGAACCTCGGCTGTCGCCTGGGGATCCTTGTAATACTCGACCATGACGCCGGGTCCCTGCACGCAGAGCTCTCCCACGGTGCCCGGCTCGACATCCTGCCCCGCCTCATCGACGATCTTTGCCTTCCAGCCGTAGCCAGGGACGCCGATGGCGCCGACCTTATCTATATGGTCCATACCCAGATGAACGCATCCCGGCCCCGTGGACTCGGAAAGGCCGTAGTTCGTATCGTACTTATGATGAGGAAAATACTTTAACCAGTGGCGGATCAGGGACGGGGGCACGGGCTGTGCCCCTATGTGCATGAGTCTCCACTGACTGAGCCTGTAATCGGATATCTTCAGCTCCCCTCTGTCAAGAGCCGCCAGGATATCCTGGGCCCAGGGCACCAGGAGCCAGACGATGGTGCAGCCTTCATCCGACACGGTCGTAAAGATATCCTTTGGCCTCGTCCCCTGAAGGATAACGGCGCGGCTGCCTGTGTACAAGGAGCCGAACCAGTGCATCTTGGCGCCGGTGTGGTAGAAGGGGGGAATGCAGAGAAATACATCGTCGTGGGTCGTCTCATGGTGAATCGCTTCCATCTTGGCCGACTGCATGAGGGCCTGATGCCTGTGGAGGATGGCCTTGGGAAATCCTGTCGTCCCGGATGAGAAATATATGGCTGCCAGGTCGTCGTCCTCGACAAGGATCTTAGGAGCCTGGCTGGACATATTTGCCGCCAGATGGTAATAATCCTCCGCAAAGGAGGGACAGGAATCCCCGACAAAAAGGAGCATCCTCTCCCTGCCCAGATCCTCGGCTATCTCCTCGACGCGGCCGATGAATTCAGGGCCGAAGAAAAGAACGTCGACATCGGCAAGCTTTACGCAGTAATCGATCTCATCGGACGTATATCTGAAGTTGAGGGGAACGGCCAGCGCTCCCGTCTTGAGAATACCGAAATAAATGGGAAGCCATTCCAGGCAGTTCATGAGCAGGATGGCGACCTTCTGCCCCTTCTTGATCCCCCTGCTGAGCAGAAGGTTGGCAGCCCTGTTGGCCTTCTCATCAAAGACGGACCATGTGATGGATCTGCGGTAGGGAACATAGGACGTAGACTGGATCAGCTCATACTCCTTCCATGTGATATGCATGGGTTCCTGTACAGCAGGATTCACCTCGACAAGCGCAGTTTCCTTACCATATAATTTGCTGTTGCGCTCCAGCAGATCTGTTATTGGCATCTTTCTTTCCTTTCCCGGAGAAATGCTTCTCCGCGGCGCGGCATACTTTTCGACTTTAAACCGCTAAACAACGCTCATAGCATATCCGATTTTTGCCAAAAAGTCAAGAGTCCCGGCAGATACAGCATTTACTAGTGAACTTTAATGTGCTAAACTGAATTTAAAATCTGTACAAGGAGAGAAATTAATAATGAAGGAATTATTACTTGGCAATAAAGCTGTTGCCAGAGGCTTATATGAAGCCGGCTGCTGCTTTGTATCCAGTTACCCCGGCACGCCCAGTACCGAGATAACAGAAGAAGCCGCGAAATTTGGCGAGATCTACTGCGAATGGGCTCCCAATGAAAAGGTAGCCATGGAAGCTGCATTTGGCGCCTCCCTCGCAGGAAAACGTTCATTCTGCGGCATGAAGCACGTAGGACTCAACGTTTCCGCTGACCCTCTTTACACCATGTCCTACACGGGCGTAAACGCCGGCATTATCATAGGCGTTGCCGATGACGCGGGCATGCATTCTTCCCAGAATGAGCAGGATTCCCGCCACCACGCCATCGCGTCCAAGGTTCCCATGCTCGAGCCCTCAGACTCTGAGGAAGCCCTTGAATTTACAAAGATCGCCTATGAACTTTCCGAGAAGTTCGACACTCCGGTCCTTCTCAAGATGTGCACAAGAGTCTCCCATTCTCAGTCCGTTGTCGAGACAGGCGGGCGCGTCCTTCCTCCGAAAAAGGATTATGAGAAGAACATCCCCAAGTACGTCATGATGCCCGGCATGGCCAAGAAGCGCCACCCCATCATTGAGGAGCGCACAAAGGCCCTGAGAGAGTGGGCTGAGACAGCTCCCGTCAACAAAGTGGAGATGGGCGGCACCGGACTTGGCATCATCACAGACTCCACATCCTACCAGTATGTAAAGGAAGTTTTCGGAGACAGCGTTTCTGTCCTCAAGCTGGGCATGGCCAATCCCCTTCCCGTAAAGCTGATAAAGGATTTCGCGGCAAAGGTCGAGAAAGTGGCCGTTGTCGAAGAGCTCGATCCCATCATAGAAGACCACTGCAAGAAGCTGGGTCTTTCTGTCACAGGCAAGGACAAGCTTCCCATGGTCGATGAATTTTCCCAGAGGATCGTCGCAAAGGCTCTGGGCCAGGAGGTTCCCGAAGGCATGAGAGTGGACGACCCCATTCCCGCCCGTCCCCCGGTTATGTGTGCGGGCTGCCCTCACAGAGGCATGTTCTACGCCCTCAAGAAGAATAAATGCACCATCATGGGCGATATCGGCTGCTATACCCTGGGCGCTCTCGCTCCCCTGGGCGAGATAGATATGACCCTCTGCATGGGCGCTTCCATCGGCGCGACCCATGGTTTCCACAAGGTCAGCGAGAATGGGGAAGCTGACAGAGTCGTTGCTGTCATCGGCGATTCCACATTTATGCACTCCGGCATGACCGGCCTGGCCGACATTGCCTACAACCAGTCAAACTCTACCGTTGTCATCCTGGACAACTCAACGACTGGCATGACAGGCCATCAGCCCAACCCGACGACCGGCTACAATATCCTGGGCGAGAAGGTGGGAAGGATCGATCTGGAAGCCCTCTGCCGCGCCATGGGGATCCGGAGGATCAGCGTTGTCGATCCCTACGATCTTGACCAGTGCGACAAGGTCATAAAGGAAGAGATCGCCGCCGATGAACCTTCCGTCATCATAGCCAGAAGGTCCTGCGCTCTCCTCAAGAACGTAAAGCACGAGCCTTCCCTGCGGGTCGACCCTGAAAAGTGCAAAAAGTGCGGCGTCTGTATGAAGATCGGATGCCCTGCCATCTCCATGAGGGAGGACGGAGCACACGTAGACGAGACCCAGTGCGTCGGCTGCGGCGTATGTCAGCAGCTCTGCAAATTTGACGCATTTGAAAGCACAAAGAAGGAGGCATAAGGGATGAGAACCAAGAATGTTATGATCGTAGGCGTAGGCGGCCAGGGCTCCCTGCTCGCCAGCAAGCTTCTCGGACGCCTTCTCCTGGACGAGGGCTATGATGTAAAGGTTTCCGAGGTCCACGGCATGTCCCAGAGGGGCGGCAGCGTCGTGACCTATGTCCGCTACGGCGACAGGGTGGCTTCCCCTATCATAGAAGAGGGCGAGGCGGATTATATCGTATCCTTCGAGCTGCTTGAGGCGGCAAGATGGCTTCCCTATCTTCGAAAGGACGGCCAGATCGTTACAAATACCCAGCAGATCGACCCCATGCCCGTTATCACGGGGGCAGCTGTCTATCCGGAGAATCTTGTAGAGAAGATGCGGGCCAAGGGAGCCAATGTAGACGCTCTCGACTGCCTGGCCCTGGCTGAGCAGGCCGGCACCTCAAAGGCCGTTAACCTTGTGCTCATGGGCAGACTCTCCCACTATTTCGATATGCCGGATGAGTCCTGGAAGAAGGCCATAAAGTCTGTTGTCCCCGAGAAACTCTACGATATAAATATCAAGGCATTTGAGCTTGGCAAGAATGCCTGAGCCCGGAAAGGGAGTAATATGGAAAGATATTTTCAGAAAGAAATAGAGACTGCCTCCCGAGACGAGATAGAATCTCTTCAGAGCAGGCTTTTGGTAAAACAGGTTCAGCATGTCTGGAACGATGTTCCCTACTACCGCAGGAAGATGGAGGATAAGGGAGTGACCCCCGACGATATCAAGGGGATAGAGGATCTGCACAAGCTTCCTTTTGTTTCAAAGGCAGACCTTCGCGAGAGCTACCCCTACGGCCTTCTGGGCAAACCCCTCAAGGACTGCGTAAGGATCCACTCCACTTCCGGAACGACAGGCAAGAGAGTCATGGCCTTTTACACCCAGCACGATCTTGATCTCTGGTCGGACTGCACGGCCAGAGCCATCGTCGCTGCCGGCGGAACAGATGAGGATGTCTGCCAGGTCTCCTACGGTTACGGCCTTTTCACAGGCGGGGCCGGCCTTGACGGGGGCAGCCACAAGGTGGGATGCCTGACCATCCCCACCTCTTCCGGCAACACCCAGCGCCAGATCATGTTCATAAAGGATCTGAACGCTACCATCCTCTGCTGCACTCCTTCCTATGCCGCTTACCTGGCTGAATCCATGAAGGAGATGGACATGGGCCCTGACGATATTCCCCTCAAAGCCGGCATATTCGGAGCTGAAGCCTGGAGCGAGAGCATGAGGCGCGATATAGAGAAGACCATGGGCATAAAGGCCTATGATATCTACGGTCTGACTGAGCTTTCCGGCCCCGGAGTCTCCTTTGAGTGCTCCGCCCAGACAGGCATGCACATCAACGAAGACCATTTCATAGCCGAGATCATAGATCCCGACACCGGAGAAGTGCTGCCGGCAGGAAGCGAAGGCGAGCTGGTCTTCACTTCCCTGGACAAGGAAGCATTTCCCCTTCTGCGCTACCGCACAAGGGATATCTGCACCCTCTCCTATGAAAAATGCTCCTGCGGCCGTACATTCGTGAAGATGAGCAAGCCGCGCGGCCGTTCAGACGATATGCTGATCATCCGCGGCGTCAACGTATTCCCGTCACAGATTGAAACTGTCCTTCTCAACAAGGGCTATCCGGCCAATTATCAGATCATCGTCGGCCGCGAGAACTCAACAGATACTCTGGATGTTCACGTTGAGATGACCCCTGAGATGTTCACGGATAACCTGGGTGAGATCGAGGAGAGGCAGAAGGCACTTGTAGACGGCTTAAAGTCCATGCTGGGCATAAAGGCCAAGGTTACCCTGGTGGCGCCCAAGTCTATCGTCCGCAGCGAGGGCAAGGCTGTCCGCGTCATCGACAACCGCAAGATCTAAGGAGGGCGCTATGAGCATAAAACAGATCTCAGTTTTTTTGGAAAATAAGCCCGGAACCCTGGAGACCATGACTCAGCTTCTGGCCGACAATCAGATCGACATGAGGGCTATGTCCCTGGCGGAGGCTGAAGGCTTCGGGATCGTCCGTTTTATCGTCGACGATATCTATGAGACCCTGACCGTCTTAAAGGACGCGGATTTCATCTGCAAGATGACAAATGTTGTAGCCGTAAGCATCCCCGATGAGCCGGGCGGCCTCAACAGCGTCCTCGGCGTTTTCAGAAAGGCAGGCGTCAACATCGATTACATGTACGCCTTCCTGGGCGGCAGGAACATAAACCATGCCTATATGATATTTAAGGTAGCCGACGTGGAAACCGCCTCCGATGTACTGAGGAAGGCAGGCATCCGGATCGTCGAGCAGGAAGAAATCTCCGCCCTGTAGAGAACCATTAGGGGCTGCTGCATGATTCAAATGCGGCGGCCCCATTTCTGACCTTTTCAGAGCAGAAAACGAGCCAGGATATTCTCAGATATCTCCGGGAATACCCTGGCTCTCTTATTATCCTGCCGGGACAGTCTTCTGCCTAAAAGCAGTCTTTACTTTACCTGACCCTTAAAGCCTGCTGCCTTGAAAAGCTTCTTGTAAGCCTTCTTCTTAGCTGCGGGAACCTTTATAACGGTCTTCTTTGTGCCGGCCTTCTTGAATGCGCCTGTGCTGACCTTCTTTAAGAGCTTGCCCTTTACAGTGACTTTCTTAAGAGCCTTGTCGCCTGCAAAAGCGTTCTTGCCGATCGTCTTTACATTCTTGCCGATGACAACAGTCTTCAGCTTCTTGTTGTTCTTGAAAGCATTTGCGGAGATTGCTGTTACCTTGTATGTCTTATCACCGATCTTTACAGTCGTGTGGATGGAAACCTTGGCAGCAGTCTTCTTTGTGCTCTTTACAGCCTTGGCAGTCTTGCCGCTGACCTTGTACTGAACACCGTCTACGACAGCGCTTGTGACTGCAGCGGGCTTATCCGTATTAGAAGAAGCATTCTTCAGCTGAGCCTTGATGTCGGCAACTTCCTTCTTCAGGTCTGCGATTGTCTTAGCGTCAAGGTCTTTGTCTTTCTTCGCTTCCTTCAGATCCTTTGCCGTCTGCTCTGCCTGAGCCTTTATCTGCTCATTTGCGTCCGCTATTTCCTTCTTGGCGTCTGTCAGCTCCTTCTGGAGATCAGCGACCTGCTTCTTGAGAGTCTGAGGATCGGACTTCTTTATGGTGAACTCATCCACCTTGCTCATATCCTCAGTCCTGTATGTCGTCACCTTGAAGCTGTTCTTTGTGACGTCTACCTTTGTGATGTTGGGAGTGTACTCCTGGGACTGTACCTTTGCATAAGGGAAATTCTTCTTCTGGATGTTGTAGTACTTGGATCCTGTAGCGGAGTTTGCTGTTACATAAAGAATGCCGGTCGGATCTGTAACAGATGTCATATCCTTGTCATCATATACGGAAGCATCTGTCATAGGAGTCGTGCCATCCATCATGTAAGATCTTACATAGACATGGTCATGGCCCTGAAGGACAACATCGATGTCAAAATCCTTGAAAAGGGGAGCCCACTGGGTCCTTCTCTGAAGGATATCCTGCTCATCCGCATGGTTTGCAACAGAGTAGATGGAATGATGGAACATTACAACTCTCCAGCGGATGTCCTGATCATCTGTTGCAGCGATTGCCTTCTTCATGAAAGCCTTGTGCTCAGCTGTAGAAAGATCATTACTGTTGATGTTCATGACAAGAACATTTCCATATGTATAGTAGAAATCACCGCCCGCGGTCGTTGTACCATAAGATGTGCTCTCATTAGGCATTGTGAAATGCTCATGGTAAGCGACACTGTTGGAATCATGGTTTCCTACAGATACGCCCATGGGGATGCTCTGTAAAAAGTCATGGTCAAGATATCCGTCGTACTCGTTCTCATTGCCGTAGTAGTAGTTGATCTGATCGCCTGCGGACTGAAGGAAAGAGATGTTCTTAAATACATCATTATACTGAAGGAGATTGAGGGTCTTCTCCCATCTCTTCTTGTCACCGGGGTTTACAGAAGTCTTTGTACTCTTAATATCTTTTGTGTAGGCACCGATCTGAGGATCGCCTGCGTATACGAAGGAGAAGCTTCCGTCTTCCTTGATCTTTGACGGGGTAAATGTATAGATCGGTGAGCTTGTATCGCCGTTTACCAGCTGATATACATACTTTGTGCCTGCCTCAAGTCCGGATAATACGACCTTGCATGTCCAGTAACCCTCATGATTCGTTGCCTGGATCACCTCAGCATCTTCATAGGAGTAGGATGTATCATCCTTTCCATTGAAGTTTCCGTTTACAAGAGAGCTCTTCTTTGCTACGATCGCATAGCCTGAGGGCTTCTGATCGCTCTTGAACTGCCATGTAAGGCTGACAGAGCTGGGGTCTGCGCCGATTCCGACTGTGATGGATGTCTGCTTTGCCGCATCCTGAGTCTGCTCCTCGGCATAGGCATCAAATGTAGGTGCAACTGCTGTGGGAACAGCGATTGCTGCCATCATCATAGCGGCTGCCGCGACAGTCATCTTGCTTTTCATCTTCAGATTCTTGAAACTGCTCATTTACAATTTCCTCCCTGTGTTTTTTCATGATCAGTATGTTCTAAATCTATTTCCTCAGCCGAATAGCGGCTGGTGAAACCTTATTCATTTTCCCTTTTCTGCCTGATAAGCAGCCAGGCACATATAGCAGAAGTGATTGGCACGGAGATGATGACCCCGATGGTGGAACAAATTCCCTGTGCCATCTCTATGGCCAGATAGTCCGATGAAAAAAACTGGCGCAGGCTGTAGCCAAAGGAGATCAGAGACAAAAGCATGGTCATTCCCGACCCGGCAAATGCAAGGATCAGGGTATTGCTCATGGTCCCGATCATATCCTTTCCTATGTTCATCCCGCTTTTTATCAGGCTGGCAGGGCCCATCTCAGGATCCACAGCGATCAGCTCATCCAGGGAAGCGGTCAGCGAGACTGCCACATCCATAACAGCTCCCAGGGCTGAGATGAGGACGATAGCAAAGAGAAGCCGGTATAAAGACATGCCGGTCGCCTGATTGACAAGCACAAGGGAATCCGCGTCAGTGGTATTAAATCCGCTGACATGGAGCAGCCTGCCGAAAATGATCATGAGCAGACCGACAGAAAGTGTTCCCAGGGTCGTCGCTATCATGCCGCAGGCGCTCCTTTTTGAGACCCCGTTGAGCAGAACAAGGCTCATAACAGTGCTGACAAGGATCGTGGCAATAGAGACTATATATGGTGAAAAACCATGATAGAGGGCCGGGATGGTAAAAAAGAGGACAAGGCCAAGTGTGTATGCCAGTCCCAGAAATGCCCGGATCCCTTTCTTCTTTCCCACAAGGAACATGACAAGGGCAAAGAGAATGACCATAGCAGCCAGGATCGGTTCCCTGTCATAGTTGTAGACCGTGTAATACGGCTCGACATTCTCCGGCCGGTCGACACATACGATAATGCGGCTTCCCTCTGCGGCATAGACATTGTGGAGCTGGGAGAGGATGTTGTCGACCTCTATCTCATCCCCCTTGTATCTGCCTTCCGTCAGCCTGACCTTCAGCCTCTGGGTTCCCAGCATGCGGCCCGGAGCCAGGGGATCTTTCCCGACTTCATTGTCCAGCACCTTTGTGACCGTCCCTTTTGTATAGACGATGCTGCCCACATCATAGGCCTGATAAGTGTTTATCTTATCCCAGTCAAATAAGGCTGACCAGATCAGGAATATGACCCCTGCTGCCAGGATAAGAGCCGCTGTCAAAATCTTCTTCGCTTTTATCTTTTCCATTTCGTTTTCTTTCTTTTCTATCTATCGCTACCAAACTAACATGAAGATGTAAAAGCAAAGTCAGCCTATTTCAAAAAACAGGTAAATTATGGAGAAAAATGCAGAAAAAAAGACAGCCGTGCCAAAAAGGGCGCAGCTGCCGCTTAAGAGGGGCAAATAAAGTCCGGAAATTATCTTCTCCTCTCTCCTTTTCCCAGAGATTCGCTCTGAGGAACCGTAACTTCCTTGTCATAGCAGGAGAAACAATTTTCTACCAGCTCCTTATCCGGAGCCGGCGTGAAGGCAGATATGAGGGGAACGAGGATCAGGCCGGCTATCATGCAGAAAGCACCTGCATTTATGGGGGACTGCAGAATAGGCGGGAATGCGGATCTCATGGTCATGTTGCATATCATAAAAACTGTCGAGAAGAGGAAGCAGACCCAGATAGAGGCCGGGCTGGCCTTCCTGTAGTAGAGGCCGTAAAGGAGGGGAGCCAGAAAGGCTCCTGCCAGCGCGCCCCAGGATATGCCCATGAGCTGGGCGATGAATGTCACATTGCTCTTGTACTGGATCAGGGCGATCACGACGGATATGATGACAAATACGACGATGAGCACTCTCATGATAAATACCTGTTTCTTTTCGCTCATTTTCTTGTCGAAGCTGTTCTTTATCAGGTCCAGCGTGAGCGTGGAGCTGGAAGCCAGGACCAGGGAAGAGAGCGTGGACATGGACGCGGAAAGCACGAGGATGACGACAAGGCCGATCAGGATGTCCGGCAGGCCGGAAAGCATGGTGGGGATGATCTGGTCAAATCCTTTTGATATATCGATCTTGTCGGAAAAAAGCCTGCCAAAGCCGCCCAGGAAATAGCAGCCGCCGGCGACAACGATGGCAAAGGCTGTCGATACAACGGTCCCCGTGGATATGGCCTTCTCACTTTTTATGGCATAAAATTTCTGCACCATCTGAGGCAGGCCCCAGGTACCCAGGGAGGTCAGGATGACAACGCCCAGCAGACTCAGGGGATCCGGTCCGAAGAAGGAGTTAAATACTCCCGGCGTGTCCGATACGGCCGGGTCCGTGACTTTTGCCAGACCGTCCAGGGAGGCCATGAAACCGCCGTTTCCCTGCAGGACTGCCGCGATGACCGCGACAATGCCGAAGAGCATGATGATGCCCTGGACAAAGTCATTGACGGCGGTCGCCATGTAGCCGCCTATGATGACGTAGATGCCGGTCAGGGCCGCCATGACGATAACACAGACGGAATAATCAATGTGAAATGCCATGCCGAAGAGCCTGGAAAGGCCGTTGTAGAGGGAAGCCGTGTAGGGGATCAGGAATATAAATGTAATGATCGCGGCAGCGACCCGCAGGGCATTGCTTCCGTATCTCTCGCCGAAGAACTGGGGCATGGTCGCCGAGTCCAGATGCTGGGTCATGACTCTTGTCCTTCTTCCCAGGACGACCCAGGCCAGCAGAGAGCCCAAAAGGGCGTTCCCTATGCCGATCCAGGTAGAGGCTATGCCGAACTTCCAGCCGAACTGGCCGGCATAGCCGACAAATATGACGGCGGAAAAATATGAGGTGCCGTAGGCAAATGCCGACAGCCAGGGGCCGACAGACCGGCCGCCCAGGACAAATCCATTTACGCTGGCCGCGTGAGTCCTGCAGTAGACTCCTATGCCCACCATAACGGCAAAAAATATGACCAGAAGCAAAACTTTTACAACCATAACAATATCCTCCTAATCAGGCTGCAAGGGAAATCGCTTTTTCACTTTAAAGCGTTGCGCTTTAAAGTGTACTACTTTGACGGGATAAAGTCAAGAGACTTCCGCCAAACATAAGCCCCTGTTGGAAAAAATTGTTAAATAAATAACTCGGCCGTCAAATGTGGTCATAATTAGCAGTATATGATATACTATAGGATAACCTTACAAATAGGTTTATTTTATGTTATGCCTTTGTAAGGGATTTGAAAAATAGGGAAAGAGGGGTATAATCAATGGCACACGTTAAAATCAGAGTTGACAGCATGAAGGCTTTCTGCAACGAAGTCTTCAAGAAATTCGGTTTCACAGAGGAAGAGAGTTCTATCATAACAGATGTTCTTATGCTCTCTGATATCTACGGCATCGAGTCCCACGGAGTCCAGAGACTGGTAAGATACCACAAGGGCATCGAGAGCGGCATGATAAAAGTTCATGCGAAGCCTGAGATTGTCAAGGAAACACCTGTATCCGCTGTAATAGACGGACATGAAGGCATGGGACAGCTGATCGGACATTTCAGCATGAACCTGGCTATTAAGAAGGCCAAGGAGACAGGCATCGGCATTGTCACAGTCCGCGAGTCCAACCACTACGGCATAGCCGGCTACTATGCAAAGATGGCCTGCGACCAGGGACTTATCGGTATGTCCGCTACAAACAGCGAGGCGATCGTCGTTCCTACCTTCGGCAAGAAGGCTATGCTGGGCACAGACCCCATGGCTTTCAGCATGCCCGCGGAGCCCTATCCGTTCTTCTTTGACGCCGCGACCAGCATCGTTACCCGCGGAAAGTTCGAGATGTACAACAAGGCTGAGGAGCCTGTACCCAGGATGTGGGGAACTGACGAGAACGGTCACCCCTGCACGGATGCGGGAAGAGTCCTCAGGAACATAAAGTCAAAGGCCGGCGGCGGTATTTCTCCCCTCGGCGGCGTAGATGAGGTCTACGGAAGCCACAAGGGCTACGGCAACGCCATGGTAGTAGAGATCCTCACAGGAATCCTCTCCAACGGCCTCACATCCAACCACAATCTTATAAACAACCACGGCGGCACCTGCCACTTCTTCGCGGCTATCGATCCCAGCATTTTCGGCAACCCGGAGATGATAAAGAACCATCTGTCCACTTTCCTTGATGAGATCCGTGAATCTCCCAAGAGAGATGGCAAGACCAAGATCTATACACACGGCGAGAAGGAAGTTCTGGCAACTGCAGACCGCATGAAGAACGGCATAGATGTTGATATCAAGACTCTGGAAGAGATGAAAGACTGCGCTGACTATGTAGGCGTAGATTACTACAAGTATTTCGGCTATCTGGGAGTTAAGATCTTCTACAACCCCGATGACCATACACAGTATTAAGGACTGATAGATTCCTATATGCGTAATAAACAGCGTAGACACGCAGGCACCCTGTGGATGATGGGTGCCTGCACTATACTGGCTGCAGTGATCTGCACATCCGCCCTGGCCTCATCCAGGTCCGGGAAAACATTTTCCTTCAACAGCCAGGGGACTGCCTATGAGGCGGAGCTTGACAGGTCGGTTGACCCATCTCCCTACGATCCGGACAGGTTCGTGAGCAGCGGCTCTTCCATGACCTACGAGGACAAGACCTACACCTCCCGCATGGGGGTCGACGTCTCCTACTATCAGGGGGACATAGACTGGGAGAAGGTGAAGAAGGCAGGCTATGAATTTGCCTTTATCCGGGCCGGCTACCGGGGATATGGAGATGCCGGCAATATCAAGGCCGATGAGAATTTTGTGAAAAATGTCCAGGGTGCGCAGGCGGCAGGGCTGGACGTGGGAGTCTATTTCTTCTCCCAGGCCGTCAGCGAGAAGGAAGCCCGGGCAGAGGCCGATTTCGTCGTGAAGATGATAGAGGATAACGGCCTTTCCATAGACCTTCCCATCGCGTTTGATCCGGAGAAGGTCTTCACGTCGGATTCCAGGACAAGCCTTTTGAAGGATTCGCAGTTCACCCAGAACTGTCTGACTTTCTGCAAGGAGATCGCGTCGCGCGGTTATGATACCGCCATATACTCCAGCATGCTCTGGGAAGCCTTTACCTTTGATATGTCCCAGTTCAGGGGAATCCCCATCTGGTACTGCGACTATGTGAGCAAGCCGCAGACGCCCTACAATTTCCGTTTCTGGCAGTACTCAAGCACTGCGACAGTAGACGGGATCCCGACCCCCTGCGATGTCGACATAGAGCTTTACAGAAAATAAAAGATCCGCTTTACAGATATCACGATCTATAAAGCGGATCTTTTTCTGCCCCTGATCTACTTGTCCATCTCCTGATATACGGTCTTCGAGATGGCGGAGATCTGACTGGCGGCTTTTTCATTGCTCTTTACGCCGCTGCTAAGCACGCAGAGGGCATAGTCAGCATTTTCCCCCCAGACGATGGCGATATCATTCTCCACATGGCCGGTATCGCCCGACAGCTCTCCTGTCTTGTTGGCCGTTTTGGCCCCCGTCCCGGAGAGGCCGGCCGGGATCTTGCCTGTTCGCTGCTGGGCTTTCAGAAAGTCCAGCATCTCATTCGAAGCCTCTTTGCTGACGCAGGTCCCGTCGTAAATATCTGTCAGCAGATAGGCACAGTCATTGGAAGATGTGTAATTATCCCCATTGCTGTTGCCGGCAAGAAATTTTCTTCCCATATGGGTGCTGTCATAGCCGTTCTCCCGGCAGAAATCATTGACCAGATCCATGCCCTTTGAAAAGCTTCCTCCGCCCAGATCCTCGACGACGGAATTGGCCGCGTCATTATCACTGACCGTGATCATCTTCTCTATCTTGCCCCTCAGGGCGTCCTTTTCCCCTTCGCTCATGCTGACTGAGTCGGAATAGAGGGCCCTGTCATAAGCGGCTGCCATGATAAATGTTTTCAGGACACTGGCTGAGAGCATCTTTCTGCTGCCGCCCGTATCCGCGCTTGAGCTGTCATAGAGATCGACCAGGGTGACAGACCACTTTTCACCGGATCTCTCCGAGGCGTCCGTGTATTTTTCCTTAATATCTTCTATCACCTTGCCCGTTTTTGCCGTGGCCGCGCTTTTTGCCTTTCTGGCTGATTCCGTACTGACCTTTACGGAGCTGTCTCCTCCTGACTGTTCTGCGGCTCCCTCATAGGATGTGGGATGATCTTCAAAATACCGGTCTATCCCGTCCGCGATCCCCTTTACCATCTTTTTTCGGAAACTGTCATCATCCATCTTCAGATCATCCGACTTATTGGACATAAATCCCATCTCCAGCAGGGCGACCGGGATCTTGCTCCAGTTTGTGCCGGAAAGATCGTCCCTGAGGCTGATCCCGTTATTCTTTATGCCTGTTGCTTTGCAGTAGGAATCTATGATATCCTTTCCCAGATCCTGGGACTCCTCGTGAAGGCTGCCGACATATTTGTTGTCAGAGGAAGGGACAAGAACGGAAGCTCCGTGGACGCCGCTGTTGTCCGCCCCGTCCGCGTGCAGCCTGATCACGCAGTCCGCCCCGGACTCATTGGCCAGCTTTGCCCTCTCCGAGTTGCTGATGGCCGTGTCATTGTCCTCCCGCGTCATGATGACCTTGTATCCCCTTGCCTGAAGCTGGTCTCTGAGTTTCAGGCCGATGGCCAGGTTCAGCTCATACTCCGGCGTGCCGGAATACCGGCCGGTTGTCCCCGCCGTCGCCTTGGCTTTCATGACAGAAGATCCCGGAGCGCTGGGCTCTTTGGCCGACATATCGACCCAGCTGCCCTGATGGCCCGGATCTATGGCTACATATCCCCTGACCTCTGCTTTTCCCTGGTCTGTCTGCCCGGTCTCTCTCTTTTCTGTCTCTGTCTCCCGGTCTGTCTCCGTCTCAGCTTTTGTCTCTGCTTTTGTCTCTGATTCCGTCTCAACCGCCAGGGAAGAGCCCGCGCTCTCTGTCTGCGGGACGCTCTGGGAACTGCCAGCCCCGCCTCCGCAGCCTGAGATGAGAAGAAGCGCCGCCAGCGCCCCGGCGGCGGCAGCCCTTAATTTCCCCGATATCTTTTTCATATACTATCCCTTCATCCTTCCAACAAAGTCCGGCGCCGGAAACGATCTCCCGCTCCGGCGCCTGCCTGATCTAGCCTATCTTTTTATACCTGCCGCAAAGTCCGCGGACATCCTTCCTGCTCAGCCTCTTTGCTGCCGGCTTGGGCGGCTCCTTGTAATCAAATTTGAAGATGCATACGCCAAAGGGCCCCAGGTGGTAGCCGATAGAATAATCCTTGTAGTCCCAGTTCATCTTATCCGCCGTGATGGGACGCTTATTGACCCGTCCGTCCCCGCCGTATTCCTTTGCGTTGCTGTTGAAAACTTCCGTGTAGACACCCGGGCAGGGAACTCCTGACCGGAACTTGTCGTAAACGACCGGCGAGAAATTAAAGTGACACAGCAGGCAGTTCTTGCCGCTCTTTGTCATCCGGCAGAATGTCAGCATATTGTGGTCGGCGTCGGCGCCGTTGATCCAGACAAATCCTTCCGGGGAATCGTCCAGCTCATATAGGGCGCTGTACTGCCTGTAGAAATGCAGGAGATCTCTCATATATCTGTGGATCTGCTTATGCTGTTCATAGTCGTCAAGCAGGTTCCAGTCCAGACTCCTCTCCTCACTCCACTCCCGGTGCTGGGCAAAATCCTGGCCCATAAAGAGGAGTTTTTTGCCCGGATGCATGATCATAAGGCCGTAGCCCACGCGCAGATTGCCGTACTTCTCCGGCAGGGTCCCGGGCATCTTCTCTATCATAGATTTCTTCAGGTGAACGACCTCGTCATGGGAAAGCACGAGGACGTACTTTTCACTGTAGGCATAGGAAAAGCTGAACGTCAGCTCATTCTGATGGTACTTCCTGAAGAAGGGGTCGCACTGCATATACTCGAGGAAATCGTGCATCCAGCCCATATTCCATTTGAAACTGAAACCAAGCCCTCCATCCTCGGGGGCTCCCGTTACCTTGGGCCAGGCTGTGGACTCCTCGGCTATGACCATGGCGCCGGGTTCTCTCTTCTTCACAATGGAGTTCAGGTGCTTGAGAAATTCTATGGCGTCATAGTTTTCATTGCCGCCGTCCTTGTTGGGCAGCCATTCCCCGGCCTTGCGGCCGTAATCCAGATAGAGCATGGACGCGACGGCATCTACCCTGAGGCCGTCTATATGAAACTTCTCTATCCAGAAGAGGGCATTGGCCACAAGGAAATTGGAGACCTCATTGCGCGCGTAGTTGAAGCAGTATGTCCCCCAGTCCGGGTGCTCTCCTCTCCTCGGATCCGGATGCTCATAGAGGGGCGTGCCGTCAAATCTGCCCAGGCCGAAATCGTCTTTGGGAAAATGTGCGGGAACCCAGTCCAGGATGACCCCTATGCCCTTCTCATGCATGTGATCCACAAAATACATGAAATCCTCAGGTGTTCCGTATCGGGAAGTCGGGCAGTAATAGCCCGTGACCTGATAGCCCCAGGATGCATCCAGAGGGTGCTCCGCTATCCCCATAAGTTCCACATGGGTATAGCCCATATAATCTACATAGTCTGCAAGCTCATCCGCCAGCCGCCTGTAACCGATAAAGCCGTCCGGATAGGCATAATCCTTCTTCCATGAGCCCAGATGGACTTCATATATGGACATGGGCTGCCCTGCCTGCACATCTTTCCCTTTCAGGCGCTTATCAAGCCAGGCCCCGTCCTTCCACTGATATCTGTTGAGATCCGTCACGACAGAGGCGCTCTCCGGCCTCATCTGGGAGGCATTGCCATAGGGGTCTGCCTTGTAAACGATCTTCCCGTCAGCTGCCTCGACTGCATATTTGTAAAGGCTGCCCATCCCTATCCCGGGAATAAATCTGTCCCAGATACCTGACTGGCCCACCATGTCCATGGGATCCGCGCCGGGCTTCCAGTCATTGAAATCGCCTACCACGGACACAGACTTGGCATTCGGTGCCCACACGGCAAAATATGTTCCGCTCTCGCCTTTCTCCTCTGTTATATGGGCGCCCATCTTTTCATAAATTTCATAGTGGGTACCCCTGGCAAACAGATACATGTCCAAATCTTCTATTCTAACATCCTGCCCCATAGATATACCTCCATCCGGAAATGAATTCTCCCATATATCTAACAGTATACCATAAACTCGAAATCATAGATACACCTAAGCACGTCCGGAATACCTCTTCAGCCTTTTTTCCTGTCAGGGCCTTTGTGCAAAACCCCTTTTCCGTACTTATCCTGAACGCCCCTCATCATCTCCTCGAGTCCGCGCTTTTTCTCTTCCTCTTTTCTTCTGGCGTCTTCTTCTCTGCGGACGATCTCCTGCTCCTTCAGAAAATCGTCTATGCTGATCTGATGTGTCTTTCCTTTCTCCAGGCCGCTCATGCCGACTCCTACAAGTCTCACTCCGGCAGCCGTGTCAAACAGGCCCGGATTCTCTTCATTCCCGAAAAGGAGCTGACCCATGAGTTCAGAAGCCGTCCGGAATATAAGATCTGCATCGTTGGAAGCGCTGCTGATCCTGGTCTGTCTGGATCTTCTGGAAAATTCTGCTGTCTTTACGCTGACAAATACGACACTGCCGCAGGCCTCATCTTTTTTCATCCTCTGCGATACTTTTTCAGACAGCCTTTTCAATAGAGGCGGCATCTCTTCGTGATAATTCTCTGCCCGGATATCCAGGCTGGTCGTGACCTCATTGGAATAGCTCTTGGCCTCTTCCCTCTGAGTCTTCACCGGTGACTGGCTGATCCCGCAGCTGGCCCTGTGTATATAATCTCCCGCCTTCTGTCCCAACACATAGATGAGAATATGAGGATCCATGCGGGCCGCGTCTCCTATGGTGAGGACGCCTGCCTTCCTGAGTTTATTGCTTGTCTGCTCCCCGCAGCCATACAGGTCGCCTATAGGCAGGGGCCACATTTTTTTCTCTACCTCTTCCGGCCAGAGTGTGTGAGTCTTGTCCGGCTTTACGAAATCGCTCGCCATCTTTGCCAGGAGCTTGTTGGAGGAGATCCCTACATTCACGGTAAAGCCGAATCTCTCCCTGACCTGACGCCTGATCTCATCCGCCAGGCATAGGGCTGCATCCCTGATATTTCCTGCCTTCCCGGCAGAGTCTGTCCATCCCCTGCATGCCTGGGTCATATCAATATAAGCTTCATCTATCGACGCCTGCTCGACCTGGTCTGAATATTCATTCAAAACTCCCAGAAAAGCCCGGGAATACTTCCTGTAAGCCTCAAAATCTGCTCTGACAAGTATGAGTCCCGGGCATTTTCTCATGGCGGATACTACCGGCTCCCCTGTCTTTATGCCGAACTTTTTTGCCGGTATGGACTTGGCCGTGATCACCCCGTGCCTTGTCCTCACATCGCCCCCGACTGCTGAGGGAATTGTCCGCAGATCCAGAGCGTCCGGATCTTCTTCCAGCCTTTTTACCGCGCTCCAGGAGAGAAAGGCGCTGTTTACATCAACATGAAATATTATTCTTTCCAAATATGCCTGCCCACTATTTATAAAAAAACCCTGTCCCCGGTTTGGACCGTGAGACAGGGCATCTGTATTCTAATAAGGTTTGATCTGAGAAGTCTTTTTTATGCCTGAAGCTTCTTGATCTCTTCGATAACAGGAGGGATAACCTTGAAGAGGTCGCCTACAACTGCATAATCAGCTGCATCGAAGATAGGAGCATCGGGATCCTTATTGATCGCTACAACATAATCTGCGCCGGCAATACCTGCGAGATGCTGGATAGCACCGGAAATACCGCAAGCGATGTAAAGCTTGGGACCAACAGTCTTACCTGTCTGGCCTACCTGATGAGCATGAGCAATCCAGCCAGCATCAACAGCTGCTCTTGAAGCGCCAACTGTTGCACCGAGAACCTGTGCGAGCTCATAGATAACACCGCCCTCTACATAAGGCTCAGGGCCGCCGCAGCCACGTCCGCCGGATACGATGATCTCAGCTTCCTGAAGGTTAACTGCCTCAGCAACTTCCTTAACCCGGTCAAGGATCTTTGTTCTGATCTTCTCTGCGGGAACATGGATATCCTCAACAGTGATCTTGCCTTCCTTGCCCTCTACGAGTTCAGGCTTCTTGAAAACGCCGGGACGAACTGTACCGAGCTGAGGACGGTTGTCAGGGCACTGAATGGTTGCCATGAGGTTGCCGCCGAATGCGGGACGAGTCCAGAGCATGTTGCCTGTCTCTACATCGATATCAAGTGATGTACAGTCTGCTGTAAGACCTGTGTTGACATCGCATGCAACCCTGGGGCCTACGTCACGGCCGTTGTTTGTAGCGCCGATGAAAAGTGCGCTGGGCTTATACTTTGCAAGTGCTGTCTCGATAGCGATAGCGAATGCGTCTGTTGAATACTCATAGTACTCATCGCCCTCAACTACAACTGCCTCGTCTGCACCGTACTCGATAGCCTTCTTAGCTACGTCTTCTACCTTGCCGCCAACTACAAGAGCTACAAGCTTGCAGCCGATCTTGTCAGCGAGCTGACGACCGGGGTTGAGGAGCTCAAAGCCAACGTTCTTGGGAGCGTTCTCCTCAGTCTCTATAAATACCCAAATATTCTTGTATTCTTCAAAACCCATATCTTCTATCCTCCCTACAGAATATGTGCCTCTGAAAGCAGGTTAACAAGTTTAGCAGCAGCTGCTGCAGGCTCTTCCTCCTCTATCCTGACTGTGTTCTTTGTTCTGTCAGGTGTAAAGGTCTTCTTAACCTTTGTAGGGGAACCCTTAAGACCGATACGAGTCTCATCAATGATGTCCTTGATATCCTCGAATGTGATAAGACCGATCTCAGCCTTTCTTGCCTTTCTCTTGCTCATAAGAGTAGGATATCTGGGCTCGAACTCGGGCTTAACAATTGTAACTACGCAGGGAAGAGGAACAGAGATCATATCATAACCCTCGTCGCTCTCTCTCTTAACGATAGCTTCGCCGTCCTTGATCTCTACAGTTGAAGCATATGTCATCTGAGGGATGCCAAGGTGAGCAGCGATCTCAGGGCCAACCTGACCTGTATCACCATCAATAGCCTGCTTGCCGCCGAAGATGATATCGAAAGCGCCGTCAGTCTTCTCGATCTGCTTGATAGCTGTAGCAAGGATATAGCTTGTAGCAAGTGTATCGGAACCGCCGAACTTCCTGTCGGAAGCAAGGTAAGCCTTGTCGCCGCCAACTGCAAGGCACTCACGAAGAGCGTCCTTTGCCTGGTCGGGACCCATGCTCAGAAGAGTGATAGTAGTACCGGGGTTAGCATCCTTAATCCTGGCTGCTGTCTCGAGTGCGTAAGCATCGAATGTGTTAACGATAGCAGGAACACCATCACGAATCAGTGTGTGCTTAACCGGATCAATCTTGATCTCAGTTGTATCAGGCACCTGTTTTACACAAACTAAGATTCTCAAAATAAAACCTCCTTTGAATCATACCTCATTGTACACTAAATATAAAGTATACTAACGTTTTTCATTGTACTTAATATTAAAATTTTTGTCAAGATAAAATATCGGCGGGTAAAATATTTTGTCAGTGACAACATATTTCCTGCCGATATTTTGTCTATTTGTTTTGAGCTGTCACTCATCCAGGCCTTCCCCGGTAAAATCCTGGGGCTGCAGCATGAACATGGCCGCCTCTTCATATTTATTATCCAGCACAGTCATGAAGAGATTCTTCATATTCCTCTTTTCAAGGCTGGCGATCGCGTCATCCGTGATGACCATGATATCGTCATAGTTGACCGGCCTGCCCTGGGTCATTCTGTCCTGAATGACTCTGCGCAGCACCGGCAGTGCCTGCGTTGATATCTCATAGCCTTTTTTCTTGGCATATCCGACAGCCAGCTGAACGAGCTCATTCACATTGTATTTTCCTATATGGATAATGTTGAGAAACTTGCTCCTGATGACGGGATAGCGGCCGAACATCTGTCTGAGAGGTTCTTCCTCCCCGGCAATGACGATTGCGACATCCTGGTTCTCTCTGCGGATATAGTCAGCGATGATGCCTGCCGCCTGGTCATTAAGCTTATCCGCTTCATCAATGATAAGGCAGCCGCCGCTCAGCTTTTCAAATATAGAAGAGAAATCTCTCTCATTCAGATCCTGAGCCGAAGCGCGCACAAGCTTATTTCGGTCACAGACACCGAATGTGTTGAGCGCCTTCGCGATTCCGATGGCGATCTGGGATTTTACGCTCATATCAGTGCCCGTTACAACGAAATTTATATCGTAGGGTGCGAGCAGATCCATATTGTCCAGCGCCGGATCCTCAAACTTTGTAAATGTCTCCGTAAGCTGGCGCTTTATACTCTTTACACCGGCCACAGCGCCGAAAATATTCATGACCGTATCCGATGCCCGTCCCTCTTCGATGATCTCATCCTCGTCACTGTCTTCATCCTCATCATCTATGATCTCGTCTCCTTCACCGTCCGCTTCATCTGCCTCTGCCGCCCCTTTCTCGGGCTCAGACATTGCAAACAGACTGTCAATGAATGAGGCATCCCCGCCGGCGTCATCGTCCTGATTCCCGATGATCTCATCTTCCTCGTCATCATCGTCAGATTCCCCGATAATCTCATCTTCCTCGTCATCATCGTCAGACTCCTCGATGATCTCATCTTCCTCGTCATCATCGTCAGATTCTTCAATGATCTCATCTTCGCTGTCATCTTCTGTATCAGATTCTTCGACGATCTCTGCGACGTCTTCATCCGGTTCTTCTATGATCTCATCCTCTTCGCTGTCCTCCAGATTCTCGATCATTTCACCATCACCGGCATCGTCCGGCTCTTCGACAACATCATCTTCTTCATCGTCCGAATCCTCAATAATCTCATCTTCCTCGTCATCATCGTCAGATTCCTCGATGATCTCTGCGCCGTCTTCATCCGGCTCTTCTATGATTTCCTCTTTGCTGTCCTCCGGTTCCTCTTTTTGATCTTCCTTGTTCACACTGCCAAAAAGAAAACCAAGATCTTCATCAAGCTCATTTGATATGATGTCGTCGTCCTGGGCAGTATCATCCTCCTCCGCTTCATCAAAACTTTCATCTTCTGCTGCAGACTCCGCTTTGTCATGGCTCTCATCGTTCTCAAGCCAGGCGATAAATTTCATATCATCTGCCGCATATTCTTCAAAAATCTCATCATCTTCATCGTCCGCGTCATCATCAGGACCTTCAGCAAGTCTGGCTGCAAATTCCCTGTCCTGACTGCCATCGTTCAATATTTCGTCAGACTCTTCATTCAAGTCTTCATCAGCAAGTTTCTCATCCAGATCTTCATCTGTAAATGTTTCTTCCATCTCTTCTTCCGAAGCTTCCTCTACATCATCATCAAAAATAACAGCCTTTCTTTCTCTGCCTTCGTCATCATCGACATAGACTGTCTCAGTGTCCCTGTCTCTGGCTTCCAGTTCTGAATAATCAGGTATTCCGGCCTCTTCCCTTATCCTTCCGAAAAGATTCCCAAAGTACTGATCCTGCTCCCTCTCAGCCTCTTCCATCTCGGCATTCGGTTCTATCTCCGGCTCCTCTGATTCAGCTTCGACCTCCGGCTCGATTTCTTCTGGTTCAGTCTCGACCTCCGGCTCTGTCTCTTCTGGTTCAGTCTCGACTTCCGGCTCTGTCTCTTCTGATTCAGACTCGGCATCCAGCTGTGCGGCTGCTTCTTCTGTTTCTTCAGGCTCTTCTTCTGAGACTTCCTCCTTTTCAGGTTTTTCCTCTTTGGACTCTGAAGATTCCTCCGCCTCTTCCTCTTCAGGCGCCTGCCCTGTAAGCTCCGCTTCCTCCCCGTCTTCATCCTCCGGAAAGGATTCCATCGCCTTTTCTGCCGCTCGGGCTATTGCTTCCTCATAATGACGGATAATTTCTTCCTTGCTGGCTCCTGTATATGCAAACCCATCAGAAGTTTCTTGAGGCTCCTGTGCCTCCGTCTGCGCAGGTTCTTCCACTGCTTCTGCCTCTGTCTGTGCAGGCTCTTCATCTGTCTCAGCCGCTGCGGAAATATCTTCCTCTTCTATTTTATTGGTCTCATCCTCAGAGAAGTCTTCAGGCTCCCCAGACTCTTCCTCTGGTTCAGAGGCTTCTTCTGTTTCCTCGGATTCTTCCTCTGGTTCAGAGACTTCTTCTGTTTCCTCGGATTCTTCCTCTGGTTCGGAGACTTCCCCTGTCTCCTCGGGCTCCTCCTCGGCTGCAGAAATTTCTTCTATCTCTTCCGGAACAGGCTCTCCCACTGCATCCGCCTCTGCCGGAGCAGGTTCTTCATCTGTTTCAGCCAATGCGGAAATATCTTCCTCTTCTATTTCATTGATCTCTTCCTCAGAGAATTCTTCTGGCTCCCCAGACTCTTCCTCTGGTTCAGAGGCTTCTTCTGTCTCCTCGGATTCTTCCTCTGAGACTTCTTCCACATCCTCGGGCTCCGTCTCGGCTTCAGAAACCCCTTCTATCCCTTCTGTCTCTTCCTCAGAGACTTCCCCTGTCTCCTCGGGCTCCTCCTCGTCCGAAATATCCTCAGGCTCTATTCCCTCGGACTCTTCCTCTGGTTCAGAGGCTTCTTCTGTTTCCTCGGATTCGGAAACCTCTTCTATCTCTTCTTCCTCTTCCTGGGCAGACTCTTCCACCGCTTTTGCCTCTACTGAAGCAGGTTCTTCATCTGTTTCAGCCGCTGCGGAAATATCTTCGTCTTCTATTTCATTGATCTCTTCCTCAGAGAATTCTTCAGGCTCCCCAGACTCTTCCTCTGGTTCAGAGATTTCTTCTGTTTCCTCGGCTTCGGAAACCTCTTCTATCTCTTCTGTCTCTTCCCGGGCAGACTCTTCCGCAGCTTCTGACTCTGCCAGAGTATCCTCTGGCTCTGTCCCCGCGGACTCTTCCTCTGCCTTTTCCTGCTCCTCAGCTTCCGGAACTTTCTTCTCTTCCCCGGCTTCCTTTTCACTCTGATAGGAAACCTCAGAGACAGAACTGGCCGGCGAAACGGGCTGGATGTATTTATCATCCGAACTGCCCGGCATGATCATATTGTCGGGAAGTTTGTCCTCTATCGTGTTCTTTATCTTATCTTTAACAAAATTCTTCTTGTCATCCCAGAACTTTCTGGAAGTAAGGTTTCCGAAAAATGCCGATACTTTTTCAAATTCCTCCTGGGCAAGAGATTTTTCATCATCGTGCAGATGAGCAAAGAAATGGGAATCCTCATCTTCCTCCCGGTCTTCCGGCACGCTGCCGGAAACGGAATACTCCGCAGAAAGGTCAGACTGATCCGTCTTCTCCTCAGACCCGAATCCTGTTCCTTCATCCTGCTGGGCAGCCTTTTCCTTATCCCTCTTCAGGGCCTGGGCCGTCTGAGCCATGGCAAGATCCCTCAGCTCATCGACATTATATACCTTTGTCGAGCCAAGATTCTCCTCGCCGGGATCCGTATGTTCAATTTCAAGAGGCCTTATCCTTCTCTCAGACAGGGCTTTCTCTATCATATTTGTATCTATGCTGCCGTCAAAAGGCCTTTCCATGCCGCTGACCGGCTGCTCCCGGACAGGCTGATTCTCATCAGACTGGTCAATATCTTCCCCTGCTGCGGCAGCTTCAACCTCCTGGTCAGGGCTTTCCTCAGGTTCGACTGTCTCTTCCGGCTGGTCAGAACCATCCTCAGGTTCGACTGTCTCTTCCGGCTGGCCAAAATCTTCCTCAGATTCGACTGTCTCTTCCGGCTGGCCAAAATCTTCCTCAGATTCGGCTGTCTCTTCCGGCTGGCCAAAGTCTTCCTCAGGTTCGGCCGTCTCTTCCGGCTGGTCAAAACCTTCCTCAGGTTCGGCCGTCTCTTCCGGCTGATCAAGTTCTTCCTTAGATACGGCAGCCTCCTCTGTCTCATCCTCTTCTTCAGAGACATGCTCCTCCTCGTACTGCTCCTGCGTGCTGATCTGGGGAAGAGGCTCCCCTGTCAGCTTGCACTTGAGGGCGATCGCCTTGTCCACGTACTCGCCGTGGCCAAACCACATGACGATCTCATCGCACTCATGGATGCACTTGCGGGTCTGACCGCTGATATCATATAAGGCAGCGAGCTCATAGGCCCACTCTTCTATATACTCATAATCCTTCAGCTTCTCCAGAGTCTCGATAAGAACAGATATCCTCTCGCCCTTAGCCTTGTCCAGACGGTACCTGAGAATGTACCGGTGCAGATCTCTGGAAGCAACGCCGATAAATTCCTTATAATAATACTCCGCCTCGGAATATTCCCTCTTATAAATGTAAAGATTTGTCAGGAGATCCAGAATACGCCTGGTATTCGGCTGCTTCTCATAGACACGCAGAAGGATACGCTCTGCCTCATCGTAACGGCCGAGCCCCATATAGATCTCGCCTACGAGGCACAGAATGGAATTGTTCCGAATACGATGGATATCCACATCCTTCAGTGCATCCTCGGCTTCCTCATACCTGCCCTGCATAACAAGCGTCTTGACTTTCTTTGTCAGAATACCCTCATTAATCCTATTATTATCCACTTTATCTATCTCCCCGGCGAAGTTAAAATGTCTCACAAATATCCTGCTTCAGATGCCGCAGGCTGTCAGGAGCGTCTGGATTCAAAATTCGTATAGTAGGCGTGTCTTGCGTACTTCTCCTCTTCGCTGGAATGATACTCGGACCGATCCACATCGCGCTGACTGATCACCTGAAATGTACCGCCCTTGCTCTGAGGGAGAACGACGACCGGCTTGTCCTCCTCATAGAGGTTATAACTCATCACTTCCTCAAGCGGAACCTGGACCGTGTAGAGCTGAGCGCTGGCTGGGAACCAGCATACCGCATAGTGGAGTGCGGCGCTCTCATCCAGGGAAAAGGAAAATGCTTTCTCTATCGGACGGCTCTCGTCATTCTTTGTGCCGAAGGGCTTCTGAAAGCTTCCCCTGTAAGCGCAGAGCCTGCCATCCTTGTCCAGATATTTGGCGAGTTCCTTCTTCATCGCGCTGATCCTGCGCTCCTTATCCTGCGCCGGTTCATTGGCATATACCTTCTTGAGGATATTGGGAAATCCCTTGTCCACTGAGCTGTCCCCATATATCTGCATCAGAACGGGCAGCTGGACGGATGCCGGAATGCTTCCCTCCCTGAGATAATACTTATACCATTTAAAAGGTTCGTCTGACGCCTGGCCGTAGGTCTTGCAAAGATAGGAAAACGCAAATGACCATGCGATCAGATCCTCCGATCTTTCCTCCACAAGATCCTTGATATCCGCCAGAACCTTCTTCATTCTTACATTAATAAAGTCATTGATCGCCTTCTCATCCTGGGTAAGGACGTTCCTGATCTCTCTGCCGTTCGCGCTATTATCAGCCATAACCTAATCTCCTCTGTTAAATATGTTCGTACTGTTCCAGCAGCTTTATCATCTGTGCCGCCTTGAAATTCCCGCCTTCCATGGATCTGCGGAAAAGATCCACTGCCCTCTCTTTATCTATGGCAGTGCCTTCCCCATACCAGCAGCAGTAGCCGAGATTGTACTGGGCACTGGCAAGGCCGGCATCTGCTGCCTCCGTGTAGAGGCTGATCGCCATCTCCGTATCCTTCACGACCCCGTGTCCCTTCTGGTAACAAAAAGCCAGATTATTCTTGGCCTGCATGTCGCCCTGGTCGGACGCGGTCGTATACCATCTGACGGCTTCCCGGATATTTCTCACGACGCCTCTGCCGCATTCATAGCAGTAGCCCATCTCACACTGAGCCCTGGCAACGCCGCCGTAGGCTGCCATCTCGCGCCACCTGAGAGCCTCGGACGCGCTCGCCTTAACGCCTTTTCCTTCGTCAAAGCAGATGCTAAGCTGATACTGAGCCGGCGCATAGCCCTGGTTGGCAGACTGAAGCAGATACTCGGCTCCCTTCTCCATATCCTCCTGGGAAGCGCCCTCACCCATCAGCTTCATCGCTTTCTCATATGCCTGTTCTCTGGGTGAAGTCTGCTGTACGGGCTCCTGGAGCCCGGGCTTTTCCTCCTCGGGCGATGACCCGGCCTGCACAGTCTGGCTTTTATACTTATATTTAAATATCTGGACAGCGGCCTGAAGCTGACTGTCTATATCGGATACCAGTCTGCCGCCGTCAAGATGGATCTGCATACAGTCCTTGGCATGACGGTTTATATAATTTGTCACCCTCCGCCAGGTCTTTGATGTGCGGGAAGACCTGCTGCAGATATTGAGCACGAAAAGACTGCCGGCGATCTTATCGTCATTCCCGCTGGAAACAATATTAAGGCCGGCCCTGCTCAGTCCGTCTATCAATCCGCTCACGTCATCGCGGTCCTCGTATGCATAATTCACGTAAATGTAGTTGTCCATCAAACCGGCCTCCGATGCCAATTTTTTAGTAATTTTCGTTTTTTCATGGTACAATGATTTAAAAAATATGTCAAGTTTCAGACAGGGAGGACAGATTTATGTTCCGATTATGGGCAAAAACCTGTAAAGATAATCATGTATTGCAAGATATTGTGATCGCCGACGACAGCGCCGACAGGCGCACCGCCAAGGTCGTCCATGCACTCTCGAAGATCTGCTCGGACTTTGACCTGGCTGAGCCGATCTGGCTTGAGAGCAATATCCGTGATTTCAAGCGGCATAAAAAGACCCGCTTCACCCAGGACAGCTTCATAGAAACCCTGCCCTTCGACTATCTGGAGATCCAGGTCATAGAAGAAGACTGACCCTGGCCGCCTGATATGATATTTCCTGTACTCTTCAAAAAATCAGGAGGAGACTGCCGGACCGGCGGGCTCCTCCATTTCATGTCCTCTTACATTTGTCTATTCTTTTTACGAAGCAGCATCCATGAGCATACCGACTCTCATGACAGATCCTTCTATAGATAGAGCGAATCTCCCGCCGTTTGCCTCTATGATCTTGCATGCATCGTCGAAACTTCCATCCGTTTCGGACTGGCCGGCTGCCTCAAGCATATCGTCTGCCACATTGATCCTGGCAATATAGACTACCTTGCCGCCCTGAACATAAGCCTCAAGATAATTTCTCACATTGTCAGCCGAAAGCCTCTCTATCTGATCAAAGATATTCGAGATTAGTATGCTGAGGCTTGACTTGTCTATATCTATGATGACCGGCTTCTCAGGAGATCTCATCGTAACGATGATGCCCCTGGGCTTCAGTCTGGGACGATAATGCCTGCGGACTTCCTTGTTGAGCTGAATAAAGTTCACTCTTCCACTGTCCTCAGGAACCTGAACCGCATTCTCTCCGGCCTCTTCTGTATCAGGCCTGCCCGCGGCTTCTTCCTGCCGGCCGCTTTCATCCCCGCTCTGAGCAGTTGTTTCTTCAGCATCCTCTGTATGAAGCTGAACGCCTGAAGCGCGAAGCGCGTCTTCCATCTCTTCCGGCGTGAGTACCTGAGTCTTTTTCCTTGCTGCGGCTTCTGTCTGGGCATGAGCCTTCCTGACTCTCTCTATTGCCTCATCGTCCACAGCGTAAATGTGGGTTCTGGAAGCCTCATCCTCTTCGCTCTGCTGCTTCTTCTCCTTCTCGGCGCTGGCTATTACCTTGCTCAGGTCCATGGTCTCCCAGTCCTGCTCTTCCTCAAAGCCGTCTGTCTCGATATGGGGGATATCTGCCTCCGCGGCAGAAGCCTTCTCATCTTCCCCAGCTTCCCTGGCCCTGTCCGCCTCAACGTCAGCAGAAAGAGTCTCTATTGCTGACTGCTCTTCTTCTGCTGTCTCCTCCTCCTCTTCATCATCCGAGGAAGAGTCTCCGCCTGTCGCGTAGGAAATAAGGCCAACAAGCTCTATAACTGCCGCCGCCCCGGCCAGGATAAGGAATACTCTTACTCCGTGGAAGCTGTAGGATCTCTCCCTGACAGCCAAATATACGATGCCGCCGTTCACGATGATCAGCAGGATCGCTTCTATGATGGCATTGACCGGGAAGGGCAGCTTTCCAATTGTCGCGCCTATGCCTCTTACAATGCTTCCGACGATAGAGCAGCGGAAAAGCCTGCCTGCCTTTATCCTTCTGACAATGCTGAAATAAGACTGGGCGATCCAGATGTATGTCACAATGCCCAGTGCCGCCGCTGCCGCGTGCATCATATTTCCGTCCATGGCCATAAAATGTCTCACGGCCCAGATCAGCACGGCGGCGACCCCGATCATGACGATAAGAGCCGGCTCCGTAAATACCCTGTCCCAGAAGCTGAGATAAACGCCGTCGTATCCCTTCTTCTGTCCTGTAGCGATGATGCAGAAGATCAGACAGATGATAAATATGACCAGAGCTGCGATGCCGACGATCTTGGCCACGCCAAAGTAACTGCCCATCCGATCAAAGCTCTGACGGGCTGTGTAATAGGCGTCCTGATAGGTAAGATCGTTGTCGACAGCTGTATAGATGATATACTCGCCCTTTGTCCTGGCAAACTTCTCCAACCATCCGCTCTCGTCGAGAAGATTATCCGCCAGAGATGTCTTGACATCCAGCTTGCCCCCTGTGTAGGTTATCAGAGCATAGTGAGTGCTGGACTCTATTCTGTCTTTTGCGTCGTCGCCGCTGGAAACAATAGTGTAGTGATCCTTATCCTGGATGATGAACGAGAAGTTCGTGTCCTTGCCCATGTAATTCTCTACCATAGTGGTGAGCAATTCCTCGTTGCCATCCTTCGTTATCTCGGAATCCGCCTCCATGGCGCCCAACAGTCCTGTTATCTGATCCACACTGCTGCTGTACTGATCGGCGAAGCTTGCACTGTCGAAGAAATCCGGGCTGTAGCTTCCGCCTGCATAGCGATCCTGCACGTACTGATAAATGACGTAGCCGGATACCAGTGAGACGATGCATGCGATCATTAGAAATATTCTTAAAATGACCTTGACCGGCGTGCTCTTGAATGCGGACCACTCTTCCTCCGCTTCGGCTTCGCCTTCTTCTTCCGGTGAATCATAGCTGGCGACCTTCTCGTCATCTACATCATCCCAGAAGTCATTCTTTTTCTTTCTGGACATTATGCTCCTCCTTAAAAATATCTATAAGCAGTTTACTACATATTGCCTTGTGAAGCAACAATTTTTCTGGCCTGCCCCCTTCACTGGAACAGGAGTTCTCCTGCCTTCTGCACAAATTCCTGGATCGCGTCAAGCAAGCCCGAGTTTCTGACCCTGCGCAGATCCAGGGTAAAATATGGCTTTCCGGGCGAAGCCTTAAAGTGAACGTTCTTCCCGAAGACCTGACTCAAGGATCCGATCTTCTCGACATGGACCGGAGCGGATGGCAGCATATAAAAACTGGCGATCCTGTCCTTTTCCTTCACTTTTGTCATATAGGCGCTGTGGGCCAGGGCCTTTATCAGGGCGATCCGCAGAAGGGCAAGAGCCGGAGCCGGAGGCTCGCCGAACCTGTCTATCAGCTCATCCATGAGGTCTGAATACTCCTCCTCATTTGTGATATCCGCTATCCTCTTGTACATATCAAGCTTCTGGGATTCATTCATTATATAATCGGAAGGAATGTAGGCATCCGCAGCGATCTCCACCACTGTCTCGAACTCCTCCTCCTTCTTCTCACCCTTTGCATCAGCCACAGCATTTCTCAGGAGCTTGCAGTAGAGATCATAACCGACCTGGGCCACATGCCCGCTCTGCCGCTCCCCCAGAAGACTGCCCGCTCCCCTGATCTCAAGATCCCTGAGGGCGATCCGGTATCCGGATCCCAGCCGGGAAAATTCTCTGATAGCCGACAGTCTCTTTTCCGCCGTCTCCCTCAGCATCCGGTCTCTCCTGTACATGAGAAAGGCGTAAGCTGTGCGGCCCGAACGGCCGACTCTTCCCCTCAGCTGGTAAAGCTGCGACAGGCCGAAACGATCCGCGTCCTGAATGATCATCGTATTTACATTGGGGATATCAAGGCCGGTCTCCACGATCGTCGTGGATACGAGCACGTCCAGTTCCCGGTTGACGAAGCTGTACATGATATCTTCCAGCTCCCTCCCGCTCATCCTGCCATGGGCTGCCTGCACCCTCGCCTGGGGGACAAGGCGGCGGATCATAGCCGCCACGTCCTCTATGCCTGTGACGCGGTTGTATACATAATAGACCTGCCCGCCCCTCGCAATTTCCCGCGTGATCGCTTCCCTGATCATCTCCTCATTAAATTCCATGACGTAGGTCTGAATGGGAAGCCTGTCCACGGGGGGCTGTTCCAGCAGGCTGATATCCCGGATCCCTATGAGGCTCATGTGCATGGTCCTGGGAATGGGAGTCGCCGTCAGGGTCAGCACGTCGACCGTCTCCCTCATCTTCTTTATCTTTTCCTTATGCGTGACGCCGAAACGCTGTTCCTCATCGACAACAAGAAGGCCCAGGTCTTTAAATTTTACATCCTTGGACAGGAGGCGGTGGGTCCCGATGACCACATCGACCCGGCCCTGAGCCAGATCCGCTATGGTCTGTTTTATCTCCTTGCTTGTGCGGAATCGGGACAGCATAGCGATCTTCACCGGATAGTCCTTGAACCTCTGGGAAAATGTATTAAAATGCTGCTGGGCCAGTATGGTCGTTGGCACAAGGACAGCGCACTGCTTTCCCTCCTGAACCATCTTAAAGACGGCCCGGATAGCGACTTCCGTCTTGCCGAAGCCTACATCCCCGCAGATCAGCCTGTCCATGATCCTGCCGCTCTCCATATCGCGCTTGACTGCCTCCACAGCGTCCAGCTGATCCTGGGTCTCTTCATAGGGGAATGTCTGCTCAAACTCCCGCTGCCATATGGTGTCCGGTCCGCATTTATAGCCTGCCCGGGTCTCTCTGACCGCATAAAGCCTTACAAGGTCATCGGCCAGCTCCCGCACGGCCTTCTTTACCTTTGTCGTCGTCTTGGACCACTCGCGGCCGGATATCTTGTTCAGATGCACGTGCTCCGTATCCTTCGCGGCATATTTCTGGATAGAATCCAGGCGGGAGGCCAGCACGTAAACGCTTCCCCCGTCCGCGTATTCTATCTTCACATGGTCCTTGAGCGCTCCGTCTATGCGGATCTGCTCTATACCCCTGTAAATGCCGATGCCGTATTTTTCATGGACGACATAGTCGCCGACGGTCAGGTCGTTCAGGCTGACAAGCCCGCGCGATCCCCCCGCCGGTTTGCGCCTTCTGCTCTTCGCCCTGTTTTCTTCTCCGAAGATATCCGACTCAGCCAAAATGGCAAATCTGATCTGGGGGTACTCGATCCCTCCCTGATATCTGCCATGGACGACCATGATCTGTCTGGGCAGGACCTCATGGTCCATATCATCCGTGTAAAACACTTCCAGGTCTCTGTCCATGAGGTCTTTTGCCATCTGCCTGCCCCTCATGCTGGACCTGCACACGAGGATGACCCTGTAGTTATCCTTTTTCCACCTGCCAAGATCAGCAGCCAGCTGCTCAAAGTTTCCGTGATAGGTCCTTGTCCCGCTCACCATAAGACTGAAACGGCTCCTTACCGGCATGATCCGGCGGGAGGGAGTCAGGGTGCTGATGAGGACTGTCCGCATCCGGGCAGCCCTGGCTATCAGAGCCTTATAATCTGAGACCGCCTTGATCTGCCCGGGCAGAACGTCCCCGCTCTCAAGCCGGGCCGCCATAACGGAGGCGTACTCCTCGCTGACGGCTCCTCCCCTCTCTTCTATCCGCAGAGGCTCATCCAGCAGGATCAGATCCCGGTCTCCGGAAAAATAATCGAGCAGGCTGGTCATGCCCGTAAAGCCTTCGTAGTTTCCGCCGAAGAAATAGCTGACATAGGAATCGACATTTGCCGCCTGAGGACTGCAGAGCATATCCTCCCGGAACATCTTCACGGACTCCTCAAGCCGGGCCGCCGCCTCGGGCTTCCCCTGGCCGCGCAGAGATGCCGCCTGCTTTTTCATGTCGTCATCTATCTTCTTCAGGCCCCTTGCCCGGATCTCTTCCGTAAAAATATATTCCGCAGCCGGGTAGATGGTAACGCTCCCGCAGGGCTCCAGAGATCTCTGGCTCTGGGCGTCAAAGCTTCTTATGGAATCTATCTCATCATCCCACAGTTCCACCCTGCAGGGGTTCTCATCCGACTGATTGTAAAAATCGAAAATGCCGCCCCGGATAGAGAACTGGCCGGGGGCTTCCACCTGCACGACCCTCTCATAGCCGAGCCGGACCATCCTGGAAGCGATCCCCTCCAGGGAGAGGGTATCATTTTCCGCCAGCTCTATACAGAAGCTTTTGAGATATTCCAGGGGCAGGATCCTGTCTGTCAGGCCGTCCACCGTTGTCACGATCGTGACCGGATCTCCATCCATCAGGGGCCTTAAGGCCGCCAGCCTCTGGCCTGTGATCAGGTCGCTGTGGATATCCGCGTTAAAGAAGATCGTGTCCTTGGCCGGATAAAACTTTACGTTTTTGTCAAAGAAGCTGTACTGGCTGCATATCTCCTTAGCCCTTACGTCACTGTAGGTGATGATGAGCCTGCGCCGGCAGGATGTCCCCAGGCTGTTTATCACATGGCACTTGGCAGCGTCGATGCAGCCTTCGATCTGCACGGGAGTCTGCCCATTTTCCAGGGCATCCTCCAGCTGGGCAAATCCCGCAAGCTCTCTCATGGGTTCTGTAAATGCTTTCATTCCTGATCCCTGTTTTCTTCTGAACTTTCTGTTTTCTTCCCGCCGGAGATTTTTTTCTTCTCCTTTTTCGTGTTGTATGTGTTCATGGCCTTTGCCATGTCCCCGCCCGCGATGAGGGCAGCCGCGCTGGCAGCCTTATCCTGGGCCTCGTCCATGAGAGTTCTGTCCTGGCCGGAATAGCGCGAGAGCACATAATCGGCCAGATCCCAGCCCTGAGGCTTTGATCCCACCCCGATCCTGATGCGGGGGATCTCCTGGGTCCCCATATGGAGTATGATATTCTTCATTCCATTGTGGCCGCCCGCACTGCCGTTCTTCCTTATCCTGATATGGCCGACCGGCAGATCGATATCGTCATGAATGATCAGAATGTCCGAAGGATCCACCTTGTAAAAATCCGCCAGGGCCCTTACGCTCTCCCCGCTCAGATTCATATAGGTCTGCGGTTTTGCCAGAACGACCTTGACACCGTCTATCATGCCGCGCCCGCAGAGGGCTTTATGCTTCTTTTCATTGACCGTGATCCCATACTTCGCTGCCAGCCTGTCTATGGTCTCAAATCCAACATTATGTCTTGTCCCCTCATACTTTGCCGACGGGTTGCCAAGCCCTACTATTATCTCCATCTATGTCATCTTCTCCCTGTTCTCTTTCAAACTGCGTCCTGCTTATTCTAGCAAATCATTTTCCATAGCGCAACACCCGCAAAAACAAAGGGGAGGCCGCGCGGGCGGCCTCCCCTCATGATAAAAACACTACATGTGATGTCTATTCCTCTGATGTCTGCGGCTGGGCGAGCATCTCTTCATACTTGTCAAGAAGCATGCTCTGAAGTCTCTCTCTTGTTCTGGAGTTGATCGGATGCGCAATATCCCGATATTCTCCATCCAGCGTCCTTCTGCTGGGCATTGCCATGAATAACCCTTTCTCGCCCTCGATGATCTTTATGTCGTGCACCACAAATTCATCATCTATGGTGATAGACACGACAGCCTTCATCTTTCCTTCCTTATTGATCTTACGAATCCTGATATCCGTAATTTCCATGCATCGTCCCTCCCATAAATATATATACAGAACTGTCCACTTTATCCTGTCCGGAAGCCTTCAGCCTGCGCTGTACCTTCCCCTATCCTGCCTCCGTCCGGCATGGACAATTCAATGAGAAGTTCCCGATATCATTTTTGTCTAATCATCACGAAGTCTACGGAAACTCCGTATCAGCTCTATTCTTTAATACCTCCTGTCTTCACCGGCCACCACTCTGACCGCGCCCGCGTCAGCAGTATAAACGCTGTTGGGCCTCAGAGTGTTCCTGTTCTCAACGATACAGTTCTTTACCACAGTGTTGTCACTGATATAAACATCGTTCAATATTATGGAATTCCTTACAACACTGCCATTGCCGACATAAACCTTGCGGAACAGAATGGAATTCTCTACTGCCCCGTTAATAATACACCCGCTTGCGACAAGCGCATTCTTCACAGAAGCTCCGGGATTGTACTTGGCCGGAGGCTGATCCTCGACCTTTGAGTAGATCTCGGAATAATCTCCGAAGAAGTAGTCTCTGACTCTCTTATTCAGGAAATCCATGTTTGTCTTGTAGTAAGAGTCTATGGTTGCAATGTTATTCCAGTAGCCCTCCAGCTCGTAGCCGTATATGCGCTTTGTCTCACGGTATCTTACGAGTATATCCTGAACCAGGTCATAGCGGTTCTCTCCTGCCGCCCTTTCGAGCAGTTCAACGAGCAGCCGCCTTCTGAATATATAAATACCAGCGTTTATCGTCATGTTGCTGGTGACTACAGGCTTTTCCTCAAAACCTCTGATCCTTCCGTCCTCATCCATGGTCAGCACGCCGAATCTTGTCGGGTCGTCCTGGTCGGAACGAAGCTTGGTATAAGCTACAGTTATATCAGCCTTCTTGTCAATATGTGCCTGCAGCATCTTATTGAAATCGGCCTTGTATACACAATCACCTGATGCGATGATCACATAGGGTTCATGGCTTCCGTTTACAAATTCTATATTCTGATAAATAGCGTCCGCGGTACCCCTGTACCATGAATTGTTCTCCGTGGTGACCGTCGGCGGAAGCACATACAGGCCTCCCTGCTTTCTTCCAAAATCCCACCACTTTGAGGAATTCAGGTGCTGATTGAGCGACCTGGCGTTGAACTGGGTGCACACAGCCACTTTCTGTATATGTGAATTCGACATGTTGCTGAGGACAAAATCTATACACCTGTAGCTGCCCGCTATCGGCATAGCCGCAACGGCTCTCTTCTTCGCAAGCAGGCCCATGCGGTTGCTGCCGCCGCCTGCCAGGACTATTCCTACCGCCCTCATCACATATCACCTGCCTTGATGATCACATGTCCGGAGGGAAGGATGCCATCCGGATAATCAGAAAGCTGCGTCTGCCCGGAGATCGCCGTGTTCCTCCCGACCTTCACTCCATCGGGAATGATAGAGTTGTCGCCCACAGTGGCTATATCCGACGCGTAAACCTTCTTATTATAGATATTCTCTGCGTAATCCCCTGTTCCGATGAGGCAATTCCTGCCCACCCTCACGGACTCGGCAATGATAGCCCGGTCCAGCACGCTGCCGCTTCCGATAACGGAATCCTGCATCACGATGGAATTCCTGACCAGGGCGCCCGCCTCGATAACGACTCCTGTCCCGATCACACTGTTCTCGACAGTTCCGTATATCTCGGTCCCCTCGCCTATGATGCTCTTGTCCACACTGGCCTCGCTGCCGAAATACTGGGGCCTGATGCTTTCGCTGTTCGTATAAATCTTCCAGAACTCTTCATAAAGGTTGAAATCCGGAACGATGTCGAGCAGTTCCATGTTGGCCTTCCAGTAGGACTCTATCGTTCCTACATCCTTCCAGTAGCCGTTGAAGTCATAGACAAAGCAGCTGCCGGTCTTCTCGTGCAGGTAAGGGATCACGTGCTTGCCAAAATCGCAGCCCGGCTGATCCTTGAGCGCGAGGAGCGCTTCCTTAAGCACCTTCCAGTCAAAAATGTAGATTCCCATGGAAGCCAGGTTGCTGCTGGGGTTAGCCGGCTTCTCCTCAAATTCCTTTATCCTGCCCTCGCTGTCCGCTATAACGACGCCAAAACGGCTCGCCTCCTCCCAGGGGACATGCATGCAGGCTATGGTAGCCGCCGCATGGCTGTTTTTGTGGACCTGGAGCATGACGCCGTAATCCATCTTATAGATATGGTCGCCGCCCAGAATGAGAACATATTCGGGGTTATATTTTTCTATATATTCAAGATTCTGAAAAACTGCATTCGCTGTTCCTGTATACCAGTCTGAACTTCCGGTCTTTTCATAAGGCGGCAGCAGAGTAACCCCGCCGTGATTGCGGTCAAGATCCCAGGGTATACCGATCCCGATATGCGAATTCAGCCTGAGATGTCTGTACTGCGTCAGGACCCCGACAGTATCTACACCTGAATTAATGCAGTTGCTGAGTGGAAAATCTATGATCCTGTACTTCCCTCCGAAAGTGATCGCAGGTTTGCAAATGTCTGCCGTCAGTACTCCCAGCCGGCTGCCCTGCCCTCCGGCAAGGAGCATGGCTATCATCTCTTTCTTTACCACAAAAACACCTCTCTCGGATTGTGCCGGCGATGCTTGCACAATGTCTATTTTATATTTTTAATTATATCATTCATGTAAAAAAATGTGAATATTATTTACTACTCAACTTAAAACATATTGTTGAATCTGTAAAAAAAGTGTCAACCAGTCCCTTCACTTCTATGATTTGTATACAAAATTACAAGAATGTCCGTTATTATATGGAACATTTTGCTGTAATTTTTATGCAGGCCGCAAAAATGAGAGGGGCCCGCCGCCTGGTCCCTCCGGGCAGAAAAATCATGGCAAAAGCCCTCTTATCATGCCCGGAAATGCATTTGCATTTCTGGCAAATAACTGTATAATGTACTTGTCACCCGACCAGGTGATGCAGGCGCTGCCTGTCTATATGTTATTTGAGTTCACGACCGCCCACGCGGCCGCAATTATTCTATAAAAGAACAGGAATGAGCATATGTACAAAATTGATTTTACACACCCTTGTCATATCCATTTTATCGGGATCGGCGGGATCAGCATGAGCGGCCTTGCCCTCATACTCCATGAGAATGGTTTTACAGTCTCCGGATCTGATATGAACGAATCCGCGATCACAGACCAGCTGGAAAAGAGCGGGATCAGGATCATATACGGTCAGAAGGCCGAGAATATCACACCCGACATAGATATCATCGTCTACACGGCGGCTATCCACAAGGATAACCCGGAATACAAGGCCGCAGAGGCCTCCGGCAGGCCTTTGATGCCCAGGGCAGCCCTGCTCGGCCAGATCATGGCTCTTTACCCGGATTCCATCGCGGTATCCGGAACCCACGGCAAGACGACGACCACGTCTATGATCTCCAATATCCTGCTCGCGGCGGACATGGATCCCACCGTCAGCGTAGGCGGCATGCTCAGCAGCATAGGGGGCAATATCCGCGTCGGTCACTCTGACAACTTTGTTGCGGAGGCCTGCGAGTATTCGAACAGTTTTCTTCAGTTCTTCCCCCATATAGAACTGATACTTAATATAGAAGAAGATCATCTGGATTTCTTTAAGGATATCAATGATATCAGGGCTTCTTTCCGCAAATTTGCCCTCAAAGTAGGAAAGGATGATGTCCTCATCATAAACAGGGATATCGACCGCTTTGAGGAGATCGCCGGCGGGCTTCCCGGCCGGGTGATCACATTTTCCATAGACAACAGCGAGGCAGAATACACTGCCGGGGATATATCATTCGACGATTTTGCCAGAGGAAGCTTTGAGCTTATCGTCAGAGGCCGGAGACTGGGACGGCTCAATCTGGGTGTGTCGGGACGCCACAATATAGGCAATGCCCTGGCGGCCTGCGCGGCTGCCCAGGTGCTGAACATTCCCTTTGAGACAATTAAGAAGGGGCTTGCCTCTTTCACAGGGACAGACAGGCGTTTTGAGCACAAGGGAAGCTTCCAGGGCGTGACAGTCATAGACGATTACGCCCACCATCCGACGGAGATCCGGGCGACCCTTACCGCGGCAAGGCACTGCCCTCACAAGGATCTCTGGTGTGTTTTCCAGCCCCACACCTACTCAAGGACCAGGGCCTTTTTGAGCGATTTCGCGGATGCCCTGGCTCTGGCCGACAAGGTCGTTCTGGCTGATATTTACGCCGCCAGAGAGAAGGATCCGGGCGATATCTCCAGCCGGGATATCTTAAGGCTCCTCAGGGAGAAGGGCAAGGAAGCATGGTACTTCCCCGCCTTCGATGAGATAGAGGATTTTCTGAAAAAGAACTGCGCCGAAGGCGATCTTCTGATCACTATGGGAGCCGGCAACGTCGTCTCCATCGGCGAAGACCTTGTGAAATAGCATTTTTCAGGACAGATCTATGATGAAATCTATACAGCTTTCAGCCCCTTTTTCGGGAGGGGCTACTCTTATACCAAATACATTTTTCGACATTTTTATGCCGGACGCCAACGGCGAGTTCGTGAAGGTCTATCTGTATCTCATGCGCTATTTTCAGTCAGGCTGTCTGAACCTGTCCGTGCTGAAGATAGCGGATACTCTCCATCTGACGGACGGCGACGTCGAAAGAGCGCTGAAGTACTGGGCCTCAAAGGGGCTTCTTGCGATTTCCTCCGACCCTTCCGGCAATATTACAAATATCTGCCTGAGCGGGACCGGTCAGGACAGGCTGCAGAATATGGGTCCGGTCAGCCCGATCCCCGCTCCCGGCGGAGAAAAAACGGGCGCGGATGACAAGCCTTCATCTCCTGTCCCCGGGGCAAGGGAAGCCGGAGAAGATCTTCTGGGCAGCTCAAGAGGCCAGGAGCTTGTCATGGTCATAGAACAGTACCTGGGACACCCGCTCAGCAGCATGGACGTCGAGAAGATCTCATATTTCCACAACCAGCTGGGTTTTTCCTTCGAGCTGATCGATTACCTGGCTGATTACTGCGCCACCAGAGGCAAGACAGATATGAAGTATCTGGAGAGAGTGGCCCAGAACTGGGCCGGCAGCGGCATCACCACTGTCAGCCAGGCCAGGGAAGAAGCCCAGATGCACGAGGCTTCCACCCACGCGGTCATGACAGAGCTGGGGCTGAGCGGGAGAAGTCCCGCCCCGGTGGAGATGGAGTCCATTCGCCGCTGGCTCTACGACTACGGTTTCAGTCTGGATATGGTGCGGGATGCCTGCAGGCGCACGATAAAAAAGATCCAGAAGCCTGATTTCGCCTATGTGGATGGCATCCTTTCCCGCTGGAAGGCAGAGGGGATCAGTACCCCCGAGCAGGCTCTGGAGGATGACAGGCAGCACAGCCAGAAGATGGATGAGCAGAAAAAGCAAAAGAGGGAAAGAGGGGGCGGCAAGAATAAGGTTCAAAGAGGCCCCTCCAACCGCTTCAACAACTTTCCCCAGCGCAGCTATGACTTTAAGGAGCTTGAGAAACAGCTCGTGAACAAATCCCGCCAGGATCCGGGCCAGGGCAGCGGCGGAGATTGATGCAGATCCGGGAGGATGATAATATGCGTCTTCGCAATTCACAATATGCCGCGATCATGCGCGAGTATGACAAGAGGCAGGCAGCAGACCGCCATCTTCAGAACGAGCGCTGGCTCAGGGTATCGAAAAAGGCCCCCCGCTATGAAGCGCTGCGGGAGCAGCTGAACTCTCTTTGCGCTTCCCGGGCAAGGAGCGCCATCCTGGGAACAGAGGAGTCCGAGAAAGCATTTCAGCAAAAGGCTTCTTCCCTGGAAAGGCAGATGAGGCAGGCTCTCGAGGAGGCCGGATTCCCCGGAGATTACCTGGAGATGACCTACACATGTCCCGACTGCCGGGATACGGGATATATAGGCAATGAGAAATGCCACTGCTTCCGGCAGGCAATCGTCGACCTTCTCTATGACCAGTCCGGCCTGAAAGACATCGTGAAGGAAGAGAATTTTTCAACATTTTGCCTGGACTATTATTCTGACCAGGTCGACAGGGATTACGGGATCAGTCCCCGCGAAAATATTAAAAATACCCTCCGCCTGTGCCATGAATTTATTGACAACTTTGACCAGGCACATGACAACCTGCTCTTCTACGGGAACACGGGCGTGGGCAAAACATTTCTCACGAACTGCATTGCGCGGGAACTGCTCGAGACGTCCCACACCGTGATCTATCTCACGGCCCAGGAGCTTGTATCCATATTCCGCGGCCACACATTCGGCAGCCGCGATGACAGTGAGACAGAGGACGATATGGCAGACTACATCTTTACCTGCGACCTTCTGATCATAGACGATCTCGGCTCGGAGATGAGCAACGCTTTCGTCAACTCAGAGCTCTTCCAGTGTATCAGCAGAAGGCTTGCCGCCCACGTCTCCACGATCATCTCGACAAATCTGCGCGTGAGCGATCTTCAGGATACATACAGCGACAGGATATTTTCCCGCATAGCCGGCAATTTTAAGATGCTCCCCATCATAGGCCAGGATATCAGGATCCGCAAGGTTCTTGCCTGAATGAGCCGGCTTTGTGCAGGATATAAACCTCAGTCCGATAAAACATCCGGTCTGAGGTTTCCTTTTTCTTGACATCGTATTTCTCTTATAATATAACTAAAATGGCTGTCGCAAAATATCTCACTGAAATGACAGCGCTTAATGGAGGATCATATCATGGCACAGAATATCGAAGAGTTTCGCAACTCTCTCCCGGTGGGCGATCTGGCGATCATCCCGCTGGAAAGCTGCAATAATATGGGCGAAGCAGTCAACCAGTATATCATTGACTGGAGGACAGAGCGTGACGCTGTTCTCAACACGGTAGGCGAGGATCTCAAGGATTCCTACATCGTCAAGGCAAAGTGTTCCCGTTTCGGGTCCGGCGAGGCAAAGGGGTCTATCGAAGAATCCATCCGAGGCAAGGATCTCTACATTCTCGTAGACGTCACAAACTTTTCCATCACCTACTCCCTTTCCGGTCTGACCAATCACATGTCCCCCGATGACCATTACGGCGATCTCAAGCGTATCATCACCGCTGCCGCAGGCAAGGCAAGAAGAATAAATGTTATCATGCCTTTCCTCTACGAGAGCCGTCAGCACAAGCGCATGGGAAGAGAATCCCTTGACTGTGCCAACGCTCTTCAGGAGCTCTGCAGTCTCGGTGTTGAAAATATCCTGACATTCGACGCGCACGATCCGCGTATCCAGAATGCCATTCCCAACAGCGGCTTTGACAACATCATGCCCCACTACCAGTTCATAAAGGCTCTCTTTGCGAACATTCCCGACCTTCAGGTCGATGCGGACCACATGATGATCATCAGCCCCGATGAGGGCGCTATGTGGCGTGCCGTTTACTATTCCAATGTTCTTGGGCTGGACATGGGCATGTTCTATAAGAGAAGAGACTACTCAAAGGTTGTCGACGGCAAGAATCCCATCGTCGCCCATGAATTCCTCGGCTCCTCTGTCGAGGGCAAGGATGTGCTCATCATAGATGACATGATCTCATCCGGCGACAGCATGCTGGACGTTGCCTATCAGCTCAAGCAGCGCAAAGCCCGCCGGGTATTCTGCTGCGCTACATTCGGTCTTTTCACAAACGGCATGAAGAAGTTCGATGAATACTACGAGAAAGGGATCATCTCAAGAGTACTCACAACAAACGCTATCTACCAGAAGTCCGAACTCTTCGAGCGTTCCTACTACATCAGTGTAGACATCAGCAAGTATATCGCTCTGCTCATTGACAAGATCAACTATGATCACTCGATCAGCGGACTGCTCGATCCCAGCGCCAAGATCAGAAAGGCTCTGGATTACTATAACGCTCATCACACGATCGAGAGTGATGACGTGGATATATTCTGATCAGAAAGACTGAAAGAAAATCGCCCAGGCACCATGGCCTGAGCGATTTTTTATTTTCTTAATATCCAATATCATTCATCCAGTTCCCTGTATCCGAAGGGGATCCCCAGCTGAGTCAGAGTCTGGCCTTCCAGATGATGGCAGGTGAGAATGATGATCTGGGTGAAATTCTTCTGCCTGGACAGCCAGTTCAGAGTTCTCTTCAGCCTGTTGTCGTCAAAGGCGGCAAAGTAATCATCCAGAATGAGAGGAGCGGGTTCAAATACTGCCGCAACAGACTGGGGGGCTGCTTCCAGGGCCTCCATCTGCCTCGCCAGCTGAGCCTGCTGATCCAGCAGCTGATCCAGTCTCGCCTTCAGTTCAGGATCCTCATGCCTTTCCAGAGTAATACTGGAGCCATACTTTTTCAGGTACGGCTCGAGAGGCCCCTGAAGGGCATCGTACCTGGCTTTCAGGCTGGCAAGCTCCTCCCTCAGCTCCTGGCTGCCGGGGCCTTCCTCCACCGTCTGGCGGCCGGTAATATGAAGGCTGCGAAGCTCTTCCCTTGATCCGACGCCGCATTCGCGCAGGATATTTCTCATCTGCTGATCAATATCACCGGCACGCTTTTTAACCTTTTTCGCCCGCCTCTTCTTGCCGGACCCGGACGCCAGGATCCCCAGAAATACGATAAGCGCCAGGACGATGATGCCGAAGCCGGCTGCGGCCCTTATTATCCTGTCCAGGCCGAAGGAAGAACCCAGGAACCAGACAAGCCCTGCCGCCACCAGGAGGGGAAGGGTGCAGGCAAGGGCCTTATAGCCGCTGCCGTCCGACTCGTCCCTCAGTTCCTGCTGGGAAAGCTGCAGATCATCCAGCTCCTTCTTCAGGGATTCGTACTTATCCCAGGACGCTGAGATCCTGCTGTCCTCCGTCTGGGAGAGCTGTCTGCCTCCCTGCAGCTGCTGCTTCTTCTCTTTATACTGCCTGGCTATCTCATTATTCTGCTTTATGAGGGAGACCGCCCGGGATCTCTCGTCATAGTCCTCATCCGCCTTCTCTTTTATTGTCCTCTTCAGCTCTTCCATCTGGCCTTCCACGAAATCCTTCTTCCGCTTCAGATCCCGGAAAGCTTCCTCATCCGGCTGCGGGGAAACAGGGATCGTCGATACAAGCTCAGACATCCGAGCCGGTGTAAGTCCCGGAACAAGACTGCCGATACTCTCCTCCCCCCGGAGGACAAGGCTGCCGCTGCCATTCTCCGTGACAGAAAAATCCATACCTGCCGGCCCGGCGCTTCTCCTGGCCGTGTATTCTCTTCCTCCATATTCAAATACCAGGCTGCCGGCACATTCATCACAGCCCTGCGACGCGTACCGGCTTATGCTTTCCTTTTCCGTCAGGCCAAATAAAACAAACAGGATAAAAGCCCGGATACTTGTCTTGCCGGAGTCATTCCCTCCGTATATCAGATTGATCCCTTCCTGAAAATCCATTCCGGTTCCGTGAAATCTTCCAAAGTGATCGATCTGTATCTGTCTGATCACCATATGACTATCCCTCCGCTCTGACAGCTTTTGGCTGTCGTATATAGATAACATTTTGCCAATTTACTAACAAAGTCATCGGCAAAGTTCTGTCTTATCCCTGTCAAACTGACCTCCGATATCAGCTGGTCAATTTTGATTTCGGGCAGTTCTCTTTAGTTTTTGTGCAATATGCTTAATGTTCTGTCGCAATTTTATGTCTTTTTGTTAACAATAATAGGTGGAACTATGTTATTATAATGATAATAAAAAGACATTATCTTAACCCCTTTAATATATACCTTTCCCTTACAGGCAGCTAACCAGTAGCTGCCTTTTCGTTTGCCGCCGGATATATTTCCCATCTCTTACCGGGCTCTTACATCATATCAGATAGCTGTGAAAGGTACAAGTAAGGCTCTGATAAAAAACAATGGGCAGCCCCCTCGGGCTGCCCCTCATATTATTTTACTTTCTAAGGCAACTTACTTCAGCCTGTGCGCTATGATCTTCCAGATCGTCTTTCCGCTCTCAAACCCTGCCTTCCAGGAGGCACATCCAGCCAGATCATTCTCTTTGACCACATTCATCTCATTCTTGACGGAAGATTCATTCTGAAGCCATATCTCATACGCGGCGCCATCCACATCCGATGTATAGCTGCCATATTCAAGACCGGTAGATTCCTGCGTCTGCGCCTTGACGCCGTGCTTGTCCAGATAGCTCTGGGCCTCGTCCATACCGCAGGCAAAAGACGTAACCTTGCCATCCTTTGATGTAGACCAGACTCTTGTAAAGAAGGGGATCCCGGCGATCACCTTCGACTTGTCCACCAGTTTCAGCGTGTCCGTGACTCCGGTGGTAAAGAAATTCTCTGACGCGACAGGCCCCGGTGTATCAGACCCTGCCGGTGTCTCGTCATAGCACATCGTTACGACATAGTCAGCAACGATGCCCTGCTCCCGCCTGTTATAATAAGACGTGTAGACCGGCACATAATTGTCCACGGAAAATACAAGGCCGTTCGCGCGGCAGGCGACAGAAAGTTCTCTTACGAACTCTACATAGTCGTCCGCTCCCTCCTGAGAGATCAGCTCAAAGTCCAGATTTATCCCATCTATCCCGCTGTCGCCGGCGTAGGTCATGATATTCTCTATGACCTTCGCCCTCTTGGATGTAGAGCCAAGCACCTGATCTGTCTTGGCCGCGTCAAAGACCCTGTCCGTCCCTGACGGGAACTCATTCGAAAACAGAGCCCAGACCTCTATCCCCTTCTTGTGGCAGACAGATACATAGTCCCTGCCGGCAGTGGAGGCGACTCCTCCCTCCGTGTCCGAGAGATAGAACCAGGTCGGCGACAATACATTGATCCCCGGAGAAGCCTTTATGACCTTCTTCACACTATCGTTGGAATCCTTGTTCATGACCTGGTGCCATGTCATATTGATCTTGTGATCCCTGTGTATATTCTGATAGACGGCTTCCTCAAAATCAGGAGCCTTTGCCTGTTCCTTCTCAGGCGTGCCCATGGCTTTTCTGGATACCCATCCGATATAGCCGTCATCCGTGGCTACATTATACCAGTCATCATAAGCGGCAAGGACTGTCATCGTCTCCCCGGGCTCCGTCTCCCTGAGGACCTGGCCCTTTATTCCGCCCTTATATCTGACCGGCGTCTTCTTCTGAGTGCTTACCTTCTCTTCCTCTCCCCATGATGTCTGGATGTTGAGACGGTTATTGCCGCCGTCTGTGTAAGCTCCGTAATCCATGCGGGTGTTGGCTGTGATATAATCCGCGGCCACATACAGACTGCCGCCTTTGGAACGGACAACGGCATAGCCCTCATCGCCATCCGCTGAATCCTTCCAGCCTGTCTTATCCCACGTCCTGACCGTGTACTTCTGCTGATCAGGTGTAAATATCATCAGCTGCGATGCGTTGGAGTACATGCAGAGATTCTCGCTGCTGTCGTGGTAAAATCTGGTGTTTATCATGTCAGTCACGAGATCAACATCCAGATAGACCCGCCCGTCCATATTGACGGCCTTCTTGTCCTTGAGTAGTTCATGATTCAGCGTGACAGAATATTCGTCCTTCTCCAGGCCGAGCGCGGAGGCATAATCAAGTTTTTCGCCCGTCGGAGTGTACTTCGAAAAAAAGAACTTCCAGGCTGCCCCGCCGCCTATGCAGAGAATAAGCGCTATCACGATAATAAAAGGAATTGCTTTCTTCATATATTACTATTACTCCATTCTCCCGCCGAAAAAGGCGCTGTAGGCCGCGCCTTACAGGATGCCTTCTCTCTCGACGATCCCTGACTCGGACCAGAGGATGGCGGCAACCGCTGTCAGCCCTGCCGTCATGACCAGCAGCATCATCTGATAGATCCTTATTCTCTCCTGATCATTATGGTACGCACGGATCTCTACCGGCGCAATGTGATATGTACTTCTGTATTCCTTCACAGACATACTCTCATCTTTTGCAAGCCACTTGGCCATATCTGTGCTGACTACCACACGCCCGCGTATGGTAGTATCCTTTATCGCCGTCTGCTTATCCGCTCCGTCGCCGGAACTGTCCACGGCCAGGTCCCCGCCGTCCTCCGCCTTCAGATCCAGCAGGATAAACTGATCTCCCGCCGGAGCCATGTAGCAATAAGAACTTACGGTATCCTTGCCGCTTACCTCGTAAAAACCAGTAAAAGTTAGATCTATCCCGCTTATCTCAACGTAGGGTGAACGACTGTGTGCAATGTCTTTCAGTTTCTCCACGCTGACATGGCTGGCATCTATCTTATGCACAGTCCACGGGTTCCTCCACAGGGCAATGCTCAGCACTGCCGTCAACGCGAGGACACCGGCCAGCAGCCAGATCAATACCGCCGCTCTGCGCAGTTTTCCTGCAGGAGTGCGGTATGACTTTTTCTTCATAATCGTGGTAAACTCCTCTAAAATGACATGGCTTGTCAAAAAATGCTGACAGACCATGAACTATAAGCCGCAGACAACGCACTATGCTGATGCATGACTACGGCTTATCAAAGAAATTATACTACACAGTCAGCAATACGGCAATATTTTTGAGTCAAGTCCAAATTTGTGTGTAAATTGCTCTTAGGTACCTGCGGTGCCAAGGGATGCCTTGCATCCCTTAGCTAACCACCAGC
>OMWV01000029.1 GCA_900314845.1 uncultured Eubacteriales bacterium
AAACGAATATATCTGCAATTTTCAAGGTTCGAACAGAGCCTTCTTTTTTAGACCCTGGTTTTCATAGCTTACTTGACACTACCCTATTTTTGATATGCTTTATTATAAGGTTTCAAAAAATTTTTCGTAATATTGACTGTCAGATCTTCGACAGATATGCCGGGATAACGCCGACCAGAGCTCCTATGCCTATCATCAGGATAGCGCTGGCTGCATGTCCCGTATAGCTGATCAGGACTCCGCTGACCGGAGCGGCTATAACGGCAGCTATGTTCGATACCGTTACGATCAGGCCGCTGACCTCATACTGAGCTGACGGCTTGCACAGAGCGCTGGGCCATGTCCAGAATGTTCCGCCGTAAAGCGATACGGCCGTAAACATGATGATCAGCATGATCTGAAGCGCTGACCCCTTCAGACCTGTCATAAGGCCGACTGCTATGATCAGCGCACCGCCAAGCGCGTGACCGATAACGTTCGAAGGCCATCTGACACCATGGAACACATGATCGGAAAGCAGTCCGCCAAGCGGAGCAGCTACCAGCTTAAATACAAATGTCGCGCCTATCATAGCGGAAGCTGTCGCCATGGATATTCCCTTGTCTTCCTGCAGATACAGCGGAAGAACATAAGCCAGACCATATGTGGGCAATGCGGTAAAAAATCCGTAGATCGAGCTCGCCCAGCATCTCTTGTCATGAAGGACTTCCTTCATGGTCGAAGGCTTAAAGAGCTTATCATACTTGTTCTCTGCAGCAGCCTTGTCCGGCGGCAGAAGGTCATCCATAGACTCTACGCCGGGATACTTCTGATAAAAATCTTTAACCGTCGCCAGATAAAGGACCAGACAAACAACTGACGGGATAACGGTGATCCACATGGAAGTCATCTGCCAGGACAGGTGGAATGTGTTATAGACCCAGCTGCCCATGATAGAGGTTACGGAAAAGCCGACTCCCAAAAATCCCATCAGGATTCCGGTTGCAAATCCTCTCTGTCTGGTAGGAAAATACAAGGACGCGTTCTGAACCATGCTGTTGTCCATGATTCCGCCGCACATTCCCTGGATCACACGGAAGATGATCACGGAGATAAATGTATTCCCCCAAAATCCGATGCCGATAGAAGCTCCAATATTGCAAAGCATACCGATGATGACGAGCTTATGGATGCCCAGCTTTGAAGTAAAATTACTTGCTATGACCGGCATCAAGGTGAAGGGGATCATAAGTGCTGTTGTGAGCAGCGAGACCTGAGCCTCGTTTATCCCCCACTCTTTCATTATCTCAACACCGAATACTGCTGTCGTATTCATGCCAATAAAAACGCACATAAAATTCAGTGTCGCGCTTATGAGAACCCACCAGGAATAGGCCGGTGTTCTCTGAAGTACTGCACGATTCGTTTCCATAAAAGTTTCCCTCCTTTCTCTTAGAAATCTCGTTGCCTCTTCAAATTGTATTTTTATTATACAATCCGTTTTTGACCCTTGCATTGTCTAGGCAGGACAAAAGCCCCCGTCAATAATTGTCCCGGATTTGTAAATAAATATGGACAAAAAAAGATACAAAATGGAATCAATTCCCAGTTTTGCCGGCGTTTTTTCTAGAAAAGTGTAGATTATTTGGAATATTTTTGTTATTCTTATTGAGAGAAAGAGAAGGAGGATGATAAGCATGCTTGGTTATATCGAGCCTGAGGACATGATGGATCTTATGAATCTTCTGGCAAAAGACGCCGATCTTCAGGACCTGATCAATAAGAGCACAAGCGTCATGAACAACCCGCTGGTACTGGTAGACACAAATTTCCATATACTGGCGGCCAGCACGCAGCTGGCCCCCACGAACAATATCCTGTGGGATTCGACGATCACAAAAACTTTTATATCCGATCAGCTCATAGACCAGATGGAGAAGGAACATATCCTGGGATCTCTGCGCTCCGTCGATGAACCCATCCGGGGCTCCATACCGGAAGGCTACGAATGCATCCGGGTCCCTCTTTACAGCCGCGGGCGATACAGAGGCTTTCTGGGCGTATACGATTATCACCAGTCTTTTCGCGAAGGTGATGCCGACCGGATGAAACAGCTGGGCAAGATCTTCTGCATCTCCATCCTCCACAACAATTTTTTTAACAGCGTAAAAGGAAGCATCTACGACCTTTACCTGTATGAACTCCTGAACGCCAAAGATCTGAATGACGGAAGACGCATCCACGACAAGTACAGCGCCCTCTCCATGGGAGATGTCAAGGTCCTGTATGTATTCGGTTTCAAAGGGCAGAAGGCGGGAGAGAAGGATCTCCCCACAGACCGTCTGAAGATGAGGCTGAACATGATCATACCGACAAACTACAGCGTGGAATATGAAGGTTTTCTGACTGTTATTCTCCCTCTGGACGGCCTGACAAAGAATATGACAGACTCTTTGCCCAGACTCATTGAGCATTTCTGTGAGGAAAATAACGTCATTGCCGGAATCAGCATGAAATTTCATGAGACGCAGAGAATATTCCAGTTCTACAAGCAGGCCCGCTTTGCCCTGGACAGGGGGAACCAGGCAGATCCTGACAGGATCATATTTTACTATTCCGACTATATAGCCAACCAGATCGTGATGAGCAGCAGAGAAAATCTCCCCAATGACTTCTTTATCCACCCGGCTATCCGCCAGCTCATAGATTACGACGAAAAGTACAGCACGGATTACGCCTACACGCTCAAGATATACCTTGACACCTTCTGCAGCCTGAACCAGACCGCCAAAGATCTCTTCCTACATTATAACAGCATAAAATACCGCATTGCCATGATACAGAAGATCACAGGGATCGATCTGAAGGACACCCGTCTCAGATATCTTCTTTATATTTCTTTTCTGTATGTCGATGAGAACAGCTTAAAGAAATCATAGCAGCCGGCAAGGCAGAAATGGCTGAAAAAGCCGCATCCGATCGCCCAGGTTCAACAGCCTGAGCGATTTTTTATCCTGCTTTTTACCAACAGGCCAAAAATCTCCCACTGTGTTTGTCTCTTGCGGATGATGAAAAAATATCTGCAGATGCCATAATAAGATCATAAGAAGGCCTAAGGACTGGCATTTCAATATTTTTTACAGATCACAGAAAAGGAGAATGAAAAAATGGATAATAAGTATGGTTTAACAGAAGATCAGCTCGACGTGCAGAGACTGGCCAAGGAATTTGCGGATAAAGAGGTAGCACCTACCGTCACAGAACTGGATCAGAAGCACGAGTTCCCCATGGAACAGGTTAAAAAGTGCGGAGAGATCGGATTTCTCGGCGTATGCGTACCTGAAGAGTACGGCGGTTCCGGTCTGGATCATCTGAGTGATGTTCTTGTAATGGAGCAGCTCGCCAGACATTCCTCCTCTCTTGCTTCTATCATAGACGCGCACGCATCCCTCGGAAGCACCCCTCTTCTCATCGCAGGAACAGAAGAGCAGAAGCAGAAGTATCTCGTACCTGCCGCATCCGGTGAAGAGCTTTGTGCTTTTGCCCTCACAGAGCCTCAGTCAGGTTCCGATGCCGGCCAGATAAAGACAACAGCAGTCCTTGACGGCGACGAATGGGTAATAAACGGATCAAAGGCATTTATCACAAACAGTACCTATGCATCCACCTTCCTGGTAGCCTGCAAGACAGACCCCTCCACTAAGGGCAGCAGAGGCATCTCCATCATTATCGTCCGCGCCGGCACTCCCGGTTTCGAGATCGGCAAGCCCGAGGAGAAGATGAGCAACAGAAGTTCTTATTCCTGCCCTCTCTTCTTCAACGATGTAAGAGTTCCCAAGGAAAATCTTGTCGGTGAAGTAAACAGAGGCTTCCCTCTTTTCATGAAGTGCGTTGACGAAGGACGTATCGCTATCTCCGCTGTCGCTGTCGGCATGGCCCAGGGCGTTCTCGAGAGAGCCGCAAAGTATTCAAAAGAAAGAGTTACATTCGGCAAGCCCATCTGCGAGAACCAGGCGATCGCCTTCAAGCTGGCAGAGATGGCTACAGAAATAGAAGTTGCACGTGTCATGCTCTACCATACAGCTAAGCTCTGCGATCAGGGTCTTCCTTTCGCAAAGGAAGCTACTATGACAAAGATGTACACATCTGAGATGTGTGTAAAGATCTGTGATATGGGTCTCCAGATCATGGGCGGATACGGCCTGTGCAACGAGTATGAGGTTGAGCGTCATTACAGAGACGCCAAGCTGCTCACGATCGGCGAGGGTACTTCTGAGATCTGCCGTATGGTTATCGGAAGACACGTCCTCAAGGAATATTGATCAGGGAAAGGATGACATACTATGGCACGTTCATATCTGTATCTCAGTGAATTCCACGTTGGCGATGTTTATAAGACACTTTCCAAAACAGTTACAGAGACAGATGTAGTCCTTTTTGCCGGCATAACCGGAGATATGAATCCTATTCATATCGACAAGGTATACGCAGAGAGCCTTCCCTTTAAGAGCAGGATCGCTCATGGCCTGCTCGGCGCCGGTATCGCTACCGGCCTCTGGGGACGCCTGGGTCTGGTAGAAGGTTCTGCCATCGCAGCCCTCAGCACAGAGTGGAAATTTGTCGGCGCTATTAAGATCGGGGATACCGTACACTGTGAAGTTGAGATCCTCGAAGCAAAGCGTTCCAAGTCCAAACCGGACCGCGGCATCCTGAACATCGGTTATAAGATCATAAATCAGGACGGACAGCTCTGCCAGACAGGCAGCATGGCTACCATGCTCTACTGGGAAGAGCCAAAGGCTTAAGTAACAGAGGAAGGATGAAAGAATGTCAGGCTGGAGAGAAATCTACAAAGATAAGATCATGACGCCTGAGCAGGTGGTCTCCCATGTACAGTCCGGAGATAAGATCATCTTCGGAGACTGGCTCGGCGAGCCGCCTGCCCTGGTGCAGGCACTGGTCGGCAGGGCCCAAGAGCTCAGGAATGTGGAAATCATTCATGGCATGAGTCCCGGACCTCATACATACCTTCTCCCCGAGTACCAGGAGAGCTTCCATCACACGGCTCTCTTCCTGGGCGGCAAGACCAGAAAGCTCTACAAAGAAGGAAAGATAGACTATATAGGCGGAACGTCATTTCATAAGTGGCCGGACATGTTTGCCAAAAGCGATGTCCTCAATCCCCACTGGGCATTTATCTGTATTTCAGAGCCCGATGAAAACGGCGACTGCAGCTACGGTGTTGACTGCAGCTTTACCGAGCCGGCTGTAAGGACGGCAAAAACGGTAGCCGCTCAGATCAACCCCAACATGCCTTATGTCGGGGGAAAGAAGATCAACCTCAAAGATATAGATTACATCACGGAAAAAGCAGATCCCTTATACACGATCGGAAGGGCAAAAGCGGACGAGATCACCGAGCAGATCGCGAAGAATGTCGCCAGCCTTGTTGAGGACGGAGCCACGCTCCAGCTTGGAATAGGATCCCTCCCGGATGCGATCGCCGGCTTTCTGAAAGATAAGAAGGATCTGGGCATCCACTCAGAGACACTGACAGAGAGCATGATGGATCTGGTCAAAGCAGGCGTTATCACAAACAAGTGCAAGACGATAGATCCCGGAGTCTGTGTGGGATCACAGGCTGCCGGCTCAGAAGAATTTTTCAGATATATCGACAAGAATCCGATGTTCGCGGTCATGCCCGTCGACTACGTGAATGACCCTTACATCGTCGGCAAAAACAATAAGATGACTTCTATCAACGCAACGATAGAAGTAAATCTGCTGGGAGAAGCCAATTCTGAAAGCATTGGCGGACATCAGTACAGTGGGATCGGCGGTCAGCTGGATCACGTAAGGGGTTCCCAGCTGAGCAAGGGCGGCAAATCTATCATCGCTCTGGCTTCCACTGCAAAGCATGGCGAGGTTTCCAAGATCGTGCCTTATTTTGCGCCGGGAACGCCCGTCACCGTATCCCGTTATGATATCAATTATGTCGTAACAGAATATGGCATTGCAGATTTGAAGTACAAAACAGTACGTCAGAGAGCCGAGGCCCTGATCGCCATTGCCCACCCCAAATTCCGCGAACAGCTTCGCAGCGATGCTGTCCGCATGGGACTGATCCCCGCCTGAAAAATTAACGTGCGAGGTGATAAATATGACATTGACCGAAAGGCAGAAAGAACTGGACCAGAGATATCCGCAGTGGCAAGCGGATACCCTGTATCAAAGATTCTGCGAGTGTGAAAAACTATTCGGCAGCTGCAATTTTATTCTGCAGAGAACCGGCTGCTATTCTTACGCCCGGACAAAAGAAATCGTCGACACTCTTGCGGCGAATCTTTACCTGCAGGGCGTACGCAAGGGGACGATAGCCGCCCTGCTCTGCGAAAACTGCAGTGAATTCGTATTTATCACCTTTGCCCTTGCCAAACTGGGGGCCGTGATCGTTCCCCTTAATATAAAACTGAAGGCTTCCGAGCTGGAACAGGCTATAAACAGCCTGGATGCCTGTGTGCTGATCAGCCCGGGAATGCCTCAAGACGGCAGTATGCATTCCATTCTCACCGGCAGGGATCTTGTCATATCTGATAAGGGGACACATGAACTCCTTGTATGGGAAAGGGTCAAAGATAATAGATACAGATATACAGGTCAGCTATCCGGCTTTCTAACAAAAAAGCCGGATGATCTGCAGATCCCGGATGCAAAAATTCAGGCAGACGATCTGGCTGTCATCTTCTACACGAATGGAACAACAAGTTCTCCTAAGGGAGTTATGCTCTCTCATGACAACCTTTTGAGAAGCGCCTATGGGAATGTATACAACCGCGGTTTCCAGGAAAAGCGGATCATCATGATCCCTATTCCTCTGTTTCACGTATACGGGTTTATTGAGGGACTGCTTTCCGTCCTCTTCGTCGGGGGATCCATTATCCTCCAGCGCCGCTATGACATCACGGAAACGCTCCGGCTGATGGAAACGTTCCGTGCCCAGGATATCCTGGCTGTACCACAGATCATGATGGATCTGTTTGAAAAGGACAGATATGCCTCATATGACCTTTCACCTCTCGTCTCCTGCTACTGCTCTGCCTCTCACTGTCCTGACGAAGTCTGGAACAAGATCAGAGACTGCCTGCATATAAAAGATGTTATCACCGGCTACGGCCTTACTGAATCCTCCGGAGCTGCCATGCAGACGGCTCCCGGTGACTGCCTGGATATACTTGAAAGCAAAGTCGGCAAAATATTGCAGGGCGGCTGCGCAGGAGACAATAGATATAAGGGAAATCTGATAGAATGCCGGATCGTGAATCCTCATACCGGGAAGATAAGCCCTCCCGGCCAGCCGGGAGAACTGCAGTGCCGGGGGTATACGATCACAAGAGGCTATTATAAGAATCCGGCCTCCGCGGCAGATAAATTCACGGATGACGGATGGCTGCGGACCGGAGATATCGGCAGCTTTGACAAGGACGGTTATTTTACCTTCCAGGGAAGGATGAACGATACCTATAAGTACAATGGGGAAAATGTCCTTACCTACTACATAGAAGAGATCATCGGCCGCATGGACCACATCAAAAATGTCGCCGTTATCGGTCTGCCGGACCGCAGACACGGCGAGATCGGAGCTGCCTGTGTGGAAGTAGATGACTCTGCTGTCAGCAAAGAATCTATCCTGGACTACTGCAAGAAGCACCTTGCTTCTTTTCAGCTTCCCAGTTATATCATATTCATGAAGCATGACGACTGGCCTGTGACAAACACAGGAAAGATAAAGAAAAATATCTTAAAACAGCAGATATTAACCACCTTGAACGCATAACTACTTCTATAAATTGACTGTAGGCCCATAGGGCAAAAAAAGAGAGTGTTTTTCCTTTCGGCACTCTCTTTTTTCTGTTATCCTACCTGAAATCGCAGGTCAGCATTTATTTCCCGTCAGCTCAAGTTCCTGGGCATGTTCTTTCATACCCTCTATCACGATAGAGGCCACATCTCTCAGATCCATTCCCAGCATGTCGCAGCCCTTGAGGATCAGGTCCCGGTCACAGCCGGCAGCAAACTTCTTATCCTTCCATTTTTTCATAAAGCTTTTGACCGGCATATCCGTGATCCCGTTCGGCCTCATCCTGGCCGCAGCCTGGACGATCCCCGTCAGCTCGTCAACGGTGAAGAGACTCTTCTCCATGTTCGTGACCGGTTCCACATCCGTGCAGATGGTGTAGCCATGGGAGAGAATGGCGCGGATATCCTCCTCGGGCACCCCCAGCGCCCTCAAAGGCTCCGCCGTATGAGCCAGGTGTTCCTCTGGATACTTCTCGTAATCATAATCGTGCAGCCAGCCCACGGCTTCCCAGTGGTCTTTATCTTCCCCGAAATGCTCCGCCATGGCTCCCATAGCGGCAGCCACATTTGCCGCATGCAGGAGGAGATGATCTTCCTTCACCATGGACGCGTTTATCTCTTTTGCCTTATCCAAAGTAAGTCTTTCCATATTATGCGATCCCTACAAACTTATAGTCCTTATCTTCCACTGCTTTTTTAATGGCAGCCTCGTCCACGTCCTTGCTTAAGCTGATCTGCGCGGTGCCTGCCTCGTGGGATACGACTGCGCCCTCCACGCCGTCAAGAGCCTCCAGGGCCTTCTTTACTGCCATCTCGCAGTGCTCGCACATCATGCCTTCGATCTTTACTGTCTCCTGTTTCATCTCAGTTCCTCCTTGTGTGTTCTGATCTTTATCAATGCTCAAAAATGTATAATCATTATCCTCTACCGCTTTTTTTATCTCCTCCTCGGAGACCGGGCGGGAAAGGCTGATCTCTGCTGTTCCCTTCTCATAGCTTACCAGAGCGCTTTCTATGCCGTCAATCCCCTCGAGTGCGCCCTTTATTCTCTTCTCGCAGTGTCCGCACATCATGCCTTCTATGTGGACCGTTTCCGTAAATGCAGCTTCCGGTTTTGCATGTGTCGGCTCCGCCTGTGCCGCCTCTGTCTTCTCTTCGGATTCCGGAATCAGCCTCTTATCCGGACCTGCGTCGACTGCATTTTTCATCTTCTTGTCATGGCTTGTATCAAAAAGCTTGAAGAGGTTGAGCCTGAGGGCGTTTGATACGACAAATACGCTGGAAAGGCTCATGGCGCCTGCGCCCCACATGGGGTTCATGGCAAGGCCGAAGTGGGAGTAGGCGCCTGCCGCCAGGGGGATCAGGAGTACATTGTATATGAGAGCCCAGAAGAGGTTCTCCACGATATCTTTATATGTCTGCCTGGAAAGGCGGATCGCTGCCGCCGCGTCTGTCAGACGGGACTTCATCAGCACGACGTCCGCCGCGTCTATGGCCACGTCTGTTCCGGCTCCGATGGCGATGCCTATGTTGGCTCTTGTAAGAGCCGGCGCGTCATTTATGCCGTCTCCCACCATAGCTGCCTTGCCGTACTGCTGCAGCTGCCGGATGACAGCTTCCTTGCCGTCCGGAAGTACGCCCGCGACGACCTCGTCAACGCCGGCCTGCTTCCCTATGGCTTCGGCTGTGCGCCTGTTATCACCTGTCAGCATGACAACGTGGATGCCCATGTTCTGCATCTGGTGGATGGCCTCGGCAGAATCCTCCTTTATCGTGTCAGCAACGGCGATAATGCCCAGCAGTCTGCCTTCCTGGGCAAAGAAAAGAGGGGTCTTGCCCATGGCTGCCAGTTCCCGGGACTGCTTTCTGGCCTGGTCCGGGATATTTACCTTGCCGCTGATAAATTTCTCGCTGCCGCCGAAAAGCTTCCTTCCGCCCACGAGAGCGCTCAGGCCATTCCCGGGAAGGGCCGTAAAATCATCTGCGGCTGCCGCCTCTATCTTCTTCTCCCGGGCGTAATCCATAACTGCCCGGGCCAGAGGGTGCTCGCTCTTTGCCTCAAGGGCTGCAGCATCTTTCATAAGATCTTCCTCGCTCACGCCTTCTGCCGGAAGGATGTCTGTCACCTGGGGAGTTCCGTTCGTGATCGTTCCTGTCTTATCCAGAGCCACGATCTGCACCGTGCCTGCCTCCTGCAGGGCCTCGGCTGTCTTAAAAAGGATCCCGTGTTTGGCTCCCATGCCGTTGCCGACCATGATGGCGACCGGCGTAGCCAGTCCCAGAGCGCAGGGGCAGGATACGACAAGGACGCTGATCCCCCGCTGAAGAGCCAGGCCGATATCCACAGAACCGGTCGTCACGTAAGTGACAGCCAGCCAGATGACGATGACAGCCGCCGCTATCCCGATGACTGCCGGGACAAAGATGCCGGATATCTTATCGGCCAGCCTGGCGACCGGCGCCTTTGTGGCGGATGCGTCGCTCACCATCTGGATGATCTGCGAGAGGGTCGTATCCTCGCCGACCCGGGTGGCGCGGCACTTTAAGAAACCGCTCTGATTGAGCGTCGCCGATGAGACGCTGCTGCCCGGCTCCTTGTCGCTGGATATGCTCTCCCCGGTAAGGGCAGCCTCGTTGACCGCGCTTGTCCCTTCTATGACAACGCCGTCGACCGGGATATTCTCGCCCGGGCGGACAACAAAGATATCTCCCGTCACAACGTCATCGATCCCGACCGTCACTTCCTGGCCGTCCCGGATCACGTTTGCCGTCTTGGGAGCCAGCTTCATCAGGCTCTTGAGGGCATCCGTCGTGCGCCCCTTGGAGTAGGACTCCAAAGTCTTACCTATAGTAATAAGGGTAAGGATCATGGCCGCCGACTCAAAGTAAAACTCATTCATGACGGACGCGGCCGCCTGGGAGCCTTCCTGCACCTGCAGATAAGACATGTAAAAAAGCATGACCGTGCTGTAGCCAAACGCGGTTCCCGAACCGATGGCGATCAGGGAATCCATGTTGGGAGCCCCGTGGAAAAGGCTCTTAAAGCCGCTGATGAAGAACTTGCGGTTTATGATCATGACAACGATGGTCAGAAGGAGCTGCATGAGCCCGTGGGCTATGTGGTTGCCCTGCATAAAGGGCGGCACCGGCCATCCCCACATGTGGGCGCCCATGCTGAAATACATGAGCACAAGGAGCACGATAACAGAGGAAGTCAGCCGGCGCACCATCAACGGCGTCGTATGATCCTCCAGGGCTTCCTCCTGGGCGGCAAGCCTGGCGCTGTTCCCCTTGCTCCGGGAAGCGGAGTCAAAATCTCTGAGCTTCGCGCCGTAGCCGGCATCCGCCACTGCCTTGCAGATATCCTCAGGAGATGCCGACCCCTCGACCCGCATAGAGTTCGTGAGCAGGCTCACAGCCACACTCTCTACGCCTGGAACCTTGGACACAGCCTTCTCCACATGCGCCTGGCAGGCGGCACAGCTCATCCCGGTCACATCATATTGTTCCATATATCATCCTTTCTCCGGCAGCCCGGCTGCCGGCCCGAAAAAACTCATTTCATCAGTCTGGGAAGGACTTTCACAAGCTCATCGATCTTGTCTGTCTTCCCGTCCTTGATATCATTCATCACGCAGGTCTGCAGGTGGTTGGCCAGAAGCACCTTGTTAAAGCTGTTCAGGGCCGAGTTGACCGCGCTCACCTGGGTGATGATGTCGATACAGTACACATTGTTCTCCAGCATCCTGCGGATGCCGCGCAGCTGTCCTTCTATCCTGGAAAGCCTGTTGAGAAGATCCTTGTACTCCTTCTCCGACCGCTCCCTGGACAAATGCCTGCAGCAGTCCGGGATCTGATCCTGCCCTGCCGTCTCTGACCCGCAAGGACAGACCTTGTCTGCCTCTTTCTTCTGTTCTGCCATAATATGTATCCTTTCAAAAATTCCCGGCCGGCTGTCCGTGCCGGGCCTTCTATTGCAAATATACCCCCTGAGGGTATGACTGCTTTCTGCGTTATCATATACCCCCAGAGGGTATCTGTCAAGTATTTAATTTTATCAGCTGCAGATACGGAAGTTCCTGTCCGTAATGATCCTCGCGGCGACCAGGCCCAGCGGCAAAGCCAGGATGATCAGCATAGCGGAAGCCAGCCAGTGCGTGGAATCTGTCAGATCCATCACCCCAAGGTAATAGACACTTCGGTAGAGATACAAGCCCGGCACCATGATGACAATGGATGGAACCGTGATGGAGATCCTGGGAAATCCCAACCGGCTCTTTATGATGGAAGCAAGAAGGCCCGCTGTCAGGGCCCCAAGGAAGGCACAGACGAAAGACGGCAGAGGCGTGAGATCCACAAGCGTCAGCCGGAAGGTATTGGATATCGCTCCGATGACAGCTGCAGACAAGGCAATATTTACAGGACTGTTAAACATCAGGGAGAAACCGAATACCCCGCATACGCTCGCGATCAAACGCAGGAGAATGCGGACAGGCTCTGCCATGTCATAGGGCTGAAAGTCGGCCGGCGCCAGATGTAAGGCCAGGGCTGTCACCCATGCCGTCAGGGTGGCAGTGACGATGATCAGGAGAGCGTACATAAGCCGCTCCATCCCCGACCTCATATCCTGCTTGGCAATATCAATGCCGCTTGTGATAAAAGGGAATCCCGGGATGATAAAGAGCATGGCGCAGATGTATCCGACCTCGTGCTGAGAAGAGACATGAAGCAGGGCCTCAAGTGCCCGGATTGCACCTGCATACACCAGGCAGGCAAGGGCGACGGATGTGACGACGCACAGGAGAAGGGTAAACCCACGCTTTGTGAGCCTGGACCGGAGATAGTTCCCGGCTCCCGCGCCAAGAAAAGCGCAGATGATCTCCGGCAGTCCGCCGCCCAGCAGAAATGTAAATCCGCCGCAGGCAAGGGCGGAGGCAAGTCCAAGCTGCCAGGGCTTATAAAGACCTCCCTCATCTGCAAACCCGTCGAGCACGGTGTGGATCTGCCCGGCAGAGCAGCCCAGATACTTTTGGGGAAAATCCCTGACGAAGCGCTCCAGACGGTTGAGCATATTTGTGTTGACACCGGAACTTTTTATGCAAAGGGATTGTGAAAAACTCTCTGCCCCGTCAAAACATGTATAGTCTATGGTCATAAGTCCGACATTGGCCGCACAGGTCAGATTCAGCTGCTGCGCGACTGCATTCATAGCCTGGCGCACCCGCCAGGCCCCCGTCCCGCAGGAGAGCAGCATGAGCCCGATCCTGCCGATCACGGATGCCTTTTCTGCCAGGCTGGCATCTGCGATCGTCCGGTCTTTCCCCTCTTTGACGCACTCATGCCAGTGGATTTCCATGTGGTTGGGCGCTGCCGCCCTGCTGCATTCTGATTTCATCATTTCTATTTCACTCCCGGTGCTTATTCTAATGTCATCCTTCCTGTTTGTCAAGAATTTCACAGGGAGCAAAATATCCCGGCTCTTCTCTCGGGCGTTGACCGCAGCTCAGACAGCATGTACGGGGACGGCCGGGATCAGCTGACCGCGGCCACGGACCAGCTCCTGGATGCGGATAAGAAGATCCAGGAAGAAGAGGCAGACGGGGGAACATATATATACGGGCCCATCCGCATGGCCCTGGATCACATAAAGGAACAGGGCATAGACCTGAAAAATTATACGCCGGCCATCATCCTGATGACGGACGGCCAGTCTATAGAAGACGACAGCTTTGCAGAAACCTATAAGTCCTGCAATATGAATATCCCCATATTTCCCATCATGTTCGGGGACGCGGATCCTGCGCAGCTGAATGCTCTGGCAGAGCTGACGAACGCCCGCGGCTATATCGAGCAGATCCGCCGCTTAGGCGAGAATGCCGGCATCCCTTCCATCACGGAAGGGGCCCGGGCCCTGGTCCGCACCGGCAGAGATATCATGACCTACCTGTCGGAAAATGTAGACCGTATTCCACAGGCCCGGCGCTTTTTGAATTATTATCTGGACACGGCAGTACAGATCCTTAAGAAGTATACGTCTCTTAAGAAGAATCATGCCCCTCAGCCGCAAATGCAGAAGGTGACGCAGGAAACGGTCCAGGCGGTCGAAACCCTGAAGCAGGCCTTCGAGGATCAGTATCAGAAGCTGCTCTCCGGGGACGTGATGGATATAGAAACGGACATCGAGGTCCTGCGCAATGCTTCAAAGATGGATGGTGTAAATGATGAAATCTAAAATGAAAGGTCTGCTTGTCCTCGCGGCTGTAATCGTCCTTGTGGCCGCCTATCTGCTGATATCCGGCAAAAAGCCCGATCAGGTCCATATAAACGGTTATCTGGGAGGCGAGAAGATCGACCTTCTGGAAGATGAGGATGTGCAGGATATTTTCCGGAAGAAATATAGCCTGACCATGGATTATACGAAGGCCGGCTCCATAGAGATGATGGACCTGGGCCTTAAGGACCTGTACGGGGCCGTGACCATTTCCACGACCGACCCTGTCAAATCCAATTCGGGAAATATGTTCGCCGGTCTGCTGGCGGACGTGTTCTCGGACCAGGGAACGGCCAGTTCCTCCAACATAGACAAGGTCCTGCCGGATGTGCAGAAGATTGCCTGGCAAAGCCACGGCTTTCGCACCGGCGTGTCTGCCTCGGCAGACACAGAAGGCCTGTCCGTAGAGGGGCTGGTGCCCATCGTCCGCCAGGTCATCCAGATGCCGGACGCAGCGGCCATGGAGAAGCTGACGAAGGCTCTGGAAGATCTGTAGGGAAAAATTCTTATTTCTGCCAGGCCTTCCCGATCAGCCAGGAAAATGCCTTGGCTGTCCGCAGGTCGGGCTCTTTAAAATGATTGCCCTTATTCCATTCCAGTATGCTCTCTTTCCCTGCTGCCTGCAAAAGAGCGTACTCCTCCCGGATAGCGTCCCCCACCCGGGCCATGACCGGATTCCTGGTCCTCTCTTCCTTATCCCCCAGGCTCAGGTAGATCCGGTCCGCCCTGGGCAGATTGTCTCTTGTGAAATCGACAAAAGAGGGATACCAGATGGAAGGAGAGGCCGCGGCTATGCCGGAAAAAACATCTGTCTGCGTGCCTGCCCACAGGGCAAAAAGGCCTGCCAGGGAATAGCCGCCAATGAAAATTTTCTTTTCATGGGCAGATCCTCCCGCAGAAAAAGACGGCAGGACATCTTTCAAGAGAAAGTCCAGCGTCCTGCCGGCCCCGTCCCCGAAAGCTTCCTTCCCGAAAACAGGCGGCGCCGGCCAGGGGGCAAGATCCCGGTTCCAGTCATTTACCTTAACCGCCGCCAGGCAGAAATCTTTCCCGCCGGTCAGCTCCTTAATAAAAGCCGCCTCCTGATCCATCACTTCCATGTCGTGATCGTCGGCCATCTGGACCAGGAGAGGATCCGCGTCTTTATTCCCGTATGTATAAATATCAAAATTCATCTGTTTCCTCCCCTCCACAGCTGCGTAGTGGCTCTTCCGACTGCCGCTCGATCTTCTGTTAAGTCAGCATAGATTATTAAAGCTATCATATCATATTAATCAGAAGAGTAAAACTTTGCAAAAAATATGCCTGAACCCCCAGCCCTATAAAAGGCTTTGAGTCCAGGCTCTTTTCTGTATAAGATTTCATTCCCCGTCAGATTTTTTTCTGGCGAATGTGTTCGTACACATGATGACCGTCAGGGAGACGATCACGATGGAGGCGATCGCCGTGATCGTGGGGTCAATTTCTGTTCTCACAGAACTCCATATCATGAGCGGCAGGGTCGTACCGCTGACGCCGCTGATAAACATCGTGATGATAAGCTCGTCAAAGGATGTGACAAAGGCGAAGATAGCCGAGGAGATAAGGGACGGTCTTACGATGGGGAGCGTGCTCTCGAAGAATGTCCTCAACTTCGACGCCCCAAGGCTTTGTGCTGCACTCTCAATATTAGGATTTACCATCATAAGCCCCGACGACATAGTGGACACGACATAGGGGATTGCCAGAACGCAGTGCCCGCATACCAGGCCGGGAAACGTGCTTGTCAGATTGGCATTTGTCTCAAAATTGAAAATGGCAATGGCCAGGATGATGACCGGTATATAGAGGGGAAGCATAAAGTACTCCTGCAAGATGCCTTTCCCCTTCCATTTCAGTTTTCTCAGCCCCTCTGCCGCCATCGTTCCCAGGATCATGGAAATGATCGTTGTCGCGATACCAAGCCTCAGGCTGTACAAAAGTGCTCCCACCCACTGCCTGTTTCCGAAGAAAGCCTGATACCACTTCATGGGCAGGCCCTTGGGCGGGAAACAGAGATAATCGGCTGCATTAAAAGAAAGCGGTATGATGATAAAAACCGGCACCAGCAGGAACAAAAGCAGAATGACAACCACGATATCAAGCCATATACTTGTTTTTCTGATCTTTTTTCTTTTCATATTGTTCCCTCTTCCCTAGAACACGTAGTGTCATGCATAAGCATGAATAAACCATGTATAACCCTTGATTTCTGGGGATTTGCGAAAAAAATGAGCAATACCCCCTGT
>OMWV01000047.1 GCA_900314845.1 uncultured Eubacteriales bacterium
ATTTTGGTCGATTTTCATTATACCTAAGAGATGAGCACTTGGCTCTTTTTAATTTTTCAATTTACACCATTATACAGACGTAACCTCTGGGTATGCTAATGCCAATAAAAGCGAGTATATTGCGGAAAGCTTTGTGGCTTATATAAAAGGTGAAACTAATAAAATAGATCCAGAATTCGTAAAATTCATGGAACAGGGATCACCAAAAGGCAAATCCGATGGTATAATAATATCAAAGTCATTACAGGCTAATAGAAAAACGAGTACGGTGCCTACGGTTATTCTACCGAAGGCAGAATATGCGCATGTAATGTCTGAAATCAACACAAATATGAGTGATGAAGAAAGAGAGCAATTCCTTGTTTCAAAAGCAATCGGCGATTATATTTATACTTATGAGAACTATGGGTTTGACAATTATAGAATAATTGGTAAAGTTCCGATTGATGGTGGTAGGTATGACAAAATCAAACAGCAGTCAAAAAAAAGAAAGTAACCTTTCAAAAAAAGAAATGGAGCTTGTGCAGAAACTTTTATCGATATGGAATAATGCAGATTTTGTTGCTGGAATTATATTTACTCTTAAAGGCGATGAGGAAATTCAAAAAATGATTGATTATATTACATATGATAATTGGCAAACACCATCAGACGTTACAGCTGAAGCAATATTTATTGCTCAAGATAGAGTAGAAGCGTGAGCCACCTACCACATGGCGGGTGGTATTTTTATACCCAAAACAAGGAGAAAACCATATGTCTTATATTCCAGATTGCAGGACAGATGAAGATTATAACGAGAAGAACTTAAGTGATGAGCGGGATATAGCAGCACTGCGTGCCTATGACCTTGCTATCGAAGACATCGACACACTCTTTGCCAACCTCGACGTCTATGAGGTGAGGGTGGATCTGCGGCCTTCCGACTTTCAGGCGGCTGCGGATGAGATCCAGGAGATGGCGAAAGACTGGATGGAGATGCACCGGAATGAGATGATTGTCAGTCTGCTGGACAACGAGATGGACGGCGCTGAATGTGATTAGAGTACAGATCCCGAAGATGGCCCTTGGCGTCTGGATGATTCCGGATGACCAGGTGGCAGAAGCTGTTAAAACGGCTTTGCATCTTGGCATCCGCCACATCGATACTGCGCAGGCTTATGAGAACGAACGCGGCGTCGGGCAGGGCGTCCGGGAGAGCGGAATTGCGAGAGAAGAGATCTTTGTGACTTCCAAGGTCGCTGCAGGAAACAAGACCTATGAATCAGCGGCTGCATCTATTGATGAGACGCTGAAGAAGACCGGACTTGATTATCTCGACATGATGATAATCCATTCCCCTCAGCCCTGGGTAGAGGTCAATCAGTCGAAGAACCGTTACTTCGCTGAAAATGTCGAAGTTTGGCGGGCTCTGGAAGATGCCCTGAAGGCAGGCAAGCTCCGAGCCATCGGTGTATCGAATTTCCAGAAGGAAGACATTGATAATATCCTTGCCCGCTGCACCGTAAAGCCTATGGTAAACCAGGTTCTGTCCCACATCACGAATACCCCGCTGGATCTGATCCGCTGCTGCCAGTCGCAGGGCATTGTCATGGAGGCTTATTCTCCGGTGGCTCATGACGTGGCGCTGCGGAATGAGCAGATTGGGGAGATTGCGAAGAAATACGGCGTTTCGATTCCTCAGCTCTGCATCCGTTATGACTGGCAGCTCGGCATGATCGTTCTGCCGAAGACGGCGAATCCGGATCATATGAAGCAGAACATCGACATCGATTTCGTCATTTCGGATGAGGATATGGAATTTCTCAAGAAGATGGACAGGATCCAGGATTACGGTGAATTCGCCTATTTTCCTGTTTACGGCGAAAGATCGGCACCGAGCGGGCACAAGGCGGCATAGTTGCGATGAATGATGATAATGAAGGAAAGTGAAAATAATATGGGAAGGAAAGTAGTTGTTATCTCAACAAGCCTTCGGAAAAACAGCAATTCCAATGCTCTTGCGGAACAGTTTGCTGCCGGTCTATTATAATGAGATGTTCGGTCAGATGAAGACGCTGATCGACTGCTTTGAAAAGGCTTCCTTCAAGGATCATGTCTTCTGTGGCGGCGTCAATGATCCAGGAGATATAAAAGGAAATGCAAAACTGAGAGAAGCCTATGAGATGGGCAAGGCTGTCGGCGGTCATTTAGCATTATAGATACTGCTTCAAGCCGCACAGTATCCGTCAGTTACTGCAGATTCAGTCCCAGGTTTCTTGCCTTTCTCTGCGCTTCATTGCGGTTGCTGACTCCGAGCTTGCGGTAGATGTTCTGTTTATGAAATTTCAGGCCGGAATAGGAGATGTGCAGCATTCGCAGATCTCGTCGGTATTGAGATTTTCGCACATCAATCGGATGACCTTGTGTTCTGTTTCTGTAAGGGCTACGTCCAGCATTTTCACCGATTTCAGATACTGCGGATAATAGCGGGCGATCTGCCGGTTTATCTCTTTTACCCTGTCCAGAAAGGCAGGGTTTATTTTTTCGCTCTCAAAAACATCCAGCAAAGGAGCAAGGGCAGCGCCTTCTTCCGCGACGACGTGGTAAAATCCGAGCTCTTCGGCGCGAAGCAGAGCTCCTTCCAGCGATTTTTTCCAGAGCTCCTGATTTTCCCGGAAGTAGAGGACAGCCTGCAGAACCTCATTCTGAATCCACAGATAGGTTCTGTGATAATCGTGAAAGGCCTTTTTCAGCCGGTTGGAAAGAGACAGAGCTTCGTCCGTGCGGCCGAGAAGTATCAGAGCTCTTACCTTATTAATGAAAATATATCTGTACATGATGCTGTGGGAAATCGTGGAATCCGGTGTTTCGCTGAGCCACTGACTGGCATATTCAATATCCCCGTTTGACAGACAGATGTGCATCTTCAGCGTATCAACGCTCTTTTGAAAGGAAATATCTTCTGTGCGGTCCACTTCTCTCTGAAAGGATGTGATTTCCGCATTGACAGAAGAAAGACTGCCGCTGCAGAGAGCCTGCCGGACCATAAGACCGACGGCGCCGTAGGCAATATCCAAGGCACCGGCAGAGTTCGCGGTGTGATAAATGGTATTGATGCCGGCGTTGATCTCATAGTGATCCGCGCTTTCTCTTTCGTAAGATACTTCCAGCAAAAGCAGATCCACATACATGCCGCCGCTGCTTCCCAGAAGCGAAACCGCCTCTTTTTTCAGGGCGCCGATGGTCGCCGTCTCACCCTTCAGGTCTGTCAGAAACGTACACAGATCCAGCCCTCCGTTGATAACGGAAGGGGTATAGTCTGATACGGACACATGCACGATCTGCTGCGGGAAATCAACGGAAATCTGCTCAGCGTTCCGCAGCTGGCGGACAAGTTCCCCTCTGTCTCTGTGCGGGAGGATGATATCCAGAAGCATGAGCCGATTCTGTGCGTCTCTGTGTTCCGGAGAACCTGGCCTGCTTTCCCTGCAGTAATCTTCCAGTTTCTGATACCACATTTCCGACTGCAGGATGTTCATGGTCAGAGAAGAGAGCATGGACATACCTGCCATCAGAGCAGGACTTGCGGCGATATCATTGACGGTCAGCCCATTGAAATATTTCTGCGTATCCAGATAGTTCTCCATTCCCGGATGTTCGTTGACGATCCGGGTCAGAAGCGCGGAGAGCCGGTAGGTGTTGTCGGACCGCCGGTAGCATTCCAGCGCCCGCATCAGATCTCCGTTCAGCTCAAAATAGACGGCAGCCCGCTCGTAGTTTTCATTGATGATGCGGGATGGCAGGATCACAGACTGCCGGTAGCGCAGATATTCTCTGTACATAGGAAGAATTTCGTATTTTTCCTTTCCGTTGACCTGCAGGAAGTCCCCAATCTTGAGCATCTGGTATAGTACAGCCTTTATATCAGGATTCCCGGTTACCGTTCTGGCCAGTTCCAGGTTAAAGGATTCAAACTGGCAAAGAGAAAGAAGTGTGTCCCGGTAAATCTGCGGCATGGGATTCAGGAATACCTGGTTCATGTAGTCAAATACTGTCCTTCTGGACAGTTCCCGGATCGCGCTGGTGTAGGGTGTGTCCGGCATCATGTTGCGGATAGTGGTCGTTAGGAGCAGGTTATTGCCGCAGCAGTCCTGCGCGATAGCCAGATAGTCGTCCTTTGCAAGTTCTATACCATCCCGCGCAGACAGATCGCAGACGTCTTCTTCTGTCAGAAGCAGATCGTCGTTGCTGATTTCCAGAAACTGATGCTGAATGGATGCCGTGATCATCCAGTCCGGTATGCCGCCTCTTGAGATCAGAACGACCTGCTTTCTGCCATATCGAATGACATCCAGAATATAATCCTGCAGATGGCGATCACTCAGACGGCAGATCTGATCGAAGATCATGACTTCTTCTTTCACTTCCTCTATGGGATCGGTTTCGTACAGCTGTGCATCTCCGCACAGAATATAGCGGTAGGGCCGCTTGGCGTAATAGCTGCGCACGGCTGCCGTTTTGCCCATGCCCACGCTGCCGCGGATATAGATTATACGGCCCTCCTTTTCCGCACGGTGCATTTTCTTTCTGAATTTTTTTGTTCGGATAATCATCGGTTCTGCCGCCTTTCAAGCTGTCAAAATGGTCAGGTTGCTGACATTTTCTTTCATTCTTTTCTTAACAAGATAATTATAGCAGAAGCCTGGCCGTAAAGACCCCGCCAGATGGACAGATTATATGAAAGATTCCATGCATAAACAAATAAAAGAAAGGACATATGGCCAGTTATTCTGCAGATAGACCCTTTCTATAATAGCACGTATAAGAGATTCCGGCGCATTAGGACAGCTCTGTTAAGGAAGCCGCCCGGCGCGGAAGAGATGCTGCATCAGAAACATACATCGGCAAGAAGAAAGGAAAAACAAATGAAAAAAAGTCATGCAAGAATGTCTGCAGTCGGAATGCTGGCAGGAATACTTACCGCGGCGATGACACTGCCTGTTTTCGCGGAAATTCCGCGGACGGGAGCCCTTACAGCGGATGGAACCATTTCCGTTACCCATATTACAGAAGGAGACACAGCGAAAGCCTACCAGATCGTCAAGTGGAATCAGACAAGCGGTAAGTGGGAGCTGAACAGTGAACTCGGATTGACAGACAAAACATTTGACGACATCTTTGGAGACAAAGTAATCAGCACGGAGGAGGCGAAGATGCTGGCCTTAGCGGCAGCTTCACACGTGAGTCCCATTCAGATGACGATGACAGGCACAAAGGCAGAGGCAGACGTCAGTGACATGGGCGGCGGTATCTTTTATGTTCTGGTGACGCCTGGTGAAGGCTCAAGATCCATGTACAATCCAATCTTTGTTTCTTCGGACTTTACGCCGGGCGGAACAAACACGATCGACGCGGGAGTGAAGAATAATTACGACAGCAAGGCAATCGCTAAAAAAACAGACCTCACCCTGGACAAGAAATCCGAACCCGCTAAGAACGGAGAAGCGGAACTGCAGACAAATGATGATAATGCCAATAAGGACGTGCAGGTCGGCTCTATCATCCCGTTTACGATCAACTCCAACGTACCCACCTATCTGGAGAATTATACAAATCCCTTCTATCAGATTTCCGATACATTGAGCGAGGGACTGGTGCTCGAAGGGGATCCTTCTGTCGCTGTGGACGGGTATACACTGACAGCTTCAGACTATACGGTTGTGAAAAATCAAAATGGAAAGGGCTTTACCATGACCTTCTCACAGGATTTTCTTAAAAAGGTTGTGGGCAATCCTGAAGTGACGGTTGCTTATTCTGCGAAAGTTGCTTCAGATGCAGTTTATACCGTTAACCCTGAGAAGAATACCGCAACGCTGGAGTATTCCAACAACCCGGAGGATGAGAATTCGCATGGAACTCTTGAAGACCACACCCATCATTATTCCTTCAGTCTGGACGGAAAGGTCAACGGCGAGACGGACAAGTGGGAAAAGGAAGTATGGAAGATCGGACTGGACGCGAACGGTGAGGAAGTCGTTGCTTATCAGACCACAAAAGAGTCCAAAGATCTGAAGCCGCTTGCCGGAGCAGAGTTCCAGTTGAGGAGATCAGACAGCTCATGGTCGGAGGATGGGGAAGTTGTCGGTACCTATACCACAACGGATAACGGTTTGATCCAGTTTAATGGTCTGGACGCGGGCCGTTACATTTTGGAAGAGACAAGCGCGCCGGGGGGCTATGTAAAAGATCCTCACAAGTATAAGGTTGAGATCAAAGCCACCTATACGACCGCAGCAGATGATTCAGCTGATGGATGGGACACGACCCTGAGTGAATATTCCATCATTGTCGACGGCCATGCCGCCAATTATGCGGTAGAGCATACAAATGGCAATACTGAAAGCATTGGTACGGTGACCCGCAGAGATGACAGTATGACGACGCCGGTGAACAATAAACCGGGAACTGAGCTTCCGTCCACGGGCGGTATCGGAACGACCGTTTTTTACACTCTCGGAATCCTGATGATCGGCGGAGCTGCAGTTGTCCTGACTGCCAGGAAAAAGAGCAACGATGACTGATCATTTCTCTCCTGTTTCATAGTAGAGCTGCGAAAACGGCTGAAGAAGGAAAAACGGACATCCCGTTCGGGCAGATAAGGAGAACCAGACGATGAAAAATAACAGGCTTGTAACGGTGCTCCTTATTCTTGTCATCCTTCTTGGTGCCGGGATCGCGCTCTACCCTTTTATAGCGGATACATGGAACCGGATGCACGCTGCCCATGTCATCACAAATTACGAGGAAGAAGTAAGCCATATGGACAGCGGGGAAGCAGATGCCATGCTTCAGGAAGCGGAGCAGTATAATAAAGAACTGTCCGCACGGGGCCTTTATCTGCGCCTGTCGAAAGACGAACAGAAAGAATATGACCGCCAGCTGCGGTTTGACGAGAGCGGCCTCATGGGAATGATCGATATTCCGTCCATCAACGTCTCGCTGCCTGTCTGCCATGGCGCAGATGAGGAAGTGCTCAAGACCTCCATCGGCCATCTGCCTGGCACATCGCTTCCGGTCGGCGGACCTTCGACGCACGCCGTGCTTTCCGGACACAGAGGACTGCCCAGCGCAAAACTGTTCAGTGATCTGGACAAGGTGAAGGAAGGCGATTATTTCATTCTTCGCGTACTGAACCGGATACTCTACTATCAGGTTGACCAGATCCAGACTGTGCTGCCGGCTGAGATTTCCTCTCTGCAGATCCAGGAAGGACAGGACCTGGTAACGCTGGTCACCTGCACACCCTATGGTGTCAATACTCATCGCCTGCTGGTACGCGGGCACAGGGTGGATCATATGACAGGAAATGCGGTTCAGACAAGGAGGGCCGTATCCGATGCCGAATGGGTAAACGCCATTCTGATCGGAACGGCAGCAGCTCTGCTGCTTATGATTCTCCTGGCAGGCATTTGCATCGCGCACAAGCTTCAAAGACACAGGATCTACCAGCGCAGACATCCCTATTTCAGCGACAGGGAGCTGTTGGATTCGGAAGATATCGGGACACAGATATGGCGAAAGAGACAGAAATCTATACGAAAGAGAAAGTAAAGCGGCTGACCAGACAGGAACTGACGGCTCTTGTACTCAAATTGAACAGAATTCTGGCAGCAGAGCACAGAGGAGGGGCCTTTGACGCCGGCGAAGCGCAGGCGTTTCAGGCTGTATTGGATGAAAAACGTTACCGTCAGCGCTTTCACAAAGAAATCCGCTATGTGATCTCACTGCTTATCAATGTTGCTGCCATCGCCATTATCATAGCCGTGGTGATCCGCCCTGTTCTCCGCATTTACGGGGACTCCATGAGCGGTACGCTGGAGCGGGGCGACATTGTCCTCTCTGTCAAATCCCACCATATTCAGCAGGGTGATCTGATTGCTGTTTCATCGCAGGGCAGCATTGTAATCCGTCGGGTAATCGGACTGTCCGGAGATTGGATCACGATGGACGACGATGGAGACAGCCTGTATGTGAATAACAAGGAACTGCAGGAATATCCCGGGCCTGGCCCGGACAGATCTTCTGTGGACATAGAACTTCCCCACCAGGTCCAGGGCGGCCGTTATTTCGTTCTGGCGGATAATCCGGCAGGATATGAGGATTCCCGGACCCAGTCTTTTGGAGACGTGTCCGAGGGCCAGATCCTCGGAAAAGTTATCTTTCGGATATGGCCTTTCGACAGATTAGGGCCGGTTAGACAGGAGGCAGAGTAATGAAAATTCGAAAAAAAAACGTTAGTATGCGCTGGCTTTTCTGCCTGCTTTCTCTGCTTTCTTGCCGGGCCTCGCAGGACACCCGCTGATATGCTAAAGGGCGCAGCGGTTCCTGCACAGGTCTCTGCCTTTCGGCAGAGCATGCAGAACGCCAGCCTGAAGGTGAACGTAAGAGATATCGAGACAAAGGAGCCGGTTTGCGGGGGAAAGATTGGCCTCTATCAGATCACAGTTCTGGAAGCTGGAAGTGATGGTTCCTTATCAGCGTCGTTTTCGCCCGGTCTGCAGGGACTGATCCGGGACGGACGGCTGCAGACGGGCGAAAATTCCAAGGGAAGCAGTTTTTTGCCGGAAGAGGCAGAGCAGGCAGACCCGTCGGAACTGAAGGACTGTTTAGACAGACATGGCATTGACCCGCAGCAGTCCAGGGCAAATACGTCCGGCAGCGTCACGTTCTCCGGCCTGCAGGCCGGTCTCTTTCTTGTCGTTCAGGCGGATCGCATCCCAGGATACCGGGGCATAGAGCCTTTTCTGGTGAATGTTCCGCAGCCCTTGCCTGTGGAAGGGAAAAGCGGATCTTATGATCAGAGGGACTGGAGCATATTCCGGGACAGAAGAAATATTCGGTCCGGGAGCTGGAATTTTGACGTCGTATGCACGCCAAAGATTGTCCGGGAGAAGATCCGTCTGGCCTTTCACGCCTCCAAGATCCTGCGGACTACGGCGGAGGGAGCCCCGGACATGCGGTTTAAGCTTATGCTGGAAAGCATGACGGCAGGAGCACCGATGCCTGAAGATGCCGCAGACGGCAGGGCAGTCCGCGAGATCAGAGCAGGACAGACTGTTACGTTCGGCACAGTGCAGTTCACAGGGACACAGGCTTCGGAAGATACGTACCGTTACTGCCTGTATGAGGAAAATACAGGACTTGAAGGAATCTCTTATGATCCTGCCGTATATCTGACAGATGTTAAGGTTCAGCATGACGGAGAAGGAAATCTGCGGCTTTCGGTCACCATTTCCCGGGCGGCGGACAGATCTTCTCTGAATACTGCTGTGACAATCTGGAAAGGAGTGCTGACGGATCAAAGCATTGTCAACGAAGTGCCGGCTGGCAGCGGGACAGCCGGCCTGCCAGAGTTTGTCAACACATGGGCTCCGCCGGGTTCTCCGCCCGGAATTCCGGGGGATACGCCGCCGGGGAATCCGGCCAGGCGTATTGGAACCAGCCCGCAGACAGGCGACACTTTTTCTGCAGCAGAAAACCTTGCTGTCTTCTGCGCGGGACTTTTGATCTGTCTGATCCTTGTGTATTTCAGAAGAAAGAGCAGCAGGAAGGAGTTCTGCAAAAATGACGGCAGACTCGGGGGAGAGGGAAGAAAACATGAAAAAAAAGCATAGAACAGGAGCAGCCATTCTGGTCATGACACTTCTTTTTTTCTCGATATTTTCGGGGATTTCTGTGCCGGCAGCGGAAATGGCTTCCCATGCGGTTTCTGCATCCGTAACGGAGTCTGAAATAGAGACACAGGCTGTTTCAGGTTCAGCAGAAAGCGAAGTACCCGATGTCGGTGCGGGGAGTGAGACAGAAAAAGCCGGCTCAGAAGCTGCAGGAGACCGTGAGACGGAGAATAAGGAAACGGATTCCAGCCAGTCAGAAGAGACCGAAGGAGCCGGAAAGACCGATGAAAAGGCCGCACAGACAGACAGCGAATCCGAAGTACAGAAGACTGTCAAGAAGGCTCCTGTTTCTGCAGAAACGGCTGAGATCCACTATATTTCCCGCATAGACGACAAAGGAGCAGTGGCACTGGATCATGACAGCGATGCAGACGTAGCAGAGTCATTCGTTCCGGATCTTGCTGGCCCGGATCCGGACAATCCCAACGAAAGCAATGACGGCGGGCTTTTTTATGACCTTAGAAAGGATAATACAGACGGCGATCCCGGTCTTGCAGTACTCGCCGACGCCCGCTATCATTTCGTGGCAGCTTATCTGGTGAAGGACGGAGATTTTGCCGGGCGGGTCAATATTGCGCCGGAACTGGGAGTGAAGGGGATCGTAAACGAGATAACCGGCGAGAGAGAGGCTGTTTACCAGTACAGCATCGTCGATCACATCGGTCAGTATACATATGATCCCGCGCACATGGACATTTATGTTCTCTATCGAAAATACAGTTACGGAGGCAGGATTCATTATGGCATCAGGGATAAAAACGGAACATTTCACGAGCTGAAGCTTTATGAGGATGTACCGTCCATGGCCTGGGATCAGTTCGGCGTGGAGGACAACCTGTACGATGGAAGCCGCCTCAAGGTCGGCTCCTTTACAGAATGGGAGACAGATGACAGCGGAAATTACCTGAAGGACGCGGACGGTGGCAGAATCATGCAAAACCGCTATGCCTTTGATTCCGCTTATGTGGTGAGGAAGGATGGCAGCAAGACAGATTTGGACGACAGCCGCAGCCTGGCCTACCGCATCGAGAACCCTTATACCGAGAGATGGACATTCAATAATGCTGCTGATGAACCGGAAACATTCGGAAGAGACGACGAATTGTATGTCTGCCTGACAAAAACAGGAATCGTACACTACGGTTATCTGGATCAGGGGATTTTTACAGATTTTCCGAATACAGCCCAGGTGCTGGAGATGCCGGACGCTTCTGCTGCGGACGAGTATGCACAAGCCGGCATGAATCTTGTTCACGGAGATATTACCGTGGATGGATATGTATATACCTATACAGGGGAGGCTCTTCTGGCCCGGGACTACGGGAAATATGAGAGCGGTACTGCCATCAGCTCTGTACTGCGGCTGCTTGCAGACGGCCATATATATGACTGGCAGTATACGGATGCAAAAGGGCAGCCGCAGACCTTCCTGCATGATGATCAGATCTATCTGGTTTTTGAAAAAAGGAGCGCGGATCCGGCTGAGGATCCGGTGCAGCAGCTTGGGACGCCCCGGCACGAGAAGTGGCTGACCGCGAATCAAACGGCAGGGCAGGGAGCGGACGGAACTTATACGCTGCATCTGTCCGTATCGGGAAACACCGTCGTAAAAAATCTGCCCAAGGGCGACCTGGTGATTCTGGTAGACGTTTCGTCCAGTATGCTGGACGGCGACAGGATTCCCAATGAAATGGGAGCCCTCTACAAACTCTCCGAGAAGCTCTTCGACGGGGAGACGGACATGACGGTACATCTGATCCCCTATGCCACCGTCGCGCGTGCCTCGGTCAATGTAACTTCGAAAGAACAGATGGACAACTGGATCGACCACCTGGACGACAAAGGCTTTATTGCGAGCGGAAACGGAGGAGCGACAAACTGGCAGGATGCCATCAGGGCAGCGCGGGAGGAGCTTTCCACGGCTGCGCCGGATTCCATTAAGAGCGTCATTTTTATCTCGGATGGCAATCCAACCGTCCGCAACAGCAAGGAACCCTTCCAGGGATTTAACGCACCATTGAAGGAGAAGAATGCTCAGGCTGCTATTCAGGCAGAATACCCGGGCATATGGGGGTCCGGCTGGGAGTGGTATCAGGTCTTTGATTTTTCTCCGCGCAGGAGAACGAAAAACGTCCAGGACTGCTATGAAGCCGCACGGGAAGACGGCTACAGCCTTGTGCACGAGACAGGAGTCTCTCTGTACTCCGTAGCGGTTTATGAGAAATATGAACTAACCATGCAGAAAATGCTGAATTATGCCTACACCAGATCCGAGAATGAGAGCAATGGCAGTGTGACCGTGCCTCAGGATCATTATTGGTTTGGCGATGACCAGGACAGTATCAGCAGGGCTTTTCTGTCTATTGCAGAGGATATCAAGCAGAAATATCAGAGGTATTCAATTTGTGATGTGAAAATCCAGGACAGACTTTCCTATCTCACCTCATGCCTGTACGATATTACCGGCATAACGGAAGATCCGGCGGTTCCACAGCTGCAGACTGCCATCCGGGACAGCCGCCGGCTGGATTTTTGCTATTATTACGCAGTACGGCAGCCAGAGCAGAAAGACCTTAAGGAAGACCAGCTGGACTGGCAGCCATGGACACCGGCCGAAGGCGTGACCATTCCGGAGGCTTCCTATGACGTCACGACGAGGACCATAGACTGGGATCTTTCGAAAGCAGCAGACACGAGGATCGGCATTCAGAACGGAGAAATACCAAAAAATGTCTCCTTGAAGGTGACCTGCACGGTCTGGCCTAATCAGCGGGCTTTCGACAGGGTCAACGATATCCGGAACAAAAAGGATGTTTACCGGCCGCTGTCGGACCGCAATCTGAAACCTTCGGGAGATGACTATGAGGTTTATTCCAATAAAGTAGGGTCGGCGGCTGACAGAAGCGGTTCTCTGACCTATACGATACGGGAGCACTCTTCCGGCAAAAACCTGGGAACGTCGTCGCTGGAATACGAGCGGCCCTCCATGACGGTTCTGCCTGCCGTCATCCGCATTTACAAGCAGTGGATCGATAAGAACGGAGCTGCCATCGGCAGCGATTCGCCTCTGGCAGCTTCTCTTCCACAGAAGCTGCACGTCACAGTGAAAGAGGACGAACACAACTATGTGGATGTGCAGCTGACTGCCGGCGGAAACTGGGAGGCAGAGCTGCCGGTTTCACCGGGACTTTACTCAGGCTTCGTCAGAGAGCGTGTAAAGGAAGTCTATGGGCTGACACTTGGGTTTGCAAACGGTCCCGGTGCTCTGTTGAATCCAGGCCACAGCTATACGGCACAGGAAGAGCAGAAGGCGGGTTTTGTTCTGGTGAGCAGGACAGCCGGCAATCCGGATCCGGAGCAGGAAGAGGAAGGCGTCATCCGGCCGCTGGTATGGCACACAGAAGCCGGCTATATGTGGGATGCGGTCAGCAAAAACCCGAAGAAATGCCAGGAGCTTGCCTGGACGTTCATCAACCGGTCAGATGATCTGGAACTGCCTTCGACAGGAGGCGGTACCTGGGAACGTATTTCTCTGCTGGGAATGGGCCTGATGGCCGCCGCGGCGCTTGCACTGCTGCTGCACAGCCGCACAAAGATGCTTTTCGATTCAAACTGATTATAAGATTATAAGATGTCCGGAATTCAGGAAAGTCTGCCTGTAAATATCAGCCCCGTGGAGTTTAATCCTCGGGGCTTTTTAAGTTGTAAAAGAGCAAGTTGATCTGCGTGAGAATTTATATTGCAGTTCAGTTAAGAAATAGAAATAGCCTGTTCCGTATTTCATCTGATAGGTTATAATGATGGCAGGATTATTGTAGTTATGATGAGTAGATTAAGAGGAGGAGCGTATGAAAAAATATCTTGCGGAATTTATTGGTACCTGTGTATTGGTCTTTATGGGATGCGGGACGGCGATGCTTGTCGGATGTGATGCCGCGGCAGGCTCCGGCTATCTGCTGACAGCACTTGCTTTCGGCCTTTCCATTGTTGCGATGGCTTATAGTATCGGAAATATTTCCGGCTGTCATATTAATCCTGCTGTTACCCTTGGCGTTTTCCTGTCGGGAGGGATGGACAAGAAGGACATCGCTCCGTACATGATCTCACAGGTTCTGGGGGCATTCCTGGGAACGGCGCTTCTGGCAGCCATTTTCGGACTTGGCAATGTAGAAGACAAGACTGGCGGATATGGCGCCAACGCCCTTGCCGGTGTCAACGGAAATGCTCTTGCGGGACTTCTGGTTGAAATCGTCCTGACCTTTATCTTTGTAATGGCCATACTTGGCGTCACCTCGGAGAAATTTGCCCACGGCAATGTCGCAGGTCTTGTGATCGGCATGACCCTGACATTTGTTCATATCCTGGGAATCGGTCTGACAGGGACCTCTGTCAATCCTGCCAGATCCATTGCTCCGGCGATTTTTGCCGCGGCTGCCGGCAATGCTGCACCTCTTGCGGCATTGTGGGTATTCATCGTCGGACCGCTCGCAGGCGGAGCGCTTGCCGCTCTTGTATATAAGAAACTGGAGGCATAAGTCGGAATAAAATGGACAGGATCATCCGGCCGGCAAAACCGGCTGACGCCCAGAGTATTCTGGAGATTTACGCTTATTATATTGAGAATACGGCGATCACGTTTGAATATGATGTGCCGTCTCTTGCCGAGTTCCGGCAGAGAATGATAAATACCATGAAAAAGTATCCCTATCTTGTGATAGAGCAGGAGGGGGAGATCCAGGGCTATGCCTACGCAGGGCCATTTGTCGGCAGGGCAGCCTATGACTGGTCGTGTGAGCTCTCGATCTACATCAGCCATACCGCCCGCAGATGCGGTCTGGGCCGCAGGCTCTATGAGGCTCTGGAGCGTGAGCTTCAGGCAATGGGGATCCTCAATCTCTACGCCTGTATCGGTTATCCGATCAGGGAGGATGAGTATCTGACAAAGAACAGTGCACAGTTTCACGCCCATCTCGGCTTTTCAACAGTCGGAGAATTTTACAACTGCGGCTATAAATTCGGGCGCTGGTATGACATGATCTGGATGGAGAAAATGATCGGGGAGCATCTGGATGACCAGCCTCCGGTCTCATGGTAATCTAACAGTAATAAAAGAATCAGAGGAGGAAAAGATGATGAAGGTACTTATGGTAAATGGATCTCCTCACGCAAAGGGGAATACATACATTGCTCTACATGAGATGAAAGAGGAATTTGCAAAAAATGGTGTTGATGTTCAGGTCCTGAATATTGGCATGAAGGATATCCGCGGCTGTATTGCCTGTCGGAAATGCGCTGAGACCGGTATGTGTGCCTTTGACGATGCAGTGAATGAGGCTGCCCCGCTTTTTGAGGAAGCGGACGGATTAGTTGTCGGGACGCCGGTATATTATGCCTCAGCAAACGCGACCCTTGTGGCATTTCTGGACAGACTCTTTTACAGCACCCATTTTGACAAGACAATGAAAGTCGGTGCGGCAGTGTGCATAGCCAGACGAGGAGGCCTCTCGGCGACATTTGACGAATTAAACAAGTATTTTACGATCAGCGGTATGCCGGTTGCTTCCAGTCAGTATTGGAACAGCGTCCATGGAAGAGAGATCGGAGAGGCAGCCGGCGATGCGGAAGGACTTTACAATATGCGAGTTCTTGCCCGGAACATGACATTTCTGATGAAGAGCATTGCCCTTGGCAAAGAAAAATATGGAATGCCGGAAACAGAAGAACACCAGTGGACGCATTTTATCCGGGATGATCTGAGATGTCAGTGAAGCAATATGTTGTTGATGCTTTTACAGATGAAGTATTTCATGGAAATCAGGCGGCGGTCTGTATACTTGATGACTGGCTGCCGGAAGATCTGATGATGGATATCACCCGGGAGAATAATTTTTCTGAGACTGCATTCACAGTCAAAGAAGGTGAGAAATACCATCTCCGCTGGTTTACGCCCGGAGGGGAGATTGACCTCTGCGGGCATGCCACGCTGGGCACTGCCTATGTGCTTTTTCATTATTATGAAAAAAATGCGCAGAGGCTGACCTTTTCAACACTGTCCGGGGATCTGACAGTTGTGAGGAAAGATGATCTGCTGGAGATGGAGTTTCCTGCCTACGATCTCAAACCGGCAGAAGTGACGGGCGCCATGGAAGAAGCCCTTGGCGTGCGCCCGCGAAGGGCCTATATGGGGAGAGACCTCCTCTGCGTTCTGGATAATGAAAAGACAGTCCGAAGTCTCTCGCCGGATCTTCAGAAGGTCAAAGCTCTGGACGGGCTTCTGGTCCACGTGACGGCACGAGGGACGAAAACAGATTGCGTGTCCCGCAGCTTCGCTCCGAAACTGGCCGTTGCGGAAGACCCTGTATGCGGCTCGGGTCACTGCCACATTATCCCCTACTGGGCGGATACACTGGGGAAAGAAGAACTGACTGCTTACCAGGCATCCCGGCGCGGCGGGACTCTGTATTGCCGCAGAGAAGGAAAGAAGATTTTTATGGCAGGCAAGGCAGCCCTTTATTCTATCGGGGATCTGTTTGTTTGACTCATTCATGGTAACTGCAACATAGGGAAAGGATAATCAGTATGGATAAAGCACAGAAAAAAGAAATGGCTGCCGAATGGAAAGAACGTCACCCCGAAATAGGCGTGGCCGCTGTAAAATGCCTTGCCACGGGCGAAGAATTTTACCAGACCACCAGAGATACTGCGACATGGTTTAACCGCCACTGTTTTGAGTTGAATTCCAATCATCACAGGAACAAACAGCTGCAGGAGCTGTGGAATCAGTATGGAGAAAAGGGATTCGAGTTATCTGTGGTAAGCGATCTGAAATATGAAGAACTTGATGAGGTCAGTTCTGATGACCTGAAGGAACTGCTGGGGCTCTGTCTGATGGAGAATCCGGCGGCAAAGAAGCTGTAATATCTGCAATATCATTTTGAGGGTTGAGCAATGAAATGTTCAACCCTCTTTTAGCCTTGCGGTATAAAGAGCCTCCAAAATCCGGTTTTGTTATTGATTGTTTGAAAATGTCATTGTACACTAAAAGAAATAAACGCATGACAGCCTGTGTTCGGACAAGAGGCTGTTTTGGGAGGAAGGAAATATATGAAGAGAAAAACAGGAATCATGAAAAAAGCGGCAGTCTGGATCTTGTCTGCCGGCATGGCTTTAACGGCGGCGGCATTTTGCCTCTCAGCCCGATCAAGGCCCAGGCGGCGTCTGACAAGACGACCGGCCTGAATGTAAATACTCCGAGTCAGGAGGAGATCAGCAGCTATATAAATGACAGCGGAGCGGTTATTTACCAGAAGGATACATTTGCCAAGGAGACGACGAAGATGGACACTCTCCCGACAACAGCGGATTCGCCGAGTGTGGACCTGAGCGATATCGGCAAGCTTTCAGACGAGACGCAGAAGAACGCTCTGGCTGTACTTAATAATATCCGCTATATAGCCGGACTGGATGAGGCAGGTCTTTCCACCGATGAGAGTCTGAATCAGGACATCCAGGCAGGAACGTATGTAAATTATCTGAATCAGAAAATAAGTCACTATCCAACTAAGCCTGCAAATGCCTCGGATGAACTATATGAGTCTGGAGCTAGAGGGACCAAAGAGTCTAATTTGTTCTGGAACGCGTACAGCTCATCTTATGCAGCTTTAGGTTGGACGAGCGATGAGGACTCCCACAATATAGCCATGGTTGGTCACCGCCGCTGGGTGATAAACCCTACTATGGGGAAGACCATATTCGGGTCGGCCGGCACTCACTATGCGATGTATTCCTTTGACAGAAGCCATTCATCTTCCGCCTCGGGAGTCGCTTGGCCTGCTCACAACATGCCCATTGAGTATAACGTGAGCGGCAGCAGCCTGGTTTGGTCTTACAGCTATGGTCAGGATCTGACCCGGTCAGATGTGACCGTAGAGCTCACAAAGCTGGACAAAGAAGGAAATATTGATAAGACCTGGACATTTGACAACAGCACGACGACGGATACGTCCTCTGATTTATATTTTAACGTGAACAGTGAAGGTTATGGACAGACCGGCTGCGTCATTTTCCGGCCTGATGGGATAGATAGCTATCATGACGGCGATACCTTCCATGTGAACATAAAAAACAGCGGCACTCAAATAGCCGATTATGACGTCAATTTCTTCTCCTTGAATCCGGTTACAGCCATAAAGCTGGATGACAGTTATCAGCTCGTAGAGGGATTTGATAAGTATATCGAACCGAAATTTGAGCCTTCCGACGCGAAAGACAAAGGTTTTACAGTTAAGATAAAGGATGAGGACATTGCAAAGTATGATGAGAAGACAGGTAAAATCACCGGACTGAATGCAGGAACTACTCAGGCTGTATTCACATCGTCTAATGGCAAGGTCAGCGCCGAGACTACTCTTAACGTTGTGCCGATAAAGCTTTCGCTGGATGAGGCATATACATTCGCCCAGGGCAATACTTTCAAGCTCTATCCCACTTCGGATCCGAGCGGCTATACAAATTATACAGCAAAGGTGGATGATGAGAGCATCGTAAAGTATGACGAAAGTTCTGATACATTTACGGCCCTTAAGATCAGGACCACAAAGGCAACCCTTACTTCAACGAATGGCAAGGCAACAGCAGTTGCGACGATCAACGTAATAGACCCTAAGATTGATGATCCGAAGCCCAGGACATTCGTTTACAATGGCAAGGAACAAAAAGCCTATGATTCAAGTGATCCGTATAAAAAATCGGCCTATCATCCGGTTCCGATACCTGATGACTTTGTAGTAAGTGCGACAGAGCCGGGAAGCTACTTCTGCTATGTTGATCCTGCTTCCGGGTTCGAGTGGAAAGATAAAACCAGCAATAGTGGCAAAGTCTACAGGAAATTAGCCTGGACTATAGAGAAGGCTCCCAATGAGCTTACGACTCCTCTTACATGCCCTGATGTAGTTTATCCTGCCCAGCCGGATCCTAAGGCAGCGGCTAAGGCGGGGACGATCCAGTATAAATACAGCGATTCCGCAAGCGGGACATATGAGGAGGAGAAGCCTTCCAAGCCCGGAACTTACTATGTTAAGGCTTTCGTGACCGGCGATAATCATTATAAAGATATGGAGTCAGATCCCGTAAAGTTCACCATAGAAAAGGCGGAGAATTCATGGACAATACCTTTTACGGCAGATGACGTTTGGTACGAGCAGCCTCTTTCTGTCTTTGCAGCTGCCAAAGGAGGCAGCGTAGAATATCTTTATTCCACCTCTAGAAATGGCAAATATGCCAAGGACTATGAGCCGAAGGATGCGGGTACTTATTACGTAAAAGCTCATACAGACGGCAATGATTACTATAAGGAAATGACTTCGGAACCTGTAAGCTTTCAGATAAAACAGGTGGATAACGAGTGGATTGAGGAGCTGACAATATCCGACATAGTTTACGGAGAAACCTTAGAGCCCTCAGCTCAGGTAGATTATGGTGAAGTGACCTATAAATATTGCAGCACGGAGAATGGAATTTACACAGAAACAGTGCCGACAGATGCCGGAACGTATTTCGTAAAGGCATATGTCGAAGAGAGCAGGAATTATACGGGCCTGGAGTCAGATCCGGTATCCTTTGAGATCCAGAAGGCGGAAAACACCTGGACATTGGTGCTTAAGGCTGCAAATAAAGTATACGACAAAAAAGCAGTCGATTTTAAGGCGGAAGCTGCCCACGGACAGGCCGAAGTACTTTATTCTGATTCAGCTGATGGAGATTTCACAGCTGCTGCACCTGTAAACGCCGGAAAATACTGGGCAAAAGCTTCTGTCGCAGAGAGCAAGAATTACCAGGGCCTGGAATCAGATCCGGTAGCCTTTGAGATCCAGAAGGCAGACAACACCTGGACATTAGAGCTTAAGGGCCAGAATAAGACATATGACGGGAAGGCAGCCGATCTTAAGGCAGAAGCTGCTAACGGACAAGTCCAGATTCTTTATTCTGATTCAGCTGATGGAGATTTCACAGATGAAGCGCCAGTAAACGCCGGGAAATATTGGGCGAAAGCCTCTGTTGCAGGGGACGAGAATTATAAGCCCCTGGAGTCAGATCCTGTGTCGTTTGAGATCACTAAGGCGGATAATTCATGGACAACTGGCCTTACAATAGCAGATGTCGATTATAAGGAAGAGCTTCAGCTTCAGCCTTACGCAAAGGCAGATCATGGCGATGTAACTTATGAATATTATTACTCAAACTTCCCACTTGGTCCGACCCTCGAAAAACGTTGAAAATACGCCCAAAATTGAACTTTTTACTATGAGTTTTTCGGC